>NZ_JBVHPJ010000011.1:0-264508 GCF_055567995.1 Streptomyces sp. NPDC026246 | reverse complement strand
CTTGCGTTTCCGACTCTATCAGATCTTTCCGATCCGATTTCCTCGGTGCTTTCCAGGTTTCCGCTCTCGCGGTTTCCTTTCCGGCGGTTCCGACTCTATCAGATCCTTTCGGGCCTGATTCCCAGTCAGGGGGGCTTGTCCTCGCGGCTGTTGGGCCGTTCCGACGTGTCCAACCTTAGCGCGGTCTCTCGGCGATCCAAAATCGAAGCCGATGCGGATTCGATCAGGGCGTCGAGTCCCATTCGAATTGAATTCGGGCACGCCGAATACAACCCCGCTGGGATCGATCTTGCTGTGGTGGGTGCCGCTGCTGCGGCGGAAGTGCTGCCGAAGAACCGTTACGGCTCCGCGGCAACCCGAAGAACTTTACGGACCGGGCGGGAGGGTGTCAAGCCTCCCCTGTCAAGAACTTTTGGCAGTGCGTCAGTCCAGGTCGGTGAGGCGTCCGCCGGCGTCCGGCTGGGCGTGCTCCACCCGGCGCAGCAGGCGCGTGAGCACCTCGCCCAGCGCCGTGCGCTCCCGCGGGGACAGGTCCTGGAGCAGGTCTTCCTCGAAGACCGACGCCAGGCGCATCGCCTCCAGCCACTTCTCTCGCCCCTCCGGTGTCAGCTCCACGATGACGCGGACGCGGTTCGTCTCGTCCCGTTCCCGGGTCACCAATGCCTCGGCGACCATGCGGTCGATCCGGTGGGTCATCGCGGCCGGCGTCAGGCCGAGGCGCTTGGCCAGGTCGCTGGGGCCCAGACGGTAGGGGGCGCCGGAGAGGACGAGGGCCTTGAGGACCTCCCACTCGGCGTTGCTGATCCCGAGGGCCGCGGTCTGACGGCCGTAGGCGACGTTCATCCGGCGGTTCAGGCGGGACAGGGCGGAGACGATCTGCTCCACCTGGGGGTCGAGGTCCTGGAACTCGCGCTGGTACGCGGCGATCTGCTCTTCGAGGGTCGGCTCGCGGGGGCCGGGGGTGTCGCCCATGGGCCGCAGTATGGCACGGCCCTCCTTTGCCTTGAAGTCCTTGAGTATGTACTCTTTAGCATCGAACTTTAGCTTCGAAGTCTTCACTCCTAACTTGTGAGAGAGGTGAACGTGACCAGGGCGATGGGCGCTGCGATGCGCCGGATCCACGTGGGCAACGCACTCAGCGCTTTCGGGCTCGGCTTCACGGTCCCGTATCTGTACGTCTATGTGGCGCAGGTGCGGGGGCTGGGGGCCATGACGGCGGGGCTGGTGCTCGCCGTCTTCGCTGTGGCCGCACTGATCGTGCTGCCGTTCGCCGGACGGGCCATCGTCCGGCGCGGTCCGCTGCCGGTGCTGCTCACCGCCCTCGTCACCGCCGCCCTGGGGGCGCTGAGCCTGGGGATCTCCGGCAGCGCGGCGGCCGTGCTGGTCTCGGCCTCCCTGCTGGGAGCCGGCCAGGCCGTGATGCAGCCGGCGCTGGCGACCATGATCGTCGACTGCTCCAGCGCCGACACCCGCTCGCGTGCGTTCGCCATGCAGTTCTTCCTGCAGAACCTCGGGCTCGGTGTCGGCGGGCTCATCGGGGGCCACCTGGTCGACACCAGCAGCGCCGCGTCCTTCACCCTGCTCTTCGCGATCGAGGCGGCGATGTTCCTGCTGCTGGTCGTGGTGATGGCGACCGTGCGGATGCCGCACGCGCCGCGGATGGACGCGCCCGTCGGCTCGGACCGGGGCAGCTGGAAGCAGTTGCTGGGCAACCGCGCCATGGTGCAGCTGTGTGTGCTCGGCTTCGTGCTGTTCTTCGCCTGCTACGGGCAGTTCGAGTCGGGCCTGAGCGCCTACGGGGTCGAGGCCGCCGGTATCTCGACGTCCGCGCTGGGGACCGCGCTGGCCGCCAACACGCTGGTGATCGTCGTGGCGCAGTTCGCCGTCCTGCGGTTCGTGGAGCGGCGCCGCCGGTCGCGGGTGATCGCCGCCGTGGGTCTGATCTGGGCCGTGGCGTGGATCGTCGCGGGGTACGCGGGGCTCGGTCACGGGAGCCAGGAGATGGCCACGGCCGCGTTCGTGTCGACGTACGCCCTGTTCGGGCTCGGGGAGGCGATGCTGTCGCCGACCGTGGCCCCGCTGGTGGCCGATCTGGCGCCGGAGGGCATGGCCGGTCAGTACAACTCTGCGTTCGCCCTGGTCAAGCAGCTCGCGCTGGCCGTCGGACCGGCGGTGGGCGGACCGCTCGGGGCGTCGCTGCACGCTCCCTACATCGTGGCGTTCCTGCTGTTCTCGCTGGGGATCACCGTCCTGGCCGTGCGGCTGGGGCGGCAGCTGACGGACGCGCAGGACCAGCCCTGGGTCGCGAGGAGCCGGGTCGTGGCGCGGGGCGGGGCGCCCGTCTCGGCGGACGTCTGATCCGTCCCCGTCAGGACAGTGTGGTGCGGGGCAGGACGAACTCGCACCACACCGCCTTGCCGCCGCCCGGTGTGCGACGGCAGCCCCAGTTCGAGGCGATCGTGGCGACGATGGCGATGCCCCGGCCCGATTCGTCGCCCGGCTCCGCGCGGCGGCGTCTGGGGAGGTGGTCGTCGCCGTCGGTGACCTCGATGATCAGCCGGCGGTCGGTGCGGCGCAGGCGCAGCCGCATCGGCGGCGTGCCGTGCTGCAGGGAGTTGGCGACCAGTTCGCTGGTCGCCAGCACGCCCAGGTCGTGCAGGTCCGCGGGGAAGCGCCAGCTGGTCAGGACGCCGGAGGCGAAGGCACGCGCGCGTGGGGCCGCCTCCACACCGCCCAGCAGTTCCAGGGCGGCGTTGCGGAACAGCTCGCTGTCCGGACCCGTGCGGGCGGGGTGCTGCAGGACCAGGACGGCCACGTCGTCGTCGTGGTCGGGGGTGACGCCGGCCGAGCGGATCAGGCGGTCGCAGACGACCTGGGGGGTGCCGGTGGCGCCGGCCAGGGCGCGCTCCAGGGCGGCGATGCCCTCGTCGAGGTCGGCGTCGCGGCGCTCCACCAGGCCGTCCGTGTAGAGGACGGCCGTGGAACCGGGGGCGAGCGGGATCGAGCCCGAAGTGTGCATCCAGCCGCCGGTGCCGAGCGGGGGGCCGGTCGGTTCGTCGGCGCGCAGGACCGTGCCGTTCTCGTCGCGGACGAGGATCGGGAGGTGGCCCGCCGAGGAGTAGACGAGCCTGCCCTCGTTCGGGTCGTGGATGGCGTACGCGCACGTGGCGATCTGGTGGGCGTCGATCTCCGCCGCGAGGCCGTCCAGCAGCTGGAGGATCTCGTGCGGGGGCAGGTCGAGGCGGGCGTAGGCGCGGACGGCCGTGCGGAGCTGGCCCATGACCGCCGCCGCGCGGACGCCGCGGCCCATGACGTCGCCGATGACCAGGGCCGTGCGGCCGCCGCCCAGCGTGATCACGTCGTACCAGTCGCCGCCCACCGCCGCCTCGGTGCCGCCGGGGTGGTAGGTGGCGGCGATGCGCAGGTCGTCGGGCTGTTCCAGCTCCTGGGGGAGCAGGGAGCGCTGGAGGGTGACGGCCGTCTCGCGCTGGCGGCGTTCGCTGGCGCGCAGGCGTTCGGCCGCTTCGGCGTGGTCGGTGACGTCCGTGGCGAAGACGAGGACGCCGCGGCCGTCGCCGCCGCCCTTGCCGTCGTCGCGCTGGGCGACGGGGGTGCAGGTGAAGGTGTAGCAGCGGCCGTCGGGTGCCTTGCGGGACTTGACCGTCCGGGGCTTGCCGCTGCGCTGGACCTGGTCCAGCAGGGGGAACAGGCCGAGTCCGTCGAGCTCCGGGAGGGCCTCGCGGGCTCGTTCGCCCAGGGGGCGCACGCCGAAGGCGGTGGTGTAGGCGTCGTTGACGTAGGCGATGCGGTGGTCGGGGCCGTGGACCAGGGCGACGAGGGAGGGGACGCGGTCGAGGACCTCGCGCACCCGCAGGTCGTCGACGGCGGGGACGGGCGGGGCCCCGCCGGTCAGCTGCTCGGCGCGGGCGGCGGGGACGGAGCCGTCCCCCCGCCGGTCGGGGGAGGCCGTCTGCTCGGTCCGCGCTGCGGCGCGGCGCTGCGTTCCGGGGAGCCGGGCGCTCCAGCGCGTGAAGTTCACGAATCCTTGCCTCGTGTAGTGGTCGGCGGCCGGAACCGGCCGGGGCCCGGGGGCCCGCACCGGGACGTGGGTGGCACGCCCGCGGTGGTGGACCAGTCTGGCAGGGCGCTGACCGGACCGACATCCGTCAGACGCCGGGCCGGCCGCGGGAGTTCCTGGAGCGGGTCAGGACGACCCCTTCGGGTTGTGCGGGGGGTCCTGGGAAGGCTTTCCACCGGCCGCGAGTTCGAACTCGGCCCGCGGGTGTTCGAGTGAGCCCAGGGAGACGATCTCCCGTTTGAACAGCCCGGCCAGGGTCCATTCGGCGAGCACACGCGCCTTGCGGTTGAAGGTGGGCACGCGGCTGAGGTGGTAGGCGCGGTGCATGAACCAGGCCGGGTAGCCCTTGATCTTGCGTCCGTAGACGTGCGCGACGCCCTTGTGCAGACCGAGGGAGGCGACGGATCCGGCGTAGGAGTGCTCGTAGGTCGTCAGGGGTTCGCCGCGCAGGGTGTGCACGATGTTGTCGGCGAGGACGGCGGCCTGGCGGACGGCGTGCTGGGCGTTGGGCGCGCACTCGCGGCCGGGTTCCCTCGCCGTGACGTCCGGGACGGCGGCGGCGTCTCCCGCGGCCCACGCGTGCGTGGTGCCCTCGACCGACAGCTGCGGGGTGCACTTGAGGCGGCCGCGCTCGTTGCGGGGCAGGTCGGTCGCGGCGAGCACGGGGTGCGGTTTGACGCCGGCCGTCCAGACGACCGTGCGGGTGGGGAAGCGGGCGCCGTCGCTGAGCACGGCGACCCGGTCGGCGCACGACTCCAGGCGGGTCTCCAGGCGGACGTCGATGTTGCGCCGGCGCAGCTCGGTGACGGTGTAGCGGCCCATCTCCTCGCCGACCTCGGGCAGGATGCGGCCCGAGGCCTCGACCAGGATCCACTTCATGTCCTCGGGGCGGACGTTGTGGTAGTGCCGGGCCGCGTAACGGGCCATGTCCTCCAGCTCGCCGAGCGCCTCCACGCCCGCGTAGCCGCCGCCGACGAAGACGAAGGTGAGGGCCGCGTCGCGGATGGCGGGGTCGCGGGTGGAGGAGGCGATGTCCATCTGCTCGATGACGTGGTTGCGCAGCCCGATGGCCTCCTCGACGGTCTTGAAGCCGATGCCGTGCTCGGCGAGGCCCGGGACGGGCAGGGTGCGCGAGACGGAGCCGGGGGCCAGCACCAGGTGGTCGTAGGTGAACCGCTGTCCGCCCGTGCCCTCCTCCTCGGTGGCGAGGGTGGTGACGGTGGCGGTGCGCTGGTCGTGGTCGACGGCGGTGACCTCGCCGATGATGACGCGGCACCGGCCGAGGACGCGGCGCAGCGGTACGACGACGTGGCGGGGCGAGATGGCCCCGGCGGCGGCCTCGGGGAGGAACGGCTGGTACGTCATGTACGGGTCGGGGGTGACGACGGTGATCTCCACCTCGTCGCGGTCCAGTTCCCGGCCCAGTCTGCGCTGCAGGCGCAGGGCCGTGTACATCCCGACGTAGCCGCCACCGACAACGAGAATGCGCGCACGTTCCTTCACCCTCCCATGACGCACCCGCCGCTTGCGTTTGTCCACAGCCTCGACGAATTGTGTGACCGGGGCGGGAGCCGGCGCGTAGTTGGCCGAAAGGGCGGGTCGGCGGGAGTCGCCCCAGGTCAGGGTGGGTGGTGCGGGGGGCGCGCGCAGGAACATTCCGGACGTATGCGGCCCGTGCTCCGATCGGTGGGCGCTCTGTGCGGAACCTGCCCCTTCTGAATTGACTCCCTCTCAACTATGTTCGTCTGTCGACGGGGTGTAGGGGGATGTGCTCACCGGGTCCGCGACGGGCGGGCCCGCGGACCCGGGCTGTTCCCCCGTCCCGCCAAGGCATGACGGGGAGTGTCTCCGGGGGGAGACGTCATTACCGGGGGAATGCATATGCATGTTCAGGATTCTCGATGGTCGACCGTGTCCGCTCTCGCGGGCGGCGCGACGATGAGCGCGGCGCCGGGCGGTGCCCGCCCGGACGGGGCGCGGACCACACCGCTGCGCGTGGACGCGCAGCGCAATCTGGAGCACGTGCTGCGTGCGGCGCGCGAGGTGTTCGGCGAGCTGGGTTACGGCGCGCCGATGGAGGACGTGGCCCGGCGCGCGCGGGTCGGCGTGGGCACGGTCTACCGGCGGTTCCCGAGCAAGGACGTCCTGGTGCGCCGGATAGCCGAGGAGGAGATCTCCCGGCTGACCGACCAGGCGCGTGCGGCGCTCGGGCAGGAGGACGAGCCGTGGTCGGCGCTGTCGCGCTTCCTGCGGACGTCGGCGGCCTCCGGCGCCGGGCGGCTGCTGCCGCCGCAGGTGCTGCGGGTTCCCGTGGAGGACGGTGCGGGCGGTGCGCGGGTGCCGCAGCAGCGGACGCAGCCCGGACCGGCGGAGCTGCGGCTCGTCCCCGACGAACCGGCCGCCGTGGCCGCGGTGCCGGCGGTCGGGGCGGAGGAGGACGACGCCGGCGCGGCGGCGCTGCTCGAGGTCGTGGGCCGGCTCGTGGAGCGGGCCCGTGCGGCGGGCGAGCTGCGGGCGGACGTGTCCGTCGCGGACGTCCTGCTGGTGATCGCCACGGCGGCGCCCTCGCTGCCGGACGCGGCCCAGCAGGCGGCGGCCTCGGCCCGGCTGCTCGACATCCTGCTGGAGGGACTGCGCTCGCGACCGGCGTGAACCGGCGCGGTGCGTACGGGCCCCGGGCGCACCGGGGTCCGGGCGCACCGGGGTCCGTGAGGTCCATGGCGCGAAGCGGCCCGGGGCGTGCGCCGGTGAGCCCCGGTCGCCGTGGTCCGGGCGACAGCTCGGAGGCAGCACGAAGGCGCGATCCTTCCCCGGGCGGGTGCCGTTCAGTACTGGCGTGCGGCGAATCCCCTCGGACGGGTGACGCTGCTGGCGCAAGCGTTCCCGGTGAGGGCCGCTGTGGCACTCTGACCCGGTGGTCTGGACGGGTTGGGCGGCTGGCGGGGGCGTGCCGCGATGAGCGGTGACGAGCGGGACGAGTCGGGCGGGAGCGGCGGCGACGTCACGGCCGGCGGTGGGGTACCGCCCCAGGTGCCGAGCCAGGGCGGGCGCGCGGCCGCGCCACCCCCCGCGCCTCACGACGGTGCGGTCCCGGCCCAGCGCGAAGGACGCGAGGACGGCGTCCTGCCTCCGCCGCGCGAACTGCCGCCCTCCGACGCCGATCTGATCGACCGGATGCGCGCGGGCGACGACACGGCGTACGAGGAGCTCTACCGGCGCCATGCGCAGGCCGTGCGCCGGTACGCCCGTACCTGCTGCCGTGACGCCCACACCGCCGACGATCTCACCGCCGAGGTCTTCGCCCGGATGCTGCAGGCGGTACGCGGCGGGGCGGGACCGGCCCACGCGGTACGGGCCTATCTGCTGACCTCCGTCCGGCGCGTCGCCGCCTCCTGGACGCGGTCCGCCCGCCGCGAGCAACTCGTGGACGACTTCGCGGTGTTCGCCACCCAGTCCGCCCGGGGTTCCGACGTGTCCGACGGCGACACGCTCGAACTCGGCGCGGACGTACGGGCGATGCACGAGGCTGAGCAGTCGATGGCCATGCGGGCCTTCCGGTCGCTGCCCGAGCGGTGGCAGGCCGTGCTGTGGCACACCGAGGTGGAGGACGAGTCCCCCAGCGAGGTCGCCACGCTGTTCGGGCTCGACGCCAACGGCACCCGGGTCCTGGCCAGCCGGGCCCGCGAGGGACTCAGGCAGGCGTACCTCCAGGCCCACGTCAGCGCCACGCTCACCGCCGACGAGGAGTGCGCCCGCTGGGCCGACCAGCTCGGCACCTACGCGCGCGGCCGGCTGCGCACCCGGGCCGAGCGAGGTCTGCGCAGGCATCTGGAGGAGTGCGCCAAGTGCCGGCTGGCGGCGAGCCAGATCGCGGAGGTGGCCGGGGGCATCCCGGCCGTCGTGCCGGTCGCCGTCATCGGCTGGTTCGGTGCCGCCGGATACGCGAAGGCGGCCGGGCTCATCGCCGGGGGCACGGGAGCGGCCGGTGCTGCGGGGGCCGCCGCGGCGGTGGGCGGCTCGTCCGGCGGAGCCGGGGGCGCCGGTGGCGCCGGTGGTGGTGCGGTGTCCGAAGGGCTCGGCGCGCCGCTGAAGGCCGGTGTGGCGGCCGGTGTGGTCGCCGTGGGTGTCGCCGTCGCGGTGGTGCTCGCGCTGGCCGGCAGCGAGACGCCGAAGAAGGAGGCCGCGCCGGGCCGGCCGGCTGCTCCGCCCTCGTCGGCCGTCCGACCCGGTGACCCCACACCCCCCGCCTCGAAGCCCGGGCCCGAGCCGCCCGCGCTGCTGCCCGTCGGCGCCGGTGCACCCGCGCCCACCCCGGCCCCCCGGACCAGCCCGAGCCCGTCCCCCTCGGCCTCCCGCACCCCGGCGCCCACCCCGCCTCCCGGCGCCCCGAAGCCCACACCTCCGCGCACCCCCACCCCCGATCCCACGCTCGCTCCCCCGTCACCGTCCGCGCCACCGGCACCACCCGCACCACCCCCGCCGCTCCCGGCACCGGCCGTCTACCGGTGGAGCGACCTGTCGTACGACGTCGCCGGGGACGGGACGGGGCCCGAGATGCGGATCGGCGCGAGCAGCTGGGTCTGGAAACGGTCCGGGCCGTCCGTCGACGGCCGGCGGTACGCGCACGGCGTCACCGTGCACGGCCGGTCCTCCGTCACCATCGACCTCAACCGCTCCTGCACCTCCTACGACGCGAAGGCCGGGGTCGACGACCTGGCCCTGGGGCTCGGCAGGGTCTACTTCTCCGTCTACGCCGACGGCGTGCGGCTGTGGCGGTCCGGGCTGGTCGAGGGCGGCGACCCGGCCGTGCCGGTCCACGTGGACCTCACCGGCCGGAGCACGGTGCGCCTCGTGGTGGAACCGCGCGGCGTGCTCGACGACGTGACGCTCGCGGACTGGGCGGAGTCGACGTTCACCTGCCGCTAGCGGCGTGCGCACCGCGCGCCTCGTCCAGCTCCCGCAGGACGTCCTGCGGGCTGAGGGCGGCACCCGAGGCGCGCTCGGCGGCGTACCTGCCGGCGCCGAGGGCGGCGCTCGCGGTGGCCGCCGCGCGCTCCGCCGGGGCGCGTTCGGGCAGGGGGCGGGCGCGGCAGGCCCGCCACCGGTCACCGGCGGCGAGCAGCCGGGCGGCCCGGGAGCAGTCGCCGAGGTCGGCCAGCACGGCCGCCGCGGCGTCCGCCACCGCGGCGCGGACCGCGCCGGAGCACCGCTTGTCCACGGCCTCCCGCAGCACCCCGGACAGCTTCGCCAGGGCGGACTCCGGGCCGGTCTCGCCCGCCGTGATCACGGCGTCGATCAGGTGCAGCGTCACCGTGAACTGGGGCGGCGGCGTGCCCCGCGCGGCAGCGGCCCGCGCCTCCTCGCACAGGGTGCGCGCCAGCGGCATCTCCCCGTCGTCGGCGGCGATCTGAGCGCGCAGCAGGGAGACGAACGCCTTGGAGTCCGTCACCGCGTACCGGTCGGCGGCCGCGCTCGCCTCGTCCAGTGCGGCCAGCGCGCCGGCCCGGTCGCCCGCGCGGTAGGCGATCTCGGCGAGCCGGGCGATGAGGAGCGGGGACTCGGCGTACGCGCCGACCTCGTAGGCCAGGCGCAGGGCCTCCTCGTACTCCCCGCGGGCCTCGTCGTACGCACCGCGTGCCATGGCGGCCTCGCCCGCCGCGCCGCACGCCTGGGCGCGCAGCCAGCGGTCGCCGCAGCGGCGGCCGAGCGCGCGCAGCTCGGTGAGGTCGTCGTCGACGCACAGCAGGTCACCGGGGGCGTCGACGATCGTGTGCGTGCGGAACAACAGGGCCACGGCCGTCTCCCAGTCGCCGCCGTGGGCACGGCAGTTGGCGACGGCGGCGTCCATGACGGACCAGACGTCGTCCTGGTCGTCGGAGAAGGCGACGACGATCGGCCAGACCAGGCCGGGTATGCGGGCCGCACGCGGGCCGCCGGTCTCGTAGTGGGCGCGCATGCGGGCCAGGTGGCGGCGCCAGGCGTCCGAGGAGGGGTCCACGGACGCCGCGTCGCTCAGGAAGAACAGGTGCAGCATCCGCAGGTCCATCCGCAGATCGTGCAGCGGATGCCCGGTCTCCTCGTCGTCCGGTACGGCGAGGAGACGGGGCGGGCCGTCCCCGGACGGCCGGGGGCCGTCGGTGCCGGGGCTCCGACCGGGGCGCAGGGCGCGTTCCAGCCACTCCATGGCCTCGTGGCGGTAGTTGCGCAGCCACCAGAACCAGCCCATGGCCAGCACGAGGTTCCCGGCCTCCTCCTCCGCCCCGGCCGTCAGTGCCCGGTCCAGGGCCGCGCGGATGTTGTCCAGCTCGGTCTCCAGTCGGGCGATCCAGGGCAGTTGGCCGCCGGAGCGCAGCAGCGGACCGGCCCGCTCGACCAGCGCGCCCGCCCACGCCCGGTGCCGCGACTCGGCGCCGGCGCGCAGGCCCGGGGTCCCGGCCGCGCGCTCCACGGCGTACTCGTGGATGGTCTCCAGCAACCGGTAGCGCATGCCGCCGGGACCGTCCTCCGGGCCCGGGGCGGCCACCACCAGGGACTTGTCGACGAGCGCTCCGAGCAGTTCGGCGGCGGGACCGGTGCACACGGCCTCCGCCGCTTCGAGGTCCCAGCCGCCCGCGAACACCGACACCTCGCACAGCACGCGCCGCTCGGCCTCGTCGAGCAGGTCCCACGACCAGTCGACGACGGCCCGCAGGGTCTGCTGGCGGGGCAGGACCGTGCGGCTGCCGGAGGTGAGCAGGCGGAAGCGGTCGTCGAGCCGGTCGGCGATCTGCCGGGGGGTGAGCAACCGCAGCCGGGCGGCGGCCAGTTCGATGGCGAGCGGCAGTCCGTCCAGCCGCCGGCAGATCTCCGCCACCGCACGCTCGTCACGGAGCACGGCATCGGCGTCGGGCCGCACGGCCGCGGCGCGCTCGGCGAACAGCCGCCGCGCGTGGTCCTGCCGCAACGGCTCGACCGGGCGCACCGACTCCCCGGGGACGCCCAGCGGTTCCCGGCTGGTGGCGAGGATCCTCAGCCGCGGGCAGCGGGTGAGGAGGGTCTCGGCGAGGTGGGCGGCGGCCCCGATGACGTGCTCGCAGTTGTCCAGGATCAGCAGCAGGTCGCGCGGGGCGCAGTACTCCACGAGCAGGGCGACGGGGTCCTCCTGGACGGCCGCCGCGCGTTCGCCGGTCATGAGGGCGGTCTCGCGCAGGCCGAGCGCGCTGACCACCGCGTCCGGCACCGCCTCGGGCCGGTCGAGCCGGGCCAGCTCGGCCAGCCACGCCTGGGGGAGCCCGGAGGCGGCCTGCTCGGCGAGACGGGTCTTGCCGGAGCCGCCCGGGCCGGTGAGGGTGACGAGCCGGGCCCCGCGCAGGTCGGAACGGATGGCGTCGATCTCGGGTTCCCGGCCGACGAAGGAGGTCAGCCGGGGGCGCAGATTGCCGGTGCGCGCGCGGGCCGGTCCCTGCCCGGGCGCGGGGGCTCCGGGCTGCTCGTTCCTCGCGCCGGTGCCGAGCAGGTCGGCGTGCAGGGCGCGCAGTTCGGGCCCCGGGTCGGTGCCGAGCCGCTCAGCGAGCGTCCGGCGGACGGACTCGTACGCCTGCAGCGCGTCGGCGTCCCGGCCGGTGGCGCGCAGGGCCCGGACGAGGAGGGCGTGCAGCGGTTCGTCGTAGGGGTGGACGGCGGTCAGCTCCCGCAGTTCCGGTACGACGTCCCGGGCGCGTCCCAGCCGCAGACGGGCCTCGGCCCGGGCGCGGATCGCCTCCAGCCTGGTGGCCTCCGCCCGGGTGGCGGCGGAGCGGTCGGGGAGATCGGCCAGGGCGGGGCCGCGCCACAGGGCCAGGCCCTCGTCGAGAAGCTGTTCGGCCCGGCCGGGGTCGTCGCCGCCCAGGGCGTCGGTGCCGTGGCGGACGAGCCGGTCGAAGACGAACAGGTCGACGTCGTCGGGGTGCGCCGCGAGCCGGTAGCCGCCGGTCCCGGAGACGACGGCGTCCCTGCCGAGCGCCCTGCGCAGCCGGGCGACCAGGGCCTGGAGGGCGGCGGGGGCGTCCTGGGGCGGGTCGTCGGCCCAGACCTCGTCGATCAGCGTGCCCGGGGTGGCGAAGCGGGAGGGGCGCAGGGCGAGGGCGGCCAGCAGCGCGCGCAGCCGCGGCCCGCCGACGGACACGACAGCGCCGTGCTCATCCTCCACCGTGGTGACACCCAGGATTCTGTACCGCACGGGGTCATTGTCACCGGGGCCCCGGAACGGACCGAAGCTTTTGCCTTGCCGGGCGGTGCGGCGGCGCATGGACGGGCGGTGCGGCGGAGCACGGACGGGCGGTCGGTTGGCGGGCGGCCGCCGACGCTCCTGCCGTGCCAGGCGGCATGGCAGGCGGTGCCGGGTGGGACGGCAGAGGACCGCGTCGGCCAAGCGGTGGGTCATGACGAGTAGCCGGTCGAACGGGCCGGTCGAACGGGCCCGAACCAGCACGGTGCCCGGAAGCGCCGGGCGACCCCGCTGGTGGAGAGCGGCAGGCAGACGGCCGCGGGCGAATCCCCTGCCGGTGCCGAGTGGCAGGACGGGACGCGCAGGCGACGCGGCAGGCAGCACAAGAGAGAAGGCACGGGGCCGGTTGCCTGTCCGGAGCCGGTCAGCGCGGGTCGGGGGCGAGGCGGGCGGTGGTCGAGCGGGCTGTCGGGGACGGGCAGGCCCGGGGAGGTTCTCGGGACGGGCGTGGGCCTGTCACCCCCGTGGCCCCCCGGCTCCCGCTCCCAGCGCCCCCCGCCGCGGGGCGATTCCCGCCGGCACCGCCCGGGCCCTCGCCGGGGTGCCGGTCCAGCACGTGCCGCGACGGGACAGCAGGCGGCCCAGCCACAGTTCCAGGGAGACCAGCTCGGCGAGACCGTCGAGGGGGAGCGGTTCGCCCGCCGCCGCTCCGCGCAGCGCCTTGCGGACCACACGGGCCTCCACGAGTCCCGCCTCCGCCAGCAACGGCGTCTCGAACAGGCCGATCAGGGAGTCCGCCGCGACCCGCAGCCCCGTGCGTGCGGCGGCCGCCGTCGTCGCCGGGGCCGGAACGCCCCAGCCGGGCGGCAGCTCGCGCACGCCGGCGCCCTCCAGCACCGTGCGCAGGATCGCCGCCCGTGCCCCGGGCCGTACCCGCAGCGCCTCGGGCAGAGCGCGGGCCGCGCGGACGACCTGGTTGTCGAGGAAAGGCGCGTGCAGCCGCTGGAAGCGGATCTCCGCGGCCTGCTCCAGCACCCGCAGGTCGGCGGCGTACCGGGCCAGGGCCGCACGCGCGCGGAAGTCGCCCGGCCGCTGCCCGGGCCCCACCAGCTCCGACCGGTGCGTGGCCGCCTGGAGGCGAACCGATACTTCGGCGAGCGCCTCACCGGTCAGCCAGCGCGCCGCCGGCCCGGGTCTGCCCCAGCTCAGCGCGGCGAGGGACGCCTCCACCGCCCCGCCGGACGCGCCGAGGCCGTCGTCCGGCCGCGGGTCGAGGAGCCGCTCGGCGAGGGACTCCAGGCCCGTGCGGTAGGGCGTACGGGACAGCCGCCGGGCCGCCGCGTACACGCGCGCGGGGACCAGCACCGACCCGTCCGCCTTGGTCAACGCCGCGACGGGGCGCACCAGATGGCGCCGCTTGCGGTCCATCAGCAGGTCGGCCAGGCGTGCCGGGTGCGCGTCCAGCACCTGCCGCGCCCCGTAGCCGGTGAAGTGGTCCGCGCTGCCCGCAGCGAGCCGGGCGCGGTGCCGTGCCGCCGTGACCAGGCACGGCCCGGGTTCGTCGGTCAGCGGTCCGTCCAGGTCGGCGTACGGCAGGGTCTCCTCGCCGCCCGCGACGACCACATGGTGCAGCCGCGGGTTCGCGGCCAGCGCCCCGGCCTGCTCCAGCTCGGCCTCGGGCGCCTTGACGGCCAGATCGTTGAAGGTGACGGCGAGCAGCCGCTCCCCCGCACCCGTGCCGTGCCCGAGGACGGTGCCGGGCATCCCCGGGAGCCCGGCGGCGAGGAGGGCCAGCGCGCCCGAGGCCGGGCCGCCGGACAGGTCGGCCCCGATGCCGGGCACGGGCATCCCCCGGGCGGCACGCCGTTCGGCCGGGCCCATGCCGGGCACGGGCCCGGGGTCGATGTCCGCGCCGGGGACGTGCCGGGGTGCGGACAGGCGGGTGCGGACGGCCTCCACGAGCGCGTCGCGCACGGCGTCGACGGCGCTGTCGGGGTCGGCCGGCGGGGCGGCCACCGCCAGTGAGGCCCGCGGCTCGTACCCGGCGATCTCGCGGGCCCCGGCGCGCAGGATCAGGGCGTGCCCCGGCGGAATGCGCTTCACGCCGTCGTACGGCGTGGAGTCGTGCAGCGCGGCGGGCACGTCCGGGGCGGCCAGCAGTGCGGCGAGGTGCCCGAAGTCGAGGTTGGCCTCGATGAGGTCGGCCAGCGGCAGGGCGGCGGTCGCGTACGCGGTGCCGCCGGCCCACGGTGTGTGGAACACCGGCCGGACGCCCGCGAGATCACCGCAGACGGTGATCCTCCTGCCGACCTGGACGATCGCGGTGTAGCTGCCCGGCCAGGCGGTCAGGTGGCGCAGAGCCCCGCCCCGCGCGGCGAACAGGGCGACGCGCAACTGCTCGTCGGTGGCTCCGCAGATGCCGAGCACGGCGATCCGGGTGTGTTCGTCGGCCTTCACGACCCGCACCTCGTCGGGACGCCAGTCGCCGACCGCCCACAGTGGATCGGGGTCGCCCCACAGGAGTTGGGACCCCACCGGGTGCAGCGTCTCGCCGTCGCTCCCCGTCGCCCCCGCCGTGCCGGCAGCGACGGCTCCCGCGGCGGTGCTGCTCCATCCCACCAACCACCGCATCGCCGCCTCCACAGGCTGTGGACAACCAGTGCACCGCACGAACCGGTTCACCATGCTGCCATGAAGGAAGCGCTCCGGAGGGTGCCCGCGCCGCTCGCGCTCCGCCGGATGCGCCCCGGCGGAGCCGCCCGCACGATCCGATGCACCCCCAACGCCCGCACACGGCAGGACGATACGGGCGCCGCGGAGGGGTGACGGAGGACGGCGGACGACAACGGACAACGACCGACGACGAAGACGAAGACGAACGTACGCCCGGCGCCAGAAGAACGACGAGAACGCGAGAAGACCGGGAGCGGGAAGAGAAGTCCGGCCAACATGCAAGGCAGGCCGGCGACATGTCCGCGGGAGGACCGCGACGCGAATGCGCCCCCGAAATGCGCCCCAATCACGCCCGAAGCGCCCTCAAGTACCGTGGTCGGAGCGTCGGCACAGCCCGGAAGGCGGGGTCGATTTTCGGCCAAATAGCCGACGTGCGACCGGAGTCGAACACGCTCCGTACAGGCTCCGCGCACGACTGCCCGGTCGCGCAGTCCGGGAGACGGAACGCGCCTCCCGGACCGTTCCGCCGCCCGCGGGGATGAAGGCGGCGGTGTCCCCCAGCCCACTGGATCCAGTACAGCGGGCCGACCCACGCGGGAACCATGGAACCGCTCCCGGGATGGCCGGAGAAGAGCGCACGGGCGGGCGCACGGCCACACACCGGGAGCACGTTGCAACTGCCCGTATCTGAACCGCACTTCAGTACGGACCACAATCCCGCCAACCGGAAGAATGCCCCTTAACGCTTGGGATGCGGCGAACTACGCTGGGTTTACGAATGCCGCACGGTTATGCCAGCGCGGCAGCCGTCTGTGTCGAGGGGTGGCGCATGTCCAGGGAGCAACGCGGGCCGAACGAAAAGCTCGGCGCCGTTCTCGCCCTCGCGGGAATTTCCAACGCCGGCCTCGCGCGGCGCGTCAACGATCTTGGCGCCCAGCGGGGACTGACGCTTCGCTACGACAAGACCTCGGTGGCGCGCTGGGTGTCGAAGGGCATGGTGCCGCAGGGTGCGGCGCCGCACCTCATCGCCGCGGCCATCGGCCAGAAACTCGGCCGCCCGGTGCCGCTGCACGAGATCGGCCTCGCGGACGCCGACCCCGCGCCCGAGGTCGGGCTCGCCTTCCCCCGGGACGTCGGCCAGGCGGTGCGGTCCGCCACCGAGCTCTACCGCCTCGACCTCGCCGGCCGCCGTGCCGGCTCCGGCGGCATCTGGCAGTCGCTGGCCGGATCGTTCGCAGTAAGCGCGTACGCCACGCCCGCCTCGCGCTGGCTGATAACCCCGGCCGACAGTTCGGTGGCGCGTGACGTGGGTTCCGGCGAGGACTCCGGCGCACCGCTCAAAGTCGGCCACAGCGATGTGCAGAAGCTGCGGGAGGCCGCCGAGGACGCGCGCCGCTGGGACTCCAAGTACGGCGGCGGCGACTGGCGTTCGTCGATGGTGCCCGAGTGCTTACGGGTGGAGGCGGCCCCCCTGCTGCTGGGCTCCTACTCCGACGAGGTCGGCCGTGCGCTGTTCGGCGCCTCCGCGGAGCTCACCCGTCTCGCCGGCTGGATGGCCTTCGACACGGGCCAGCAGGAAGCCGCCCAGCGCTACTACATCCAGGCCCTGCGCCTGGCCCGGGCCGCCGCCGACGTCCCCCTCGGAGGCTACGTCCTGGCCTCCATGTCCCTCCAGGCCACCTACCGCGGCTTCGGTGACGAGGGCGTGGACCTCGCCCAGGCCGCCCTCGAGCGCAACCGCGGCCTCGCCACGGCCCGCACCATGAGCTTCTTCCGCCTCGTCGAGGCACGCGCGCACGCGCGCGCCAGTGACGCCCACGCGGCGGGCGGCGCCCTGAAGGCGGCCGAGAGCTGGCTGGAGCGGGCCCGGCCCGGCGACAACGACCCGAGCTGGCTCGGCTTCTACTCCTACGACCGGTTCTGCGCCGACGCCGCCGAGTGCTACCGCGACCTCAAGGCACCCCGCCAGGTCCGCCGCTTCACCGAGCAGGCGCTGTCGCGGCCGACGGAGGAGTTCGTCCGCTCGCACGGCCTGCGCCTGGTCGTCTCCGCCGTCGCCGAACTGGAGTCGGGGAACCTGGACGCCGCGTGCGAGCAGGGCGTGCGGGCGGTCGAGGTCGCCGGCCGCATCTCCTCGGCCCGCACCACGGAGTACGTCAAGGATCTCCTGCACCGGCTGGAGCCCTACGGCGACGAGCCGCGGGTGGTCGAGCTGCGCGAGCGGGCCCGGCCCCTGCTGGTGACCCCCGCGTGAGCGTCCGCCGTCCCCGCGTTTGAACCCGCTGTCAGTGGCGCAGTGCACTATCGAGGCGGGAGGTGGTGCGCGTGGGGACCGCATACGACGGTGACGTGCTGGTGATCGGTGGCGGGATCGTCGGCCTGTCCACGGCCTACGCGATCACGCGCGCCGCGCCGGGCACACGGGTCACCGTCCTGGAGAAGGAGCCGGGCCCGGCCCGCCACCAGACGGGCCGCAACAGCGGCGTGATCCACAGCGGCATCTACTACCGCCCCGGCTCCCTCAAGGCGCGCTACGCGGTGCGCGGCGCGGCCGAGATGGTCAAGTTCTGCGCCGAGTACGGCATCCCGCACGCGGTCACCGGCAAGCTGATCGTCGCGACCGACCGCACGGAGCTCCCCCGCCTGCACGCACTCGTGCAGCGCGGCCGGGAGAACGGCATCCCGGTCCGTGAGCTGGGAGCCTCCCAGATCGCCGAGTACGAGCCGGAGGTCCGGGGCCTGGCCGCGATACACGTCGGCACGACCGGCGTCTGCGACTACGTCGAGGTCGCCCGCCGGCTGGCCCACGCCTCGGGCGCCGAGATCCGCTACGGCACCAGGGTCGTCCGCGTCGACCGGCGCCCCGAGCGCGGTGTCGCCGTGCTCACCGCTGCGGGCGAGATCGTCCGCGGGCGCGTCCTGGTGAACTGCGCGGGCCTGCACTGCGATGAGATCGCGCGCCTGACCGGGGACGGCCCCGAGGTACGGATCGTGCCGTTCCGGGGCGAGTACTACGAGCTGGCACGGCCGGAGCTGGTGCGCGGCCTGGTCTATCCCGTCCCCGACCCGGCGTTCCCCTTCCTCGGCGTGCACCTCACCCGCGGCATCGACGGCGAGGTCCATCTCGGCCCGAACGCCGTCCCGGCCCTGGCCCGCGAGGGGTACGGCTGGACCACGGTCCGCCCGCGGGAGCTGGCCTCGACCCTGGCGTGGCCCGGCTCCTGGCGGATCGCCCGCCGGCACTGGCGGTACGGAGCGGGGGAGCTGCGGCGTTCCCTGTCCAAGAGCGCGTTCACGCAGGCGGTGCGCAGGATGCTGCCCGCCGTGACGGAGGACGACCTGGTCCCCGCGGCGGCGGGCGTGCGCGCCCAGGCAGTCCTGCGCGACGGAACCCTGGTCGACGACTTCCTGATCCGCGAGGGCCCGCGCACGGTCCACGTGCTGAACGCCCCTTCCCCGGCGGCGACGGCGTCCCTGCCGATCGGCCGCGAGGTGGCCCGCAGAGCACTGAGCGCACTGTGAGGCCTCCGCAGCCAGGCGACCAGGCCGAGGCCGCGTAGGTCCGCAGCCCGGCGTAGCGGGGTGCCGCCGTCCCACGCAAGGGGCCGTGTCGGGGGGTGTCCGCCCGCAGCTGGTTGGCGCGTCGACGGACAGTGAGTCGGTACGACACCCCATCGCGCCGTTCCGAGGACGGACACCCTCCGGCGCGGCCCCGACCCACCACCGGCGCCAGGCGAAGCACCGCGGCCGTAAAATCAGGGCACTGTGTCTGACTCCGCGAACACCCCTGAAAGCCCGCAGCCCGGGACGTCCGGCGCCGCCGAGACGCCGACGCCCGGCGCCGCCCTCCGCCACACCCGGGCCAAGGGCGAGCCGCGTTTCCCCGACGGGCCGAAGCCGGACCCGGCCGGGTCGCACTTCGAGCGGCGGATCCGGAGTTTCCAGCCCCGGCGCAGCCGGGTGACCGCGGGCCAGGCCGACGCCCTGCAGCGGCTGTGGCCCAAGTGGGGCCTGGACATCGACGGCCGCTCCCTCGACCTGCGCGACCTCTTCGGTGACGACCGCCCCGTCGTCCTGGAGATCGGCTTCGGCATGGGCGAGGCCACGGCCCAGATGGCCGCGGCGGCCCCCGCGACCAACGTCCTCGCCGTCGACGTCCACACGCCCGGCCAGGGCAACCTGCTCAACCTCGCCGACCACAACGGCCTGTCCAACATCCGCGTGGGCAACGGCGACGCGATCATCCTGCTGCGCGAGATGCTCGCCCCGGACTCCCTCGACGGCCTGCGCGTCTACTTCCCCGACCCGTGGCCCAAGAAGCGGCACCACAAGCGCCGGCTCATCCAGCCCGACTTCCTGACCCTGGCCGCCACCCGGCTGCGACCCGGCGCGCTGCTGCACTGCGCCACCGACTGGGAGCCGTACGCCGAACAGATGCTCGATGTCCTCACGGCGCACCCGGACTTCGAGAACACCCAGGCCGACGGCGGTTTCGCCCCGCGCCCCGACTTCCGGCCGCTGACCCGTTTCGAGGGCCAGGGACTGGACAAGGGACATGTCGTGAACGACCTCCTGTTCCGGCGCGTACCACACGCGGACCAACCCCAGCCCTCCGCCGGCGCCTGACCGCGCCCGTCACCTTCCCGCCTGCGGACGGCGCCCCTCCGTCGTTAGGGTCGAAGCCGTGGCCACCAGTTCCCCGCATCCGTATCCCAGCGGACCCGCCGACGGCACCCCCGTCGGCGGGTCCCTGCGGCACGCGCACTGGTGGCAGCGGCCCTGGGTGCGCTACGGCGCGCCCAGCACGCTCCTCGCGATATCCGGCCTGGTCATCCTCGCCCTGGTGCGCGAGGAGACCGGTACGGAAGGGTTCCTGGTCGGGCTGGGCCTGGCCGTCCTCCCGGTCCCCCTGCTGCTGGCGTCGTTCCGCTGGCTGGACCGGGTCGAACCGGGCCCCTGGCGGAACCTGTTGTTCTGCTTCGCCTGGGGGGCCTGCGCGGCCGCGCTGATAGCGATCGTCGCCAACAGCTTCGCCACGAGATGGATAGCCACGGCCACCGCGGACCCGTCCGGCGCGGACACGCTCGGCGCGACGGTGATAGCGCCGGTGGTCGAGGAGTCCGCCAAGGCGGCGGCCGTCCTGCTGGTCTTCCTGTTCCGGCGACGCGACTTCACGGGGATCATCGACGGCGTCGTCGTGGCCGGCGTCACGGCGACCGGCTTCGCGTTCACCGAGAACATCCTCTACCTGGGCACCGCCTTCGGCACGGACCAGATGACCGGCGGCAGGGGCATCGCGTCCGTCACGGCGGCGACCTTCTTCGTCCGCATCATCATGTCGCCGTTCGCCCACCCGCTGTTCACGGTCCTCACCGGCATCGGCTTCGGCGTCGCCGCGCTCCGGGGGGACCGCGGCCGGGTCCGCGGCGTGGCGTTCCCGCTCGCCGGGCTGCTGCTGGCGATGGGCATGCACGCGATGTGGAACGGCTCCTCGTCGTTCGGCGAGTACGGCTTCTTCGCCGTGTACGCGGCGTTCATGGTGCCGATCTTCGGTCTGCTGACGTGGCTGGTGATCTGGACCCGGCAGCGGGAGCTGCGGACCGTGCGCGAGGAGCTGCCCGCGTACGCGGTGGCCGGCTGGCTGGACCCGGCGGAGCCGTACGCCCTGGGCTCGATGCGGGCCCGGCGGATCGCCCGCGCCCACGCCCGGCGCCATGCGGGCAGGGGCGCGGCGCGCGAGGTGGCGCGGTACGAGGCATACGCGACGTCCCTCGCGTTCCTCCGCCACCGGGCCCGCCGCGGCCGGGCCGGCGCCGGCTTCACGGTCCGCGAGCTGGAACTGCTCGGCGAGCTGTGGCGGCGCCGGGAGGCGGCCCGCCCGGCCCTGGTCCACGCGGCCCGGATCACCTCCCCGCCGCCTCCGGCCATGGTGCAGCCCTGGCCGGTGCACGGGGTGCACGGCGCGTACGGCCAGGTCCACCAGCCGGCTCCCCACCCGGCGTACAGCCCGTACAACCCCTACCGCTCCTGAGCCGCGCCGCCGCTCCCCCGCGTCCCGTCAGGCGGAGGCCTCGTCGAGCCGGGCGGTCTCCGCGTCCGTCAGGGTCAGCTGCGCCACCCCCACCAGCGCCGGCAGCTGCTCCACCGTCCGCGCGGAGGCGATCGGCGCGACCACGGTCGGGCGGGCGGCGAGCCAGGCCAGGGCCACCGTCGCCACCGGCACCTCGTGCGCCGCGGCGATCTCGTCGAGCGCGTCGAGCACCCGGCGCCCGCGCTCCGTCTCCAGGTGCCTGGCCGCGCCCCCGGCCCGCGCGCTCTCGACGGTCGTACCGGGGCGGTACTTGCCCGTGAGGAAGCCGGACGCGAGCGCGTAGTAGGGCACGGCCGCGAGGCCGCTGCGCTCGGCGAAGTCCTGGAGCCCGCCCTCGTAGGTGTCGCGGGAGACCAGGTTGTAGTGGGGCTGGAGGGCCACGTAGCGGGCCAGTCCCTCGCGGTCGGAGAACTCCAGGGACTCCCGCAGCCGCTCCGCGGAGATGTTGGAGGCGGCGATGTGCCGCACCTTGCCTGCCTTGACGAGCTCGTCGAGGGCGCCGATGATCTCCTCGACGGGCACCTCGGGCCGGTCGTAGTGGGTGTAGTACAGATCGATGTGGTCGGTACCCAGCCGGCGCAGGGAGGCGTCGGCGGCGGCCTTGATGGTGGCGGCGGACAGCCCCTGGAAGTCGAGGTGCTGGCTCACCTTGGTGGCGACGACGACCTCGGAGCGGTTGCCGCGCGCCCGGAGCCACCTGCCGAGGATGGTCTCGGACTCCCCGCCCCGGTTGCCCTCGGCCCACGCCGAGTAGACGTCGGCGGTGTCGACGAAGTTGCCGCCGGCCGCGGTGTAGGCGTCGAGGACGGCGAAGGAACGGTCCTCGTCGGCGGTCCAGCCGAAGACGTTGCCGCCGAGGGCGAGCGGGAAGACCTCGAGGTCGGAGGAGCCGAGCTTGCGCAGATTCGTCGTAGCAGTCATACCCTGGGTCAACGACCGCGCGGAACGGCCCATTCCGCAAGCTGCGCACGACCCCGGGCGAACACCCCGGCCGGCGAAGACCGGCAGCCCTGACGCCGGGGGGTCGTCGTCAGGGCTGCCGGTGCTTCGACGGGCGCGGTGCGTCTACGGGTTGAGTCCCTTGCCCCGCAGCCACGCCATGGGGTCGATGCCGCTCGCGGAACCGCCGGTGTGGACTTCGAGGTGGAGGTGGGCGCCGGTGACGTTGCCGGTGGCGCCGACACGGCCGATGACGTCGCCGGTGCCGACCTTCTGGCCGACGCTGACGCCGATCGACGACTGGTGCGCGTACCAGATCTCGGTGCCGTCGTCGAGGGTGAGGACGGTCTTGTAGCCGTAGGAGCCGTTCCAGCCGGCCTCGGTGATGGTGCCGCTGTGGACCGCCTTGATCGGTGTGCCCGTGGGGGCGGCGAAGTCGAGACCGGTGTGGTAGCCGGAGGACCAGTAGGCGCCGGCCTGGCCGAAGCTGGAGGTGAGGGTGTACGAGGAGGTCGGCAGCGTGTACTGCTTGGCGAGGGCGGCGAGCCGCTCGGCCTCGGCCTTCTTCTCGGCCGCCTCCTCCGCCTTCTTCTTCGCCTCGGCGGCCTTGGCCTTGGCCTCCTTCTCGGCCTTGGCGACGGCCTCCTGGGCCGCCTTCTCGGCGGCGGCCGCGGCCTCCTGGGCGGCCTTGGTGTCGATCTGGTCCTGCTGGTGCTCGACCTGGGCCATGATCCGGGCGCGCAGGGCCTCACCGGCGCCGTCGGCGCCCGGCTCGGCCTCGGCGGTCGTGGTGCCCAGGCTGCTGAGCGGGGTGGCGGAGCCTTCGGGGGTGTCGTCGTCCGAGAGGAGGGAACCCACCGAGGGAAGGTCCGGGACGGAGATCGACACCGGCGGCTTGCCGGTCTGGGCGCTGGCCATGCCGCCCGCGCCGACGGCGGCTATGACACCGACGCCGAGGACGGTGGAGCTGCGGGCGAGTCCTCCGCCGCGCTGCTTGGAGACGCGGTGCCGGCCACGGACGGGGCGGATGGACTCCGCGGTGGGGTTCCACTCCTGGAACGGGCCCTCGTCGGTGCGCTGACGGCCGAAGCCGAAGGTCTCGGGGTCGCGCTGGTCCGCCGCGAACGGGGCAGCGGGGGCAGGCCGGTTGGACGCCACGTGGGCGTGCTCCTTTCCTTCCTTCTCGCCTACCGGGTTAGCTGACGGGTTCGGAGCAGGAAGGTCTCCTACGCGCGTATACCTGCCGTGCTGCCACGGCGGCATCCGCTCGATTCACCCCAAGTGGTGGTTCCCCGGTTCCCTTGCGGGATTCGGCGCGTGCGCACGGAGCCGCCTTCTGTGACGGCTGGGACGACCGCGCTGCGTTATCGAACGTTAATGGATGGCGCGGTGCGTATTCCAGCGCTTCCGCTTGATCATTAACCTTTTTCGCGCGGACCAACCTGCCACGACCGGGGTGAATCGGGCGAGTTGACCGCCTCCCGGACACCGCACGGGACTTGACGGTGTGTCAGTTGTTATGCGCAGCGGGGCGGTTCACTCACCGTGTGTGACGGCCGGTCGACGACCGGAGGGAAACGCACCGAGGGCCGGAACCCTTTCGGATTCCGGCCCTCGGCCTTCAGTAGCGGGGACAGGATTTGAACCTGCGACCTCTGGGTTATGAGCCCAGCGAGCTACCGAGCTGCTCCACCCCGCGTCGTTGTGTTCACCAGTGTACGCCATCCGCGGGACGTCTCGCGCACACCCCGGTCCGGCGCCCCCGGCACCGGCCCCGGCACACCCCGGCCCGGAGCGCCGCGCTCAGGGCAGCAGGTGCCGGTTCGGGGCCTTGGCCCGCTCCTCGTGCTCGGGCAGGAGGACGACCTGCGCTCCCCCGGCGGCCAGGACACCGCTGCCGTCGGCCCCGGATACGAAGGTGTCCGGCTCGCGCCAGGCCGTGACGACCCGCCGCACACCCGCGTCGAGGATCAGCCGGGCGCAGGGCGCCGGGCGGGAGGCACGGCGGGCGCAGGGTTCGAGGCTGCTGTAGACGGTCGCCCCGGCGAGCCTGGGGTCGGCCGGATCGAGCTTGGCCAGGGCCGCCTCCTCGGCGTGAACCACCGGGTCGCCGCCCTCGCGGGAGTGGCCGCGGGCCAGTTCGGTGCCGTCGGCCGCGACCACCACCGCCCCGACGCTGAACGCGGTCGCGGAGGGCGGGCAGTGCTCCGCGAGCTCGCAGGCGGCGGCCAGCCAGCGGTGGTCGGCGGCGACCGGGAGCGGCCCGGTGCCGGGGGCGGTCGGTTCGTAGCGCATCAGGACGACGTCCTCGATCCGGCGGCTGTCGACCAGCCGCAGCCGGCCCGGCGGGTAGCCGCCGGGGCCGAAGAGGCGGGGCGCGTCGGGGTCACCCACGAAGAGCGGGGCGAGGACCAGCTGGATCTCGTCGGCGAGCCCCTGGGTGAGCAGCTGGGTGTGGATCAGGCCGCCGCCCTCGACCATCAGCCGCCGCACGCCCCGCACGTCGTGCAGGTGGGTGAGGAGCCGGCGCCAGTCGAGGGCCGCGCCCAGCGGGACGACGTCGGTGGCGAGGCCGAGGGCGCGGGCGCGCCCGGCGCCCTCGTCGGTGGTGTAGAGGACCTTCTCGCCGCCGGTGTGCCAGAAGTGGGCCTCCGGGTCGAGGTCGCCGGTGCCGCTGACGGTGACCTTGAGGGGGTACTCGGGCCGGCCCGCGGCGGTGCGGGCGGCGCGGCGCTCCGGGGAGTTGACCAGGAGGCGGGGGTTGTCGGCCCGGATCGTGCCCGCGCCGACCAGGATCGCGTCGACGGACGCGCGCACCTCGTCGACGCGGTCGAAGTCGGCCGGGCTCGACAGGAACAGGCGTTCGGGTCCGGTGTCGTCCAGGTAGCCGTCGAGGGAGACGGCGGCGGACAGCAGGACGTACGGGTGAGGCATCGACGCTCCGCGGCTGGTCGGAAAAGCGGGACTGGATGGGCCTGGATGGGACTGGACGGGCTGGCCGGGCTGAGTGGGACGTGGCCAAGTCTTACGCGGTCACCCGGCCGGACGGGGACGGCACCCCCCCGCCGCCGGCCGCACCGGCGGAACCCGGCGCGGGCTGAGCCGCCGTCAGGCCGGTGACGGCCGTGCAACGGTCTGCTTGCCGCTCGGCTCTTCGGGTACAGCCTTTGCAAGAGGGCGACCTCCACAGCACCCGGAGCTTATGGAAAGTGACCGTTTTGTGACCGGATTCGGCGGGCCCGGTGACCACCGGGCCAGGGGGCCGGGCGAGGGCCCGGAAGCCGTCGCCTCGCAGATCGCCGACGCGGTGGACAGCCTGGCGGTCCTGTGGACGGTCGCGGCCCAGGAGGCGTCCCTGCGGCTGTCCCCGCATCAGTTGCGGGCGCTGCGCACGGTGCAGAGGGCACCCGGACTCAACCTCACCGCCCTGGCGGAGCGGCTGGACATCGGCCTGCCCACCGCCAGCCGCCTCTGCGACCGGCTCGCGGCGGCCGGCCTGCTGGAACGGGCCCCGCACCCGGACACCCGCCGCGAGGTCCAGCTCCGGCTCACCACGCACGGCCGCAACGTCCTGAGCGACGTCGCCGGTCGCCGCACCCACGCCCTCACCGTCGCCGTGGCCGCGATGCGGCCTGCCGAACGGGAGGCACTGAGAAGGGGGTTGCGCGCCTTCCTGGCCGCCCAGGACCACGCGCCGCCCCGAGCCGGCGAGCCACCCGCCGGCCCGTGAGGGATCCGAGGGACCGGCCGGTCCCCTCGCCCCGGCCCGGCCTCACGCCCCCGCCCGGTCCGCACGCCCCCGCCCGGCCGTCAAGCCCCGGGCGAGCCCCCCTTCAGCACCGCCACACACGTGTCGTCGCGCACCGGGCGGGCCGCACTGCCCGAGTCGCGCAGCACCACCGCGGCGACCACCGCCGGGTCGCAGGTCAGGAGCACGTCCTCGGGCGTGCTCCAGCGGCTGGGCAGACCGTCGCTGTGCAGCACCAGCAGGCTGTCGTCGTGCCACGGCCCGCTCTGCACGGGGACGTCGGCCGGTGCCTGGGCCCCCACGATGCCGGGCCGGGACAGCAGCGGCCGCCACTCCCCGCCGGTGCGCAGCCGGGCGCCGACGTTGCCGATCCCGGCGAAGTCCAGCCGTCCCGTGGACAGATCGGCCTGCGCCACGGCGACGGCCGCCCCCCGGGTGGGGCGCAGAGCCGGGCCCAGACGCCGCAGGATCTCCGGCGGCGGCAGCTCGGCCAGGCCGCGCAGCGCGGTCACCGCCGCGGTGGAGGCCTCGGCGGCCTTCTCCCCGTGCCCGAGCCCGTCGGCGAGCAGCAGGGTCAGCCGGTCCCCGGCGCGGACACGGGCCCAGGCGTCGCCGGAGTGGGCCGCCCGGCCCAGGGGGACGTTGACACCGCCGGCGCGCGGGGGCGGCGCGGACGTCCCCGGGTGGCGGACGGCGATCTCGTGGTCGATCCGGGCCAGCACGACGGTGCCCCGGCCGACGGCGCTGTGCAGGTCGAAGTCGTTCGCGACCCGGCGGCAGGTGCCGAGCCCCGCGCCCAGGGAGGCCGCGACGGTCGTGGAGTAACCGTCGCGCATCGCGGCGGCCACGTCCGGGATGCCGGGCCCGTGGTCCAGCGAGAGGAGCTGCACACAGGTGCGCGGACCGCCGCCGTCCGTCCGCTCGACGAGGCCGATGAGCACGTGGCCGCCCTCGGCGTGCCGCAGCAGGTTGGTCGCCAGTTCCGTCGCCACCAGCGCGGCGGACGCCGTGCGGTTCGCCGGCAGTCCGGCGCACGCGCTGGCCTCCTCGGCGGCGACCCGGACGTCCCGCACCCGGGTCGAGTCGTCCACGGGCACGTCCCAGACCCTGCTCATCAGGGCTCCGGCCGGGAGGGCGGCACGGCCGTGGCCCAGGCCGTGACGGTGACGGTGGTTCCCTCACCCGGCCGGCTGTCCACCCGGAACTCGTGCACGAGCCGCTTGGCCCCGCTCATGCCCAGGCCCAGCCCGCCGCCGCTGGTGTAGCCGTCGGTCATCGCCAGGTCCAGGTCGCGGATGCCCGGCCCGGTGTCGACGAAGGCCAGCCGCAGCCCCTGCGCCGGCCCGGTGACCAGCGGGGTCATCTCCACATGGCCGCCACCGCCGTGGACGAGGGTGTTGCGGGCCAGTTCACTGGCCGCGGTGACCAGTTTGGTCTGCTGCACCAGACCGAAGCCCAGCTCGGCGGCCGTCTGCCGGACCTGCTGCCGCACCCAGGCCAGATCGGCGTCCGAGCCGATCGGCAGGGTGGCCGGGGCGGCGTGGCGGGAAGCCTGCATCAAGGACTCCCCCCTCCGTCGCGCGGGTCGGCGGCGAGCAGCTCCATGGCGCGCTCGACGTCCAGGGCGGTCCTCAACCCCGGCAGTGTGAGGCCGAGTTCGACGAGGGTGATCGCCACGGCCGGGCGCATCCCGGCCAGGACCGTGCGCGCCGCGAGCAGTTTCGCCGCGGCGGCGATCTCGGCGAGGACCCGGCCCAGGAACGAGTCGACGATCTCCACGCCGGAGATGTCGATGACGACCCCGGTCACTCGGGATCCGGCGATCCGGGCCGCGACGTCGTGCTGCAACTGCTCGGCCATGGCGTCGTGCAACTCGCCCTGGAGCGTGACCAGCAGGACGTCGCCCAGCCGGAGCACCGGCACGGTGAAGGCGTGACCGTGCACCGGCGCGGACAGCGGGGACCCGTCCCCCGCGGGCAGCGTCACCGCGCGCCCGCGTCCGCCGGGTCGGCCGCCCGCAGCGGCGCGATCTCCACGCCCTGCCGGCTGAGCGCGTAGGCCAGCGCGTCCGCCAGGCTCGCGCGGGTGATCACCGTGCCGAGGTCGATGCCCAGGTGGACGATCGTCTGCGCGATGGCGGGCCGGATGCCCGAGACGATGCACTCGGCGCCCATCAGCCGGGCCGCCGCGACCGTCTTCATCAGGTGCTGGGCGACCAGCGAGTCGACCGTGGGCACACCGGTGATGTCCAGGATGGCGTACCGGGCGCGCTCGGCGACGATCGCGTTCAGCAGGCTCTCCATGACCACCTGGCTGCGCGCGCTGTCGAGCGTGCCGATGAGCGGGACGGCGACCGTGCTGTCCCACAGCTTGATCACGGGGGTGGCCACCTCGTGCAACTGCTCGCGCTGCCGGGCGATCAGCGCCTCACCCGCGCTGAGCGTGGTCTCCATCACGACCAGCCGCAGCGTGCCCATGAGCACGGTGAGCGCCACCACGCACTCCTGCGCGTCCGGGGAGCCGGGGTCCTCGAACTCGGCGCGCAGCAGGTCCACCACCGGGAGCCGCAGCGCGGCCACCTCGTCGGCGACGCCGTCCGGGTCGGTGCCCGTACGGGCGCGGGAGGCGGCCATGCGGCCCAACTGGTCGCGCACCGCCTCGAATCCGGGCGCGCGGATGTCGTCCAGCCGCTCGGAGGCGGCGACGGCCGCGAGGGCGGCGAGTACGGCCCGGCCCGCCTCGACCGCCTCGTCGCGTGAGACCGTGAAGACGGTGCGGAACAGCGCGGCGTCCGCCCACCGCTGGGCGATCTGCTCCCGCCGCCGCTCGAGGAAGGCGCTCACCTCGTGCGCGGCCGGCCCCTGCCCGGCATGTGCTTCCGACACCGTCACTTGCATCGCTCCCTCGCACGGGCCGAACCGAGGTCCATCACGGCGCCCTCACTCATTACTTGCCCTATGACAAACATTAGTGCCGACGGTCGGCACCACCAAACAGTCGTACACCGACGTCCCTGACCGGCGCCTTCCCCCATCCCTCACCGGCCACGCCAGTCCAGACACACCACGAGGGCGTCGTCGTCCGGGACGGGCCGGCCGCGGTGGCCGGACAGCTCGCGCAGGAGGGCCCGGGGCACCTCGGTGGCCGGCAGCAGCCGGGTCGACTGGATCGCCCGGGCCAGGGCGGCGTCGCCGTAGGCCTCGCCGCCGGGGGAGGCGACGTCGTAGACGCCGTCGCTGACGAACACCAGCCGGTCACCGGGCTCCACGGCGAACTCCTGCACGACGTAGTCCGTCTCCTCGAACATGCCGAGCGGCAGCTGGGCCTCGAAGGCGACCCGTTCCACCGTGCCCCGGCGCAGCCGCAGCAACTGCGGGGAGCCCGCGTCCACCGCCCGGGCACGCCCCGTGGCCAGCTCGATGTCGAGCATCAGCACGGAGAGGTAGCAGCGGCCCCGGTAGTGCGCGTACACCGCCTGGTCCGCCAGCGCCGCCTGGTCGTCGATGGCCAGGCCGGCGCGGCGCGCGTTGCGCAGGGCGCTGATGGCCAGGCTGGTCAGCAGGGACGCCTCGATGCCCTCGCCCATGCCGTTGGTCACGTACAGGCTGAGCCGGTCGGCCGAGGCGGACCAGTCGAAGTTGTCCCCGAAGATGGCGTACGCCGGTTCCAGCTGCGCGCCCAGTTCGTACTCGGGACGGGCGCAGGAGCGGGCGGGCAGCAGCTGCCACTGCATCTCGGCGGCCAGCGTGAGCCGGTCCCGGCGGCGCGCCTGGAGGTAGAGGTCGGTGTCCCGCTCGGCCACGACGACCTCGTGCGCGAGCACCTCGGCGACCTCGGCCAGTTCGCCCACGCAGTCCTCGGCGTGTTCGGTGCCGGGCAGGGTCACCGTCAGCACCCCGAGCCGGTCGCCCCGCACGCTGACCGGCAGATGCGCGCGGACCGATCCGCCCGCGACGCTCTCCAGGTACGGTTCCTGCGCGCCGAAGGCCCGGCCCGCCGGGCTGTTGTGCACGGGCACCGGCTCCAGGGTGTGCGGCAGCACGGACACGGGCTGGAGCACCGACATGCCGTAGTCGGCCAGGAACAGCTCGACGGAGTCCGCCGCGTACTGATCGGTCAGTACACGACGGACCGCGTCCAGCAGTTGATGGGGTGCCGCCGTGCGCAGGGCGCGCTCGGCGGCGACGAATCTGTTGTCGATCGCACTCACGATGTCGGAACACCTGTCTCTGTTCAGTAAGTCGACGATTACCGGCCCCGGCCCCGGCAGCGGACACGGGCAGCTGCCTGGCCGTCACCCCGCGGCTCCCGGCGCGCCTAGTACGCTGACGGCCACCCCGGTGCCTGCGAGAGTGTGACTGTGACTTCCCTCCGACCCCGTCCTGAGCCTGCCGAGGTCGCCCGTGTGACCTCGACGGCCGCGGAGTTGCTGGAGGTCCTGTGGGGCCGGGCCTCGACCGCGCCGGCCTCGGCCTCGCAGCTGCGCGTGCTGTTCATCCTCGAACACCACGACGGCATCAACCTGCGCACCCTCGCCGATTCCCTCGCCTCCACACCGCCCTCGACCAGCCGGCTCTGCGACCGGCTGCAGGCGGCCGGCTTCGTCGAGCGCGAGGTCAGCGCCCCGGACCGGCGCGAGGTGCGGCTGCACCTCAGCGGGCGCGGCCGTGCCTTCCTCGCCGACCTGCGCCGGCGCCGGGAGCAGGCACTGCGCACGGTGCTGGACCAGATGCCCGCCGCCGAGCGGGGCGCACTGGTGCGAGGACTGGAGGCGTTCTGCGAAGCGGCGGCGGCCCAGATACACGACGACTCCGACGATTCCCGCTCGTCCGGATCCCGGACTGCCTGACCTGCCCGCCGCGGCCCGGGATCGATTCTTCCGGTTCGCTCCCCCGGCACGTTCGGCACGGCTAGGTTGTTGTCCGCCAACTATAGTTGTCAAACGACAACTGTCCGCTCCGGATGTCCCTCGGTCCCTTTCCGCGCCCCTCACCGTCCCCACCCTCCTGCCCGTCCGGTCGGCCCGTACGGTCGCAGCACATGTCCGGTTACCCCGGCACCGCCCCGGCCTGCGTCGACTGTGGTCAACGTCTCGGCGGGACACCCGGGGGGCATGGGAGGGGAGACTGTGGGTAGCGGCGCTGAAGGTGGCCTGTCGGGGGACCGGAGCGGGCCGGACTACGAGGGAGGGCCCGTGACCGCGACCATGCGCATCGGCACGACGACGGATTCCGCCACCGAGACCGGTGCGGAGCTGCCCCGGATCGCCGAACCGCAGAAGCTCGCCCCGCAGGACGCGCGCGAGCTGACGGGCCAGTTCCTCGACCGCCTCGCGGTACTGGAGGAGGGCACGCCCGAGTACCAGTACGCGCGCAACACGCTCATCGAGATGAACATGTCGCTGGTGCGGTTCGCGGCCCGCCGCTTCCGGGCGAACGGCCAGTCGATGGAGGACGTCGTCCAGGTCGGCGTCATCGGGCTGATCAAGGCCATCGACCGCTTCGAGGTCTCCCGCGAGGTGCAGTTCACGAGCTTCGCGGTGCCGTACATCATCGGGGAGATCAAGCGGTTCTTCCGCGACACCTCCTGGGCCGTGCACGTGCCGCGCCGGCTGCAGGAGGCCCGTACGGAACTCGCCAAGGCCACCGAGGAACTGGCCTCGCGTCTCGGCCGCGCCCCGAGGGTGTCCGAGCTGGCCGCGCTGATGAACCTGTCGGAGGAAGAGGTCGTCGAGGCGCAGATCGCGGCCAACGGCTACACGTCCTCCTCCCTCGACGCGGCGATCACCGGCGAGGGCGACGAGGGCGATGCGACGCTGTCGGCGTTCATCGGCGAGGACGACCCGGCTCTCGAACTCGTCGAGGACTTCCACACGCTGGCCCCGCTCGTCGCCGAACTGGACGAGCGCCAGCGGCTGATCCTGCACCTGCGCTTCGTGGAGGAGCTGACCCAGGCCGAGATCGGCGCCCGCCTCGGCATCTCCCAGATGCACGTCTCCCGGCTGATCTCCCGCACGGTGGCCCGGCTGCGCTCGGGCATGCTCGCCACGAGCTGACCGGCCCCGCCCCGCTGGACGAGAAAGCGCCCCGACCGGTCTTCCCGGTCGGGGCGCTTCTTCGAGCGGCCGGAGGCCGTCTGCTCCGGCTGCCTGCGGTAGGCCCTGTGGGACTCGAACCCACAACCAATGGATTAAAAGTCCACTGCTCTGCCAATTGAGCTAAGGGCCCAGGCGATGTTGCCCCCACGAGCATAGCCGGACGACGCCGCGTCTCCGATCGGGTATCCGGCTCGGGGCCTTTCCGGAGGGACGAACAGGGCCGATGGGTCCCACGCGTCGCCCGTCCCGGGCGTGTTGACCCACCGGACGGCGAAGCGCCGCGGCCCCGCCCCTGGGGGACGGAACCACGGCGCTCGTCACGCGTGTGCGTCAGCCGTTGCGCTTCCAGCGCGGCTTGTCCTCACGGCGGCCGAAGGAACCGCCGCCGCGGTGGTCGTCACGCCGGCCGTACGGACGGTCGTGGCCCGGACGGTCGCTCCCGGGGCGGTCGTGGCCGCCGGAGCGGAAGCCCGGACGGTCGTCACGACGGTCGCGGTTGAAGGGACGGTCGCTGCCCCGGTGCCCGCCGCGCTCGTCCCGGCGGAAGCCGCCGCGTTCACCCCGGTCACCGCCGCGGTTGAAGCCGCCGCGGTCGTCACGACGCTCGAACGAACGGCCACCGCGGTCGTCACGGCGCTCGAAGGGACGGCCACCGCGGTCGTCACGGCGGAAGCCGCCGCCGCGCTCGCCCCGGTCACCGCCGCGGTCGTCACGACGCTCGAAGGAACGGCCGCCACGGTCGTCCCGGCGGTCGAAGGAACGGCCACCGCGGTCACGGTCGCGGTCGCGGTTGAAGCCGCCGCGGTCGTCACGACGCTCGAAGGAACGGCCACCACGGTCGTCACGACGGTCGAAGGAGCGGCCACCGCGGTCACGGTCGAAGGACCGGTCCCGGTCGGCGTACCGGTCGCGCCCGGCCCCGCCGCGCTCCTCGCGCCGCTCCCGGCGCTCGTAGGGCGCGGGGGCCTCGGCGCGGTCCTCGCGCTCGACGTCCTTGGCGGTGGGCTGCTCCGGCACCGACACCTCGACGGCGACCGTGGCGTCCCCGGCCTCGGCGTCCGCGGCGGCCACGGCGGCCACGGGCTCCTCGCCGCGCTCACGCGCGACCCGGGCCAGCAGCCGGTCGGCCTCCTCGCGCAGCTCGTTCGCACGCCGCTGGGCGCGCTCCAGCTCCTTGGTGAGCTGGGCGACCTCACGCTCGGCCTGCTGCGCCGCGTTGCCCAAGGACTCGGCCTGGACCTCGGCCATCGACCGGGCCCCGGTGATCTCGGCGACCTCGGGGTCGAAGGCGCCGGCGCCCTGGATGATGTGGCGCGAGGCGTCGACGCCCGCGTCCTCCATCAGCCGGAAGATCTGACGCCGCTGGTGCGGCAGGGACAGCGACACGACGGTGCCGGAGCGGCCCGCACGCGCGGTACGGCCGGACCGGTGCAGGTAGTCCTTGTGGTCCCCGGCCGGGTCCACGTTCAGCACCAGGTCGATGCCGTCGACGTGGATGCCGCGGGCGGCGACGTCGGTCGCGACGAGCGCGTTGACGTAGCCCTTCTTGAAGTCCTCCAGCACGCGGGTGCGCGCGCCCTGCGTCATACCGCCGTGCAGCGCGTCGGCCTTCACACCGGCGTCACACAGCTGCTCGGCGATGCGGTCGGCGCCCAGCTGGGTGCGGACGAAGATGATCGTGCGGCCCTTGCGGGAGGCGATCGCGGCGGTGACCGGCGCCTTGTCCTTGGGCTTCACGATGAGGATGTGGTGCGACATGGTCGTGACGTTGCCCTGGGCGCTGTCGACCTCGTGCGTGACCGGGTTGCTGAGGTAGCGCTTGACCAGCGTGGAGATCTCGTTCTCCATCGTGGCCGAGAACAGCATGCGCTGGCCGCCGGCCGGGACCTGGTCGAGCAGCTCGGTGACCTCGGGCAGGAAGCCCAGGTCGGACATCTGGTCGGCCTCGTCGAGGACGGCGACCTCGACGTTCTCCAGGGAGCAGGCGCCACGGTTGATGATGTCGCGCAGCCGGCCCGGGGTGGCGACGAGGACGTCGACGCCGCGCTCCAGGGCGTAGATCTGGTTGCCCATCGACGTACCGCCGCAGACGACCTTCATCTTCAGGCCGACGACGTCGCCGTACGGCTGGAGGGCGTCCGCGACCTGCATCGCGAGCTCGCGGGTCGGGGTGAGGATGACCGCGCGGGGCTTGTGCTTCTCGGTGCGGCCGCCGGCGAGACGCGCCAGGGTCGGCAGACCGAAGGAGAGGGTCTTGCCGGAGCCGGTGCGGCCGCGGCCGAGGATGTCCTTGCCGGCCAGGGCGTCCGGGATGGTCGCGGCCTGGATCGGGAAGGGGGTGGTCACGCCGTTCTGCGCGAGCTTGCGCACGACACCCTCGGGCAGACCGAGGTCAGCGAAGGTGGTCTCGGGGGCGTCCTCGACTGCCTCGTTCTCGGGCACGACGACGTGATCAGTACTGGCGATGGACATGCGAATGCGAAACCTTCCGGAGTCTCAAGTCGGCACGCGCCCGTCAACTCCGTGATTCGCGATTCGCAATACGACCGCCTCAATGCGGTCCACCACGGCAAGGGAGAGTACGCGCCACACGGCGCGCTCTGCGGTGGCGCCGGGCAAGATGGGATCAAACGATCTGCCACCATACGCAGTCCGGGTCCCTTGACGCAAACCGGACCGAGCGGGTGACAGCGGGAAGGCGCCCTCGTCCGCAGACCGCCGGGCCCTTCCGTAGTGCCTCAACCAGCGTCCCCCGCGGATTGTTCCCCGGCCCGCCCGGGACCCGCGGGACACCCCCGCGCCCCGGCCTACACCGGTACCCCCGCCTCGGGGGCCGGTTCCCGCTGGGCCAGCTGCGGTCCGGGCGGCTCGTGCGCCGAGGACGAGGGCTCGGGCGTGGGCTCCGGGCTCGTCGTCGGCTCGGGGGGTGTCGGCGTGGGGTCCGGCTCGGCCGTGCGGGTGGGCTCGGGCGGGGCGGGCGGCTTGGCCGTGGGCCGGGACGGCCTGCCCGGCTTGTCCCGCCCGGGTGCGGACGCGCTCGCCCGGGCGGACGGCGAGGTGGCGGGGGACGCCGACTCCTTCGCCTCGCCGTCCTTGCCCTTGCCCTTGCCCTTGCCGCGCTTCTTGCCCTTGCCGTGCCCCCGCTTGCCGTCGGCCGACACGGCCCCGGGCCCGGAGCCGCCCGAGAGCCCCGCGCCGCCTCCGGGCCCCTCACCGGCGTGGTGCCCGGCGGAACGCGACGGCTCGACGCTCCCGCCCGCGCCGTCGTCGCCGACGCTCATGCAGCCCGCGGCGGCGGCGACGGCCACGACCGTGGCGGCCAGGCGGACGGGTACGTACAAGGGGCGCACGGGGCCACCTCCGGGAAGGGTGAGGGAGTCAACACCTCCAACTCCCGCCGCCCACAAGAGGACACGCGCCCCGTATTCACAACCCGGTCAGCCGTAGCCCAGGGCGTGAAGGCGCTCGTCGTCGATGCCGAAGTGGTGCGCGATCTCGTGCACCACGGTGACCTCCGTCTCGGCGACCACGTCCTCGCGCGACGCGCACATCCGCAGGGTGGGATTGCGGTAGATCGTGATCCGGTCCGGCAGCACACCGGCGTACCACTCGCCGCGGTCGGTCAGCGGAGTCCCCTCGTAGAGCCCGAGCAGCTCCGGATCGTCCGCGGGCGGTTCGTCCTCGACGAACACCGCGACGTTGTCCATCAGTCGGGTCAGCTCCGGCGGGATCCGGTCGAGCGCCTCGGCGACCAGCTCCTCGAACTCCTCGCGCGTCATCTCCAGCACAGGCCCATTGTCCGCCACGACCCCGGTCCGCGAGAGCCTCCCGGCGCCGCATACCCGGCTGCCGACTTGGGCATACGGGATCAATGGCCCGCGTCCCCGCCGCAGTCCTGCGTGTCCTGAAGCCCGTCCGCACCGTCCCGCACGCCCTGGCCCGCCGCTACCGCGCCCGCCAGGCGCCCGCCACGATCGCCCTCGTGCCTCAGCCGCACCCCTGGGCCCGGGCGCTGGGGCTGGTGACGGTGGTGCTCGCCGGCGCCTGGCTCGGCCTGCTGGTCGTGGGCAACGTACGGGTCCCGGTCGGTCCCATGGACACCACCATGACCCTGCGGCCGTCCTTCACGGGCGGCACGAAGATCAACATCTCACCGCTGGGCGCCCTGCAGCTGGACAGCCACAGCGCGCCGTTCCGCCTGGACGTGAACGTCGACCAGCTCGACCCGGACCGCTCCCGGGCCCTGGTCGACCACCCCGAGCGCCTCTCCGGCCTCCAGGACGAGGTCACCGAGGACATCGGCCGCGGCACCCTCGACCTGGCCCTACGGTCCGGGGTCGCCGTCGTCACCGGAGCCACCGCGCTCGGCCTCGCCGTCTACCGCCGGCCGCGGCGCGCTCTGGCCGCCGGCGGCCTCGCCCTCACCCTGCTCGCCGCCTCGGGCGGCACGGCGTACGCCACCTGGCGCCCCGACTCCGTGCTGGAGCCCCGGTTCTCCGGCCTGCTCACCTCGGCCCCGTCCCTGGTCGGCAACGCGCGCAGCATCGTCACGGAATTCGACGTCTACCAGAAGGAGTTGGCCCGTCTGGTCACCAACGTCACCAGGCTCTACGACGCCACCTCCACCCTCCCCGCCTACGCCCCCGATCCCTCCACGATCCGGGTCCTGCACGTCTCCGACATCCATCTGAACCCGGCGAGCTGGAAGATCATCGCCTCGCTGGTGGAGCAGTACAAGGTGGACGTGATCGTCGACTCGGGCGACACGATGGACCACGGCACGGCCGCCGAGAACGGCTTCCTCGACCCGGTCGAGGACCTCGGCGCGCCCTACGTCTGGGTGCGCGGCAACCACGACTCGATGATCACCCAGGAGTACCTGGAGGGCCTGAAGAACGTCCACGTCCTCGACGGGGGCCGGGCCGAGACCATCAAGGGCCTGCGCTTCGCCGGCATGGGCGACCCGCAGTTCACCCCGGACCGCTCGCGCCGCACCGGTGCCGAGCAGTCGCAGGAGCTGGCCGGTGCCCGTCTGGCCACGGCCCTGCGCGACCAGCGCTCCGCGGGCACCCCGGTGGACATCGCCGTGGCCCACGAGCCCTCCGCCGCGCGCGAGGTCGACGGTGAGGTCCCCCTGGTCCTGGCCGGGCACCTGCACCACGACGAGATGAAGGTCCTGACGTACGGCACCCGGCTCCGTATCGAGGGCTCCACGGGCGGCAGCGGGCTGCGCGCCATCGAGGGCAAGCACCCCGACCCCATCGAGGCGTCAATCCTCTACTTCGACCGGGAGACGCGCCATCTCCAGGCCTGGGACGAGATCGAACTGGGCGGGCTCGGCCTCACCACCGCCGAGGTGAGCCGCCATCTGCCGGAGGAGAACCAGCCGGGCGCGAACCCGTCCCCGAGCCCCACCGGGTCGGAGGGAGCGGGCACGGGAACGGCCCGCCCCTCCCCGTCCGCGACCCCACGCCCGTAAACCGTTTTGGCGATAGCTCCCGCCATCCCATATGCTTCTCACGTCCCCGACGCGCTGAGAAGCGCCCAGGCGGGCCGATAGCCCTCATCGTCTAGCGGCCTAGGACGCCGCCCTTTCAAGGCGGTAGCACGGGTTCGAATCCCGTTGGGGGCACGCACCACCCTGTGCGACACTGTCGTACGAAAGCTTGGTCCTGTGGAGCAGTTTGGAGTGCTCGCCACCCTGTCAAGGTGGAGGCCGCGGGTTCAAATCCCGTCAGGACCGCTGAGGTTTCACGTGAAACCTCGTGGCTGGGTAGCTCAGTTGGTACGAGCGTCCGCCTGAAAAGCGGAAGGTCGCCGGTTCGACCCCGGCCCCAGCCACCGCAGCCCTCACCAGGGCTTGAGCCCCTCTCCGGGATTCCGGAGAGGGGCTCTTTCGTGTCGTCCACGCCAGCCGGTGGGCGCCGACCGGGTTGCACCGTTCACGAGACCGCAGAGCAGGCCGAAGAGCCGTCGGGCAGCAGGCGGGAGAGGTCGAAGACGACCGGATTCGTCTCGGCGGCGAGGCGCAGCAGCCAGGTCGGCTGCCGGCCCAGCCCGGTCACGGTGACGCGGAGCGCCAGGTCACCGAGGGCCGGGTTGAAGAGCAGGTGGAGGCCGGCCACGTCCATGAAGGCGGTGCCGGTCAGATCCCACTGGAGGTCGGTCACCTGCGGCGGCAGCGCGGCGACCGCGGCGCGCAGTGGGGTGAGGGTGTGGGAGTCGATCTCCCCGCGTGCGTGGATGCGTGCGGAGGTGCCGTTGACGGTGGTGGTGATGGTCACGCGGGCACGCCCCCCTCCGGGGGTGGATGAGCCCAACGGCGAAACACTCCCCGGGAGGGCGTCGCGACGATGGCGGGGCCGAGTGCCCGTGATGGGGGCAACCCCCGGCTTCCCGAAAGACCGGCACCTGAGCGTGCCGGTCGGTCTCACTGTCCGTCCACGGTCGCACAGCGACGTCTGTGACCACGATGCCCCACATGGTGGATGTCCTGTGAAGCCCGTTACGGGCCGGGCCGCCGCCCGTACGCGGGGGCGGGGTGACGGGTGGGTCGCCCGACCCTAGAATCGAACATGTGAACGAGGAACCGCCGTCCCGGCTCGAGCTGCTGCGCTTCGCGCGCCGTGTGGTGGTCCGGCAGGCCAAGGCGGCCCTGGCCCAGATCGACCGGTGGATCGCGGTCGAGGAGACCCGCGAGGCCGAGCGGCGCCAAGGGCGCGAAGCACGGCCGCCGGCGCCACAGTGGCTGCTCGAACGGGGCCTGTCCGGCCACGACCCGGTGTACGTGCACGTCGGCGACTGCTGGAACGCCGGGAAGCGGTCCAGGAGCCTGGAACGGGACGAGGCCCGCCGGGCCCTGGCGGACGGCGTCAAACCCTGCCCCCAGTGCCGCCCGGACAACGCACTCGGATTCCTCGACTAGAGCGGACGGATGCCGTCGATCAGGCCGGAGGAGGTGGCGAGGTCGTGCGTCGGGTCCGCCTGCTGGAACGGTGGGACGTCATGGGGGCCCCGTGCCGGCCGCCCGGGCTTCGCCATGCTGGCCCTGGACAACAACGTCTGGCTGCTGCTGCCCAGGAGAGCAGGCGACAGCGGTATCGCTCCTGCCGCCCCAACCCGTCCCCCCGCCGCACGACCTGCTCGGCCCACCCCGGCCGCCTTCAGCCTACGGCCGAGGCCGCCGGGAGGGGTTCCGGGCGCCCGGGGCCGGCGCCGGGGCAAAAGCGTTCGCCACGGAATTCGCCGGGATGAGATCCTGGACCGCGTATGTCTACGCACCCCGCCCCCGCCCTCGGCGCCCTCGCCCCCCGTCTGACCGAGCTGTCCCTGCGCGACGCGCACCGGCTCGGGCGGCGGCTCGAAGGCGCGCGCAAGATCCGTAAGCCGGAGGCCCGGGCCGCCGTCCTCGCCGAGATCGAGGCGGAGATCGCCAAGGGCGAGGAGCGGCTGGCGGCCCGGCGCGCCCGCGTGCCGGAGATCACGTATCCCGAGCAGCTGCCGGTCAGCCAGAAGAAGGACGACATCGCGGCCGCGATCCGCGACCACCAGGTCGTGATCGTCGCCGGCGAGACCGGCTCCGGCAAGACGACGCAGATCCCCAAGATCTGCATGGAGCTCGGCCGGGGCGTGCGCGGCATGATCGGCCACACCCAGCCGCGCAGGATCGCCGCCCGCACCGTCGCCGAGCGCGTCGCGGAGGAGCTGAACACGCCCCTCGGCGAGACCGTCGGCTGGAAGGTGCGCTTCACCGACCAGGTCGACCCCGAGTCCACCTGCGTCAAGCTGATGACGGACGGCATCCTGCTCGCCGAGATCCAGACCGACCGCGAGCTGCGCGCCTACGACACGATCATCATCGACGAGGCCCACGAACGGTCCCTCAACATCGACTTCCTGCTCGGCTACCTCGCCCAGCTGCTGCCCAAGCGCCCCGACCTGAAGGTCGTCATCACCTCGGCGACGATCGACCCGGAGCGCTTCTCACGGCACTTCGGCGACGCCCCGATCATCGAGGTCAGCGGCCGTACGTACCCCGTCGAGGTGCGCTACCGCCCGCTCCTGGAGGAGGACGGCGACGACGCCGACCGCGACCAGATCACCGCGATCACCGACGCCGTCGAGGAACTGCAGAAGGAGGGCCAGGGCGACATCCTGGTGTTCCTCTCCGGCGAGCGCGAGATCCGCGACACCGCCGACGCCCTGACCAAGAAGAACTACCGCTTCACGGAGATCCTGCCGCTCTACGCCCGGCTCTCGCACGCGGAGCAGCACCGCGTCTTCCAGCCGCACACGGGCCGCAGGATCGTGCTGGCCACGAACGTCGCCGAGACGTCCCTGACCGTCCCGGGCATCAAGTACGTCATCGACCCCGGCTTCGCCCGCATCTCGCGCTACAGCCACCGCACCAAGGTGCAGCGCCTGCCGATCGAGCCGGTCTCGCAGGCCAGCGCCAACCAGCGCAAGGGCCGTTGCGGCCGCACGTCCGACGGCATCTGCATCCGGCTGTACAGCGAGGACGACTTCAACGCCCGGCCGGAGTTCACGGACGCGGAGATCCTCCGGACGAATCTGGCCTCCGTCATCCTGCAGATGACCGCGGCCGGCCTCGGCGACATCGAGAAGTTCCCCTTCATCGACCCGCCGGACCACCGCAACATCCGCGACGGCGTGCAGCTCCTGCAGGAGCTGGGCGCTCTCGACCCGGCGCAGAAGCACCCCCGCAAGCGGCTCACCGACACCGGCCGCAAGCTCGCCCAGCTGCCCGTCGACCCGCGGCTGGCCCGGATGGTCCTGGAGGCCGACAGGAACGGCTGCGTCCGCGAGGTCATGGTCATAGCCGCCGCGCTGTCCATCCAGGACCCGCGGGAGCGCCCCGCCGACAAGCAGGCCCAGGCCGACCAGCAGCACGCCCGCTTCAAGGACGAGACCAGCGACTTCCTGGCGTACCTCAACCTCTGGCGCTACCTGCGCGAGCAGCAGAAGGAGCGCGGTTCGTCCTCCTTCCGCCGGATGTGCAAGCAGGAGTACCTCAACTTCCTTCGCATCCGTGAATGGCAGGACATCTACACGCAGTTGCGCACGGTCGCCAAGCAGATGGGCATCCATCTCAACGACGACGACGCCCCGGCCGACCGCGTCCACCTCTCCCTGCTCGCCGGCCTGCTGTCCCACGTGGGCATGAAGGACGTGAAGGAGGGCGCGAAGAACGAGTACCTGGGCGCCCGCAACGCCAAGTTCGCGATCTTCCCGGGTTCGGCGCTGTTCAAGAAGCCCCCGCGCTTCGTGATGTCCGCCGAACTCGTCGAGACCTCCCGCCTCTGGGCCCGGGTCAACGCGAAGATCGAGCCGGAGTGGGTCGAACCCCTCGCCCAGCACCTCGTCAAGCGCACCTACAGCGAACCGCACTGGGAGAAGGACCAGGCGGCCGTGATGGCGTACGAGAAGGTCACGCTGTACGGCGTGCCGATCGTGGCGCAGCGGAAGGTCAACTACGGGCGGATCGACCCGGAGATCAGCCGTGAGCTGTTCATCCGCAACGCGCTCGTCGAGGGCGACTGGCGCACCCACCACAAGTTCTTCTCGGACAACCGCCGCCTGCTCACCGAGGTCGAGGAGCTGGAGCACCGCGCCCGGCGCCGCGACATCCTCGTCGACGACGAGACGCTCTTCGACTTCTACGACCGGCGCATCCCCGAACACGTCGTCTCCGGCGCGCACTTCGACTCCTGGTGGAAGCGCAAGCGCCAGGAGCAGCCCGACTTCCTCGACTTCGAGCGCGAGATGCTCATCAACGAGAAGGCGGGCGAGGTCACCAAGGCCGACTACCCGGACGCGTGGCGCCAGGGGAACCTCAAGTTCCGTGTGACGTACCAGTTCGAACCCGGCGCCGACGCCGACGGCGTGACCGTCCACATCCCGCTCCAGGTGCTCAACCAGGTGACGGACGAGGGCTTCGACTGGCAGATCCCGGGCCTGCGCGAGGAGCTGGTGACGGAGCTGATCCGCTCCCTGCCCAAGCCCATTCGCCGCAACTACGTGCCCGCGCCGAACTACGCGAAGGCGTTCCTGGACAAGGCGGTGCCCCTCCAGGAGCCGCTGACCACGACCATGGCCCGCGAGCTGCGGCTCATGGTCGGCGTCCCCTTCGAGCCGGACGACTTCGACTGGACCAAGGTCCCCGACCACCTGCGGATCACGTTCCGGATCGTCGACGAGCGGCGCCGCAAACTGGCCGAGGACAAGGACCTGGAGGCGTTGAAGCTCCGGCTGAAGCCCAAGGCCCGCAAGGCCCTCTCGCAGGCCGCGGCGGCCACGGCCGAGCGGCAGGGCGGCGAGTCCCTGGAGCGCGAGGGCCTCACCGACTGGACGATCGGCACGCTCACCCGCGTCTTCGAGACGCGCCGGGCCGGCCAGCCGGTGAAGGCCTACCCGGCGCTGGTCGACGACGGCGACACCGTCTCCGTACGCCTCTTCGACACCGAGGCCGAGCAGGCGGAGGCCATGTGGAAGGGCACGCGCCGGCTCATCCTGCGCAACATCCCGGTCAACCCGGCGAAGTTCGCCTCGGAGAGGCTGACGAACGCGCAGAAGCTGGCCCTGTCGGCCAACCCGCACGGCTCGATCCAGGCCCTGTTCGACGACTGCGCCATGGCGGCCGCCGACAAGCTGATCGGCGACCTCGGCGGACCGGCCTGGGACGAGGAGTCCCACCGGAAGCTGTACGACAAGGTGCGTGCCGAGATCGTCGACACGACGGTCCGCACGGTGGGTCAGGTGCAGCAGGTCCTCGCCGCCTGGCAGGCCTGCGAACGCCGGCTGAAGGCCGTGCGCAGCCCCGCGTTGCTGCCGAACCTCCAGGACGTGCGGAAGCAGCTGGACGCGCTCGTGAAGCCCGGGTTCGTGACGGAGGCCGGTCTGCGCCGGCTGCCGGACCTGATGCGCTATCTCGTGGCCGCCGACCGGCGTCTGCAGCAGATGCCGACGAACGTTCAGCGCGACACCACGCGCATGGAGAAGGTCCGCGAGATGCAGGACGAGTACGCCTGGCTCCTGGAGCAGATGCCGCAGGGCCGGCCGGTCCCGTCGGCGGTCCTGGACATCCGCTGGATGATCGAGGAGCTCAGGGTCAGCTACTTCGCCCACGCGCTGGGCACGGCATACCCCGTCTCCGACAAGCGGATCGTGAAGGCGATCGACGCGGCGGTGCCGTAACGACGTGCACACGCAGGGTGAGTTCGACCCGCGGCTCACCCTCCTGTACAGTCTCTTCTCGCAGCGCAACGCAAGAATCGCGCAGCGAAACCTGGTCCTGTGGAGCAGTTTGGAGTGCTCGCCACCCTGTCAAGGTGGAGGCCGCGGGTTCAAATCCCGTCAGGACCGCAGTGAGAGAGGCCCGGATCTTCGGATCCGGGCCTCTCGTCGTCTCCGCCGAACCGGCGACGGCCCGGGATGCACCCTGGCGCCGGAACCGGGCCACCTGGCCGACGCCCCGTCATCTACGGGCCCCCGGGCCTCTCGCGCCGTCTTGACGCTCCCTCAACCGGCCGGTACTCCGGAACCAGGGGCCGTTCCCTGCACGGCTCCCCGGAGGTGGCGTATGGCGGCATCGGCTAGGCACGAGACGCGGGCGCTGCTCCGCGCACACCTGGCGGCCGCGTCGTCGTACCGGCACCTCACCCGGCACTGCCCGATCTGCCATCGCCTGCTGCGGCTGGCGATGGAGTCCGCCCCGGGGGCCACCGCACCCGAGCCGCCGCCGGCCCGGGAGGACGAGAGCCCCGCACCCGCCTGACCCCCGGCCGCCCAACGCCCGTGCCGGCGGCGGCCGCTGGGGCCGCGCGTCCCTCTACCGCACCGAGCGGCGAGCCAACAAGCCGTGCGGTATGTGACGGGAGTCACCGCATGTTCCGGGAGAAGTGCGGTACTTACGCCCCTCCTACAACCGGTCAATTTAATATGTGCAATTGCACCCCTCACGAGACTCCCGCCCGAAGGGGATCCGGCGCCCGCGCTTCACCCGCCCCCCAGACTCCGACAAGGCCGCTCACCGGCAGGCCGGCGGACCGGCAGGAGGGCACAAAAAAGATCGCGCTGGACCCGGCGGAGTCCAGCGCGATCGACGACGCACCCTGTCATATGCCTGTAGTGCTGCTCTGACTGGCGTGGGCGTGGGGGCTGTTGGGGCAGCACCCCGCGTCGCTTGGAGCTGTGGGCCCGGACGTCACGGCCAGTTGGGGGACGGACCGATTCGACCGGTATTCAGTTGTTCAGGCCTCGCTGCGCTGCTGCGGGATGCCCGCGAGCAGAGCGCGGACCTCGGCCTCGCGGTAGCGCCGATGCCCGCCGAGCGTGCGGATCGACGTGAGCTTGCCGGCCTTCGCCCACCGCGTGACCGTCTTGGGGTCGACGCGGAACATGGTGGCGACCTCAGCCGGGGTCAGCAGCGGCTCGGCATCAGGGGTGCGAGCGGTCATGAGCGGCCTCCTCGGGAGAACCGAACCTTCTCGGTTCTTTCCTCTAAATTCTGCACCTTGACCCGCGTTGCCCGAAATGGCGGACGCGAGTCGAGTCGGTTATAGGACGAACGGCTTGTCCTCGGCACTACAACTACACCATCTGTCCAGCCGCGTCGGCCAAACCGATGGAATTGCCCCTCCAGGTGTTCATCAGCGACGGAAGCCGATGGACCATGCCATAGCGGACAGTCACACCGCTGTGACGATCAGTCACGCGGTGATCAGGAAGGCACCAGACCCCCCAAAGCGTGCAATGCTGAGATTCCACCCATAGTGCAGCACTACAGGACGGAGGAGCCCTCCCCGGACTCCTTGTCCTATTTTGGCATGAGGAGGGGCAAGCGGCGCAAGGGCCTCGTACGTGCAGTCCGTCACGCTTGGCCTACTTGCGAGGTCTGCCCGGATCGGGTCCTACGTCCCTTGTTGACGAAGCCTCAGGAAACGCTCGGCCCGCTTCAGGAACTCGGTGCGAGGACGAAACCCCAAATCGGGCGGTTCGTCAAACGTCAGTTCGTGACCAACCGCGAGCGGTACGTGCCGACGGCGAGGTCAGGGGTCAGTTGGCGGACCGGAGATCCCGTACGGAACGCCACCGCTCCACGAGCCGGGCGTAGGCCTCGCCGGCGGCCGTGCCGTCGCCCCGGCGCAGCGCGGCGATGCCCTCGGCCACGTCCGCCGCCGAGTGGTCCTCCTCCAGCGCCCCGGCCGGCAGGGCGTGCACGAGGCCGCCGTAGTCCAGTTCCACCAGCGAACGCGGGTGGAACTCCTCGAGCCACCGCCCGACGTCCACCAGCCCGTCGATCAGCGGCCCCTCGTCCATCGCCTCGCGCAGGGCGCGCAGACCTCGGGCCACCCGCCGCCGGGCCTGGACCATCGGGGTGCGGTAGCGCAGGACGGGCGGGCTGTCCGCGGCGGCGCCCTGGTCGTACTCCCGCTCCTCGTCGGAGACCAGGACGAACCAGTTGATGGGCACCTGCCAGGTCGCCGTGCGGATCCACGGCCGGGCGTCCGGGTGGTCGGTCAGCCAGCGCTCGTAGTCCTGGGCCGCCTGGTCGCGCAGGAGGGGCGGCAGGACCGCGTCCAGGACCGGGGGCGGCAGCTCGCCGGAGAGATCGTCCAGGGCCTGCCAGCCGCGCAGCCGGGTGCGCCAGGGGCACACGCAGACCACCCCGTCGATGTCGAGCACGAAGGCGTCCTCGCTCTCGTGCACCGGCACGGGCACGGGCGGCGTGGGCGCCAAGTCGGCCAGCGCACGGCGGAGTTCGTCCTGGTAGGAGGGACGGTCGCCGCGACGGGCGTACCGCGCCCAGTGGCTGCGCTCGGGCTCGGGAAAGGCGGCCAGCGGCTCGTACACGCGCAGATAGGTCGCGTACGGGACGATCACCGAGGTCACCTTGGGCACGCCTGCTCCCTCCCCCGCGCGCCGCCGCGAAAACCTGCCGGGCCCACGCGCGGTCGCACGGTAAATCCATGCAAATCGTCGCACGGGTGTACTCCGCTCGGAGGTGATCCTGAGCACGGTGCGCCCGGCAGGGCCGCCAGGCTCTAATCTCGTGCTCAACAGTCCCCGCCACCCGCACGGGGGCCGCCTCCGCCCGCCGCAACTTACTCAGGAGTCACCACAGTGACCGACGTAACCGGCGCACCTGCTGATGTACTGCACACCCTGTTCCACTCGGACCAGGGAGGACATGAGCAGGTCGTGCTCTGCCAGGACCGCGCGAGCGGCCTCAAGGCCGTCATCGCCCTGCACTCCACCGCCCTGGGCCCCGCGCTCGGCGGTACGCGCTTCTACCCCTACACGAACGAGGCCGAGGCCGTCGCCGACGCGCTGAACCTCGCCCGGGGGATGTCGTACAAGAACGCCATGGCCGGTCTCGACCACGGCGGCGGCAAGGCCGTGATCATCGGTGACCCGGAGAAGATCAAGACCGAGGAGCTGCTCCTCGCCTACGGCCGGTTCGTCGCCTCGCTCGGCGGCCGGTACGTCACCGCCTGCGACGTCGGCACCTACGTGGCCGACATGGACGTCGTGGCCCGCGAGTGCCGCTGGACGACGGGCCGCTCGCCGGAGAACGGCGGCGCGGGCGACTCCTCCGTCCTGACCGCCTACGGCGTCTACCAGGGCATGCGCGCCTCCGCGCAGCACCTGTGGGGCGACCCCTCGCTGCGGGGCCGCAAGGTCGGCATCGCCGGCGTCGGCAAGGTCGGCCACCACCTGGTGGAGCACCTGCGGGCCGAGGGCGCCGAGGTCGTCATCACGGACGTGCGCGAGGAGGCCGTGGGCCGCATCCTCGCCGCCCACCCGACGGGCGTCACGGCCGTGGCCGACACCGCCACCCTGATCCGCGCCGAGGGCCTGGACATCTACGCCCCCTGCGCGCTCGGCGGGGCCCTGAACGACGACACGGTGCCCGCGCTCACCGCCACGGTGGTCTGCGGCGCGGCCAACAACCAGCTCGCCCACCCGGGCGTGGAGAAGGACCTCGCCGACCGCGGCATCCTCTACGCGCCGGACTACGTGGTGAACGCGGGCGGCGTCATCCAGGTCGCCGACGAGCTGCACGGCTTCGACTTCGACCGGTGCAAGGCGAAGGCGTCGAAGATCTTCGACACCACGCTGGCCATATTCGCACGTGCGAAGGAGGACGGCATCCCGCCGGCCGCCGCGGCCGACCGGATCGCCGAGCAGCGCATGCAGGACGCGGCCGCGGCACGCCGGGCGGGCTGACCCGCCCGGCCCGGCCCCGGGGTCTCGTACGTTTGACCGGTACCCGCCGGAGGGCAGTTAGAGAGAACTCTCACTTCTCCCGGCGGGTCGACCGCCGATAAGTGGTTAAAATCGCGGTTGACCAGCGAGGACGGGGCGCCTCGAAGGTCCTGGGCGCGGGCACGTCATGCGGGCGACGTACCGTATGGGCGCGGGCTCAGGTACCGTGGAAGCCCTACGGACCGGTCTCTCTGTGGAGAGTCCGTGCCGGACCATGAACGCGTGTCAAGACTCTGGGGCCGTCGAGCCCCGTCGTTGAGGGGGTCGAGCCATGGGGCGCGGCCGGGCCAAGGCCAAGCAGACGAAGGTCGCCCGCCAGCTGAAGTACAACAGCGGCGGGACTGATCTCTCACGCCTGGCCGAGGAGCTGGGTGCATCGCCTTCGAATCCGCAGCCGCCTAACGGCGAGCCGTTCGAAGACGATGATGACGACGACCTGTACGCACGGTACGCCGACCTCTACGAGGACGACGACGAGGACGAGGACGGCCAGTCCTCGCAGCATCGTCGCGGCGCTTGACCTTGCACTGAGCACTCACCCGGTCGGTGACCGTCGGTCACCGACCGGGTTCTGTGCTGCGTGCGGGTGATGGCCCCGTGCCTCAGTTCGCGTAGTCACCGATCAGGGCGGCACCCGTGGGGTGCTCGCCCCGTTCCGTGATCTCTCCGGCCACCCAGGCGTCCACACCGCGGTCGGCCAGGGTCGCCAGGGCCACGTCCACGGACTCCTGGGGCACGATCGCGATCATGCCCACGCCCATGTTCAGCGTCTTCTCCAGCTCCAGGCGCTCGACCCGGCCCGTCCGGCCGACGAGGTCGAAGATCGGGGCCGGCGTCCAGGTGGAGCGGTCGACGATCGCGTGCAGCCCGTCGGGGATCACACGGGCCAGGTTGGCCGCGAGCCCACCGCCGGTGACGTGGCTGAAGGCGTGCACCTCCGTGGTGCGCATCAGGGCCAGGCAGTCCAGCGAGTAGATCTTCGTCGGCTCCAGCAGCTCCTCGCCGAGGGTGCGGCCGAGTTCCTCGATGTGCGCGTCCAGCGCCAGGCCCGCCTGGTTCAGCAGGACGTGGCGGACGAGGGAGTACCCGTTGGAGTGAAGACCGGAGGACGCCATGGCGATCACCGCGTCACCCGTACGGATGCGATCCGCGCCCAGCAGCCGGTCGGCCTCCACGACGCCCGTGCCGGCGCCGGCGACGTCGAAGTCGTCCTCGCCCAGCAGGCCCGGGTGCTCGGCCGTCTCGCCGCCGACCAGGGCGCACCCGGCCAGCACGCAGCCCTCGGCGATGCCCTTGACGATCGCGGCGACGCGCTCGGGGTGGACCTTGCCGACGCAGATGTAGTCGGTCATGAACAGCGGCTCGGCGCCGCACACCACGATGTCGTCCATGACCATCGCGACCAGGTCGTGGCCGATGGTGTCGTAGATGCCCAGCTGTCGGGCGATGTCGACCTTGGTGCCGACACCGTCCGTGGCGGAGGCGAGCAGCGGGCGCTCGTAGTTCTTCAGGGCGGAGGCGTCGAAGAGGCCGGCGAAACCGCCGAGGCCGCCGAGGACCTCGGGGCGCTGCGCCTTCTTCACCCACTCCTTCATCAGCTCGACGGCGTGGTCGCCGGCTTCGATGTCGACGCCCGCGGCTGCGTAGCTGGCGCCGCCTTCGGCAAGGGGTTTCTCGGACATGGCTGGGAGAACCTTCGTGTCGTACGGCGGGTGTTACGGGCCTCTACGGGCGGCGGATCGCGTCGGCTGCGGCCGTGGCGGCCGGGCCGGCGGCCAGCTCCGTCTCCAGCAGCTGCTTGCCGAGCAGCTCCGGGTCGGGGAGCTCCATCGGGTACTCGCCGTCGAAGCAGGCACGGCACAGGTTCGGCTTGGCGATGGTGGTCGCCTCGATCATGCCGTCGATGGAGATGTAGGCCAGGGAGTCGGCCCCCAGGGAGGTGCCGATCTCGTCGATCGTCATGCCGTTGGCGATGAGCTCGGCGCGGGTGGCGAAGTCGATGCCGAAGAAGCAGGGCCACTTCACGGGCGGCGAGGAGATCCGGATGTGGACCTCGGCGGCGCCCGCCTCACGGAGCATGCGGACCAGGGCCCGCTGGGTGTTGCCGCGCACGATCGAGTCGTCGACGACGACCAGGCGCTTGCCCTTGATGACTTCCTTCAGCGGGTTCAGCTTCAGGCGGATGCCCAGCTGGCGGATGGTCTGCGAGGGCTGGATGAAGGTCCGGCCCACGTAGGCGTTCTTCACCAGGCCGGCGCCGAACGGGATGCCGGAGGCCTCCGCGTATCCGATGGCGGCGGGCGTGCCGGACTCCGGGGTCGCTATGACCAGGTCCGCCTCGACCGGGGCCTCCTTCGCCAGCTTGCGGCCCATCTCCACGCGGGAGAGGTACACGTTCCGGCCGGCGATGTCGGTGTCCGGGCGGGCGAGGTAGACGTACTCGAAGACGCAGCCCTTGGGCTTCGCTTCCGCGAATCGAGAGGTGCGCAGGCCGTTCTCGTCGATGGCGACGAACTCGCCCGGTTCGATCTCGCGGACGTAGGAGGCGCCGCAGATGTCGAGGGCTGCGGACTCGGAGGCGACGACCCAGCCGCGCTCCAGGCGGCCGAGGACCAGCGGGCGGATGCCCTGCGGGTCGCGGGCCGCGTACAGGGTGTGCTCGTCCATGAAGACGAGGGAGAAGGCGCCCCGGACCTGCGGGAGGACGCTGTGCGCGGCCTCCTCGATGGTCAGCGGCTTGCCGTCCTCGTCCGTCTGGGCCGCGAGGAGCGCGGTGAGCAGATCGGTGTCGTTGGTCGCCGCGACGCGCGGGGCGCGGCCGCCCTCCTGCTTGGGCAGGTCGGCGACCATCTCGGCGAGCTGGGCGGTGTTGACGAGATTGCCGTTGTGGCCGAGCGCGATGGAGCCGTGCCCGGTGGCACGGAACGTCGGCTGGGCGTTCTCCCAGACGGAGGCACCGGTGGTCGAGTAGCGGGCGTGTCCGACCGCGATGTGACCCTGGAGCGAACCGAGGGAGGTCTCGTCGAAGACTTGCGAGACCAGGCCCATGTCCTTGAAGACGAGGATCTGTGAGCCGTTGCTGACCGCGATTCCCGCGGATTCCTGGCCTCGATGCTGGAGGGCGTAGAGCCCGAAGTACGTGAGCTTGGCGACCTCTTCGCCCGGAGCCCAGACACCGAAGACGCCGCAAGCGTCCTGGGGGCCCTTCTCGCCGGGGAGCAGGTCGTGGTTGAGTCGTCCGTCACCACGTGGCACGCCACCGAGTGTAGGCGAGGTCGACCGTTGGTCCGAATTGGGGAAACCGGACTTCCTGGTGGGTCACCGGGCGGCGCCGGCCCGGACCGTCGTGCCGTTCTCGCTGGTCAGCGTGAGGGTTTGCTGATCGACCGCGTACGTCAGCCGCGCCTCGAAAAGGCGCAGCAGGGTCTTCTCGCCGGTCATGAGTGAGTCTTCGCACATCATTCGGGTGGTGGCCGGACGGCCCAGGGTGATATGGCCGTCGCGCACGGTGGCCTTGGCGTTGACCTTGTTGCAGCCGAGGCTGCCGGAGACGGTGCCCTTCTCGTCGTCGAAGGTGAGGTGGGCGCGGCCGTCGAGGTCCGGGGTCGTGATGGTCCAGCGGGTGCCGGCCAGCGGGGCGTCCTTCGCCTTGCTCAGCCGGACGGTGGCGCCCTCGTCGGTGGTGAGGGTGAGGTGGCCGCTGTCGCCCCCGGTCTCCAGCTCCCGGCCGGACAGGGTGCGGGCCAGCGTCGCCTCGAAGGCCATGGGCTGGTCCGCGCAGGCCATCTGGGTGGCCATGGTCTTGCCGAGCCGGATGCGGTCGCCGTCGACCTCGGCCTTCGCGCTGAAGTCGTTGCAGCCGAAGCTGCCTTCGGCGCGGCCCTTGTCGAAGGTCACGTGGGCGCCGGTGGGGGCCTTGTGGGTCCGGCCGGCCGCGGTGACGCTGTCCACGCTCCACCGCACGCCGGTGACCTGCTGCCGCCCGGCACCGGCCGAGCCGCTGCCGCCGTCCGCCTTCTCGCTGCCGCACGCCGCCAGGAGCGGGACGAGCATGGCGGCGGCCGTCAGGGTCATGCGCTGCTTCTGCTTGTCCATGTCACTTCGACGGAACACCCGGGGGGATCGGTTCCCCTTGTGATGACGCGCGCGTCCCGGACGGGCCGGGGCGTCACCCCATCAGGGGCAGGTGCGGGGCCAGATCGGCGCGCTCGCCGCTGGCGCTGACCTGCGCTTCCTTGAGCGCCGCGGCCCAGTCCAGCCGCCCGGTCGCGAGCCGGATCCAGGTCAGGGGGTCCGTCTCGACGACGTTGGGCGGGGTGCCTCGGGTGTGCCGCGGGCCCGCCACGCACTGCACCACCGCGAAGGGCGGCACCCGCACCTCCGTCGAGCCGCCCGCGGCCTTGGCGGCGAGCGCGTCGGCCAGCAGGCGCGTACAGGCCCCCAGGGCCTGGCGTTCGACGGGAATGCCGAGGCCGGGGACGGCGGCGTTGAGGTCGTCGGTGTGGACGACGAGTTCGACCGTGCGGGTGACCAGGTAGTCGTCGAGGGTCATGGCGCCCGTGCGGGTGGCGAGGACGCGGCTGCCGGGGGCGTCCGCGAGCTTCCTCGCCAGGCGTTCCGCGGACTCGGCGTACAGCGCGTCCAGGTCCGGGTGGGCCGCCGCGAGCCGCCGGGTGCCGTCGTCGATGTCGGCGGCCCGGCCGGCGGTGGCGGCGGGCCAGTCGAGCAGACCGAGTTCCGCACGGGCCGGCGCCTCGCGGTCGAGGTTGCGGCTGACCGTCTCCACGGCCATGGTCACGTGGGCCGCCAGCTCCCGCACGGTCCAGTCGCCGAGCCGGGTCGGCAGCGCTAGCTGCTCCGGGGTGAGGCTCCGGACGGCCTGCCGCACGTTCCCGAACTGGCCGAGCACGGCTGCGCGGATCTTGACGGGGTCGTAACTGCGGGTGCGCTTCTTGGCCGGAGGCATGGGGCTCAGCCTAGGACGGGCACGTCCTCGGGCACCTCGAAGGCCTCCTTGTTCCGGGGGACGCCGATGCCGCGCCAGCTGAAGGGGACACCCCGGGCGGCGTCCGGGTCGGGGCCGTCCATCAGCTGGAAGTGCAGGTGCGGCTCGGAGGAGTTGCCCGAGTTGCCGCAGCGGGCGACGGCCTGCCCGGCCCGCACGCGGTCGCCCTCGCGGACGGTCACGGAGCCGCGCTCGAGGTGGGCGTAGGCGGCGTAGGTGCCGTCGCCCAGGTCGAGCACGACGTGGTTGCCGAGGATGTGCCCGGTACCGGCCAGTTCGCGCACCGAGCCCTCGACCAGCATCAGGTACAGCAGCCCGGGCAGGGACGTGCGGCTGAGGTGGTCGCGCCGGTGGTCGACGGCCCTCACGACGGTGGCGTCGGCGACCGCCAGGACGGGCGCGCCGAAGGCCGGGAAGTCCTCGGGGCGGCGGGCGAGCGGCCACAGCCACCGGAAGCCGGGGCGGGCACCCGGCGCGGGCTCGGCCAGGACGTCGATGGCGTACGTCTGGCCGTGCGCGTGGACGCCGTGGCTCGGGGTCCGGTCGGCCGGGCTGTTCAGCGCGGACCAGCGACCGGTGACGGGCGGGGCCACCTCGACGGGCTCCGGCGCCACCCGCGCGCTGTCGGGGGCGCCGCCCCACCGGTTGGTCACGGTGACGACGGCGTACGCGAGCACCAGGGGAAGGAAGTCCCACCGGATCGAGTGGTCCCAGCCGAAGCAGACATGGGCGATCACCAGCCCGAAGAAGGCCAGGTGCAGGCTGCGGAAAGCCGTCATGCCGAGTTTGCGTACGGACATCGCGTCCCCCTGTCGGCGCTACGGCCGGGCCGTCGCCAGTGCGACCAGCAGCGGGACGACCCGCCCCGGCGGCACTTCGTGGCGGCCCCGCCCCGTCGTGTGCAGCCAGCCGGTTCCGGTGAGCTGGCGCAGGTGGTGGTAGATCTGGCCGGTCGTGCCGACGCCGTCCAGTTCGGCGAGTTCGGCCGCGGTGCGCCGGCCGCCGAGGATCTCGCGCAGCAGCCGGAGCCGGACGGGGTGGCCGAGCGCCGCGAACGACTCGGCTTCCGCCGACCCGTCGCCGTCCAGCAGGTCACCGGTCAGGGCCGTCATCTGCCAGGCGTACTCCTCGCCCGTCGGCAGTCGCACCGAGCCCGTGTAGAGAACCCCTCCGTCGGCGATGTCCGCCCCGGAGAGCTGCTCCTTCAGCCCGTTGAGGGCCCAGAAGTCACTTCCGTCGAGGCGGGGGCCGGTGCGCTCGGCACCTTCCAGGGCGGCGAGACGGCTTTCGAGGGCGGCGACGCGCTGTTCCAGATCCACCCTTCGATATTACGGAAGTACGTAATCTCGCACAAGAGGGCGGGCGGACAGGCCGAAGCCCCCGCCCGGGCGTCCGGGTGGGGGCTTCGGGGGGCGGGTCAGGCCAGGAGGGACGGGATCGTCGTCTCGTGGGCCTCGCGGAGTTCGGCCAGGGTGAGGGCGAACTCGCCCTGGACGTCCACCGTGTCGCCGTCGACGACGCCGATGCGGGTGGCCGGCAGGCCGCGTGCGCCGCACATGTCGTTGAAGCGGACCTCCTCCGAGCGCGGCACGGCCACGACCGCGCGGCCCGCCGACTCGGAGAACAGGAAGGTGAACGCGTCCAGGCCGTCCGGGACGATCAGGCGCGCGCCCTTGCCGCCCAGCAGCGCCGACTCGACGACCGCCTGGACCAGACCGCCGTCGGACAGGTCGTGCGCGGAGTCGATCATGCCGTCGCGGGAGGCGGAGATGAGGATCTCGGCCAGCAGGCGCTCACGCTCCAGGTCGACCTTGGGCGGCAGGCCGCCGAGGTGGTCGTGGACGACCTGGGACCAGGCCGAGCCGCCGAACTCCTCCCGCGTGTCGCCGAGGAGATAGAGCAGCTGGCCCTCCTCCTGGAAGGCGACCGGGGTGCGGCGGGCCACGTCGTCGATCACGCCGAGGACCGCGACGACCGGCGTCGGGTGGATCGCGGCCTCGCCCGTCTGGTTGTAGAGGGAGACGTTGCCGCCGGTCACCGGGGTGCCCAACTGCTGGCAGCCGTCGGCCAGTCCGCGCACGGCCTCCGCGAACTGCCACATGACCGCCGGGTCCTCGGGCGAGCCGAAGTTCAGGCAGTCGGAGACGGCGAGCGGCCTGGCGCCGGTGGTGGCGACGTTGCGGTACGCCTCCGCCAGGGCCAGCTGGGCGCCGTGGTACGGGTCGAGCTTGGCGTACCGGCCGTTGCCGTCCGTGGCGAGGGCCACACCGAGGCCGGTCTCCTCGTCGATCCGGATCATGCCGGAGTCCTCGGGCTGGGCGAGGACGGTGTTGCCCTGCACGAAGTGGTCGTACTGGCTGGTGATCCAGGACTTGGAGGCCTGGTTCGGGGAGGAGACCAGCTTCAGGACCTGGTCCTTCAGCTCCTCGGAGGTCTCCGGACGCGGCAGCTTGTTCGCGTCGTCGGCCTGGAGCGCGTCCTGCCAGTCGGGACGGGCGTAGGGGCGCTCGTAGACCGGGCCCTCGTGTGCGACCGTGCGCGGGTCCACGTCGACGATCTTGCCGCCGTGCCAGTAGATCTCCAGGCGGTCGCCGTCGGTCACCTCACCGATGACGGTGGCGATGACGTCCCACTTCGCGCAGATCTCCAGGAAGCGGTCGACCTTCTCCGGCTCGACGACCGCGCACATGCGCTCCTGCGACTCGCTCATGAGGATCTCCTCGGGCGAGAGCGTGGAGTCGCGCAGGGGCACGTCGTCCAGGGTGACGCGCATGCCGCCGGAGCCGTTGGAGGCCAGCTCGCTGGTGGCGCAGGACAGTCCGGCGGCGCCGAGGTCCTGGATGCCGACGACCAGCTTCTCCTTGAACGCCTCCAGGGTGCACTCGATGAGGAGCTTCTCCTGGAAGGGGTCGCCGACCTGGACGGCGGGGCGCTTGGAGGGCTTGGCGTCGTCGAAGGTCTCGGAGGCCAGGATGGACGCGCCGCCGATGCCGTCGCCGCCGGTCCGGGCCCCGTACAGGATGACCTTGTTGCCCGCGCCGGACGCCTTGGCGAGGTGGATGTCCTCGTGCCGCATGACGCCGATGGCACCGGCGTTGACCAGCGGGTTGCCCTGGTAGCAGGCGTCGAAGACGACCTCGCCGCCGATGTTGGGCAGGCCCAGGCAGTTGCCGTAGCCGCCGATGCCCGCGACGACGCCCGGCAGGACGCGCTTGGTGTCGGGGTGGTCGGCGGCACCGAAGCGCAGCGGGTCGACGACCGCGACCGGGCGGGCGCCCATGGCGATGATGTCGCGGACGATGCCGCCCACACCGGTGGCCGCGCCCTGGTAGGGCTCGACGTACGACGGGTGGTTGTGCGACTCGACCTTGAAGGTGACCGCGTAGCCCTGGCCGACGTCGACCACACCGGCGTTCTCGCCGATGCCGACGAGCATGGCGTCGTTCTCGGGCGCCTTCTCGCCGAACTGGCGCAGGTGCACCTTGGAGGACTTGTACGAGCAGTGCTCGGACCACATGACCGAGTACATGGCGAGCTCGGCCCCGGTGGGCCGGCGGCCGAGGATCTCGACCACGCGCTCGTACTCGTCCTTCTTCAGGCCGAGTTCGGCCCAGGGCAGCTCGACGTCGGGGGTCGCGGCCGCGTGCTCGACCGTGTCCAGAGGCGTCCGGCTCATGCGTTGACCAGCTTCTTGAGGATCGAGGTGAAGAAGGGGAGGCCGTCGGTGCGGCCGGTGCCGATGAGCGGCTCCACGGCGTGCTCCGGGTGCGGCATCAGACCGACCACGTTGCCGGCCTCGTTGGTGACGCCGGCGATGTCCCGCTGGGAGCCGTTCGGGTTGAAGTCGAGGTACCGGAAGGCGACCCGGCCCTCGGCCTCCAGCTTGTCGAGCGTGTACGTGTCGGCGACGTACTGCCCGTCGTTGTTCTTCAGCGGGATGTGGATCTCCTGGCCGGCCGTGTAGTCGGTGGTCCAGGCGGTCCCGGCGTTCTCCACCCGCAGCTTCTGGTCGCGGCAGATGAAGTGCAGGTGGTCGTTGCGCAGCATCGTGCCGGGCAGCAGGTGGGCCTCGGTGAGGATCTGGAAGCCGTTGCAGATGCCGAGGACCGGCAGGCCGGCCTTCGCCTGCTCCAGCAGCGGGTCCATCACCGGCGAGAAACGGGCGATGGCGCCGGCCCGCAGGTAGTCGCCGTACGAGAAACCGCCGCACAGCACCACGGCGTCGACCTGCTTGAGGTCCTTGTCCTTGTGCCACAGGGCGACCGGCTCGGCCCCCGCCAGGCGGATCGCGCGCTGTGTGTCCCGGTCGTCCAGGCTCCCCGGAAAAGTGACGACGCCGATACGAGCGGTCACTTCACGGCCTCCGCGACATCCTCGACCCGGACGGTGAAGTCCTCGATCACGGTGTTCGCGAGGAAGGACTCCGCAAGATCGTGAATGCGGGCGAGGGCGGCCTCGTCGACCGGCCCGTCAACTTCCAGTTCGAAACGCTTTCCCTGGCGGACGTCCGAGATCCCTTCGAAACCCAGCCGCGGCAGTGCGCGCTGGACCGCCTGGCCCTGGGGGTCGAGGATCTCCGGCTTGAGCATGACGTCGACTACGACGCGTGCCACTGGCACTCCCGGTGTGTGGTGCTGAGCAGGTTCCTTCAGACTACCCGCACAAAATTTCTACGCGCGTTGACTTGTAGGAATCTACGTGACAGCCATCACGATCCGGCATCGGCGCCCGCGCACACGAAAGTTTCGGGAAAGATTCCGGATCGACACCCGAAACCCATTGCGTACGGACACGCAGAAGGGATTTAGTCGGGCTTCGCCAAGTATTGCCGGGCACTGTACAAATGAATTGGCAAAGTGCCGCAAGAAGGGACCGATATTCGTGGCTCAGAAGGTCGTGGTCACCCTCTTCGACGACATCGACGGCTCCGAAGCGGCGGAAACGATCGCCTTCGGACTGGACGGCACGTCGTACGAGATCGACCTGAGCGAGGTCCACGCCGGCGAACTGCGAAAGGCGCTCGCGCCCTACGTCGAGGCCGGCCGTACGCGTTCCCGCTCGGGCCGGGCGTACCGGCAGACGGAGGTCGCGCCGGACCCCTCGGCCGTGCGCGCCTGGGCGCAGGCCCACAAGATGGAGGTCCCCGCGCGCGGCCGCATCCCCAAGAAGGTCTACGAGGCGTTCACCGCCGCCCAGTGACGGTCCGTCCGGGCCGGGCCGACGGCCGCTCACCGGCCCCTCGCGGCAACCGACTTGCGCAGCACCCCTGCTGATCAGCTAGAGTCTGGAGCACGCCGAGGGGCAAGGCCGCAAAGGCCCAGCTCACGGAGACATGCGGGTGTAGTTCAGTAGTAGAACATCCCCCTTCCAGGGGGAAGGCGCAGTGTGCGATTCCTGTCACCCGCTCTGCACCGCCGTACCGGCCACTGTTGTGGATCAGGTAGGCTGGTGCCCGCACCGATCGGTGAAAGCCGGTCGGGAGCACATGCGGACGTAGCTCAGTTGGTAGAGCGCAACCTTGCCAAGGTTGAGGTCGCGAGTTCGAGCCTCGTCGTCCGCTCGGGAATGAGACCCCGGTCCTTCTGGACCGGGGTCTTTTCGTGTCCCCGCACCGCTCTGACATTTGTCATGCCGAGTGATGACAGCGCGCACTGCTCGCGGCCCCGTACGGGCGGAACGCTGAAGGCATGGAAACCAACGGACACGAGCACGTGATCGAGGTCACCGACCTGCGGCGTGTGTACGGGGGCGGGTTCGAGGCGGTCCGCGGGATCAGCTTCTCCGTCCGGCGCGGCGAGATCTTCGCGCTGCTGGGCACCAACGGCGCGGGCAAGACGTCCACCGTCGAGCTGCTGGAGGGACTCGCGGCGCCGGCCTCGGGCCGCGTCCGGGTCCTCGGGCACGACCCGCACACCGACCGGGCCGCCGTACGGCCGCGCACCGGCGTGATGCTGCAGGAGGGCGGCTTCCCGTCCGAGCTGACCGTCGCCGAGACCGCGCGGATGTGGGCGGGGTGCGTGAGCGGGGCCCGGCCGCCGGCCGAGGTGCTGGCGCTGGTCGGTCTTGAGTCCAGGGCCGGCACCCGGGTCAAGCAGCTGTCCGGCGGCCAGCGCCGCCGGCTGGACCTGGCGCTCGCGCTGCTCGGTGACCCGGAGGTGCTCTTCCTGGACGAGCCGACCACCGGCCTGGACGCCGAAGGCCGCCGCGACACCTGGGAGTTGGTCGCCGCCCTGCGCGACGGAGGCACGACCGTGCTGCTCACCACGCACTACCTCGAGGAGGCCGAGAACCTCGCCGACCGGCTGGCGATCATGCACGAGGGACGCATCGCCACCACCGGCACCCCCGCCGAGGTGACCGCGGCGGAGCCTTCGCGGATCTCCTTCGAACTGCCCGACGGCTACTTCGTCGGCGACCTGCCGCCGCTGGCCGAGCTGGGTGTGAGCGGCCACGAGACCGACGGCCGGATGGTCCGGCTGCGCACCCACGAACTGCAGCGCACGGCCACCGAACTGCTGACGTGGGCCGCGCGGGCCCGCGTCGAACTGCGCCGCCTGGACGTGCGCTCGGCCTCCCTGGAGGAGGCGTTCCTCGGGATCGCCCGGCAGGCCTCCGCGGACCACGCCGCGGGCACGACGACGAAGGAGTACGCGGCATGAGCGCCACCGGCACCACCCCCCGCCCCGCGACGGCGGCGACGACCCCGCTCAGCCGGATGACGGCCCTCGCCCGCGCCGAGCTCACCCTGCTCGGCCGGACCCGGGGCGCCCTCGTCGCCGCGCTGTTCGTGCCGCTCGTGCTGCCGGTCAGCGCCTCGCAGGCGGCCAGGGAGATGGACCTCGCCGAGGCCGGGCTCGACACGGGCACCTTCGTGCTGCCCGCCGCGATCGGCTTCTCCCTGCTGTTCGCCGTCTACTCCGTCCTCGTCGGCACGTTCGTCGTGCGGCGGGAGGAACTCGTCCTCAAGCGGCTGCGCACCGGTGAGCTGCGGGACGGCGAGATCCTCGCCGGGGCGGCCCTGCCGGCCGTGCTCACCGGGCTCGCGCAGAGCCTGCTGCTGGCGGCGGCCTGCACCGTGCTGCTGGACGTGGCCGCGCCCTCCGCGCCCCAGCTGGCCGTCCTGGGCCTGCTGCTGGGGCTGGTGCTGTGTGCCGCCCTGGCCGCGGCCACCGCGAGCTTCACACGGACCGGTGAGAGCGCCCAGGTGACGCCGATGCCGCTGATGATGGTCTCGATGGTCGGCTCCGGGATGTTCGTCCCGCTGGAACTGCTGCCGGACAAGGTGGCCTCCGTCTGCGAACTGCTGCCGCTGACGCCCGTCGTCACCCTGGTGCGCGGGGGCTGGACCGGCGATCTGTCCGGCTCTGAGGCGCTCGGCGCGGTCGCGGTCGCGGTGGCCTGGACCGCCGTCGCCGTGTTTGCTGTACGCCGGAGGTTCCGCTGGGAACCGCGGCGCTAGGCGAACCGGGAAGGGCTGACTGATGCGCGGGCCGGGCAGGTGGTGGCGGCGGAAGACCACGCCGGAGAAGGTCGAGACGTACACCCGGTGGTCGTTCCACTTCTTCGCGGTGATGGAGTTCTTCTCCGTCGGGCTGACCTCCGTCGCCCCGCTGGGGCCACGGCTGGGCACCGCCGTCATGCTGGTGGTGGGCGTGCACGCCACCCTCTGCTTCGTGACCGTCTCGGCGGCGGTGGACTGGACGCGCGGTCGCCGGCCCCAGCCCACCGGGCTGCTGTGGACGCTGGCCGCCGTCACCGCCGTGATCGCCGCCGCCGCGATCGCCCTCGCCGAACACGGACCGGAGGGCGAGGGCTTCGACACCGCCGCGGGCGGGGTCTTCGGGGTCATCCTGATCTTCGGTCCCGGCATCATCGCGCTCGGCGTCCGCGACCGGCGGCGCGCCTTCGGCATCGCGGCCGCCTTCGCCGCGGGCACCTGGATCGTCACCTTCGCCATCGGCGCCTCCCCGCTCACGGCCCTCTTCACGGCACTGATCGTGCTGGCCGGCGGCATGTTCATCGCCTTCACGGCCGTGTTCTCGGTCTGGCTGCTCGACGCCGTGTACGAACTCGACGAGGCCCGCGAGACCAGGGCCCGGCTCGCCGTCGCCGAGGAGCGGCTCCGGTTCGGGCGGGACCTGCACGACGTCATGGGGCGCAACCTCGCCGTCATCGCGCTCAAGAGCGAACTGGCCGTGCAGCTCGCCCAGCGCGGGCGGCCCGAGGCCGTGGCGCAGATGGTCGAGGTGCAGCGGCTCGCGCACGAGTCGCAGCGGGAGGTGCGGGAGGTCGTGCGCGGCTACCGCGAGGCCGACCTCGGGTCGGAACTGGCCGGGGCGCAGGGCGTGCTCACGGCGGCCGGCATCGACTGCACGGTCACCGGGCCGGTCCCGGCGGGGCTGCCGGCCGGGGTGCAGTCCGCTCTGGGCTGGGTCGTCCGGGAGGCCGCGACGAACGTCCTGCGGCACGGGGACGCAAGCTGGTGCCGGGTACGGCTGTCGACGACGCGGGGGCGTGTGGTGCTGTCGGTGGAGAACGACGGGGTCGCCGCGGCCAGGCAGGACCTGTCCGGCCCGGCCGGTTCCGGACTGGCCGGACTGCGGGAGCGGCTGGCCGGCATCGACGGGACGCTGGAGGCCGGGCCGGTGGACAAGGGGCGCTTCCGGCTGACCGCGGAGATCCCCCTGCCCGCGACCGCCGCTCCCGCCGGGACGACCGACGCCCACGCGAGCGTGGGTGAGATCACACGATGAAGGACGGGGGGACGACGGTGCGGCTGCTGCTCGCCGACGACGAGCACCTGATCCGGGGCGCGCTCGCCACGCTGCTGTCGCTGGAGGAGGACCTCATGGTCGTCGCCGAGGCGGCCACCGGGCCCGAGGCCCTGGCGATGGCCCGGGCGCACCGGCCCGACGTGGCGGTGCTCGACCTGCAGATGCCCGGTGCCGACGGTGTGAAGGTCGCCACATCCCTGCGCACCGACCTGCCCGGCTGCAAGGTCCTCATCGTCACCAGCCACGGCAGGCCCGGGCACTTGAAGCGGGCGCTGGAGGCGGGGGTGCGGGGGTTCGTGCCGAAGACGGTCAGCGCGCAGCGGCTCGCCGAGATCATCCGCACCGTGCACGCCGGGAACCGTTACGTCGACCCGGAGTTGGCCGCCGACGCGATCGCCGCCGGGGACTCGCCGCTGACCGTGCGGGAGGCCGAGGTGCTGGAACTCGCCGCCGACGGGGCGCCCGTCGCGGAGATCGCCGAGCGGGCCGCGCTGTCCCAGGGGACCGTGCGGAACTACCTGTCGTCGGCCGTCTCCAAGCTCGGGGCAGAGAACCGGCACGCGGCGGTGCGGCTCGCGCGGGAGCGAGGTTGGGTATAGTGGTTCCCGCGCCACGGCGCATGCGAACGTAGCTCAGTTGGTAGAGCGCAACCTTGCCAAGGTTGAGGTCGCGAGTTCGAACCTCGTCGTTCGCTCCAGTGAGAAGCCCCCCGGTTCCGGCCGGGGGGCTTCTTCGTGCGCTACTGCCTCACGTCCAGCTCGTGCCGGTCAGGCGCTCGTACGCCTCGACATACTTGGCGCGGGTGGCGTCGACGACCTGCTGGGGCAGGGCGGGCGGCGGCTGCTCGCTCCTGCGGTCCCAGCCCGACTCCGCCGAGGTCAGCCAGTCGCGCACGAACTGCTTGTCGTACGACGGCTGCGCCCGGCCCGGCTCCCACCGGTCGGCCGGCCAGAAGCGGGAGGAGTCCGCGGTGAGGACCTCGTCGGCGAGGACCAGGGTGTCGCCGTCGAAGCCGAACTCGAACTTGGTGTCCGCCAGGATGATGCCGCGTTCCCGGGCGATGTCCCGGCCGCGGGAGTAGACCGCGAGGGTCGCCTGGCGCAGCCGGGCCGCGGTGTCGGCGCCGACCTGGCGGGCCACCTCCTCGTAGGAGACGTTCTCGTCGTGCTCGCCGACCTCGGCCTTGGTGGCCGGGGTGAAGATCGGGGCGGGCAGTTCGCTGCCGTCGGTCAGGCCCTCCGGCAGGGCGAGGCCGCAGACCGTGCGGGTCTCGTTGTACTCGGCGAGGCCCGAGCCGGTGAGGTAGCCGCGGGCCACGCACTCCACGGGGATCATCTCGAGGTTCCTGCAGACGAGCGTGCGGCCCTCCCAGTCGGCGGGGGCGCCCGCGGGCAGGTCCGTGCTCAGGACGTGGTTCGGGACCAGGTCGGAGAGCCGGTCGAACCACCACAGGGACAGCTGGGTGAGGACCCGGCCCTTGTCGGGGATCTCGGTCGGCAGCACCCAGTCGTAGGCGGAGATGCGGTCGCTGGCGACCATCACGAGGTCGCCCGCCTCGTTCCGGTACAGCTCGCGCACCTTGCCGGTGTGCAGATGCACCAGACCCGGAACCTCGATCGGCTCGGGCTTTTCGACGAATCCGGACACGGTTCCTCCCCGTGGTGATGTCCAAGTGGCTCGATTCTCCCGTATGGGAGGCCGGTCACGGACACGGGGTCAGTCGCGTTTGCAGATGCGGTCCAGGAGATTCGCGGTCGCCCGCTGGACCCGCTCGTCGACGTGGCCCGGGCGGTCCAGGGCCGGGGACCAGGCGAACGTTCCTGCTGCGAAGACCCAGGCCCCGGAGGGCGCGCGGTACAGGGAGGTCTCCTGGTGGCGGAGCGTGCCCTCCTTGTCGGTGTACGGGGAGTGGGCCAGCAGGATCCGCTCCTCGTGCTCGGGCAGCGGGGTGCGCGGGAAGTAGCGGTCGGCCTCGCCCGCCACCAGACCGTCGATCTCGTCGCCCTCGTGGGCGCCGGTCGCCTCCCACAGCCAGTGCCCGGCGTTGCGCACGATCAGCGGGTGCGGCTCGGGCACGGGCCCGGCGTACTGGATGCCCAGGAGCTGCTGCTCGGCCCGGTCGACCTCCCGCCACAGCACCGGCTTGCCCGGGCCCCTGCGCTTGCGGCAGGTGAGCAGGCGGTCGGGGACGCCGGAGGGCGAGGGACCCAGTTCCACCTGCCAGTACAGGGAGTTGGCGGACAGGAACACCAGTGAGGTGCCGGCGTCGCGGGCGGCCTCGACGGTGCGGCGCATGTCGGCCGACCAGTACTCGTCGTGCCCGGGGAAGACCAGTCCGCGGTAGCGGGCCGGATCGACACGGCCCGCGTGCAGGTCGGAGGCGTGGGCGTAGGCGAGGTCGTAGCCGTAGCGCTCGGCCCAGCGGATGACGTCGTAGGCGTGGCCCACGTGCAGGGGGAGGCCGGCGCCCGCGTAGGGGCGGTCGAAGGAGACCGTGGTGGCGGCCTGCGACTCCCCCAGCAGCCGGCCCTCGCCGTCCCAGGCGTGGTAGAGGCTCGCGCCGGTGCGACCGTCCTCCGGATAGAGGTTGTACGCCTGCCAGGTGACGTCGGGCAGCACGAGCAGCAGGTCGGCGGGCTGGTTGTGCCGGACGGTGAAGGGCACGTGCGAGCGGTAGCCGTCGGCGGTGGTGAGGACCGCCACGTACGCCCCGACGTTCCAGTACGAGGGGACCTGCAGGCGCCAGGACAGCCACCAGTGGTGGCAGGAGACGGTGCGGTCGGCGGTGAGCGGCGGGGGCTGCACGATGCCGGACAGGCGCGGGCTGGTGGTGATCTTCGCGGCGCCGTCACCGCCGTAGTGGCCGATGCGGTAGATGTCGACGCCGAACTCCTGTGGCGGGTCGACGGTGATGTGGAAGTCGATGGCCTCGCCGGGCGCGACCGCGCCGGTGGAGGTGAAGCCCTTGATCTGGAGGCGCACGTCGTCGGCCGCGCGGGGGCCGCCGCCGGAGCGGGTCCCCTTCGCCCGCCCGGGGGCCGCGTCCTGGTCGACGTACCAGGGGACGACCTGGCCGGTGTCGTCGAAGTACGTCACGCTGCCGCGCAGCCAGGGCACCGGACCCTGCCCGAAGGGATCCGTCACGCCGTGCGCCAGTGCTCCCGACTCCCAGCGCCGAGTCTGCTCCGAACCCATGGTGGCTTCCCCTCCCCTTGGCCCCCGTGATCGTGCGTGCCGGTGTGCGCTCTCTGGTGCTGTGCGGGTGGTGCACGTGGTGCCTGTCGTGCGGCGCGGTGCGCGCGTGGCGGGCGTGCGGTTCCCGTGCCGGTGACCGGCCCGGTGCCGTCGCGGGCCGTCCCTGCGGTCCGTACCGTCCGTGCCGTCCGGGCGGTCCGTGCCGTCCCTGCGGTCCCGCGGTGACCGCGGCCGGGTGAGGCGCGTGCGGCCCCCGCGCGCTTATGTGCTTGTCGTATTCCACCCGCCCTTGCCATGCGCGTGAACGCTCCCAGCACATCACATGACGCACGGGTTCCGTCACTGTTCGTTGTGAATTGGCCAGAAGCGGAAGGTGCTGCTCCGCGGCGGATCCGGCCCTTCAGCCGAGCCGGACCGGCTTCTCCGGGCGTATCCCCAGCTCGGCGAGCCAGGTGCGCAGCGGGACCGCGTTGCCGTCCTCGATCAGGGTGAGGACCTTGGGGGCCAGATCCGCCGTGCGCTCGCCCTCGACGAGCAGGGTCGGGCCGTCCAGCCAGTCCAGGCCCGGTGTGGCACCCGCGCTGTCCATCGCGGCGCAGCAGACCATCGCCGTGAGGTGATCGGCGAGCAGCTCGCGGGCCGTGCGCGGCGGCTGGAGCGGGAAGAGGGGCAGGGCCCGGTCGTCCCAGAGGGCCGCGGGGTCGGGCCCCGGGGCCGCGGTGGCGGTCGCCGGGGACGCGGTGGTGGTCGCCGGGCCGGTTCCGGCGGACGCCGCGTGCGCGGGCGGTGCCTCCTCGCGGGCCAGTTCGGCGCTGAGCCGGGCGGCGAGGGCGGCGCTGCGGGGGGTGGTGTCGGCGAGGTCCTCGTCGTCGGCGAAGGCCGTCGCGCCGGTGTCCCCGGACCGGGGGGTCCCGGCAGGGCTGCCGGTCGCGGTGCCGGTGAACCCGGGGACCGGCCCGGTGGCGCCGGCCCCCGGCGTGGCGCCGCTGCCCGCCTCGGGGGCTGCGGGGGCCGGGGTGGCGGGGGCGGTTCCGGGAGCGGCCGGACTGTACCCCGGGGCCGTGATCGTGCACGGCGGGCCGGGGGGCCAGGCGGGGTCCGGCTCGGTGAGGTGGTCGAGCACCCGGGACAGGGTCGGAGCCGCGGAGGCCGGGGGTGTGTCACCGGTGGCCGGGCGGACGCCCATGGCGTCCAGGACCCGGTGCAGCCGGGCGGCGTCGAGACGCCACTTGCGGTCCACGACCTCCTCCGGGTACTCGCTCCAGGCCACGGGGGACCAGTCGGGCCCGGATCCGGGCGGGCCGCCGTGGAAGAGACGGGCGGCGAGCAGGGAGGCGGCCTCGTCGACCGTGCCCGGCTCCTCGAGCAGGTCGCAGGCGGGGCGCTCGCCGAGCCGGGACGCGAAACCCTCGGCCAGGCGGTCCCGCCGGGACAGCTCCGTGAGCGCCGCGACCACACCGGCGTCCAGCCGGGACGGCCAGCGGCCCATCCGCCAGGCCGGCAGCGCGACCCGGGTCAGCAACCGGTCCCAGCCCGCGTACGCCAGGCCGACCTGCTCCTGGGCGACGATCCGCAGCCCGTAGTCCACAGCCTGTGCACGCTCCGCGGCGGCCGCCGCCACGCCCCGCTCCATCTCGGCGGCGTGTCCGCGGCAACTGCGCAGCAGAGCCCGGGCCACCCAGCCGACCCCCGCGAGCACGGCCCGGGTCACCGGGTCGCGCCGGGGCGCCGAGGCCACGGCGACGGCGGCGTCCAGGCCGCGGACGAAGCGACGGGCGGCCGCTATGTCCGGGTGGGCCGAGGGGCCCGTACCGGCGACGACCGGGGCGAGGACCGCGCGCAGTTCGCCGACGCGCATCCACCACAGGAACGGGGAGCCGATGACCAGGACCGGGGCGACCGGCTGCCTGCGGTGGGCGTGCCGTCCGGAGCCCGCTATGTCCTCGTGCTCCTCGGCCGGCGGCGGGCCGTGGGCCGGATGCGTCCGGTCCTCGAGCCAGCTGTCGCAGTCCGGGGTGAGCGCTATGGCGGAGGGCGCCGGGACGTCGAGGCGGTCGGCCAGGTCGCGCACCATCCGGTACAGGTCGGGGGCAGCCTCCTCGGCGATCGGGACGGTGGGGCTCAGGGCGGGCCGGGCGCGGGCCACCACCAGGGCGATCCCGCCGGCGGCGAGCAGGACGAGCGCCGCGACCGGCGTCAGGGCCCAGCGGGCCGCGTCCCACCCGGGACCCTCCAGACGGTCGCCCGCGGCGCCCGCCAGCAGGATCACGGCGACGGCGGCGGGCAGCAGGGCGACGGCCAGCGCACGGCTGCGCATGCGCAGCACGACCAGTGCCCGCGCCCGTGCGGCCTGCGCCCCTGCCTCCACACCCATTCCGGTCACGACCGACCTCACCCCCTCCCCGTAGACCTGACGCTTCCCTTGCTCACTCCCCCACTGTGGCACCCGTCACTGACATCGCAATGCCGGTGGGCCAAGTGCCGGAACGCTTGCGCGGCACCATAGTTGGGGCTCCTCCCCCCGTCAGCCGGATACGGCATCGGTCACTCGATGGAATGGCTTTGGGGAGAGCTGATGACGGACGGCACAACGATCGGGTCACCCCGCGCCGACACCTTCCGGTACACGTCAGGCCCCGGATCCTGAGACGGATCCGGGGCCTGCGGGGTTCATCGCGATCGGACGGGCGGTGTCCGCCCGGCTGGGACGCGGCCGGTGGCGGTCAGCACGCCGGCCGCTGGGCGGTCACGCGCCGGCCGCCTTCGCGGCGATGTCCGTACGGTGCTGGGAACCGTCGAGGCGGATGCGCGCCACGGCCGTGTAGGCGCGGTCGCGGGCCTCCGTGAGGTCCTTGCCGGTGGCCGTGACGGACAGCACCCGGCCGCCCGCGCTGACGACGGCGTCGCCCTCCTGCCTGGTGCCGGCGTGCAGCACGTACGCGTGCGGGGCGTCCTGGGCGGCGACCTCGTCCAGTCCGGTGATCGGGTCGCCGGTGCGGGGAGTGCCCGGGTAGTTGTGCGAGGCGACGACCACGGTCACGGCCGCGTCGTCGCTCCAGCGCAGCGGCTCCAGGTCGGCGAGGGTGCCGGTGGCCGCGGCCAGCAGCAGACCGGCCAGCGGCGTCCTCAGCCGGGCCAGCACGACCTGGGTCTCCGGGTCGCCGAAGCGGGCGTTGAACTCGATGACGCGCACACCGCGCGAGGTGATCGCGAGACCGGCGTAGAGCAGCCCGGAGAACGGCGTGCCGCGCCGCCGCATCTCGTCCACGGTCGGCTGCAGCACGGTCTGCAGCACCTCGTCGACCAGCTTCGGATCGGCCCAGGGCAGCGGCGAGTACGCCCCCATGCCGCCGGTGTTGGGACCCTCGTCGCCGTTCAGGGCGCGCTTGAAGTCCTGGGCGGGCTGGAGCGGGACGACCGTCTCGCCGTCGGTGACGGCGAACAGGGAGACCTCGGGGCCGTCGAGGTACTCCTCGATGACCACGCGCTCACAGGCGGCGGCGTGCTCCCGGGCGGTGCGCAGGTCGTCGGTGACGACGACGCCCTTGCCGGCGGCGAGGCCGTCGTCCTTGACGACGTAGGGGGCGCCGAAGGCGTCGAGGGCGGTCTCGGCCTCCTCCGCCGTCGTGCAGACGTACGACCGGGCCGTGGGCACTCCGGCCGCCGCCATGACGTCCTTCGCGAAGGCCTTGGAGCCTTCCAGCTGCGCGGCCTCGCCGGAGGGGCCGAACACCGGGATGCCCGCCGCGCGCACGGCGTCGGCGACACCGGCGACGAGCGGCGCCTCCGGGCCGACGACCACGAGCTCCGCGCCGAGCCGGGTGGCCAGCGCGGTGACGGCGGCGCCGTCCAGGGCGTCGACCTGGTGCAGCTCGGCGACCTCGGCGATGCCGGCGTTGCCGGGGGCGCAGTACAGCGCCGTGACGTCGGGGTCGTGGGACAGGGAGTGGCACAGGGCGTGTTCGCGGGCGCCGCTGCCGATGACGAGGACCTTCACGGGGTCAGCCTAACGGCAGCCGCCGGTTCTCCTTTGTGCGGGCTTCCGAAGCCCGGGACGAACGGGCTTGGAGGATCCTACGAACGGCACGCCGGCGGGGGCCCTGCCGGAAGCGACGCCCGCTATTCGTTGGTGAACTCCTCCACCACGGTCGCCCCCAGCTCCCTGACGATCAGCTCCTGGCCCGAGAGGGCCGACTCGTCCAGGTCCGGGTCGTCGTCCTCGGGGATGTCCTCCTCGACGGAGACGTGGCGCCGCTGGGGGGCGGACGGCTGGGGGACCGGCGCGGAGGGCGCGGGAGCGGACTGCCGGGCGGGGGTTGCCGGGGCGGCCGTCTGCGCGGGGGCGGGGCGCTGGGCCGTCGCCGTGGCGCCACCGCCGCCGGAGCCGCCGCCGTAGGTGCTGGAGCCGGTGGCCGTGGCGGAGCCGCCGTAACCTCCCGGGGCCGGGGCCGCACCCGGGCCGCCGCCGAAGCCCGCCGGGCCACCGGGGGCCGGGGGCGCGGAGCCGCCCGAGGGGTCGACGATCGCCTCGATCTTCCACTGCACGTTGAACTGCTCGCCCAGTGCCTGGCGCAGCACGTCCTCGCTGCCGCTGCTGAGGAAGTTGTCCCGGGCGCCCGCGTTCACGAAGCCGAGCTGGAGGGTCGTGCCGTCGAAGCCGGTGACCTGGGCGTTCTGGCTGAGCAGGATCCAGGTGAAGCGGCGGCGGTTCTTGACGGCCTCCAGGATGTTCGGCCACAGCATGCGCGGGTCGAGCCCCCCGGCGGGAGGCGCGGCGGGAGGCGCGGCGGGAGCCGCCTGGGGCGCGGCCGGCGCAGGAGACGTGGACTGCGGCTGCGGCGCGGGCGTGGGGGTGCTCGGCGCGGGGGTGCTCGACCCGGCAGGGCCCGTGGCCGGGGCGCCGGAGGCGGGGGTGCCCGGGGTGGCGGTGGGCCAGCCGCCGGGGCGGCGGCCGCCACCGGCGGACGCGGCCGTGGGCCACGCGCCGGGAGCGGGAGTGGGGGCGGGCGCGGAGGGTGCCGGGGCCTGCGGTGGCGGCGCGGGTTGCGCGGGTTGCGCGGCCCCCCCGCCATGGCCGGACGCGGGGGCGGAGGGGGTGTCGGCGGGCGCGGCCGGGGCGTGGCCCTCGGGGTTGCCCGGGCCGTTCGGGGCCGGGGCCGCCGGACCGCCGCTGCCCTGGTCGGCGGGGGCGCCGGGGCCGCCGGGCGTCCGGACCGCCGCGCGGGCCGCGGCAGGACCGCCACCGGGCGGCACCGGCGCGGCGGGCTGCGCATGGGCCTGCGGCCCGGGGGCGTATCCCATGGGCACGCCCCCCGCGGGAGCCGCGGAGAAGCTCACGCCGCGCTCGACGCGGTCCAGGCGGGCCATGACGGACCGTTCGTCGCCGTAGGCGGCGGGGAGCAGCACGCGGGCGCAGATCAGTTCGAGCTGGAGACGGGGCGAGTGGGCGCCGCGCATCTCCGTGAGGCCCGCGTTGACCAGGTCGGCGGCGCGGCTCAGCTCGGCGGGCCCGAAGGTGCCCGCCTGGGCCTGCATGCGCTCGACGACGTCGGCCGGGGCGTCGATCAGCCCCTTCTCGGCGGCGTCCGGCACGGCGGCCAGGATCACGAGGTCGCGCAGCCGCTCCAGCAGGTCGGCGACGAACCGGCGCGGGTCGTTGCCGCCCTCGATCACCCGGTCGACGACCTCGAAGGCGGCGGCCCCGTCTCCGGTGGCGAACGCCTCGACGACGGAGTCGAGCAGCGAGCCCTCGGTGTACCCCAGGAGGGAGGTGGCCATGGCGTATGTCACACCGTCCGAGGCGGCACCGGCGAGCAGCTGGTCCATCACGGACATCGAGTCCCGCACGGATCCGGCGCCGGACCGCACCACGAGCGGGAGCACGCCGTCCTCGACCGGGATGCCCTCCTTCTGGCAGACCTCGCCGAGGTACTCCCGCAGGGTGCCGGGCGGGACGAGCCGGAAGGGGTAGTGGTGGGTCCGGGAGCGGATCGTCCCGATGACCTTCTCGGGCTCGGTCGTGGCGAAGATGAACTTGAGGTGCTCCGGGGGCTCCTCGACGACCTTCAGCAGCGCGTTGAAGCCGGCCGACGTGACCATGTGGGCCTCGTCGATGATGTAGATCTTGTACCGGCTGCGGGCCGGCCCGAAGAAGGCCTTCTCCCGCAGGTCACGGGCGTCGTCCACGCCTCCGTGGGAAGCGGCGTCGATCTCGATGACGTCGATGGAGCCGGGGCCGTTGCGCGCGAGGTCCTGGCAGGAGTGGCACTCGCCGCACGGGGTGGGCGTGGGGCCCTGCTCGCAGTTCAGGCAGCGGGCGAGGATGCGCGCGCTGGTCGTCTTGCCACAGCCGCGCGGCCCGCTGAACAGGTACGCGTGGTTGACCCGGTTGTTGCGCAGCGCCTGCTGCAACGGGTCGGTGACATGCTCCTGCCCGATGACCTCGGCGAAGGTCTCCGGGCGGTAGCGGCGGTACAGAGCGAGAGACGACACGCCTACGAGGTTATAGGCGGCCGGTGACATCGGGCCCCGACCCGGAGACGAAGCCGGGGGCGGGGCGGAGAGCCCGGAGGAAGCCCGGGCCGCCGCGGAACGCAGACGCCCCCCACGCACCCGCCAGAGCCGACCTACCCTTGCTGCCTTCCGGCCCTGGGGGAGTTCAGTCAGATAGCGCCGCGTGAGGGGCTGCGCCAAGGCTACCTGATGTCGGGGGCAGGGAACGAGTTCGCGAGCACTCCTCTCGGTCATGTAATGTTTCCGGCGGAGGATTCGCCTAGAGGCCTAGGGCGCACGCTTGGAAAGCGTGTTGGGGGCAACCCCTCACGAGTTCGAATCTCGTATCCTCCGCCAGTGCCTCACCGGGCACGATGTCGAAGGGCCCCACCGTTCGCGGTGGGGCCCTTCGACGTGCTGCGTGGTGTGTCCGTGTCGTCGTCCTCGGGAGATCCGGAACAGGCAGGGGCGGTGCGCCGAGCGCCGTTGGCCGCATACTGGGGGCAATGACTAAGCCTTCAGCTCCGAAGCGCCATCTGCCGACCAGCCCCTTCAAGGCCCCGGTCGCACCGGCCCCCAAGCACTTCGCCGTGGGAGACCAGGTCACCCACGACATGTACGGCCTCGGCCGGGTCATCGGCATCGAGGACGGAATCGCGGCGCTCGTGGACTTCGGTTCCGCGCCCGTGCGGATCCCGAGCCCCTACGCCAAGATGACCAAGCTGTAGTCCTCCGTGCCGGGACACGGCACGCACGGGCCCCTCGCGGGCCCGCTCAGGAAAAGAGACCTCTCATCGAATCGACTTCGCTGTTCTCCGCCGTGGAAGGGCACCCCAGCCGCTCCGCCGCAGCGTCCCCGCCGCCGGCGACGGACCCCTTCCAGGCCCCCGACTTCGGGGAGGACGACATGTTCCTGCCCGAGGAGGCGCCGCAGCCCGCCCCGGCCAAGCGCCGCCGGGCCGCCTAGCACCGCCGGCGCAGTGCGCCGCCCCGGCTCCACCGCTCCCGCGCCCGTGACGGACGTCTACGGCCGGCGGTCCGAGTCGGGCCAGACGTACGGCAGGTCGTCCGGGACGCCCGGGAAGAGCGCCGCGTAGGTCTCCGGGTCCTTGCGGACCAGGGCCGAGCGGTGGCTGCGGTGGAACGGGCCGTCGCCCAGCCAGGGCGGAAGTTCGCCCTCGGCTGCCAGAGCGGACTGGTCGCGGATCGGGGCGTGCGGGCGGGCCGCCGCGAGATCGGCCACCATCGTAGCGGCGCAGGTGTCCTGGTGTCCCCGCTCCCGCCAGACCCGGCAGATCTCCAGGCCGTAGCGGACCAGGGCCTCCTCGTAGCCGACCCACATCCGCACCGCGGGGTGGTTGCGCCAGCCGTAGTCCGGGACGACCAGGCCGCGCAGCACCTGGAGTGCCTCGACCCGCTGCTTGCCGAGCCTGCGGCGGTCCAGGGCGAGGGCCGTCTCCTCGAAGTCCGCGTAGGGGAGGAAGGTCTGCATCCGTCGTCGGCGCTCCTTGCCTTGGCACGGGGGCGGGGCGGGTGGTTCCTCAGGAGTGGGACAGGAGCTGCTCCGCCCAGATGGTCTTGCCGGTCGCGGTCTGCCGGGTACCCCAGCGCTCGGTCAGCTGCGCCACCAGGAGCAGGCCCCGGCCGCCCTCGTCGTAGCTGCGGGCGCGGCGCAGGTGGGGGGCGGTGCTGCCGCCGTCGGAGACCTCGCAGATCAGGTTCGTGTCGTGGATCAGCCGGAGCCGGACCGGCGGTTCGGCGTGCCGGATGGCGTTGGTGACGAGTTCGCTGGCGACCAGTTCGGTGACGAACACCGCCTCGGACAGCCCCCATCGCTCCAGCTGCGCCACGACGTCCTTGCGGGCCTGCGCGACGGCGGACGGGTCGGACGGCACCGACCAGGTGGCCACCCGGTCGCCGTGCAGCGCCCGCGTGCGGGCCAGGAGCAGGGCCACGTCGTCCGCCGGGCGCGGCGGCAGCAGGTCGGCGAGGACCGCGTCGCACAGGGCGTCCAGCGAGGCCGCCGGCCGGGCGAGGGCCCGGCGCAGCCGGTCGGCCCCGGCGTCGAGGTCGTGGTCGCCGGTCTCGATCAGCCCGTTGGTGTACAGCGCGAGCAGGCTGCCCTCGGGCAGCTCCACCTGGGTGGCCTCGTACGGCAGCCCGCCCACGCCCAGCGGCGGGCCGGCCGCCAGGGCGATGAGCTCCACGGCACCGTCGGGGCTCACCACGGCGGGCCGGGGGTGCCCGGCGGCGGAGAAGCAGCAGCGCCGGGAGACCGGGTCGTAGACGGCGTACAGGCAGGTGGCGCCGACGTCGGCGGAGGTCTGGGACGCGGGGTCCGGGGCTCCGGCGAAGGCGGGCGGGGGCGCGGGCCCGCCCGTCTCGCCTCCCTCGTCCTCCGTGTTCAGGCGTGCCACCAGGTCGTCCAGGTGGGTCAGCAGTTCGTCGCAGGGCAGGTCGATGTCGGCCAGGGTGCGCACCGCCGTGCGCAGCCGCCCCATGGTCGCGCTGGCGTGCAGCCCGTGGCCGACGACGTCGCCGACGACCAGGGCCACCCGCGCCCCGGACAGCGGGATGACGTCGAACCAGTCGCCGCCGACCCCGGCGTGCCCGCCGGCCGGCAGATAGCGGGAGGCGACCTCGACCGCGGCCTGCCTGGGCAGCCGCTGCGGCAGCAGGCTGCGCTGGAGCGTGACGGCGGTGGCCCGCTCGCGCGTGTAGCGGCGGGCGTTGTCGATGCTGACGGCGGCGCGGGCCGTCAGCTCCCCGGCCAGCACCAGGTCGTCGTGGCGGAAGACCTCGGTGTTGTGGTGGCGCACGAAGTACGCCACGCCCAGGGTGGTGCCGCGGGCGACGAGCGGCACGCTCATCACCGAGTGGATGCCGAACGCCCGGTAGCGCGCGGAGCGGGCCGCGTCGCGGGCGAGCCACGCGGCGAACGCCGGGTCGTCCGGGGCGTGCAGCACCGGCTGTCCGGTGCGCAGGCTCTCGTAGGGTGCCGAACCGGCGGGGTAGGCGTCCACGGCGCCCGCGGCCACGACCGCCTCCGGCGCCCCGGGGATCCGCGAGCGCAGCGCGGTCCGCCGCAGCAGCAGCGGGCCCTCCGCGGGGACGGTCCGCCCGGGCGGTTCGGGCAGGTCCTCCAGCGTGGCCAGCAGGTCGACGCTGACGAAGTCGGCGAGCTCCGGGACGGTCACGTCCGCCAGCTCCTGGGCGGTACGGGTCACGTCGAGCGTGGTGCCGATGCGCCGCCCCGCCTCGGCGATCAGCTGCAGGCGCTTGCGGGCCCAAAATTGCTCCGTCATGTCGTGCGCGGCGAGGCAGACGCCCCGGACGGCGGCGTCCCGCGGGTCGCGCAGGGCCGACATGAAGACCGACCAGGCGTGCTCGTGGCGTTCGCCGGGGGCCCGCAGGAAGTTCTCCTCGTACTCGGGCTCACCGGTCGCGAGGATCCGGGCCATGGCGCGTTCCGCCCGCTCGCCGGAGTCGTCGTCGATGATCTCGGACACCCGCAGGCCCCGCATCTCCTCCTCGGTGAGGGCCGTGGCGCGTTCCATGTCGGCGTTGGCCCGCCGCAGTCTCAGCCGGGTGTCGTAGAGCGCCATGGCGCAGCACGGGGACTGGGCGAAGCTCCAGGCCACCAGCTGCTCCTCCAGGCCGGTGCCGGGTCCGGGGCCCGGGAGGGCGGAGACGACCAGCCAGGCGGGGGCGCCGGAGCCGGGGGGCCGGTGGTGGGCGAGGATCCTGACGGTCAGCGTCCGGCCGTCGCGGTGGCGCAGGGCGACGTCGCCGTTCCAGCGCGGCAGCCCGGCCAGGGCGGGCATGCCGCCGCGCAGCGGGATCGGCTCGGCGAGCAGGTCCGCGGCACGGCGTCCGGTCACCTGTCCGGCCGGATACCCGAGCAGCTCTTCGGCGCCGGCGTTCCAGCCGGTCACCATGCCGTCCTCGTCGAGGGTGACGCGGGCCGTGAGGGCCTCGCCGACGAGGGCGTCGACGGCTTCGGGTGCCGGTCCGGACGGCGACGTGGTGGCCCGGCCGAGGGTGACGGGCTGCTCCATGATCGGTCATCTCGCTCTCACCGGGGCTCGGTCGTATCCCCGGAAATGCGCGGTTATGACCTGTTTACCCCGATCGGGAGGGCCCTCACCGCTCCACGGCCAGAAGGGGCGCGAGCCTGCCGGCGCCGGGCGCGGGTAACCGCCCACCCATGGGTGAGATCCTCGTGGGCACGTGCTCCTGGACCGACAAGGCCCTGGTCGCCAGCGGCTGGTACCCGGCCGGACGCCGGGACGCCGAGGGGCGGTTACGGCACTACGCCGAGCGGTTCCCGGTCGTCGAGGTCGACTCCTCGTACTACGCGCTGCCGAGCGAGCGGAACAGCCTGCTGTGGGCCGAGCGCACCCCGGACGGGTTCGTGTTCGACGTGAAGGCGTTCTCGCTGCTGACCGGGCACCCCACCCGGCCGGCCGTGATGCCCGGCGGGCTGCCGGCCGACCCCCGCGATCCCCGGGTGCTCGACGAGGTGTGGGCCCGCTTCGCCGCCGGTGTCGAACCGCTGCGGCGGGCCGGACGGCTCGGGAGCGTGCTGTTCCAGTTCCCGCCGTGGTTCCGCCCCGGGCAGCGCGCCGAGGCGTTCCTCGCGGAGTGCGCCGCCCGGACCGGGGGCTGGCCGCTCGCCGTGGAGTTCCGGCACCCGTCCTGGTGGGAGCCGGAGCGGGCCGAGGACACGGTGGCGCTGCTGGCCCGGTACGGCATGGCCGCGGTCGCCGTCGACATGACGCAGACGCTGCCCTCCTCCGTGCCGCCCGTGACGCCGGTGTCCTCCTCCCGGCTGGCCGTGGTCCGCTTCCACGGCCGCAGCACCGCCTGGGGCACCGGCAGCAAGGAGGACCGGTTCCGGTACGCGTACGGCGAGGACGAACTCGCCGAGTGGCTGCCCCGGGTGCGCGCGCTGGCCGAGCGGGCGGACCGGGTCCACGTGCTGTTCAACAACTGCTGCGGCGACGCCGCCGTGCGCGCCGCGCAGACCATGACCGGGCTGCTCGACGGCACCGCGCCGACGGCGGCGGGACGGGTGCCTAGGGCTCGATCCGCACCTTCTTCTCCACCGTCACCTGGTCCACGTCCGACACCCGCACGGTCGTCCTCATCGTCCAGGTCCCGGCGAGCGGCAGGTTGACGGAGTTGGTCCCCCAGTAGCCGCCCCGGTCCCTGACCTCGGCGTCGATGGGGCCCACCTCGCGGGCGGGGAGGGTGAAGGTGATGCGGACCTCGGGGACGACGACCAGACCGGTGTCGGAGCCGTGGACCACGGCCGTCACGCCGTTCTCGCCGACCCGGGCCGGGTCGAGCGTGACGTAGACGTTGCCGCGGCCGGTCACGCCGTCCCGGCCGGTGTCGAAGGGCACGACGACCTCCGCGGTGGGCGGCAGCGCGCCGACCGGGGCCTGCCGCGCCGCCTCGGCCTGGGCGCGACCGGGCAGCGTCCCGGTGAGCACGGTGGTGATCAGCAGCACCACGGCCGCGACGGCGACCTCGGCGAGCACGGACCGCCGCAGACCTCGCCGCCGGGCGTCGTGATCGTCGGGGCCGCCGGGGCCGCCGGGGCCGCCGAAGCCTTCCGGGCCCTCGGGGCCTTCCGAGCCGTCGGGGCCTTCCGAGCCGTCGGGGCCTTCCGAGCCGCCGGGGCCACCGGAACCGCCGGGTCCACCGACATGGCCGGGGCCTGCGGGGCCGCCGGAACCGCCCTGGTCTGCGGGTCCGTCCGCCGTGTCGGAGCGGCCGGTCCCGCCGGTCCCGCCGGTCCCGCCCGATCTGCCGAGGCCGTCGAGGCGGCTGTGCGCCGTGCCGGGGCCGTGAGTGGCGTGTGCGGCGGCCGGGGCCGGCGTGGTGGGGGGACCTTCCGGCTCCGGACCGCCGTCACGGCCCGGCCGCCCCGCCGCCACGCCGACCGGCTGCGGGATTCGCTCCGGGACGGCGGCCCGGACGGCGGGCGCCGGAGCCGCGATCCGGGCCGTCCAGCGGCGGGCGTGGCGGGCGACCAGGAGCAGCGCACCCACCCCCGCCAGTTTCGCCAGCAGCAGGCGGCCGTACGGGGTGGTGCTCATCGCGGACAGGGAGCCGAGGCCGCGCCAGGACTGGTAGAGGCCGGTGACGGCCAGTACGGCCACCGAGGCGAAGGCGATGCGCGAGAAGCGGGGCACGATCGGCGTCAGGTCCTCGCCCGAGCCGCGGCGCGAGACCAGCAGCAGCGCGACCAGACCGCCCAGCCACACGCCCGTCGCGAGCAGGTGCGCCACGGACGACGTCATCGCGAGCGGCACCTGGATCCCGGCGGAGGCGTGCTCGGCCGCCGCCCACGTCAGGGCGAGCCCGACGGCCAGCACCGCGGCCCCCGCGAGCGGGACGGGGTCCCGGTGCAGCGGACGGCGGCCGCCGGCGCGGCGCCGGGACAGCCACAGCGCGAAGGCCGCCGCGAGCAGCAGCACGGCCAGCCGGGCGAGCAGGGCCCGGCCGGGGCGGCCGGCCAGGGTGCGGCCGAGGGCCTCGGTGCCGAAGGCGGCGGCCGGGCCGGTGCCCGCCTCGTAGGGGGCGCGCAGCAGGAGCAGGACGGCCGTGGCGCCGAGCAGCGCCCACCAGGCGCCCTGCGCCGGACGGCGCAGGGCGGCGGGGTTCGCCGGCCGGCACAGCAGCACGAACGCGGCGGTGCCGACGAGCAGGGCGGCGGCGAGGTAGGCGAGGTAGCGGGCGGCGTCGTACAGGCGGCCGGTGAGGGGGTCCTCGGCGGGCCCGGTGTCGACCGGGGCGGTGGTCGCGGACGGCTTGCCCACCGAGAAGCTGAAGGCGCCCGAGACGGGGTGGCTGTCGGCGGACACGACCCGCCAGGCCACCGTGTAGGTGCCCTGGGCGAGTTCGGCGGGCAGGGAGACCCGGGCCGTCTCGGACCGGCCGCCGGCGTGGGTGGCGCCCCCGGTGTGGACGCGGTGCTGGTCGGGCCCGAAGACCCGGAAGGAGTCGTCGAGCAGGCCGACGGACTCGGTGAAGGTCAGGGTGACGTGGCGGGGCGCCCGTTGCACGACGGACCCGTCGTCGGGGTCGGTGCCGCTGAGGGCGGCGTGGGCCGAGGCGGGACCGGCGCCGAGGAGGAGCAGGGCCAGCACGGTGCCGAGCAGCACCAGGGCCCGGACCCGCCGGGGGCGTCCGACCGTGCGCTCCGCGTTCCGCCGGTGCTCCACGTGCTTCTCCGGGGTCGGGGTCGGGTGACGGCTTCCGGTTATGTACGGGCGGAACCGGCGCTCTGCTCACGCGAGGTTCGCGATCCGTGCCCCGCCCATCCGCTCCGGCAGGGGGCGGGACCCCGCTCCTACAGAGGGCGGGACAGAGCCGCGATCCCGGCGGCAACCGCCGGGTAACGCGCCGTCAGCCCGGCCGCGTCCCCGTGTTCGTAGCCCTCGAAGGTGAAGCCGGGGGCCAGTGTGCAGCCGAAGAGCGTCCACGAGCCGCCCGCGCGGACCCTGCCGCCCATCCAGGTGCCCGCCGGGACCGTGAACTGGACGTGCTGGCCGTCCAGGACGTCCGGCCCCAGGACGGCCGTGCGGGTGCCGCCGTCCGGTGCGAGCAGCAGGAGCTCCAGGGGATCGCCCAGGTAGTGGTGCCAGATCTCGTCCGTGGGCAGGCGGTGGAGGGCGGAGAAGTCGTCCGCGGTGAGCAGGGCGACGATCGCCGTGCCCTCCGGCCTGCCGTCGGGACGCTGCGGCCCGGCCCAGGTCTGGCGGAAGAGGCCGCCCTCGCGGGGGATCGGTTCGAGGCCGTAGTGCGCGATGAGCTCGTCGGGCGTCACGCGGGGAAGAGTATCTCCCGGTCCAGGAAGGCGAGCTGGGCCTTCTTCTCCGGCAGGTACACGTCCGGCAAATCGACCTCCGGCAGGACGACGACCGGCCCCGGCGTGAAGCCCTGCTTGAGGAAACGCGCCACCGCCTTCTCGTTGGCCACGTCCGGGTCGACGACGACCCGCCGGCGGTCCAGGCCCAGCAGCACGTACGCGGCGATCACGGTCACCAGGCGCGAGGTCCAGCCGGGCTGTGCGCCGCCGGGACCGGTGGGGGCGAGCAGCAGGTGGACGCCGATGTCGCCGGGGCGGACGTCGTAGCACTCGCCGACGCGGTCGGCCTCCGGCTCGTAGGTCTGCAGGACCGCGACCGGCTCGCCGTCCCGGACGACCAGGAAGGCGTGGTGGGCGGGGAGCGTCTCCATGTGGGCGTAGATCTCGGCGACCTGTCGTTCGGTCAGGCCGGTCATGCCCCAGAAGGCGGCCCGGTCCTCGCTCACCCAGCGGTGGATCACGCCGGCGTCGGCCAGCGGGTCCAGCGGCAGGATCCGGACGGTGCCGAGACCGTCCGTCACCTGCTCGTGGACGGGTGTGCGGGAGGCGTAGGGGTCAGACATCGGTCTCCTTCGTCAGCTTGTCCCAGTCGGTGACGACCGGGACGAGGTCTCCCCCGAGCCACAGGGGGAGCTGGTCGCGGTGGTGGGGCGAGCCGGGGACACCGGACGCGCCGAGCGGGACCACCCAGCGGCTGTCCTCGCGCCGGGCCAGGTCCCAGACGTAACGGGCGGCCGGGCCCCGGGCGGCGAGGTCGGTCAGGCCCGGTACGCCGGAGGTGCACAGCACGCAGTCGTGGTCGCCGGACAGCCCCGGCTCCTCGACGGGCCGCTCCGGTTCCAGGGCCCGCCAGGGGGCGAGCCGGTGGGTGTCCCCCCAGACGCCGGTGGGCGGCCGCAGGGCCACCTCCTCCACGGCCTCCCGGACGGCCGCCGGGCGGTCGACGCCGTACAGCTCGTCGGCGGTCAGCAGGTGTTCGAGCGCGAAGCCGATGCGCGGGAGCAGGGCGAGCCACGGCCGGAAGACCTCCGGGTACGCCGGCGGCACGGTGAGCGCGGCGAACGCCGGGTGGGCCGCCAGCCGCCGTACGAGCGCCGAGCGGACGGCCGCGTACAGGGCCGCGTCCGCGCTGCCGGCGTCCATCCGGCGGTCCCAGGCGAGGAGCCGGTCGCGCAGCGCGGCCCCGTCGGGGGTGAGGGCGTCGAGGGAGCGGAGGAGGTCCAGCAGCGGGGCGGCGGAGCCGAGGTGGGTGTCCACGTGGACGGCGGGCATGTCGGCGGCCGACCAGCGGTCCTTCGCGGCCAGCAGCGCGGCGATGCGGTCGTGGCGGTGGGGCGGGGCGAACTCGACGCCGAGGGGTCCGGCGGGGCCCCGCTGGTTGGCCATCACGGCGACGCCTTCGGTGAGCCCGGCCCGTGGTGACTCGTGCCAGCCGTGCCAGTCGTGACCGGGTTCCCAGGCGGGCACCGGGCGCACGCGGCCGGCCTCGGCACGCAGCGGCACCCGTCCGGCCACGCGGTGCAGCACACCGCCCTCGGTGTCGGCGGCCTGGACGACGTTGACCGGCTCGGCCCACAGGTCCAGGGCGCGGTCCACGTCGGCGACGCGGCGGGCGCGCAGCAGCGGCAGCAGGGCGCCGAAGCCGAGGTCGGAGGTGACGCGCGGCGGGTAGCGCAGGCTGATGGCCACGGGCGGCCCCGACGGGTCGGCCGGTTCCCCGTCGAGCCCTTCGGGGCCGCCGATGATCACCGGCCCGCGAGCGGTCTCGACCACCTCGACCTCGACCGGCTCCTCACCGGCGACCTCCACGACCTCGGTGTGCCGGGACGCCCGGTGCCAGGTGCCGTCCGGCCCGAGGGCCTCCACCCCGGCGCCGGTGCGCCGCAGCCGTTCCCGGTACAGGTCCTGGTAGTCGGCCATGGCGTTGGTGATGGCCCAGGCGACCGTGCCGGTGTGCCCGAAGTGGGCGATGCCCGGGACCCCGGGGACCGCGAGGCCGACGACGTCGAACTCCGGGCAGGACAGGCGGATCTGCTGGTAGACGCCGGGTTCCTCGATGAAGCGGTGCGGGTCGCCGGCGATGACGGCCTGTCCGGTGGCGGTCCGCTCCCCGCCGACCAGCCAGCCGTTGCTGCCGGCGGTGCCCGGGCCGTCGGTGGCGAACAGCCCGACCGCGTCGGCACCGAGGTGGGTCACGACCTGCTCGCGCCACAGCTTGGCCGGGAACCCGGCGAACAGGATGTGGGTGGCGAGCCAGACGCCGAGCGGCGTCCAGGGCTCCCAGCGGCCGGGGGCGAGGTCGGTGCGGGCGAACTCGGGGGCGCCGGTGCGCTCCGCCAGACCGGCGTTGACCCCGTCGACGTACGCCCGCACCCAGGCCGCCGTCTCCGGGTCCCGTCCCTCCAGGTCCGCGAAGCACCGTCTGGCCGTGTCGTCGAGTCTGGCGCGTCTGGCGAACCGGTCCCAGGGCAGGGCGCCCTCGCCCAGGAAGGACGCCGAGGTGCCCCGCGCCCGGTGGCGCTCGACCTCCAGCTGCCAGGCCCGGTCGCGGGCGGTGACGCGGCCCTGCGCGTGGGCGAGTTCGGCCGCGCTGCCCGCGCGCACATGCGGAATGCCCCAGGCGTCACGGTAGATCTCGGTGACCACGCTGTGCCCTCACTTACCTTTAGGTTAGGCTTGCCTAAGTCAATGTGGCGGAATCGTACGTGAAGGGTGAACACGCGATGGGGCAGGGGCGGGGTTGGGAGGGCGCGGTCCTCAAACTGCTGCGCGCGAAGGATTTCCGGTTCACCGTGACGGACGGCGAGGACGTCACGCCGGAGTACCGGCGGCTGCGCTTCACCGACGGCGGTCTGCTCGCCGCGACCGGAGTGCACCCGACCATGTGGGTGCGCCTCTGGTTCGACAACGGGGGCAAGCCCCACCAGCGCGCCTACACCCTGGTGGACCCCGACCCCGAGAGCGGCACCTTCGCCCTGGAGTTCGCCCTGCACGAGGGGTGCGCCAGCGACTGGGCCCGGGCGGCGAAGCCCGGCGACACCATCGAGGCCACCGTCCAGGGCACCGGGTTCGAGCAGCCCTCCCCGGCTCCCTCGCACGTCTTCGCCGTGGGCGACCCCGCCTCCCTGCCCGCCATCAACTCCCTGCTCGACGCCCTGGGTTCCGCCCCGGCCACCGTCTGGTTCGAGGGCGGCGACGACGACCTGCCGTTCCGCACCGACCCCGGCCGGCACGAGCTGCGCACGGTGCCGCGCCAGGACGCCGGCGCCCACCTGGTCGACCGGGTCAGGTCGGAGCTGCCGGAGCTGCTCGCCGGGACATCCGACCCGTACGTGTGGATCGCCTGCGACACGGCGACGACCCGGACGCTCGCCGCGTACGTCCGCAAGGAACTGGGGCTGCCCAAGCAGCGGGTGCACGCGCTCGGGTACTGGCGCCCCTGAACCGGCTCCGGACGCGGCCGGGCGCGCACCGGGGGATGATCGGGGCATGGACGTCACCCTTCACCTCGCCCAGGACCCCGAGGCCGACGCGCTGCTCGGCCGCAGCCCGCTCGCCGCGCTGGTCGGGATGCTGCTGGACCAGCAGGTCCCGATGGAGTGGGCGTTCAAGGGCCCGGCGACGATCGCGCAGCGGCTCGGCACCGGCGATCTCGACGCGCACGAGATCGCCGCGCAGGAGCCGGAGGCCTTCGCCGCGCTGCTCTCGCAGAAACCGGCCGTGCACCGCTACCCCGGTTCCATGGCCAAGCGCATCCAGCAGCTGTGCCAGTACCTCGTCGAGCACTACGACGGTGACGCCGAGGCCGTCTGGAAGGACGCCGGCTCCGGACAGGAGCTGCTGAAGCGGCTGGCCGGGCTGCCCGGGTTCGGCAAGCAGAAGGCCCAGATCTTCCTCGCCCTGCTCGGCAAGCAGCTCGGGGTGCGCCCCACGGGCTGGCGCGAGGCGGCGGGCTCCTACGGCGAGGCGGACTCCTTCCGCTCGGTCGCCGACATCACCGGTCCCGAGTCGCTGACGAAGGTGCGGGCGTACAAGCAGGAGATGAAGGCGGCGGCGAAGGCGGGCAAGGCGACGAAGCCGCCGGGTTCGTAGCGGTACGCCGTCGGGCCCGGCCGGGCCGGCGGGTTCCCCGGCCCGGACACCCCGTCAGTCTCCCGGACCGGCCCGGATGGCGGACGGCCGTGGCGCGGTCCGAGCATGGAGCATGACCGAGCCACCGGGCGGCTCCCCCGACGATCCGGAGCCCGACGCCGACCGGCACCACGCGCCCGGCCCCTCCGGCCGCTGGCCCCGTGACCCCGAGGCGCCGGCGGGACACGGGCGGCGCGCGCCGTCCGGGGACGCCTGGCCTCCCGACCCGCACGGCCCGCACGACCCGCACGACCCGCAGGACGAGCCGGGTTCCCGTGGCGGGGAGGACGCACTGGGCCGAGCGGGTAGATCCCGCGGTGGACGGGATGAACGGCACGCGCCCGGCGGGGAGTGACCTCCCGTGACCCCCGTACCGCAGCCGGTCCCCCGCGGCCCGCGCCGGCGCGTCTGGCCGCGGGTGCTCGTCCTGCTGCTGGCCCTGTTCCTGCCGGGCACTCACGCCACGGGTCCCGATGGGCCGGTGGCCGTCACCGTCGCCGGGGAGAGCACGACCGCCGAGGCCGACGTCCTCGACACCGTCCTGCGCCCCTCGGCACGCACCACCCGGCGCACGGAGGCCGCCCCGCGCCCGGCCCCGGCCCCTGCCGCCTCCCGGCCCGCGCGCACGGCCCGGCCCGCCGCGCCCTGGCCGCCGCACGCGCCGCACGCCCCGCGCCCCCCGCGTTCCTGGGTTCTGCGCTGCTGAACGGACCGGCCCCCGGTCCACCAGCCCGTACGCAACCAGAAGGAACGGCACCGCCATGCTCCAAGACCCCTACGCGGTCCTGCGCGCCCTGCTGCGCGCCGAGGCCGCCCGCAGCGCCCCCAAGCCGGACTCCCGCACCACGAGGCCCGAACCGCCCCGGCCCCCGGAGGGACGCAAGCGCGACTGACCCACCCCCGGTGGCGGAGGCCCCCGACCGACCGGCGCCTCCGCCGCCGTCCGCACGGAGAACGGGCGGGGTGGCCCGACTCACAACCGTTGCCGTGGCAGGCAACGGCCGCACCCGCGGCACTGGGGCAGCCCCGGGGGGCGGCAGGCAGCTCGTGGGGTCAGGCGCACGGGTCCGGACGGGCGGTCGCCGCCGCGGGCGACGGACAGGGCGGGGGTCAGTGTCGGCGGCGGCCCGAGCGGCGTGCCGTGCCGAACAGCGACCGGGTGATCTCGCGGCCGACCTGCGTCCCGACCGAGCGGGCCAGGGACTTGAAGATCCCGCTCCCGACCACCTGCTCGACCATCGACGGTTCCTCCCCGCCCCGCCGCGCGGGCGCGGTGTCCCGCATCTCGTCGGGCCCCTTGGCTCCCCGGCCGCGCTCCTCCTGCGGGCGCCCCTCCTGCGCGTCCCGCTCCAGCCGCTCGTACGCCGACTCCCGGTCCACGGCCTGCGCGTACCGCGCGTACAGCGGCGACTCCCGGACGGCCCGGTCCAGCGCCTCCTGGCCGACCGGGCCCATCAGCGACCCGGGCGCGCGCAGCCGCGTCGCGGCGACCGGGGTCGGCGCGCCCTTCTCGCTGAGCACGGTCACCACCGCCTCGCCCGTCCCGAGGCCGGTCAGCACCTCCTCGAGGTCGTAGGGCGACTTCGGGAAGGTCTTCACCGTGGCGTTCAGGGCCTTCTGGTCGTCGGGGGTGAAGGCGCGCAGGGCGTGCTGGACGCGGTTGCCGAGCTGGGCGAGGACGTCCGCGGGCACGTCCTTCGGGGTCTGCGTCACGAAGAAGACCCCGACCCCTTTCGAGCGAATCAGGCGCACCGTCTGCGTGATCGACTCCAGGAACGCCTCGGAGGCGTCGTCGAACAGCAGATGCGCCTCGTCGAGGAAGAAGACCAGGCGGGGCTTGTCCACGTCGCCCAGTTCGGGCAGGTCGTGGAAGAGGTCGGCCAGCAGCCACATCAGGAACGTGGAGAACAGCTGCGGCCTGTCCTGCACGGCGCTCAGCTCCAGGACCGAGACCACGCCCCGCCCGTCCCCGTCCGTGCGCAGCAGCTCACCCGTGTCGAACTCCGGCTCGCCGAAGAACCCGGACGCGCCCTGCGCCTCGAACGCGGTCAGGGAGCGCAGGATCACCCCGGCCGTGGCCGCGGACAGGCCGCCGATGGTCTTCAGCTCCTGCCGGCCCTCGTCCGAGGTCAGGTACGCGACCACCGCCCGCAGGTCCTTGAGGTCGATCAGCTCCAGGCCCTTGCCGTCGGCGTAGTGGAAGATCAGCGCGAGGGACTGCTCCTGGGTCCGGTTCAGCCGCAGCACCTTGGACAGCAGCACCGGACCGAAGCCGGTGACCGTGGCCCGGACGGGAATGCCCCGGCCGACGCCGCCGAGGGCGTAGTACTCGGCGGGGCACCCGGCCGGCGCCCACCGCTGGCCCACCTCGCCCGCACGGTCCTCGACCCGGGCGTCCGCACGGCCCGGCGCGGCGATGCCGGACAGATCGCCCTTGACGTCGGCGAGGAAGACGGGCACGCCCTGGGCGGACAGCTGCTCGGCGATCAGCTGGAGCGTCTTGGTCTTGCCGGTGCCGGTGGCGCCCGCGACCAGGCCGTGCCGGTTGAGCGTCGACAGCGGCACGCGGATCTGCGCGTCCGGCAGGCACCGTCCGTCCCAGAGCAGGGCGCCCAGCTCCAGGGCGGGGCCGGAGAAGGCGTAGCCGGAAGCGATCTTCAGGGCCTCCTGCGGCAGGGCGGCGGCGCGGGCGGACACCTCGGGGGCGGGAGTGGACGGCATGGTCTCGTGATCCGGCATGTTGACGCCCCTGTTCCCGGTTCATACCGCCTTGTGGGGTTTTTTTCAGCGTCGCACTCCGGCGCCATGGCTGCGCCCGGAAGGTCTTGACCGGTAGGCTTTCCGTGTGATCTTCAAGCGCATCGGAAACGGCCGGCCGTACCCCGACCACGGCCGGGAAAGCACCCGGCAGTGGGCGGACGTCGCGCCGCGCCCGGTCCGCCTCGATCAGCTCGTCACGACGAAACAGCAGCTCGACCTCGAGACGCTCCTCGCCGAGGACTCGACCTTCTACGGCGACCTCTTCGCGCACGTCGTGAAGTGGCAGGGCGACCTCTACCTGGAGGACGGCCTGCACCGCGCGGTGCGCGCGGCGCTCCAGCAGCGCCAGGTGCTGCACGCGCGCGTGCTCGAACTCGACTGACCCCCCGCTGCGGAGGCCGCCGCGCTCCCGGTCCGGGGGCGCGTTGGCCCTTTCGGGTTCCACTGGGCGATGTCGAATGATCATCTAGTAGGCATCGTCGCCCGGGCGCACTACGCTGCGCTCATGAGCATGCTGACTCCCCCCGGCATGGGCGGCAAGTACCGCATCACGGGCAACAAGTACCCCCGGATGCGGCGGCCCCGGCGGCACGGCAGGCTCGTCGCCGTCGGCGTGGCCTCCGTCCTGGTGCTCGGCGTGGGCGGCTGGGGCACCCTGCAGCTCATCGACGTCTTCACCGGCGGCGGCCGTAAGGCCTCGGCGGCCGGCGGCGGCACCGAGTGCGAGCCGACGACCAAGGCCGGCGCCGTGCCCGTCGCCCGGACCGTGCCCCAGCCGCGCACGATCACCGTCAACGTCCTCAACGCCACCACCCGCAGCGGCCTGGCCAAGAAGACCGCCGACGAGCTGAAGAAGCGCGGCTTCAAGATCGGCGACGTGGGCAACGCGACCAAGCAGTACGACAAGAAGGTCAAGGGCACCGGCGTCCTGCTCGGCCCCTCGGCCGCCCTCGACACCACGCTGCCGGTGCTCGGCACACAGCTCCCCGGTGCCGAACGCCGCACGGACGCCACCCGCAAGGGCACCGCCCTCGACCTCGTCATCGGCGACGCCTTCAAGGAACTGGCGAAGAAGCCGGACGCCGACCGGGCCCTGACCGACATGGCCAGACCCGAGCCGGCGCCCAAGTCGAAGAAGAACTGCTGAAGAACTGCTGAGGCCCTGCCACCGGCTCACCGGCGGCAGGGCCCGGGCAAACCCGTACGGGCTACTCGGCCGCCCCGTACATGCGGTCCCCCGCGTCGCCGAGGCCGGGGACGATGTAGCCCTGGTCGTTCAGGTGCTCGTCCACCGAGGCGGTCACGACCGTCACCGGCGTGCCCGCCAGCTCGCGCTCCATGATCTCCACGCCCTCGGGCGCCGCCAGCAGCACCACGGCCGTCACGTCGTCGGCGCCGCGCCGGATCAGCTCCCGGATCGCCGCGACCAGCGTGCCGCCGGTGGCGAGCATCGGGTCCAGCACGTACACCTGACGCCCCGACAGGTCCTCCGGCATCCGCGTGGCGTACGTGGACGCCTCCAGCGTCTCCTCGTTGCGGATCATGCCGAGGAAGCCCACCTCGGCGGTCGGCAGCAGCCGGACCATGCCGTCGAGCATGCCCAGGCCGGCCCGCAGGATCGGCACCACCAGCGGGCGCGGGTGCGACAGCTTGACGCCCGTGGTCGAGGCGACCGGCGTCTGGAGGTCGACCTGCTCGGTGCGCACGTCCCGCGTGGCCTCGTAGGCGAGCAGGGTGACCAGCTCGTCGGCGAGACGCCGGAACGTCGCGGAGTCGGTGCGCCGGTCGCGCAGGGTGGTGAGCTTGTGGGCGACCAGAGGGTGGTCGACGACGTGGAGACGCATGGCCACAACATTAACCGGGCAGGGTGACCCCGGCCGCACGGCAAGGCGCCCGCGGCCCCGTCACCCGCTCGCTGGCGTCAAACCGCCCGTCCGGGGGAAGGTGGGAGGGACGGACTGGGGGTGGTGAACCAGATGCCCGACCGGGATACCCGAGACACTCCGTCACCGCGCGTGCGGCCGGTGACGGACCCGGCAACCGACCGGATGCCGGAGACCGACCGGATGCCGGAGACCTATCGGATGCCGGAGACCGACCGGATGAACGAGACGGACGAGTCGGACGCCGAGCGCCGCAGGCGCCGCGCCCGGTTCCTGCGCGACCTGGCGGAGGCCCGCGCCCTGCGCGACCGCGTGCAGCCGCGCCGTGCCAAGACGGCCCGGCTGCGGCACGCGATGCGCATGCGCACGTTCCGCTGGTAGGGAACGGACGACCACGGCCCGGCGACGGGCCGGCGAAGATCACGAACCGCGCGGACGTTCTTCGCGGCCGACCGCACCTCAGGCGGGGGAAAGCCGCGTACGATCCGCAGGTGGCGGCAACGGGCGTGCGATCGAAACTGCCGGACACAGGGAGCCGAAGACGCCCCCTGGACGCCTTGTTTCTGCCACGATTCCGAGTGGGCGGGGCTCGGACGAGCACTCCCGCCCGCAACCTCCGCCGGGGGGACCCCCAACCGGCACGCCTCAGACCAGTGGGAGAGTCACGGTGTACTTCGCCGCACTGCTCGCGCGCACCGAAGACGGGTGGGAAGCGAGCGACACAGAGCTCGACGATGTGGAAACCCTGTCGGATCTGGCCGACCTGGCCCGTGAAGCCTCCCCCGACGAGGACACGGTGCTCGTGCTCATCGAGCAGGAGGACGCCTGGTTCGGCGTCGTCCGCGTGGACGGCGAGGAAGACCCTCGTATCTACGTCTCGGACGCCGCCGCCGCTGCCCGCAGCAGCTACGGCGAGATCCTGCTCACCGACGAGCTGCTCGGCCGGGACCCGGGCGCCGACGACTCGGACGACCTCGACGCCCTCGACCTCGACGGCACCGAGGACGGCGAGTCCGACGACGAGGAGGCCGACGGCGAAGCCGACGGGGCGGCCGGCTCCGCCGACGCCGTGCCGCACGGCCCGGTCGGCGACGCCGCGGTCCTCGACGACCTCGGCGTGAGCGAGAAGGAGCTGCGCTCCATGACCACCGACGCCGTCACCGAGATCGCCGAGTCGCTGGGCGCCTCGGAGACCCTGGAGACGGTCCGCTGACCGCTCGCCCCGACGCACGGCCGCCGGACCCGGTACCCGATCCCGTACGGGACCCCTGGCGGCCCGCCATGCGCCTCGCCCTGGACCAGGCCGCCGAGGCCGTCCGGGGCGGGGACGTCCCGGTCGGCGCCGTCGTCCTGGCGCCGGACGGCACGACCGTGATCGCGGCCGGGCACAACGAGCGCGAGGCCGGCGGCGACCCCACCGCTCACGCGGAGGTCCTCGCCCTCCGGCGGGCCGCGGCCGCCCTCGGGCGGTGGCGGCTGGCCGGCTGCACCCTCGTCGTCACGCTGGAGCCCTGCACGATGTGCGCGGGCGCCATCCAGCAGTCCCGCGTCGACCGGCTCGTGTACGGCGCCCGCGACGACAAGGCCGGTGCCGCCGGCTCGCTGTGGGACCTGCTGCGCGACCGCCGGCTCAACCACCGCCCCGAGGTGATCGAGGGCGTGCTCGCGGACGAGTGCGCCCTGCTGCTCACGCAGTTCTTCCGCGACCGCTGAACGCCCGCCCGGAGGTCGCCGCAAACCGATTTCGAAGCACGCGGCACCTTGCTGTAAGGTCTCCCTCGGTAGCGTGTCCGAGCGGCCGAAGGAGCTCGCCTCGAAAGCGAGTGTGGCGCAAGTCACCGAGGGTTCAAATCCCTCCGCTACCGCTGAAGAAGGGCCCCGTCGCGAGACGGGGCCCTTCGTGCGTTCCGCCCCTTCGGGGTGTGCGCGCCTTCGTGCGATCATGTGCGCTGCATGGGACATCAGTGACAGGGGAGGCCGCGATGGCGGTGAACGCGAAGAAGGTCGCCGTCTACGCCCTCGTGGTCTTCGCGCTGTACGTGATCATCACGGACCCGGAGACGGCGGCCGACTACGTGCTCATAGGGTTCCAGGGCATCTCGGACGCCGCCGGGGCCCTCGGCGACTTCGCGACCTGGGTCGCCAAGGGAGGAAAGTGATGATCCGCCACCTGGTCCTCTTCAAGCTCCACGAAGGCGTCGAGCGCGACGACCCCCGGGTCGTGAACGGGGTCGAGGCCTTCCGGGCCCTCGACGGCACGATCCCCGAGATCCGCCACTGGGAGCTCGGCTGGAACATCAGCGACCGCCCCATCGCGTACGACTTCGCCATCAACTCCGCCTTCGAGGACGCCGAATCGCTGCGACGCTACGTCGAGCACCCCGACCACCAGGCCGGTGGCGCGCTGTGGCGGGAGTTCGCCACCTGGGTGATCGCCGACTACGCGTTCTGACCCGCCCGCACCGAGCCGCCCCGAGCCCCCCGTCGTCGCGACGGGGGGCTCTCGCGTGCCGCTGTTCAGTTTTGCGGGCTTTCATCCCTCAACACGGAGTGATTGGGTGCTTGCACACAGTGCACATGTCTTGTGATGCTATGACCGCTTTTGATGGACGAGTTGACCGATGAGTTGACGATGACGAGGTGGAGTTGACCGTGCTGGCCAGTACCGCACCTCAGGCACCGTCCCCTCAGGCGCCCGCTCCCCAGGCACCCGTCCCGCAAGGGCCGGCCCCTCAGGCGCAGGCCCCGGAACCCACCCCCCAGCGAAGCCGGGGCGCCGACACCCGGGCGCTGACCCAGGTCCTCTTCGCCCAGCTGAAGGAACTCCAGCCGGGCACGCCGGAGCACGACCGCGTGCGGGGGGCGCTCATCGAGGCGAACCTCCCGCTCGTGCGCTACGCGGCCGCCCGTTTCCGCTCCCGCAACGAGCCGATGGAGGACGTCGTCCAGGTCGGCACGATCGGGCTGATCAACGCCATCGACCGTTTCGACCCGGACCGGGGCGTGCAGTTCCCGACGTTCGCGATGCCGACGGTCGTGGGCGAGATCAAGAGGTACTTCCGCGACAACGTCCGCACGGTCCACGTGCCGCGCCGGCTGCACGAGCTGTGGGTGCAGGTGAACAGCGCGACGGAGGACCTCACGACCTCCTTCGGCCGGTCCCCGACGACCGCGGAGATCGCCGAGCGGCTGCGCATCGGCGAGGACGAGGTGCTCTCCTGCATCGAGGCCGGGCGCTCGTACCACGCGACCTCCCTGGAGGCCGCGCAGGAGGGCGACGGGATGCCGGGGCTGCTGGACCGGCTCGGCTACGAGGACCCGGCGCTGGACGGCGTGGAGCACCGCGACCTCGTGCGGCACCTGCTCGTGCAGCTGCCGGAGCGGGAGCAGCGGATCCTGCTGCTGCGGTACTACAGCAACCTCACGCAGTCCCAGATCAGTGCGGAGCTCGGCGTCTCGCAGATGCACGTCTCGCGCCTACTCGCGCGTAGCTTCCAGCGGTTGCGGTCTGCGAACAGGATCGACGCGTAACCGCAAACGCGAGCGAGAGGTCACCGGCGGGAGGGAATCGCTCATCAGGGCGGTTGCCGACAGTTCGGGGCCGACACCCCGTCAGGCCCGGTGTTTGCAGGGCTGATTCGCGTCTCACATGTCGACAAGTCACTACAGCGTGTTGCCGACATGTGACATTCTGCGGGAAGCGCGTTTGCCGGAGCTTCGGCTCCGGTATTCAGGTGAAGGCTGCGTTCCTCAGACGGGAGCGCCCGCCGCGACCGTCCCGCGACCCAAAGGGGGTGGCATGTCCGCAGAACAGGGCAGCTCGAAGGTGCTCACGCTCGCGGAGAGCGACACAGCTCCCCATGCTCTCGACTCACTCGGCCCCATCGACGAGGCTCCGGCCCTGGTGGCCGAGCCCGTCCCGGCTCTTCCGGCCGCGGGCGCCATCGACACCCGCACCCTGTCCCGCTCCCTGTTCCTGCGGCTGGCGGCGCTCGACGAGGACAGCCCCGAGCGTGCGTACGTCCGTGACACGCTGATCGAGCTGAACCTGCCGCTGGTGCGGTACGCGGCCGCGCGTTTCCGGTCGCGGAACGAGCCGATGGAGGACATCGTCCAGGTCGGCACGATCGGGCTGATCAAGGCGATCGACCGGTTCGACTGCGAACGGGGCGTCGAGTTCCCGACGTTCGCGATGCCGACGGTGGTCGGGGAGATCAAGCGGTTCTTCCGGGACACCTCGTGGTCGGTGCGGGTGCCGCGCAGACTGCAGGAGCTGCGGCTCGCGCTGACGAAGGCGAGTGACGAGCTCTCGCAGAAGCTGGACCGCTCGCCCACGGTCACCGAACTCGCCTCCGTGCTCGGGGTGTCCGAGGAGGACGTGGTCGACGGGCTCGCGGTGGGGAACGCGTACACGGCGTCCTCGCTGGACTCGCCCGCGCCGGAGGACGACGGCGGCGAGGGGTCGCTGGCGGACCGGCTGGGGTACGAGGACACGGCGCTGGAGGGCGTGGAGTACCGGGAGTCCCTGAAGCCGCTGCTGGCGAAGCTGCCGCCGCGGGAACGGCGGATCATCATGCTGCGGTTCTTCGCGAACATGACGCAGTCGCAGATCGGCGAGGAGGTCGGCATCTCGCAGATGCACGTCTCCCGGCTGCTGACGCGGACGCTGGCGCAGTTGCGGGAAGGCCTGATCTCGGACTGATCCCGGGCTGGTCCCACTGAAGCGGAGGGCTGGGGCGCGGTCGTTCGTGACCGCGCCGTTCGCCTGCGCCTATCGCCGGGTGGTGGGTCGGGGCCGCGCCGGGGGGTGTCCGTCCTCGGAACGGCGCGATCGACTTGCGTGCCGACTGACTGTTCGTTGACGCGCCAACCAGCTGCGGGCGGACACCCCCCGACACGGCCCCTTGCGCCGTCCCTGCGGGTGCGCGTGCGTTTCGGCTCATGTGCCCCCCGACACGGCCCCTTGCGCCGTCCCTGCGGGTGCGGGTTACGACATGGCCAGCCAGGCTACGCCCGCGATGATCGCCAGCGCGACGACGACGCCGACGACGAGGCCGATGCGCGGTCCGCCGGAAGTGGTCGCGGCCTGGCGCCCCTGCGGCGCCTCGTCCACGAAGGCGCGGAACATCTGGGTGTTGCCGGCGGGGTCGTGATTGCCCTGCGGGGCCTGGTTGGTAGCCATGGCCCGAGACCCTAGCGAAAACGTCTGGGGCTCCCCAAGTGGGGGCTGACGTTCCGTTCGATGCCGCGTGACCTGTCCGTCCGGGCTCGCCACCTGCACATTTACTCTCGCAATACTTGCCTTTGCCAAGTTTTGATCCCGCAGCGACCCTTTTTATTTGCCTGCAGCAACCAACCGCTCCTATGGTTGCCCTAAGCAACGAAAGCGGGTGGTGTCATGGCCGGGAGGGCGCAGTACGAAGAGCTGGTGCGCCAGTTCAGCGCCTTCGGCGCCGTGAAGCGGGAGCTGGGCCGGATCATGCCGGCCGAGTGCCCCGGCGGCTCGGCGGCCGTACTGACGCTGCTGGGCCGGCACGGCGACATGCGCATGAGCAAGCTCGCCGAGCTGCTCGCGGTGGACATGTCGGTCACCAGCCGCCACGTCGCGCACGTCGTCGACCGGGGCTGGATCGAACGCTCCCCCGACCCGGCGGACAAGCGCTCGCGCATCCTGCGCCTCACGCCCGAGGGCCACGCGCAGCTCGACGAGCTGTCCCGGCGGACCACCGAGGTCCTCGCCGAGCGCCTGGGCGACTGGACCGACGAGGAGGTCGGCCGGCTCACGGAGCTGATGGCGCGGCTGCGGGAGAGCTTCGACTGCCGTCCCGCGGCCCGCTCGGCACCGCCCGCTTTCGAACGGACCACCCGTACACCCGCAAGCACGTAAGTAAAGGAAGCCCATGGCAACGACCACACCAGCCGGTGTGCGGGCTCATGCCAAGCACGGGGGAGGCTCCCACGGCTCCTCCGGCGACGCTCCGATGACACACCGGCAGATCATGGAGGCCCTCACCGGCCTGCTGCTCGGCATGTTCGTCGCGATCCTGTCGTCGACGATCGTCTCCAACGCCCTGCCCCGCATCATCGGCGACCTCGGTGGCGGCCAGAGCGCCTACACCTGGGTCGTGACCGCGTCCCTGCTGACGATGACCGCCACCACCCCGCTGTGGGGCAAGCTGGCGGACCTGTTCTCCAAGAAGCTGCTGATCCAGATCGCGCTGGTCGTCTTCGTCCTGGGGTCGGCCGCGGCGGGCATGTCGCAGAACCCCGGCATGCTGATCACGTTCCGCGCCGTCCAGGGCATCGGCATGGGCGGTCTGTCCGCCCTGGCCCAGATCATCATGGCGGCGATGATCTCGCCGCGTGAGCGCGGCCGGTACAACGGCTACCTCGGCGCCGTCTTCGCCACCGCGATGGTCGGTGGCCCCCTGGTCGGCGGTGTCATCACCGACACCGACTGGCTCGGCTGGCGCTGGTGCTTCTACGTCGGCGTGCCCTTCGCCGTGATCGCCCTGATCGTGCTGCAGAAGACCCTGCACCTGCCCGTGGTGAAGCGGAAGGTCAAGGTCGACTGGGCCGGCGCCTTCTTCATCACGGCCGCCGTCTGCCTGCTGCTCGTCTGGGTGACCTTCGCCGGTGACAAGTACGACTGGCTGTCCTGGCAGACCTACGCCATGGTCGGCGGTTCCCTGGCGCTGCTCGCCCTGTTCGTCCTGGTCGAGGCCAAGGCGAGCGAGCCGATCATCCCGCTGCGGCTGTTCCGCAACCGCACCATCACGCTGGCCTCGCTGGCCTCGCTGTTCGTCGGTGTCGCGATGTTCGCCGGCACCGTCTTCTTCAGCCAGTACTTCCAGCTGGCCCGGGACAAGTCGCCGACGATGTCCGGCGTCATGACCATCCCGATGATCGCGGGCCTGTTCGTCTCCTCGACCGTCTCCGGCCAGGTCATCACCCGCACCGGCCGCTGGAAGGGCTGGCTGCTCGCCGGCGGTGTGCTGGTGACGGCCGGGCTCGGCCTGCTGGGCACCATCCGCTATGACACCGAGTACTGGCACATAGCGATCTTCATGGCGCTGATGGGCCTCGGCATCGGCATGATGATGCAGAACCTGGTGCTGTGCACGCAGAACCAGGTGGAGGCGGGCGACCTGGGCGCCGCCAGCTCCACGGTGACCTTCTTCCGGTCCCTGGGCGGTGCCGTGGGCGTCTCGGCGCTGGGCGCGGTGCTCGGCAACAAGATCACCGACTACGTCAAGGACGGCCTGGCCGGCCTCGGCGCCAAGGGCGAGGCCCTCGGCCACGCCGGCACGGGTGGCGGCGGCATCCCCGACCTGAACGCGCTGCCCGCGCCGATCCGCACGGTCGTCGAGAGCGCCTACGGCCACGGTGTGGCGGACGTGTTCCTCTACTCGGCGCCGATGGCCCTGCTCGCCCTGCTGGTGTCGCTGTTCATCAAGGAGGTCCCGTTGAAGACCAGGGGTGCCCTGTCCCAGGCCGCGGAACCGCAGACGCCCGCCGAGGCCCCCGCCGAAGCGGCCACCGGGTCCGTCGTCACGGAGAAGGCGGCGCCCAGCTGGGCGGTGTCCGAGACCGCGACCGCCGACGGGACCGGGCCGGAGGGGACGCAGCGGCTCGCCGCCGTGGCGACCGCGACCCGGGCCGAGGAGTCCGCGCCGGGCGCGGGCGGGGTGCCGGTGCGCGGCTTCGTGCGCGGCAACGAGTCCGCACCCGTGCCGCAGGCGGCCGTCACGCTGATCTCGCTGGCCGGGCGCCAGCTGGGCCGGTCGGTGGCGCAGGCCGACGGCTCGTACGCGGTGGACGCCCCGGGCGCCGGCTCGTACGTCCTGATCGCCTCCGCCGACGGCTACCAGCCGCAGGCCTCCACGATCGTGGTGAACGGCGAGCCGGTCGCCTACGACGTCCTGCTCAGCGGCACCAGCGGGCTGACCGGGCTGGTGCGCGCCGTGGAGAGCGGGCAGCCGGTCAAGGACGCCATGGTCATCGTGACTGATGTGCGCGGCGACCTGCTGGCCACCCAGGCCACCGGGGAGCAGGGCGAGTTCTCCTTCGCCGAGCTCGTGCCGGGGGCGGTGACCGTCGCGGTGAACGCCGCCGGGTACCGGCCGCGCGCCCTGCCCGTGGAGGTGGGCGGCACCGGGGTCACCCGGATCGAGGTCGACCTGGAGGCGGGCGCCCGGGTGCAGGGCGTCGTCCGCGCACCGCACGGCCCGCTGGCCGACGCGCGGGTCACGCTCGTCGACCAGGCCGGCAACGTCGTCGGCTCGGCCACGACCGGGACGGACGGGGCGTACGCCTTCACCGACCTGGACGGCGGCGAGTACACCGTCATCGCCACGGGCTACCCGCCGGTGGCCACGGCCCTGACGGTGACCGGCGGCGGCACCGACGGCCACGACATCGAACTCGCCCACCCCGGCGAGTAGCCGACCCCGGCCCGTGGCAGGAGGGCGCGCTCCGAGCGGAGGTGCGCCCCCTGCCACGGGCCGGTCTCTTTTCTTGAGGAGTTGTACGAGATGGGACTGACCGCGAGGATCCGTACCCGGGACGGATGGGCCGTGTCGCACGCGGTCGTCACGGTGGCGGACATGACCGGCGCGCAGGTGCTGCGGGCCGAGGCCGACGCGGAGGGCGCCGTCCGGGACGCGACGCCGATGGAGCCGGGGGCGTACACCGTCATCGTCACGGCCGTCGGGTACGCGCCCGCCGCGTCCAGCGTGATCGTCACGGCGAGCGGGCGGGCCGAGGCCGGCACGGTGACGCTGGCCCGCCAGGGCGGCACCGAGCTGCCGCCGCCCGGGCCGTGGACCGTGGATCCGGTGCACTCCAGCGTCGCCGCCGTGGCACAGCACCTGGGCATCTCCAGCGTGCACGGCCGGTTCACGGAGTTCTCCGGCGCGATCGAGATCGCCCCGGACGACGTCACCAAATCGCGCGTGGAGGCGGTGATCCGGGCCGCGTCCATCGACACCGGCAACGGCATGCGCGACGGGCACCTGAAGTCGCCGGACTTCCTGGACGTCGAGCGCTTCCCGGAGATCACCTTCCGGTCCACGGGCCTGACGGCGAACGGGTCCGACCGGTGGACCGTGCACGGCGAGCTGGGCATGCACGGCGTCGTGCGGCCGGTCGACCTGGACCTGGCCTACCTCGGCACCGGCCCGGACCCGTGGGGCGGCACCCGCGCGGCGTTCCGCGCCACGACCGAACTGCGCCGCGAGGACTTCGCGATGAACTACAACCAGGTCCTCCAGGCGGGCATCGCCGCCATCGGCACCACGCTCAGGGTGGAGCTGGACATCCAGGCCGTGCAGGGCGAGTCACTGCCGGCGGTGTGAGCCCGGGGCGGACACCTTCGCCACCAACTGGCCGCACAGGTCCCGCAGTTTGACGTTGCGGTCCTGTGAGGCCCGGCGCAGCCGCTCCAGCGCGGTGCGCGCGTCGAGGCGCTCCCGGGCCATGAGGATGCCGATCGCCTGGTCGATGACGCTGCGGGAGAGCAGCGCGGTGCGCACGTCGGCCGCGGACTGGCGGCGGCTCTCGATGGCCAGCGCCATGTTGATCGCATCCCCCGCCCGGGCCGCGAAGGCCCGGGCCGCTTCCCGGCCCGGGCCCAGCTCGTCCGCCCCGGTGCCGTAGTAGTTGATGGCGGCGCCGCTCCCGCCCTCGACGGTGAGGGGGACCGCCAGCACGCAGCGGACGCCCACGGACAGCGCGTACGCGGCGTACGCCGGCCAGCGGGTCTCCACCGCCAGGTCCGGGGCGTACTGCTCGCCTCCGGTGTCGGCGGCGTCCACGCAGGGCCCCGCGCCGTTCTCGTACTGGCGCAGGTCGAGGCCGCTCGGCATGCCGTCGCTGCCCGCCAGCGTGAGCAGCCGGCCGGCCCGGCGCACCGTGACGCTGCACGCGGCGGCGCCCGGCACCTCCTGGACCGCACGGTCGGTCAGATCGCGCAGCAGGGTGTCGAGACCACTGCTGCGCACCATCGCCTGGTCCAGCGTGCCGGATGTCTCGGAACTCATGCCGGTACGGGTATCCCGTCCCCTCCCGAACACGCCCCGCGGGCAAGCGGGCTTCGCTCAGGGCGTGTTGTGCGTGTCCACGATCCGGCGGGCGATGGCGCGCAGTTTCACGTTCTCCCGCTGGGAGGCCCGCACCAGGCTGTCGAAGGCGGCCGTCGCGTCGATGCCCTGGCGTTCCATGAGGATCCCGGTGGCCTGCCCGATCAGGTCGCGGGTGTGCATGGCCTCGGTGAGCTGCTCGCGCACGGTGGCGGAGTCCAGAGCGACGCTGACGTGCGCGGTGAACAGCCGGCCGACGCGGGTGGCGTCCTCGTCGAAGGCGCCCGGCTTACGCGCGTAGGCGGTGAGCACGGTCAGCCGGCGGCGGTCGGCGCGCAGCCGCAGCGACAGAGCCGAGCGCAGGCCCAGCGCCGCCAGCGCGTCCCCGCCGTCGTCGGCCTCGCTGTCCGTTATCGACGCCACCGGGCTGTCCCACAGCCGGTCCCAGTGCGTGGGCTGCTCGCCTCCGGTGTGCCCGGCCTCGGCGGAGCGGACGACGTCGTCGGTGCAGACGAGCGTGCGCGGCGCGCTGCCGCGCTCGAACTCGGAGATCCCGGCGTGATCGGCCCCGGGCAGGATGTCCACGGCCAGCCGGGCCGCCGTGCGGAGAGTGCCGTCCGGTGTGAGGGTCTCGTGCAGGTGCTGAGAAGCCGCCGTAAGCGCCTCGGCCAGCTCGAAGCCAGCCGGAAAACGGGGCAAACCAGGAAACTCGGACGCAGCCACCACGAACCTCTTCGGCATGCACGGCCATGGCCGTGCGCAGGAGAGCTCCGCAGCACATTCCCGACTGCGAGCACAGGACGGACAGCACTCTAACTGTTCGGTTGCCTGGAAGTGACGCCCGGCCGACGGCGGCCGGGCCGGGGCCGCTTCCGTCCACGCCGCCCGGCGTGATGAAATGGCTGCGGGTCAGGAAGCGGCCTTACCGGTAACCGGACGATCGTCTGCCAGGTGAGAGCCCGTGACCTTCTTCCCGAAACCCACCGAGCCGCACGACCTGCCCGGCCGCGTCCATCTCGCCATGCCCGCGGAGATCGACTTCTCGACCGCCGGGAAGCTGCTCCCGCACATCATGTCCGCGGCGCGGGACCGCGGTGACCGGCTGGAAATCCTGATCCTGGACCTGACCACGACCTCCTTCATGGACTCCCAGGGCATCCGTCTGATCAACGACGTACGGCACCGGCTGCGCCCCGGCGCGCGGATGCGTCTGGTGGCCCGCCCGGAGGGCATCGCGAGCCGCGTGCTGGAGCTGACGGGGATGCGCCGGGACGTGCCCGTGTACGACAACCTCGCCGAGGCCCTGGCGACGTAGGCTGCCGGGCATGGCACCGAACATCGCGACGAACACCCGTGTCTCCCTGGACGAGTTGCTCGATTTCGTACGCCCCCGCCACCACGCGATCCTGCTGACCCGCAAGGGTGACGGCAGCCCGCAGGGCTCGCCGCTCACCTGCGGGGTGGACGACTCGGGCCGGATCGTGGTGTCCACCTACCCGGAGCGGGCCAAGACCCGCAACGCCAAGCGGGACCCGCGCGTGAGCCTGATCGTGCTCAGCGACGACTTCGACGGCCCCTGGGTGCAGATCGACGGCACGGCCGAGGTCGTCGACGCGCCCGAATCCGTCGAGCCGCTCGTGGAGTACTACCGGAACATCGCCGGTGAGCACCCGGACTGGGACGAGTACCGGACGGCCATGGTCCGGCAGGGCAAGTCGGTCATCCGGATCACCCCGCAGCGCTGGGGGCCGGTGGCCACCGGCGGTTTCCCTGCGCGGCTCGTCGACGGGGAGTAGAGCCCGGGCTGCTGCGCGCGGCCGGTCCTCACGCGCGGCCGGCCATCGCCTCGATCCCGGCGATCAGCAGCTCCAGCGCGAACTCGAAGTCCCGCTCCAGCATCTCGGCGACCGTCTCGCCCCCGCGTGCCGCCATGATCTCCTGGGACTCCCGGACGACCTCGGCGGCCTGCGGGGCGGCCGTCACGGCGGTCAGGGCCTGCTGGAAGTACTCGTCCATCGTCAGCCCGCCCGCCGCGGCCCGGGTGGCGAGATGCCCCTCCAGGGTCCCGTAGCCGTAGACGAACTGGAAGACGGCGGAGATCGTGCTGGTCATGCGCTTCGCGGGCAGCCCGGTCCGGCGCACCACGCGCTGGACGACCCGGGAGAACGCCAGGTTGTTGGGGCCGATGTTGAGGTAGGCGCCGACCAGCGGGGACACCCACGGGTGGCGCACCAGCAGCGTCCGGTACTCCCGGGCCAGCGCCCGCAGCTGCTCGCGCCAGTCCTCCGCGGCGTCCGGGTCGGGCAGCCGCATCTCGCCCATGACCTCGTCCAGGGCGAGTTCGAGGAGGTCGTCCTTGGTGTCGACGTACCAGTAGACGGACATCGCGGTGACGTCCAGCTCACCGGCCAGGCGCCGCATCGAGAACCCGGCCAGTCCCTCCGCGTCCAGCAGCCGCACGCTGGCCTCGACGATGCGCGTGCGGTCCAGCCCCGAGGGCTGCCCGCCGCCGCGCCGCCGGTGCGCCTTGCCCTCCAGCCAGACGCTGGTCCGCGGCTTGTCCTGCCGGGCCGTCCTCGCCATGGCGCACCTTCCTCGATCCTCCGACGCGGCTCATGCTAGACGCGCCGTCATCACCGGGCGCGGGGCTGTGTCCGACGGGCGGCTGCGAGCCCTCAGGCTGCTCGTGCCCGCTCGGCCCGCCGGAGCAACGCGGCCGCGACCAGTCCGCCCGCCAGGACGGCGACCGCCCCGACCAGCTGACTGGTCTCCAGCCCGGAGGCGAACGCGTCGGAGATGCGGGCCTTCTCCTCGGCCGAGTCCGCCGCCGCCAGCGCCGCCGGCAGCGAGGCGGCGGACACCGCGACGAGCGAGGCGAAGCGGGCGTTGAGCACCGCGCCGAGGACCGCGACGCCCAGCCCGTTGCCGAACTCCGCGAGCGTGCCGTTGATCCCCGCGCCCACGCCCGCCTTCTCGGGCGGGATGGCCCCCATGATCGCGTTGGCCATCGCGGGCATCGACAGGGCGACGCCGGCACCCATCACGACCAGCCCGAGCAGCATCCCGCCGTACCCGTGCGCGCCGAGCAGCGCGATCGACGCCAGCCCGGCCGACACCAGGGTCATGCCGAGTGCGATCGCCGCGGGCGTGCCCGCCTTGAGCACCAGCTTCGCCCCGACGCCGGTGAAGTTGAGCGCCACGACCGTCAGCGCCAGCGGGGCGGTCCGCAGCCCCGCGTCCAGCGGCTCGTAGCCGAGGACGAACTGCAGGTGCTGGGTGAGCAGGAACAGCGACCCGGTCATGCCGAACGCCACGAGGATCGCGCCCGCCACCGCGCCGACGAACCGCTGGTCGCGGAAGAAGTGCATGTCGAGCATCGGGTGCTCGGTGCGCAGCTCCCACAGCACGAACAGGCCGAGCACCAGCAGGCCGATCAGCGCGGGGAGCAGCACCTGGCCCGAGGTCCAGCCGTGTTCGGGCCCGGTGATGATCGCGTACACGGCGGCCGTCATACCGACGGTCGACAGCACCGCCCCGAGCAGGTCGGGCCGGTCGCCGGCCTTGTGCTTCGACTCCGGCACGAGCGCGGCGACCGCGACCAGGCCGAGCAGGGCGACCGGGATGTTGACAATGAAGATCGCGCCCCACCAGAAGTGGTCGAGCATCACCCCGCCGATCAGCGGCCCGGCCGCGAAGCCGAGCGAACTGACCGTCGACCACAGCGCGATGGCCTTCACCCGCTCCTGCTCGTCGAAGATCTGCACGACGACGGCGAGCGTCGTGGTCATCAGCAGCGCACCGCCGACGCCCATGCCCGCACGGGCCGCGATGAGCTGACCCGGGGTCTGGGACAGTCCGGCCGCGAGGGAGCCCACGCCGAAGATCGCCAGGCCGGCCATCAGCATCAGCTTGCGGCCGTAGCGGTCGGCGGAGTTGCCCGCGGTGAGCAGCAGTCCCGCCTGCACCAGCGAGTAGGCGTTGATCATCCACTGGACGTCGGCGGTCGAGGCGTCCATCTCGCGGGTGAGCGAGGGGATCGCCACGTTCAGGATCGTGTTGTCGAGCAGCACGGTGAGCTGCGCGAGGCAGATGACACCGAGGATCAGCCAGCGCTGGGGATGGCCGGAGTGTGCCGCCTGCGGCGGGGCTGTCTCCCGGGAGGACGTCGTCATGTTCTACACCGTAGAACCGTTGCCTTACGGTGTACAACAGAGTTTCGCCGGGGGCGCCGCGGGGCGGTGACTTCCGGCCACCGCCCCTCACCGGCCCCCGTCGGGAAAGGTCAGCCGCTCGTCCTGCTCGTGAGGTCGTAGAAGGTGGACGAACCGGCCGTGACCTTGGTGAAGGTGGCCTGCACCCAGGACGTGATCTGCGCGGAGGTGCCGTTGCCGCCGGCCCCCATGCCACCGCCCGTGCCGGACGCGATGAAGTAGTGGATCCTCCCGTCGGCCACGTACTGCTTGAACTGCGCGAGGGTCGGTGACGGGTCGGTGCCGTTGAAGCCGCCGACGGCCATCACCGGCTTGCCCGTGGACAGCTGGTAACTCGCCGCGTTCTGGGCGCCGATGGCCGCCGCGGCCCAGGTGTACCGGTCGGCCCCGGTCGTGAGCAGCTTCTTCGCCCGGTCGCTGACGGACGCGCCGTCGAGCAGGCCGCCGGCGCCCCCGCGCCCGCCGCCGCCCCCGTTCCGCCCGGGCCGTTCGGGCATCTGCCCGCCCTGCTGGTTGCGGCCCTGCCCCGGCAGGCCGGCGCCGGGGAAGCCGCCGTCCGGCTGTCCCTGGGCGGCGCCGGTGCCGTCACGCCGGTTCGCAGCGCCGCCCGGGAAGCCGTCACCGGGCGCGGCGGCACCGGGCCCCGCGCCACCGGGGCCGCCACCGCCGCCCGGTCCGCCGCGGCCGCCCGCGACCGCCGGGCCCGCCGTGACGATCGAGCCGGAGTGCCCCTCGTTCACCGTGGTCAGCGTGTACGCCGCCGGGCCCGACAGCGCCGCGGCGAGCCCCAGCCCCGCCGCTCCCAGCGCGAGCCGCCGCCCCAGCCGGCCGGCGAGGACCAGCCCCAGGGCGGCCGTGAGACCTCCGGCCAGGACCCACCACTTCAGCCACGGCAGATAGCCGGAGGAGCGGTCCAGCAGGACGTACCCCCAGGCCGCCGTCGCCGTCGTGGCGGCGGCCAGGGCCAGGGACGCCCACGCCCTGTCCCTCCTCTCCCAGAGCAGCACCGCGCCCGTGCCGGTCAGCGGGGCCACGTAGGGGGCGAGGGCCACCGTGTAGTACTCGTGGAAGATGCCCCGCATGTAGCTGAAGACCAGCATGGTCGTGACCAGGGCGCCGCCCCAGACGAGGAACGCGGCGCGGGTCGCGGAGGTGCGCCGGGCACCGCGGGTGGCCACCAGGGCGGCGGCCAGCAGGATCAGCGCGGCCGGGATCAGCCAGGAGATCTGGCCGCCGAGGGAGGAGCCGAAGAGCCGGTCCCAGCCGGTCTCGCCCCAGGCGCCGCCCCGGCCGCCGCCCCCACCGCCGCCGACGCTGCCGGTCTCGTCACCGTCGAGGCGGCCGAAGCCGTTGTAGCCGAAGGTCAGTTCCAGGAAGCTGTCGTTCTGCGAGCCGCCGATGTACGGGCGGGAGGTGGCGGGCCACAGCTCGACGATCGCCACCCACCAGCCGCCGGAGACCACGATCGCGGCCAGGCCCGCGGCGAGCTGCCCGATCCGCCGCCGCACCGGCACCGGCGCGCAGACGCCGTACACGAGGGCGAGCGGCGGGAGGACCAGGAACGCCTGGAGGGTCTTGGCGAGGAACGCGAACCCGATCGCCGCACCGGCCCACACCAGCCACCGGGTCCGGCCGTCCTCCAGCGCCCGCAGGACGAAGAAGCAGGCCAGCGCCATCAGCAGGGCCAGCATCGCGTCCGGGTTGTTGAAGCGGAACATCAGCGCGGCGACGGGCGTGAGGGCGAGCACCGCGCCCGCGATCAGTCCGGCCGCGGGAGCGAACCGGCGACGGACGGCCGCGTACACGACGGCCACCGTGCCGACGCCCATGAGGACTTCGGGGACGAGGATCGCCCAGGAGCCGAGCCCGAAGAGCCGGACGGACAGGGCCATCGGCCACAGCGCGGCCGGGGGCTTGTCGACGGTGATGGCGTTCGCCGCGTCCAGCGAGCCGAAGAAGAACGCCTTCCAGGACCGGCTGCCCGCCTGGACGGCCGCGGAGTAGAAGGAGTTGGCGTATCCGGAGGCGCTCAGGTTCCACAGGTAGAGCAGGGCGGTGGCGGCCAGCAGGGCGAGGAACGCGGGCCGGACCCAGCGCGGGTCCTCGGGCCGTCCGCGCCACAGCCGGTGGGGCAGGGGGCCGCGGGGCGCGTCGGAGGCGGGTGCGCCGGCCGGAGGGCGGGGTCCGCTGCCGTGCGGTGTGTCCGTGCCGGGGTCCGGCCGGTGGAGGTGGACGGTCATCGGAGGTCCCCCGGGTCGATGTCGTGCGTGCGGGCCGGCTGCGGCGCCGGGTGGTGGTGGGACTCGTAGGGCTGGTGCGACTCGTGGGGCTGGTGCGACGGCATCTCGCACCGGTGCTCGTGGGGCTGCTGGATCAGGTGGCGTGGGAGCGGGGCTGACGGACGGGCCGCCACGGGGCCGTTCGCCGTCGCCCGCGTCCCGTCCGTGCGCCGGTCGGGGAAGACCCAGGCCCGCAGGAGCAGGAAGCGCAGCACGGTCGCCGCGAGGTTGGCGGCGACCAGGACGGCCAGTTCGGTGGAGTGGGCGGGCGCGGAGGTGGCCGCGCCGAGCGCGGCGAGCGAGCCGCTGGTGAGCGCGAGCCCGATACCGAACACCACCAGACCCTGCGCCTGGTGCCGTACGGCCCCGGCGCGCCCCCGCACCCCGAAGGTGAGCCGCCGGTTGGCCGCGGTGTTGGCGACCGCCGAGACCAGCAGGGCTAGGGCGTTGGCGGTCTGGGGGCCCGTGAAGACCCGGAAGCCGCTGTAGAGCAGCAGGTAGAAGAGGGTGGACAGGGCACCGACCACGCAGAAGCCGACGAGCTGGCGGGCCAGCCCGCTCGGCACGTCCACGAGCTCGCGGTCGCGCGGGTCGTCGCCGAACGGCCGGGCCAGCCGGTCCAGCGGCAGCGAGCCGGTGGCCAGGGCCCTGCCGATCCGCCACACCCCCTTGAGGTCGTCGGTCGCGGTCCGCACCAGGTGCACGGTCGAGTGGGGGTCGTCGACCCAGTCGACCGGCACCTCGTGGATGCGCAGCCCGGCCCGTTCGGCGAGGACCAGCATCTCGGTGTCGAAGAACCAGCCGGTGTCCTCGACCAGCGGCAGCAGCGCCTGCGCCACATCGCGCCGGATCGCCTTGAACCCGCACTGGGCGTCGGAGAAGCGGGCCTGCAGGGAACCGCGCAGCACGAGGTTGTACGCCCGGCTGATGACCTCCCGCTTGGGCCCGCGCACGACGCGCGCGCTGCGGGCCAGCCGGGAGCCGATCGCCAGGTCCGAGTGACCGGAGATCAGCGGCGCCACCAGCGGGAGCAGGGCGTTGAGGTCGGTCGACAGGTCCACGTCCATGTAGGCGAGGACGGGGGCGTCCGAGGCCGACCAGACCTCCCGCAGGGCCCGGCCCCGGCCCTTCTGCTCCAGCCGGACGCTGCCGACCTCGGGTATCTCCGCCACCAGCCGGGCCGCGACCGCCGGGGTGGTGTCCGTGGAGGCGTTGTCCGCGATCGTGATGCGGAACGCGTAGGGGAAGGTGCGGGCCAGGTGCGCGTGCAGCCGGCGCACGCACGGCTGCAGGTCCTTCTCCTCGTTGTGAACGGGGACCACGACGTCCAGGACGGGCGCGGCGGCCGGTGCGGCCGGGAGGTGCTCCCGCGCCGGCAGGGTGCCGGGGAAAGAGTCGGTTCGCATGGGACCGACTGTCGTCAGGCGCCCTGTCCCGGCCGTGTGGTGACGCTGTGGCCCGCCTGTGAGTACGGCGGCCCGTCGTCCCGATCGTGGCACTGCGGGTGGGCCGCGGCGGGCAGCCGGAGGGTGAACACGGTCCGCCCGGGGGCGCTGTCGGCGGTCACGGTGCCGCCGTGCGCCGCCGCCACGGCCTGCACGATGGCGAGGCCGAGACCGGTCGAGCCGGTGGCGCGGGACCGGGCGGAGTCGCCGCGCGCGAACCGCTCGAAGACGTGCGGGAGCAACTCCGCCCCGATGCCCGGCCCGTCGTCCTCCACGTCGACGCACGACCACGGGCCGCGTCGCCGGACGCGGGCGGTGACGGTCGTGCCGGGCGGGGTGTGGGTGCGGGCGTTGCCCAGGAGGTTGACCAGCACCTGGTGCAGCCGGGCCGCGTCCGCCGTCACGGGCACGGGCTCGTCGGGCAGGTCGAGCCGCCAGTGGTGGTCCTGGCCGGCCGCGCGGGCGTCGCCGACGGCGTCCACGACGAGCGGCACGAGGTCGGTCCGCGCGCACTGCAGCGGCCGTCCGGCGTCCAGGCGGGCGAGCAGCAGCAGGTCCTCGACGAGCAGGGTCATCCGGTCGGCCTCGGTCTCGATCCGCCCGAGGGCGTGGCGGGTGTCGGGCCCGACCTGTTCGCGTCCGCGCCGGGTGAGTTCGGCGTACCCGCGGATGGAGGCGAGGGGTGTGCGCAGTTCGTGACTGGCGTCCGCAACGAACTGACGGACCCGCGTCTCGCTGCGCTGCCGGGCGTGCAGCGCGGCGTGCACGTGGTCGAGCATCCGGTTCAGCGCGGCCCCGACCCGCCCGACCTCGGTGTGCGGGTCGGTCTCGGAGTCGGGCACCCGCTCGTTGAGGTGCACCTCGCCGCTGTGCAGGGGGAGTTCGGACACGCGCGTGGCGGTGGCGGCGACCCTGCGCAGGGGGCGGGTGGCGGCGCCGACCAGGACGGAACCGGCCAGACCGGCCGCGGCGAGACCGGCACCGGTGACGCTGATCTCGACCAGGACGAGGGTGTGGACGGTGCTGGTCACGTCCGTGGTGGGGACGGCGACGTAGTAGCTGCCCTTGTCCCCGCTCTTGAAGACGGCCCGGTACTCGCCCAGGCCGGGGATGCCGACGGTCCTCGGCGACCCGTCGGACTGCGGCACGGACATCAGCGCGTCGGTCTGGGCGGAGTTCAGCGACCGGGCGCTCATCCGGTAGTCGTCGCCGGACACGCCGTACTTGGACTCCGTGATCCGGCCGTCCTCGATCCTGGCGGCGATCGTGCCGGCCGGCTGCGGCCCCCGGGTGACGAAGACGGTGAGGCTCTCCTCCGTCTGCCGGACCGGCCCACCGCCCCCGCTCACCGCGTCGGGGTCCCACGGCGGGCTCAGCGCGGCCCGGGACGCGGCGGCGCCGAGCTGCCCGTCCAGTTGCTCGTACAGGTGGGACCGCAACGCGAGCGTCGTCACGGTGCCGATCACCGCACACACCACGGCGATCAGCACCACGGACGCGACGACGAGCCGCGTCCGCAGCGTGCGCGGGCGGCCCGCCCACCGGCCGCCCGGCTCGCGCCGGACACGCGGGCGGGGCCGTCCGCTCACGACGCCGCGGGCTTGATCAGGTAGCCGGCGCCGCGCCGCGTGTGGATCATCGGCTCCCGCCCGGCGTCGATCTTCCGCCGCAGGTAGGAGATGTACAGCTCGACGACGTTGGCCTGCCCGCCGAAGTCGTAGGACCAGACGCGGTCGAGGATCTGCGCCTTGCTGAGCACGCGCCGTGGATTGCGCATCAGGAACCGCAGCAGCTCGAACTCGGTCGCGGTCAGATGGATGCCGTCCCCGCCGCGGGTCACCTCGTGGCTGTCCTCGTCCAGGGTCAGGTCGCCGACGGTCAGCACGGAGCCGGACCGCCGGTCGGCCGCGCCGGACCGCCGGATCAGCCCGCGCAGCCGTGCGACGACCTCCTCCAGGCTGAACGGCTTGGTGACGTAGTCGTCGCCGCCCGCCGTGAGCCCGGCGATCCGGTCCTCCACCGCGTCCTTGGCGGTGAGGAACAGCACCGGCACGTCCGGCAGTTCCCGCCGCAGCCGCCCGAGGACGGACAGCCCGTCCATGTCGGGCAGCATCATGTCGAGCACGACGGCGTCGGGCCGGAAACCGCGGGCGGCCCGGACGGCGCCCATGCCGTCACCGGCACTGCGGATCTGCCAGCCCTCGTAGCGCAGGGCCATGGACAGCAGCTCGGCGATCGACGCCTCGTCGTCCACCACCAGCACGCGGACGGGGCTCCCGTCCGGCCTCAGCAGTTCGGTGCGCCCCTGGGGCGAGGTCGTGGTCATGCGGTCACGATGTCGGCGGGCTCTGAGAGCGCCCTTGCCCGCGTCTGTGATTTCCCTGAGAAACACACAGGCACTTCCCAGGGAGTTCCTGGGAAGTGCCGCCCGTCTCAGAACAAGCCGTCCTGCACCCCGGCGTCCTCCCTGAACCGCCGTACCGGCAGCCTCCGTTCACCCTCCCGGGCAGGACCCAGCTCCCACCCGGTCATCAACCGCGTGTCGAGGACGACGACACCGCTCCCGGTGTCCAGATGCAGGTCGGGTCCGGCGGCCGCGACCAACTCCCCACCGATGGCACCGCCCGGGACCAGCTCGCGCACCTCCCCCACGGCGGCGGGCAGCCCCGCCAGCCCGAACACGGCCGCGTGATCGACGACCCGCAGTGGCTCACGCGCCAGCGACTCGGGCCACCCCGGCAGTGCCACGGCCCGCGCATGCAGCGCGGTGATCTCCCCGGCCCGCTCCCCTTCCGTCCCGGGCAGAGCCGAGCGCACGGCTCGCTTGTCGGCGTACGGGATCCGGTCGGGCACCCGCAGGGCGGCCCGCAACAGCTCCTCGCTGCGCCGGGCGGCCATCAGCGGCCCCACCCCGAGCCAGGTGAAGCAGACGGCCCCCTGCTCCAGCAGCCGGGCCGGTCCCCGCTCTTCGGCGGTGATCCCGACCTTGACCATGCCGGGCCCGAACCACGCCAGATAGACGCGGTAGGGCCGGGGATCGTCGGCCAGGGTGTCCGCCGCGACGGAATGGGCCCGGTCCAGCCGCGCGCACTCCTCGCACCGGGCGCCCGTACTGCGTCCCGGCACGGCGGCGGCGACCGGGCACGCGTGCCCCCGAGCCCCCCGACATCTCCGCCCGCCCCCTTCCGCGACCCCGAAGGCCACCCGTTTACCCCAGGTCAGCGCGCTGCGCCGCCCACCGGACCACACCAGCCCGGGCCCGTCCGCCGACCACCGCAACCCCGAGCACGTCCATGCCTGTGCCATCACCGCCGAGAGTAGAGGGAGGCACTGACAGCAGGGGCGAGCGCTGACACCGAGGGAGACACTGACAGCAGGGGTGACCTGCTGACATCGGGGGAGGCACCGACAACGGCCGGGTCCCGGGCGGGCGGAACGCGACAGCCCGGGCGGCGGGCCTGTCACGAGGGCGGGCGGAACGCGACGGCCCGGTCGGCGGGCCTGTCACGAGGGCGGTCGGAACGCGACGGCCCGGTCGGCGGGCCTGTCACGAGGGCGGTCGGAACGCGATGGCCCGGTCGGCGGGCCTGCCGGAGGCGGGCGGAACGCGACAGCGCAGTCGGCGGGCCAGTCAGAGAGCGGACGGGAACGCCACAGTCCGGTCGGCGGCGCTGTCACGGGGGCGGGCGGAACGTGACAGCCGGATCAGCGGGTCACTCACCGGCGGACGCCGTGCGGCCGCCGGATCAGCGGCCGGTGCCGGTCCCCACGGCGCCCGCCAGGGCCGTCTCCGGCTCCGCCTCCGCGCGCCGCACGGGCACCGCTACGGTGTCCCGCCCGGCACGCTCCCCGCGCCGCCCCCTTCCGGCCAGCCGGCACCCGAGGCAGTCCGCGTGGCCGCCCGCGGCGGCCGAGTCCCGCACCCGCCAGCCCCACTCCTCGCGGGGCCGCGCGCCCGGGCCCTTGCCCCAGCCGGTGAGGTGCAGGGCCCAGGTGACCAGGAGGCCGAGCACCGCGACGCCGAGCCCCGAGGCGATCAGCAGGCCCGAGACGGCACAGACACCCGCTCCCGCCACGACGGCCCCGACGGTGGCGATACCGAATCCGACCCACCCTGCGGCGGTGTGCCCGTGGTCATACTGATGTGCGCTCACGTGCGTCCTCCGATCGAGGGCTCGGCCTCCGAGCAGAACCCCTCACGAGCTAAGAGTTTAACAACCCAAACATCTCACGAACTAAGGGATCTGGGAATGCAAGCCAAGCCGCGTCCGGCCGCCACACCGGAGCAGGCACTGTCGGCGATGGACCAGCTCATCGCAACGCACCTGGTCGGACAGCACGAGATCGCCCAGCAGGTGGGTTTGAGTGTGACCGACCTCACCTGCTTCGGCTATGTCATCGAGGCCGGCGAGAACCACCCCACGGCGGGGGATCTGGCGGCGCGCGTCCACGTCACCACGGGTGCGGTCACGGGCATCCTGAACCGGCTCGAACGGGCGGGGTACATCACCCGCCTCCCCGACCCGGCCGACCGCCGCCGGGTCCGCGTGGCCGCCCGGCCCGAGGCGGTCGCCCGGGTGCGCGAGGTCTACGAGCCGTACTACGCCCGCCTCGGGGCGCTCTTCGCGGACTACACGCCCGACGAGATCGCCGTGCTCACGGACTGGTTCACCCGGGCCGGCTCACTGGCCGCGACCTACCTGGAGGAGTACGGCCGCCCCGACTGACCGGCGGCGCCTCGCACGCGCGGGCCGCCGGGTGCGCCCGCCGCCCTCAGGACGCCGGGCGGCCACCGGACGCGGACTCCCTGATCCATGTCCGGGCCGTGTGCCAGATCCAGTAGGCGGCGGCGCCGGCGTAGATCCAGAACCTGGGGGAGGACAGGTCGGCGTCGCGCAGTTCGTCCGCGAAGAGCGAGACGACGAGCACGGTCAGCGCGGTGACGCCGTACAGCTTGCGCCGCGCCAGCCGGCGCTCCCGGCGGGGGCCGTCGGCCAGGCGCATCGCGTAGACCTCGGCGCTGCCGAAGGCCTCCTCGGCACCGTCGCCGGACGCGGCCAGATGCTGACGGGCTTCCCGCACATGGGCCCGCGCCTGCGCGGCCGGCAGCGCGTGACGTCCGCGCAGCAGGCCCTCGACGTGAGACAGCCAGCGCTCGTCGTCGCCCCGGAGCCCCGGGGTGAACCAGCGGTCGGCGGTGTCGTCCGGGAAGGCGACCGCCGCTGCGGTCAGCGCCACGCCCGCCACCGCGAGAGCCGGGACCGGGAACGTGAACAGCGGCTCATCGGGCAGGAACCCGGCCGCGGCGGCACCGCCGCCCAGCGTCGCGAGCGCCGCCGAGGCGAAGATCCACGATCCGGTGATCCGCCCGGCGGCCCGGGCCGCGAGAACGGCGGACGTCAGGACGGCGGTCAGCACGACGGCGGTGAACGCCGCGAGCGACGACCAGCCGGCGTCCGCCCAGAGGCCGTCGTCGATCCACCGCAGCACGCCGACGACGGCTCCGGCCAGGCCGAGTGTCGCGAGGGAGGCGGTGAGGCGCTCGCCCGGGGTGAGGCCCTGGGCGTCGACGCGCGCCCGGTCCTCCTCGCCGATCCGCTCCGCGGCCACGGAGCGCGCGTACGCCACGGGGTCGCCGAAGAGGTCGTGCGGCGTCCGGCCGGTCTCGGTCACCGCGTCGTGCGCCTCCGCCAGGACCTGCTGGATCAGATCGGCGGAGGCCTGCTGGTCGAGGGCGAGGCGCAGTTCGACGACCGCCGCCCACGTCTCGTCCTCCTCGCGCGGCCAGTCGAGCTTGTTCGTCGTGGTCAAGACGCTCCCCCTTCACGGTCCCCGAGCAGCGTCGCGACGGTCCCGTGGAGGTCGTGCCACGCGGTGCTCTCCCGGCGCAGCCGTTCCCGTCCGGCCTCGGTGATGCGGTAGTACTTCCGGCCGGGCCCGCCCTCGCCGGCGCCCCACTCGACCTCGACCGCGCCCTCCTCCTCCAGGCGCGTCAGAGCGGGGTAGAGGGTCGCGGGCTTCACGCCCTCCAGCCCCGCCTCGGCCAGGCGGCTCAGCAGTGCGTACCCGTAGTTCTTCTCCTCGGCGTCCAGCACCCCCAGCAGGCAGAGGGGCAACACCGCCCGCGTCCACGCCGTGTTCACCGCCACCGGCCCTCCCGAGGGTTCTGATCAACCGACTATTCGATTATCCAGAATAGTCGACCATACGAAACCCCGGCGCAAGGGCTGCTCACCAAGGACTGCTCACGGGGCACGGGGGACGCGGAGTTGACCGGACACCGCGCACGGAAACGCCAGAGGCCCCGGATCTCTCCGGGGCCTCTGGTCTGTGTGCACTCGGCAGGATTCGAACCTGCAACCTTCTCTGATCCGTAGGATCGGGCAGGGCATCGTGCCCGCTGCCGACAGCCTCAGATCCCGATCGCCCAGGTTGGCGATCGCGTGCGAGCGTGTGCCGTCGTTGCCGTCAGAGCTGCCGTCAACGTCAATCGGGGCGTCGCGCCATCGCCGAGTGTCCGCCCCCGTCTCGGTCCCAGAGAGAAGAAGTACGTCGTGACTGAAGGACGTCCCGCAGCCCACAGCCGATCCACCACGCGGCTGGTGCGCCCCGGCGCTGCGGTTCCCCGGGACCGTTCCGGAAGCCTGCGCTGACGCGGTGTGAGACCCGCGCGGCAGGGAACTCCCCTACAGAGGAGGGCCTGCGCGGCCGTCGGCCGACGAAGCAGCAGGCGCAACCCCGTCTGCGGTCCGGTCTCATCGGCCCCGGGGCGGCGCCGTCTTCCCTCCCGGAGAGAGTGTCACCACCATGGCCACGAACACCACGGTCCGCCCCGTGCCCCCTGAGGCGGTCGGCAGCGATTTCGCCCGCCTGTCCAGAAAGATCGCCGATGCCGGCCTGATGGGGCGCCGCCCCGGCTACTACGCACTGCGGATCACGGTCGTGACCGGGCTCTACGTCGGCGGATGGGCGGCCGTCGCACTCAACGGCGACAGTTGGTGGACCCTGGCGGTCGCCGCCTTCCTGGCCGTCGTGTTCGGCCAGGTCGCCCTGCTCGCGCACGACATGGCCCACCGCCAGGTGTTCCGCCGGCGCCGGGCCAGCGAGGTGTCCGGCCGGATGGCCGGTGCCGGTATCGGCATGGGCTACGGCTGGTGGCAGGACAAGCACACCCGCCACCACGCCAACCCCAACCACGAGGACCTCGACCCGGACCTCGACCCCGACCTGCTGGTCTGGTCCCAGGACCAGGCCCGGGCCGCCACCGGGCTTCCCCGCCTGATCGGCCGCTGGCAGGCGTTCCTGTTCTTCCCGCTCCTCACGCTGGAGGGCTTCAACCTCCACGTGTCGAGTGTGAAGGCGCTGGCCAATCGCTCGCTCAAGCATCGAGGGCTCGACGGGGCGCTGCTGTTCGGACACTTCGTCGTCTATCTGAGCGTCCTGTTCTGGCTGCTGCCGCTCGGTATGGCGTTCGCGTTTCTCGCCGTCCACCAATGCCTGTTCGGCGTCTACCTCGGCTCCCTCTTCGCGCCGAACCACAAGGGGATGCCGATCCTCAAGGGTGACGACCGCCCAGATTTCCTGCGCCGCCAGGTGCTCACCTCGCGCAACGTCAGCGGCGGCCACCTCACCGACATCGCCCTGGGCGGGCTGAACCACCAGATCGAGCACCACCTGTTCCCCAGCATGCCCAGCCCCAACCTGCGCAAGGCCCGGACCATCGTCCGGCGCTACTGCGAGGAACTGGGTGTGGACTACGTGGAAACCGGACTGATCACCTCCTATCGGCTGGCCCTCATCAGTCTCCATCAGGCTGGAGCACCGCTTCGGAACTCCCGCGTCCCCGCGTAACGGGCCCGATGCCGCGACTTCGGACGACCCGGTCGGCGTGCGGCTCCGGCACCAGCCGCACGCGCGCGGTCGGAGTTCGGCGGCCCGTCACCGCGCTCCCCGTGGGTATGCCAGGGCGCGGGCCGGCCCAGCCGGTCACTGCCGCCAGTCTCCCCGTGCCCGTCGCCGGTCATCGCGGATCCGCTCCTGCCGGTCCCGGCGGCGGACGAAGTCGCCCGGTTCGAAGTCACCTTCCGCGAGGCGCCCGACCACGAGACCGAGGATGCCCAGCCCAAGCACCAGCAGGAAGGCCCAGAAGTCACCGAAATACGCGGCGAAACCCAGCGCCATCCCGGCCATCAAGCCCACCACAGCCCTGCTCATGACGCGCTCCTTCACTCAAGCGGACTGCACTGCCCCGGCTACTGAATCCGCTGCCGCTCCTCCCCTTCGTCCTCCTCGTCGGGGAGCTTCACATCGCTGACCATGATGTTGACTTCCACAACGTCCCGCCCCGCCATCCGCTCCACCGCGGCAATCACGTTCTCCCGCACCTCACCGGCCACGTCCGTGATGGAGACGCCGTAGTCGACGACGATCTCCAGATCGATGGCCGCCTGCTTCTCTCCGACCTCGACACTGACCCCCCGCATGGCGGACCTGCCACCACCGGCGCCGGGCATCCGCTCCCGCACGGACCCCATCGAGCGCGCGAATCCGCTGCCCAGGGCATGGACGCCGCGCACCTCGCGAGCCGCCATTCCGGCGATCTTCTCCACCACCACATCTGCGACGGTCGTCCGGCCGCGAGAACCGGGCGCACCACCGTGCCTTGCGCCGGTGTTCTCAGTCATCGGGACATTCCTCCCTCACGGAGCCCGGCTGTCACATCATTTCGCCGTATTCTTTTGAGTGTACTTGCGGCGATTTCGGCAGAAAAGATCCGATATCAGCGCAAGCTGAGCCGGTTCCGCTCAGCCGCCACATCGAGGTCCAGCTCGCCCACGGGCACCGTCCGCTGGACGTCGCCGAAACGGCGCCGCGGCCGGCGGGACTAGCCCCGGTCAGCCCACGGTGACCTGCCGCCGATTGACGTTCATCGCAGAGGATCTCAAGCTGACAGGGGGCCGGCGGAAGGACCACGGTCGTGAGTGCTGGGCAGAGTGAGCTTCCCTGGTTGCTGACCGCGGCGGAGACGGCAGCGCCGGTGGACGCCGCCGACGTGGTCGCGGAGGACCTGCGGCGGCGCTTCAAGGCGGCAAGGGTCTCGTTCCTCATCGTGGATCTGACGGGGAAAGCCGTGGCGCGGCTGTCGACCGCCCCTGCCACGGGTGGGCGGGAGGCGGAACGGATCCCGATGTTCGGCAGCGCCTATGAAGAGGTGATCCGCACCCAGCGGCCGTATCAGGAGGTGACGGGCCAGGGGCATCGGGTGATCATGCCGGTGACCAACCGGGGGGATGCGATCGGGCTGCTGGAACTGCTCCTGCCGGCCGACCCCGATGAGGACGTCCTCGCCGCGGTCGGGGAAGCCGCCCACGCCCTGGCCTACATCGTGATCGCCAACGGGCGCTTCACCGATCTCTACACCTGGGGAAAGCGCTCCAGGCCGCCCACCTTGGCGGCAGAGATCCAGTACCAGCTTCTGCCCTCCTCGCTGTCCTGCGAGGCCGCGCAGTTCACCCTGTGCGGGAGCCTGGAGCCCTCCGAGAGCCTCAGCGGCGACACGTTCGACTACACCCTGGACCGCGACACCCTGCATGTGTCGGTGACCGACCCCATGGGCCACGACCTCGATGCCGCCCTGGCCGCCACGGTCCTGGTGAGCGCCCTGCGTGGCGCCCGCCGAGCCGGAGCCGGCCTGGTCGAGCAGGCCCGCCTGGCCGACCGCGCCCTGGCCGATCACGGCCACGGTCACGCCACCGGGCAGTTGCTGCGCATCCACCTGCGCACCGGGCAGGCCCGGTTCGTCAACGCCGGTCACCCCTGGCCGCTCCGCATGCGCCAGGGGGATGTGGAGGTGGTCCCCTGCGAGGTGGACCATCCTTTGGGGCTGTCCGTGTTCGCGCCCCACCCCTACCGCGTCCAAGACCTCGATCTGCGCCCCGGTGACCGTCTGCTCATGTTCACCGACGGCATGGTCGAACGTCACGGGGGCAAGGTCGACCTCGCCGCCTTGCTGAAGCACACCCGGGGCCTGCACCCCCGGGAGGCCGCGCTGGCGCTGACGTCGGAGGCCCGGGACGCCGCCGGGGGCCGGCTCGAGGACGACGCCACCGTCATGTGCCTGGACTGGCACGGCCCCCACGAGACCCAGCGGCACGTCAGTTCCGGAGCGGACACCCGGCAGGCTTCAGCCGTCCGCGAGAGGCGACAGCCGTGACCGGGGCACTCCCCCTGGACGGTGCCGGGAACGCCTGCCCCGGGCACTGTGTCAGGAGCCTGTACGGGAAGCCGGGGGGCACGGTCTCAGGGCGGTCAGGGGTGTCCTTTCCGCTCGGCGGGGAGCCCGACGGGATGCTTCGAGCCGAGTGCTCCGCCGGGTCTGCCTTGCGCGGGGACCGCTCCGGCGTCCGCCGCCAGGGCCGGTGCCGGCCCTCTGACCTTCCTCCGCCGTCCCACGCGTCGGCAGAGGTGAGGCAGAAGGGTGTAGAAGCGGTCGGGCAGGAACACCGCGTCCGCGACGATCATCGCCCCGGAGAACAGAGGCAGACCCATGAGCACGGCGATGCCGATGTGCATGCCCAGCAGCATGGTGAGGACGGGGTACTTGAGTCTGCCGAACAGCACGAAGGGGAAGGCCACCTGCAGGAGCACGGTCAAGTATCCGGCGGCGGCGATCAGGAGTGTGTGCTCGTCGACGAAGTGCGAGAGCACCGGCCAGGGCCGGAAGAGTTCGAGGTTCAGGGCGTAGTGGAGCGCGGTGCCGCTGCCCCAGGTACTGCCCTGGACCTTGTACAGGCCGGCTGATCCGTAGAGAAGACAGACCTGCGCCGCGATGAGGAACATGCCGCAGTTGTGCACCGCCGTGACCAAGGTGGTCCGGCTGTCACGGAGTTGCCGTGCGAGGGGCTTTGCCGGCGGTTTCGGCGCGCTGCCGGCAGGAGCCGGCTTCCTCCTTTTCCTGCGCGCGTCGAGAGACCAGCGTCGGCCCGAGGCGGTGAGGACCAGATAGAGGGCCATCAGCAGGACCAGATTGTCGCCCCCGTCCGTCATGAAGATCGCGCGAGCGTGGAACGAGGTCACCACCGCGGCGAAGAGGACGGACACGAGGCGGGTACGCCAGCCCAGCATGAACAGCGCGGACGTGACGAGGGCCAGCACGTAGCAGAGCTCGAAGTAGGCCCGGTCGTCGGAAAAGACCAGGAAGCTGACCCAGCCCGTCTGCTCGAAGAGCTCCTGGGCCAGGGCGGCCGTCCACGGAGATCCGGGGCCCCAGATCTCGTCCCGGTGCGTGAACTCGCGCAGGAGGAAGACCAGATAGAGCAGCCCGTAGCCGATGCGCAGCACCGACGCGGCGTAGAGGGACACCGGGCGCCCGGTCAGGAGGTGCCACACCGCCTGGATCCGGTCGCCGAGCCACCGGTCGGCACGGGCAAGCACCGTCCTCTGCGTCTCATTTCGCATGGCGGGTCACCTTCCACCACGGCAGAAGCCGGTTCTCGGAGGGTTTCGGCGGGCGATCACCGACCGCCGATCCGGGCGCGGCGACGGGCCGCGTGACGACACGGAGCTGGACGAAGTCGAAGGTTCCGCCCTCGTGGGCGGCGAGACGGTCCGCGGCGATGTTGGCCAGGTACTTCCGCATCATCACGGCGCGTTCCGTGCGCACGCTGTCATCTCCTCCGTGCGACTCGGTGTAGCCGGACCAGGCCCGACGCAGCATGTTCTGCGCCGTGTGGCTCGGGAAAACGTGATGCTCGACCGCGGAGCCGTCCACGGCGGTCAGGTCGAACCAGGGACTCACCCGAACCGAACCATCGGAAGCGGTGTGGGCGGTTCTGGCCAGGATCTGGCGGTTGACGGACTCCGGGTCCGGCGCGAAAAGCCGCCAGTTCTGCTCGAAGAAGGGGAACACCCACCCATTGATCTGCGAGCCGTAACGCTTGGAGACGGTATTGGGCGGTGCCACATGGAGGAACACCAGAAGCACATGGAGAACACTCGCCGCCAGGCACGAAACCACTGCGGCGCACAGGCCTGCTTTCATTAGACGGGCGCCTCTAGGCACCTTGGGTGGAACCGCCGTGGCGTCAGGACAGTCCTGAACAACCGGACCGGATTCGAAATGCCGGATTTCCTTGGCGTCCGCCGCGTCAATTCCGCTCGACATCGCCTACCTGCCTTCTCACGTTCGGCCGCTCACGCCGAGGCGGCGTGCGGCGGACCCGAAGAGATCCGCCGCACGCCGTCCTCAGGTGAGCCGGCTGATCGCAGTGCGTTGCCTAACCGTCGAGGCCCTTGGAGTGGTCGTCGTCCTCATGGCCCTTGGGCGTCCCGGCGTAGCCGTGCTTCTCGTGCGGCTGCTTGCCGTAGCCATAGGCCTCGTGGGGCTGGTCGCCGTAGCCGTAGGCCTCGTGGGGCCGCTTGCCGTGGTCGGACCCGTCGCCGTGACCGGGCTTGTGGTGGCCGGGCCTGCCGGGCTTGTCGTCGTGGCCGGGCCTGCCGGGCTTGTCGTCGTGGCCGGGCCTGCCGGGCTTGTCGTCATGCCCCGGCCCGTTGTCGTGGTCTCCGCCGTTGCCGCCGCCGTTGCCGCCGGTGGTGTTGCCGGCCGTGTTGCCCGCGGTGTTCCCGGAGGTGTTGCCCGCGGTGTTGCCGGACGTGCTGCCGGCGACGTTGCCCGAGGTGCTGCCGGGCGAGGCGATGGGGCCGCCCAGGAGGCCGCCGGTCACGAGGCCACCGCTGATGAGGCCCCCACCGGTCGTTCCGGTCGTGGTGCCGGTCGTGGTGCCGGTCGTGGTGCCGGTGGTGGTTCCCGTCGTCGTCCCACCTGTGGTGGAGGTCGCGCACCCACTGAGGAAGATCCGGTTGTTGTCGAGCGTCACGGAGCCGTTACGGGCCAGCGCCCGGCCCTCGATGTTCGCCCCCGAGTTAACGCTGATCGAGGTCAGCGCCATGATGGTGCCCACGAACGTGGAGTCGGTGCCGAGGGTGGCCGAGCTGCCGACCTGCCAGTACACGTTGCACGGCGAAGCGCCGTTCGTAAGGAGCACCCGGCTGGCGGACGCCGTCGTCAGGGCCTCGGGAATCTGGAACACCCAGACGGCGTTCGGGTTTCCCCCGGCGTTCAGGATCAGGTCCCCGGTGAGTCCGACTCCGACCTCGGCGGTGTGGACGCCCGGGAGCAGCGTCTGGCCATTGCCGATGGCCGCCGGGAGTGCGAAGTCCGTGGCCTGGCCCGCCGCGTTGTTGTATGCCGTGACCAGGTCGGACTTGGCCTGAAGTGCAACAGCGTCCCCAGCGTGCACTTCGCCGAGCACGAGGCCGGGCGGGAACCCGGTGATGGACGGGTTCGGGTGCGTACCGAGGTCCTGGCTGATCACCGAGGGGCCGGTATTGGTAACACCCTGACCTGCGAGAACGGAGAAGTCTGCGGCCGTGGCCAAAGGCACGGGCGTCGCGATGGCCACGGCCTGCGTCGGCGTCAGGGCGACCATCACAGCGGCGACCGTGGCCGCGAGCGCCGAGGCCAGCAAGCCGGACATGCCACGGCGGTGAGTTACGTGAGGGATCTTCAGCTTCATCGAAAGCCATTTCCTGTGGGGCCATGGCGCACCGGGCTCGACTGATCACCCGGGAAGCCTCGTTACTGTTACTGCTGACGCATATTACGCAGCAATATTCGTGTAACTGACTTACGCAAGACCGGAGAGTTTAATAGTCATTCGAACGGTGCACGGCGTTGCGAAAATAGCTTGAATTCGAGGAACCAGAGCCGAATGCGGTAATATTCCTACCGGTACTCCCGTCGACGCGGATTCCGCTACAGGGCAGAGACCCGGGTGCAAGGTGGCTGCCCGGCACTGCGCCGGAGTGCATCGTGTACTGAGCTTCCAAACCGTCGGCCAGGAGTCGGGGGACCATCGACCCATTGGTGTGTCGGCCGCCGACCTGCCAGCGATCCCGACGCTGCTGCGCCCTCGGCAACTGCTGCACGACGCTCCCCTCGGACCGGACCGTGCGCTTCCTGCTGGTGATCCTGCGGGCCGCCCTCCAGCACGCCGTACGCGAGGACGAGCTGCCCCGCAATGTGGCCCGGAACGTCGAGCTGAGCATGGGAACGAAGCGCGAGATAGAACCGCTCACGGTCAAAGAAGGGCGTCAGCTCCTGGCGGCGGCCGGAGACAACCGGCTGTGGGCCGCGTACGAGCCGGCGGTCCGCATCGGCCTGCGGCGCGGGGAGCTGCTGGGGCTGCGCTGGTCGGACGTGGATCTCCACGAAGGCGTCCTCACCGTCCGGCAAGCCCTGCAGCGGGTCGGCGGCGAGTTGCTGATCGTCGCGCCGACGACTCAGCGCTCGGCCCCGCGTGGCCCTGCCGTCCGAGTGTGTGACCGCGCTTCGCGCTCAGCGCGCCCAGCAGCTCGCCGACCGAAAAGCTGCTGGCTCGAACTGGAAGGGGACGGCCCAGGGCCTTGTCTTCACCACGAAGAACGGAACCCCCATCGAGCCGCGCAACCTGAACCGCTCCTTCGAGGCTCTGTGCGTCCGCGCCGGCGTCCGCAGGGTCCGCTTCCACGACCTGCGCCACACGTGCGCCTCACTGCTCCACGAACAGGGCGCCGACGCCCGCATGATCATGGAAGTCCTCGGCCACAGCTCCATCCGCGTGACCATGGACATCCACACCTTCGTACGGCTCGACTCCCAGCGGTCCGCCTTCGACCGCGTCGGGAACGCCCTGAGGGGTGACGGCAACGATCCGGACGATGACGACGGCCCGGCCGGTGTCCCGGTAGCCGTCTGATCGACTCGCAGAGACGGTTGCCGTCAACCACTGCCGTCAGGGAAAAAGCCAGAGGCCCTGTGGATCTCTCCACAGGGCCTCTGGTCTGCTGTGCACTCGGCAGGATTCGAACCTGCAACCTTCTGATCCGTAGTCAGATGCTCTATCCGTTAAGCTACGAGTGCTTGTTCTGTTGTTTCGCCGCTCTCGGGCCTTTCGGCTCGCTCGCGGCGACAGGAAGAACATTACATGACTGCCGCCGCCATGTGAAATCCATTGGCCGCACCCCTTGTGACCTGCGAAAACAGGGCTACAGAGGGACAACGACAGCGAAGCCCCGGTCGGATGACCGGGGCTTCGTGATCGGGTGCGGAGGCGGAGGGATTTGAACCCTCGATGGGCTTTAAGACCCAAACCGCATTAGCAGTGCGGCGCCATAGACCGGACTAGGCGACGCCTCCAGCGCATCCACCCGCGCGAGCGCGAGTCGGTGCGTGCCGATGATGACACAGTCGAGCGGGGTGTCACCAATCGACCCCTACGGTACTAGGCGGGAAGGGCACGGGGCAAAGGCCTTGTCACGTGGGCGCGGATCGCCGGAACCGGGCTGGGCGGGCGGGAACGGAGGTGCCGGGCGGGCGGGAACGGAGTTGCCGGGCGGGCGCGGGCAGCGGGGCCGGGCGGGCGGGAGCAGCGGGGCCGGGCGGGCGGAACGGCCGGAACGGGCGCAACGTCCGGGGCGGCCTCGCGTTAGGCAGGGCATGTTGCGTGCCACCCCCCGGGCCACCGCCCGCCCCGTCCTGCGGCGCCTCCTCCTCGGCGCCGCCGCCTCCGTCGCCGGCGTCGGTTCGCTGGCCGCCGTGCCCCCGGCCGCGTACGCCGACGCCACCGCGGCCGATCCGCTGCCCCGCGAGTGGGTCGACGACCTCCATGGCCGAGACCACCTCACCGTCACCGTGCGGAACGCCGGAGAGGGAGTGGACGGCACCTTCGAGCTGTACTGCGGCCCCGACGGCGGCAGCCACCCCGACCCGCGCGGCGCCTGCGCGGCCCTGGAGCGGGACACGCGGTGGGGCCGGGACGTCTTCGCGCCGGCCCCGCAGGGCGGCATGTGCACCATGCAGTACGGCGGGCCGGCCACCGCGCACGTCACCGGCACCTGGGCCGGGCGCCCCGTCGACGCGACGTACGACCGCCGCGACGGCTGCCAGATCGACCGCTGGGACCGGCTCGTGCCGCTCCTGCCCGGCATGGGGGAGAAGTCGGACGCCGTCCGCTGAGACCCGGCCCGGCCGGTCCCCCTCCGCCGGGGCCCGGCCGGATGCGTCCCGCACCTCCACGGCACGTCCCCTTTGCGCCACACTCCGCCCGCATCAGGCCGGCTCGGCCGAAACGTACAGAAACGTCTTCGTCGTAAAGGTCCCGCGAAGGTCTCGCGACGTCGTCGCAGGAGGGCGGGCGTTCGCGGTCGCCCGCGCGCCGGTCCGGGGTCACTTCCCCGTGGGACCTCCCTCTCATCCGGCGTCGCGAGCGCAACCCCAGCCCTTAGACTCCCTCGCGTGACACGCTGCGGGACGGTTGGCAAGATGGCCCGAGCGGTCGGCAAGGTGCGGTAACAGGAGGGAAGCGTCTCGTGAGCAGCAGGCCATCCCGAGGCGCTGCTCGCCTCGCAGCCATACTGGACGCCCTCCCCGACGCGTTGGTGCTGGTCAACGCCAACGGGACGGTGGTCAACGCCAACACCATCGCCCTGGAGGCCTTCGAGACCCCGGGCACCGCCCTGGTGGGGCGCGGGCTGCTCGACCTGCTGCCGCAGTTCGACTCCAAGCTCATCCCGGGCTCCATGCGACGGCCCGAGCACCTCGACCCGCGGGCGCGCACCAAGCCCACCCGGATGGTCGCGCGCAGGACCGACGGGACGGAGTTCCCCGTCGAGGTCACCAGTGCGAATCTCGAGAACGGGCAGCAGGCGTACGACGGTTACGGCTACACCGGCGACGAGCTGCTGATGCTCGTCGTGCGCGACCTGTCCGGGACCGTGGACACCGAGGCCGAGCTGGCCCGCTCGCAGCGTCAGACCGAGATGATCCTGCGGGCCGCCGCCGAGGGCGTCGTCGGCACCGACACCGACGGGCGGATCGTCCTCGTCAACCCGTCGGCCGCGCAGATCCTGGGCTACCGGGCCAGCGATCTCGGCGGACGCGAGCTGCACACGCTCGTCCTGCACTCGCGGGCCGACGGATCGCCCTTCCCGTACGAGGACTCGCCGCTCGCCGACACCCTGCGCTCCGGGCGCAAGCACCGGGTGCGCGGGCAGGTGCTGTACGCCAAGAACGGCGCCAAGGTCCCGGTCGACCTGACGACCGCGCCCGTGCGCGACGGCGACCAGCTCGTCGGCGCCGTCATGACCTTCACCGACCGGCGGCCCTACGACGCCGTCGTCGAGGAGAAGGAGGCGGCCGAGAAGGCCCACGCCGAGGAACTGGAGCGGCTCTCCGAGGAGCACGCCTCCGAGCTGACCGCCCTGCGCCAGCAGCACGTCACGGAACTGGAGGAGCTGCGCGAGCGGCACGCCGAGGAACTCGCCGCCGACGAGGAGCGGTACGCCGCCCTCGGGGAGCGGGAGAAGGACCGGTTCGACGCGCTCTCCGCACGGCACGAGCAGCTGCTGACCCTGCTGGGCCGGTCCCTGCGCGGGCCGCTGGAGGAACTGCGCCGCGAACTGGCCGCGCTCGCCGCCGACGACGCCGGGCAGCTGTGGCCCGAGGCCAACCAGGTGCTGCACCACCTCTCGGCCGGCTACTCGCGCATCACGACGCTGATCGACAACGTCCTCGGCTTCCAGCGGCTCGACGCGGGCAGCGAGAACGTCACCCGGACGAAGGTGATGCTCGACGCCGTCGTCGCCGCCGGTGTCGACGGGGCCGTGGAGCTCATCGGGCCCGGACGGGTGCAGTTCGCCGTGCACGCCCCGCCCATCGAGGCCGAGGTCGACCCCCGGCTGCTCGCCACCGCCCTCGCCCATCTCGTCGCGGACGTGGCCGGGGTCGACGCGACCGGCAACTCGCCCGTGTCGGTGGGCGGTTACATGGACAACACCGTGGTCGTGGCGGCCGCCCAGCGCGGCGAGGTCGTACGCATCGAGGTCCGCGGGCCGTACGCCGGGGGCGACAGCGTGCATGAGCCGATCGTGCGCGGGATCGTCCGGGCCCACGGTGGCGTCCTGCAGACGCACGACGTGCCGGGGATGAGCGGAAGTGCGTACGTCCTGGAAGTGCCGCTCGGCAGCGGGGCCGGGGCCGTCACCGAGCAGCCGGCGGACGAGGCGGCGGCCGCGCCCGCACTCGCGCCCGGCGACCAGCCTTCCGGCGGGGGGCGCCGCCGTGCCCGGCGGGGCGGCACCGACGCCTTCCTCGACGGGGACGCTCCCGCGGGTGAGGGCGAGGACGAGGCGGGCCCCGGTGCCGAAGGCGGCGTGCCGACCGGGCGGCGCAGGAGGCGCGCCGCCGGGGAACCGGCCGCGCTGCCCGCACCGGCCTCCGGCGAGGACGCCGCCTCGGGTGGTACGGGGCGGCGTCGCGGCCGGCCCGCCGAGGACGCGGGTGCGGCGGCCGTCGGCAGCGCGGTGCAGGGTGTCGCCGAGGGCGCCGTCGTGATGGCCGGGGAGCACGTGGCGGGAGCCGCCGCCTCGAACACCGGGCTGGGCGGCACCGTTCCGCCGCAGGGCGTGCCCGTGCCGTCCGGGCGGCGTGCCCGGCGGGAGCCCGGTGAGCAGCACGCGCTGCCTGCGGCGCTTCCGGCGGCACCGTCCGGGGAGCAGGGACAGGACCAGGACACGCAGGACCAGGATCCTGCGCAGGCCCCGCAGCCGACGGGGCGCCGGCGCAGGGCGCTGGCCGCCGCGAACGAGCGCGCCGCGGCCGCGCAGCAGGCTGCGGCGGCCGGACCGCGTCAGGTGTTCGCGCTGCCGCCCGCGGAGGCCGACCAGGCGGCGCCGGGTGCGGGTACACAGGCGCCGTCAGGGCAGCCCGGTGCCGGTGGTGCCGGTGCTCCGGCTGCCGGGCAGGGGGTCGTGGCGGGGCCCGGCGCTGCCGGTGACGAGGGCGTCGAGGAGGGACGGCACGATGCCGTTCCGCACGACCAGTCCGCCGATCACACGCCGCCCCAGCCGCACCCGACCAGCCGGCCGACCGGGCGCCGACGGCGTGCCGTGGCCGCGCCGGAGTCCGCCGGGGTACCGGCTCCCGACCCGTCCGTGCCCGCTCAGGCTCCGGCTCCGGTCGCGCAGGGGGCCGGGCAGCAGCCTGCCGGACCTCGGGGTGCCGGGCAGCCGGGGGCCGTGCCGGGACATCCCGGCCAGGTGGCCGCCGCGTCCGGAGGAGCCGCACCGGTGGCCGCCGGGCCTGCGGGGGCCGTGCCGCCGAATGTCGTGCCGCCGGGTGTCGTGCCTCCCGGGGCCGTGCCCCCGGGTGCCGGGGCCGGGCAGGGAGTTCCCCCGCAGGGCGTCCCCGCCCAGGGGCTCCCCGCCCAGCAGGTCCCCGGAGCCGTTCCGCCCGGACAGGCCGTGCCCGCACAGGCCGTACCCGCACAGGGCGTGCCCGGTCAGGCCGTGGCGCCCGCCGCCCGGGTCGCGCCGGGTACGGGCGTGCCCCCGCAGGGCAACGCCCCCCGACCGCAGACAGGTGCCGCAGCCCCGCAGGGCGTCGCCGAGCCGCATCCGGACGCCGTGCCGCCGCAGGCAGGACCCCTGCCCGGCCAGGGCGGACTCGGACACAGCGTGCAGGCGGTGCTGCCGGGGCAGGCGGTGCAGTTGCAGGCGCAGCCGCTGCCTCCGCAGGCACCGACCGCACCGACCGCACCGGACCAGCACGCCCCCGCCGCTCAGCCGCTGCCCGCGGAGGCCGCCGCCGGGCAGAACCCCGGTGTCCCGGCCCAGGCGGGCCCGGCTCGGACGACCCCCGCTCAAGCCACACCCGCTCAAGCCACACCCGCGCAGGGAACCCCGGCTCCGGGAACCCCCGCTCCGGGCGCGCCGGTCCACGGCGGGTGGCCCGCCGGGGGCGGCACCTCGGGCGCGGGCGTCCCCATGGCTGCGAACGGAGCCGCGCCGGGCAGCCACCCCCAGGGCACCCCGGGCACCCCGAGTGCCCCGGACGGGGCGGCCCAGCGGAACACTCCCGCCCCGGGGACGCCGGTGCCCCCGCAGGGTGCCGCTCCGCGGGGGGCGGCCCAGCCGCTGCCCGCCGAGACCGCAGCGCCCGTGGACCCCAACTCGACGCAGGGACGGGCGATCAGCGTCCGGACGCTGGGGCAGGGCGTGCCGTTCACCCGGCAGGCGGCCCAGGTCCAGCAGCCGCCGGCCGCCCACGGCCCGGCGACGCCTCCCCCGCACGCGCCGGGCGGTTCGGGCCGCCGCCGCAAGCTCGGCACGCCGCCCGACCCGGCCGCGCGTGCGGAACAGCAGGCCGGTCCGGACCAGGCACCGCGGCCGGCGGACCGGGCGGGCCGTCCGGAGCAGGCCGCCCGGCCGCATCCGGCGACCGAGGCGACGCCGCCCGGCGGGACCCCCGCCGGCACGCCGGTCCCGCCGGGCGCACCGGCTCCCGTGCCCGCGCAGCACTCGCTCGCGGGGCAGACGCGGCTCGCGCAGATGACCGAGGGCGGCGGGCGTTCGTACGCCATAGGCGCGCCGGACGAGAACGCGGCCGAGGGGCCCGAGCCGCTGGACGGTCCCGGCGGGGCCGTCGAGGTCGCCGACCCGCCCCGGCCGCAGCCGATGGACGACGAGCTGCCGCCCGAGCCGCTGGACAACCCGCGGCGGCTGCTGGTGTGGCCCGCGCCGGACGTCAGCACCCAGCAGGCGCTGAGCGACCGCGGCTACCGGCCGGTGATCGTGAACTCGCGCGAGGAGGTCGACGCGCAGATCGCGGCGTTCCCGGCCGCGCTGTTCGTCGACCCGCTGACCGGGCCGATCACGCGGACGGCCCTGCAGTCGCTGCGGCAGGCCGCGGTGGCGGCCGAGGTGCCCGTGCTGGTCACGGCCGGGCTGGGACAGGCCTCGCGGGACGCGGCGTACGGGGCCGACCCGGCGGTGCTGCTGAAGGCGCTGGCGCCGCGCGACAGTGAGCAGCACCCGCCGCGGGTGCTGCTGATCGAGGAGCACGCCGAGATCGCGCTGGCGCTGACGGCGACGCTGGAGCGGCGCGGCATGCAGGTCGCGCGGGCCGCGAGCGACGCGGACGCGGTGACGCTCGCGGGGCAGTTCCGGCCGAACCTGGTCGTGATGGACCTGCTGCAGGTGCACCGGCGGCAGGCCGGGTTCGCCGGGATCGTCGACTGGCTGCGGGCGAACGGGCAGCTCAACCGCACCCCGCTCGTCGTCTACACCGCCGCCGTCGACCAGGCGGACCTGCCGCGGCTGGCGTCCGGTGAGACGGTGCTGTTCCTGGCGGAGCGGTCCACCAGCAACGAGGTGCAGACCCGGATCGTGGAGCTGCTCAGCCGGATCGGCACCAACTGAGCACCTCGCCCCTGTCCTACCGGGCCGTGAGCCGGCGGGCCGCCTCCTTGACCGAGGCGCGCAGCCGGTCCGTGTCGGGGTCGCCGCCGCCGACCAGGATGCGCCGCATCTGCGGGACGACGGCGGTCCAGTTGGCCAGCGCGGTCAGCAGGAACAGCAGGTCGGCGGCCGGGATCGCGTCGGTGACGACGCCCCGCTCCTGCCCGTCGCGCAGGGCGGCGACCTTGCGGGCGTAGTGCTCCTGGCGGTCGGACTCGTGGGGCAGTTCGGCGCTGCCGTACTCCAGGCCCTCCCAGAAGAGCAGGCGCAGCAGTTCGGGGTGGGCGGCGTGGTAGTCCGTCAGCCGGTCGATCCAGCCCTCGATGTCGTCGGGGTCGACGGGGACGGCCTCGGCGAGGTGGAGCATCTTCCGTTCCAGGACGATCGCGAAGAGCTCGGCCTTGTTGCCGAAGTAGGCGTAGATCAACTGCTTGTTGGCCTTCGCCTCGGCGGCGATGCGGTCGATGCGGGCGCCGGCGATCCCGTGCCGGGCGAACTCGGCGACCGCCGCCTCGAAGATCCGGGCCTTGGTGGCCTCGGGGTCCCTTGCTGCCATGAGGGAGAGGGTAGCGCGACGAGGCAACCAACTGTTTGGTTGACATGGAATGGCGAGGCGCCCCAGACTGTTGGCCCGATTGCCAACCAACCAGTTAGTTGTTAGAGCCGACTCCAAGGAGTCCTCCCCTCATGCCGACAGCGACCACGACCACCTCCCCCCGGGCGGGCCGTACCCCGGCGCGGGCGCCGCGCACGCCCTCCCCCGGTCTCTTCCTCACCCTGCTCGCGGTGTGCAGTGCGGTCACCGCCGCCAACATCTACCTCGCCGCGCCGCTGCTGTCCCTGATGGCCCACGACTTCGGCTCGACCCCCTCGGCCCTGGCCTGGATCGCCTCCGTCGCACAGCTCGGCTACGCGGTCGGCCTGCTGTTCTTCGCGCCGCTCGGCGACAGCGTCAACCGCCGCCGGCTGGTCGCCGGGCTCACGCTGGTGACCGCGCTGGCGCTGGCCGCCAGTGCCCTCGCCCCGGGTGCCGGACTCCTCGCGGTCGCCGTGTTCGTCGCCTCGGCGGCGACCGTCGTCCCGCAGCTGCTCGTGCCGCTGGTGGCCGAACGGGCCCCGGCCGAGCGGCGCGCCCGGCATGTCGCCGCCGTCATAGCGGGCCTGTTCACCGGCATCGTCGGGGCCCGGGTGCTGGGCGGGCTGGCGGGGCAGGCCTTCGGCTGGCGCTGGGTGTTCGCGGGTGCCGCCGTGCTGACGCTGGCGCTGGGGCTGGCGACGGCGTCCGTCCTGCCGTCGCGGCGCAGCCGGGAGGGCTCGCTGTTCTCCGGGCTCGCCGCGCTGCCGTCGGTGCTGCGGGGCTCGCCGGAGCTGTGGCGGGCGTGTGTGCGCCAGGCCGGGATGTTCGGCGCGTGGAGCGCGCTGTGGACGTCGCTCGCCGTGCTGCTGACCGGGCCGGCGTACGGTCTGTCCACCGCGACCGCCGGGCTGTTCGGGCTGTTCGGGCTGACGGCGAGCGCGGTGGCTCCGCTGGCCGGCGGGCTGGTGGACCGGTTCGGCGCGGGCCGGGTGGTGCGGTCCGCGTACCTGGTGGCGGCCGTGTCCGTGCCGCTGTTCCGGCTCGGCGGGCACACGCTCGGCGCCCTGTTCGCCGCCGCCGTCGCGATCCACGCGGCGCTGGTGGCCTCCCATGTCGCCAACCAGACGCTGGCCCTGACGTCGACCTCCACCCCGGCCACCGCCAACACCGCTTATGTGGTCGCCGGCTTCGCGGGCGGCGCCGCCGCCTCCGCCCTCGCGAGCGCCGCCTACGGCCACTTCGGCTGGGACGGGGTGTGCGCGGTGGCGGGGCTGTGGCTGCTGCTGGGCTGGGGCGTGACCGCCGTACGACGGTGAAGCGCTGCCGTACGGCGGTCCGCGGGGCCGTCAGAGGCGGGTGACGTCCAGCTCACCCTGCGCGTACTGCTTGCGCAGCACCTTCTTGTCGAACTTGCCGACGCTGGTCTTCGGGACCGCCTCGACGATCGTCCAGCGCTCCGGGAGCTGCCACTTGGCGATCCTGCCCTCGTCGGCGAGGAAGCCGCGCAGGGCCTCGAAGCCGACGGAGGCGCCCTCCTTGAGGACGACCGTGGCCAGGGGGCGCTCGCCCCACTTGTCGTCGGGCACGGCGACGACGGCCGCCTCGGCGACGTCGGGGTGGGACATCAGCGCGTTCTCCAGCTCCACCGAGGAGATCCACTCGCCGCCGGACTTGATGACGTCCTTGGCGCGGTCGGTGAGGGTGAGGTAGCCGTCGGGCGAGATGGTGCCGACGTCGCCCGTCTTGAGCCAGCCGTCCTCGCTGAACTTGTCGGCGGGGCGCAGCGGTTCGCCGTCGGGCCCGTTGTAGTAGGCGCCCGCGATCCAGGCGCCGCGCACCTCCAGCTCACCGGCCGACTCCCCGTCCCACGGGAGGCGTTCACCGCCGGGGCCGGTCAGCCGGGCCTCGACACCGGCCGGGAAGCGGCCCTGGGTGAGGCGGTAGGCGAACTCCGCGTCGGTGCCGACCGCGGAGGCCGGCGGACGGGCGACCGTGCCCAGCGGGGACGTCTCCGTCATGCCCCACGCGTGGCAGACCCGCATGCCCAGCTGGTCGAAGGCCTCCATCAGCGACGGCGGGCAGGCCGAGCCGCCGATGGTGACCTGGGTGAGGGAGGAGATGTCCCGGGGGTGCGCGGTCAGCTCGGCGAGCAGGCCCTGCCAGATGGTCGGGACGGCGGCGGCGTGGGTCGGCTTCTCGCTCTCGATCATCGCGGCGAGCGGGACCGGCTGGAGGAACCGGTCCGGCATCAGCATGTTCACGCCGGTCATGAAGGTGGCGTGCGGCAGGCCCCAGGCGTTGACGTGGAACTGCGGGACCACGACCAGCGAGGTGTCCTGGTCGGTCAGGCCCATCGACTGGGCCATGTTGACCTGCATGGAGTGCAGGTAGATGGAGCGGTGGCTGTAGACCACGCCCTTGGGGTCGCCGGTGGTGCCGGAGGTGTAGCACATGGCGGCGGCCTGGCGTTCGTCCAGCTCGGGCCAGTCGTAGGAGACCGGCTTGCCGGCGATCAGGTCCTCGTACTCGTGGACCTGCGCGGTGGCCTCGGCGAGCAGGGAGCGGTCGCCCGGGCCCGTGACGACGACGTGCTCCACGGTCTTCAGGTGGGGCAGCAGCGGGGCGAGCAGGGGGAGCAGCGAGCCGTTGGCGATGATCACGCGGTCGGCGGCGTGCTGGACGATCCACGCCAGTTGCTCGGGCGGGAGGCGGAGGTTCAGGGTGTGGAGGACCGCGCCCATGGAGGGGATCGCGAAGTAGGCCTCGACGTGCTCGGCGTTGTTCCAGGCCAGGGTCGCCACCCGCTCGTCGCCGGTGACGCCGAGGTCCTCGCGCAGCGCGTGGGCGAGCTGGGCCGCGCGGGCGCCGATCTCCGCGAAGGAACGGCGGTGCGGCTCGTCCTCGCCGGTCCAGGTGGTCACCTGCGATGTCCCGTGGATGGTCGACCCGTGGGTCAAAATCCTCGAGATCAGCAGCGGTACGTCCTGCATCGTGCTCAGCACGGCGTCCTCCCGGGGGCGACATTGCCTACGCGGTGGTAAAGGTTGCGCTGATTCTGCGCACATACCGCGCGGTATGTCACTAGGACCGGGCGATCGATCACATCACGCCGCGGCGGAGGAACGGCTCACAGAGGCGGACGACGGTCGTTCGAGCGCGCTTTCCGGTGCCGGCGGGTCAGCGGCGGGCGAGTTCCAGCTCGGTGTCCTCGCGGAGCTTGCCCAGGGCGCGGGAGACGGCCGACTTGACCGTGCCCACCGAGACGCCGAGCACCTCGGCGGTCTGCACCTCACTGAGGTCCTCGTAGTACCGCAGGACGACCATCGCGCGCTGCCGGGCCGGCAGCCGCATGATCGCCCGCCACATCGCGTCGCGCAGGGCCTGCTGCTCGGCCGGGTCCTCGCCGCCGCCGGAGCGCGGTTCGGGCTCGGGCAGCTCGTCGCAGGCGAACTCGTCGACCTTGCGCTTGCGCCACTGGGAGGTCCGCGTGTTCAGCAGGGCCCGGCGGACGTAGCCGTCGAGGGCGCGGTGGTCCTCGATCCGCTCCCAGGCGACGTACGTCTTGGTCAGGGCGGTCTGCAGCAGGTCCTCGGCGTCGCTCGGGTTGCCGGTGAGCGAGCGGGCGGTGCGCAGCAGCACCGGCCGGCGGGCCCGGACGTACGACGAGAACGACGGGTAGGGAAGGGTCTGCGCCGCTGGCGCGGCCGCCTTCGAAGCGGTGGTGCAGACGAGTGTGGTCATGGCTCCACGCTAGGAGCGGGGCGTGCCCGGCGGATCGGCCGCAGGTCCCGAAGCGGGGTCCCCCTCAGGTTGTAGGGGTGGGGGTGACTGCACCTCCTGTAGGTGGAGCGGGGGCCGGGGAGTACTGCGGGTTCGTCCCTGAGGGGGGACGGACGCATCCGCCCGCACGAACGCCCGGGCGGCGGTACCGGAGTACCGCCGCCCAGACCCTTGCCACCCCACGAAAAACCCCCCGCACCCCCCGGGCCGGTGCCGCCGCACCGACCCCTCAGCTCACCACCACAGCGGGGTGAAGCTGATGGCCGTATTGGCGTTGCCCTGGTTGACGGCCGTGAAGGCCGATCCGTTGACCTGGGCGGTATTGCTCTGGTTGGAGGCGCCGTCGCCGACGGCCTGCTGCTGTGTGGTGGCCGCGTTGCCGAAGTTGTCGCCGCCGACGCCGCTGCCGAGGATGCCCTGCTCGGCCTCGCTGACGGCCGCGATCGATCCGCCGTCCGCGAAGGCGCCGTTGTCCGCCGTCGCGACACCGGCGAAGAGGGCGGCCGCGAGCGGAAGGGCGGAGACGGCTGCGATGACGCGGGCGGTGCGGATGCTTGCCATGGTGCTGTCCCTCCAGGACTCCGGAAAACCGTGGTCGTGCCGGCCCAGGCCGGCGGTGCTGTGTGAACTGCTGCTCTCACCGGGGAAGTTGGCCGGCCGCCCCGGTGCTGTGCTCGACGTCGCGAGTCCAGAGTTGCCCGCCGAATCCCCGGCGAACCACCCCGGAAGCCGCTATTCGCACGCAAGCGTGAGGACAAGTCGATAAACCCCCGCGCGTCACTTCAGCCCCGGACAGGGGCGAAAGGGAGCTTTCGATCCCGGGCGCCGCAAGAGGTGAAGCGTTTCGGCACATTTCCCCCCACCACCTCCCGCCCCCGGCGCGTCCCGCTCGCTCCCCCTTTCCTTTTTCGAACGTACGTACGAAACTAGAGGCATGGCCACCACCGACCGGCAGGCCACGACGCTGGCCCTCGCGCACGCCCTGTCAGCCGCCGAGCGCGGGCTCGCCGTCATCCCCCTGTCGCGCACCAAGCTGCCCGCGCTGCGTTCCCCCCACCGCGACGACCCCCTCCCCTCTGTCTGCCACGGCGAGTGCGGCCGCCTCGGGCACGGGGTGTACGACGCCTCCAGCGACCCCGCCCGCATCCGCGAACTGTTCGCCGCCGCGCCCTGGGCGACCGGTTACGGCATCGCCTGCGGACTGCCCCCGCACCACCTCGTCGGCGTCGACCTGGACGTGAAGACCGGCACCGACTCCTCGGCGGCCCTGCGCGAGCTGGCCTTACGGCACCTGTTCACCATCCCGCCGACCGTGGTCGTCGTGACGCCCTCGGGCGGGCGGCACCTGTGGCTGAGCGGCCCGCCGGACGTGGTCGTCCCGAACTCGGCGGGCCGCCTCGCGCCGGGCATCGACATCCGCGGCGCGGGCGGCTACCTCGTCGGCCCCGGTTCCCGCACCGCGCACGGGGTCTACGCCGCCGCCCCGGGCACCGCCCATCTGCCGCCCGCCCCCTGCCCGCGCTCCCTGTTGCGGCTGCTGCTGCCGCCACCGCGCGCCCACCAGCACCTGCCGGGCCCGGCCGGCGGCCACGGCCAGGGCCTGGTCCAGTTCGTCCTCGCCGCACACGAGGGCCAGCGCAACACCCGGCTGTTCTGGGCCGCCTGCCGGGCCTACGAGGACGGCATCGGACCCGCGCTCGTGGAGCCCCTGGTCGAGGCCGCCGTCGACACCGGCCTGTCCGAGCGGGAGGCCCGGGCGACCCTCGCGTCGGCGGCGCGGCTCACCGGACACCGGCCGTGACCACCGCCCCGCCCGTGCCGAGCGCAGCCCCCACCAGGAACAGCGAAAGACCCCCATGCCACAGCACGTCAAAGCGCCGGCCCTGGCGCTCGCCCGCCTCGTCCTGGCCTCCGGCCGCCCGGTCGACCTCGCCGAGCTGCGGTTCACCTCGACGTACGGCGAACTGGAGGGCTATCCCTGCAAGCCGGTGAACGACCTGCGGATCCGGGCTCTCCTGCGGACCGCCCGGCGTGCCCGGCCGGGCACGCCCGTGCACCTGGTCCCGCCGCCGCGCGAGTACCCCGACCAGTACGCGGGCGGTCTCGGGCCGGTGGAGGTGCTGCCCCCGGTGGCCTGTCTCGGCACGTTCCACTCCGCGGCCCTCGACCCGGCCCACGACCCCGTCGCCTACCGTTCGCGCCTCACCGTCCTGTGGTTCCAGTCCGCCCCGCGCCTGCCCTCGGGCTGCCGTGCCGAGCCGGGGCTGCGGAACCTGGACTGGCACCGGCTGGCCCGGGACGCCCGGACGTCGGCGTAGGGCGGCCACCCCGAAGGACGTCGAAAGCGTCTCCCGCTCCAAGGCGGGTCGGCCGGCACCCCGGCACCGCGGCGCGGGGCGTGACATCGTGAGGGGATGAGCATCGTCGTGCGGCCGGCCTCGGAGTTCGAGGACGTCCGCGCCGTCCTCGGCCCGAAGTCACCCGGCGCGAACGTCTGCTGGTGCCTGAGCCACCGCATCCCGTCCCGGCTCAACAACGAACTGCGCGGCCCGGCGCGGGGCGAGTACGTCGCCGGCCTGTGCCGCGCCGGCACCGCCCCGGGCGTGCTCGCCTACGACGGCGGGGAACCGGTCGGCTGGGCCGCCGTCGCCCCGCGTGCGCAGACCACGTTCGCCCGCAACCGCAAGATCCCGCACGTCGACGACCTGCCGGTGTGGTCCCTGTGGTGCGTCCGGGTCCGCCCCGGCCACCGCAAGCAGGGCATCTCGCACGCCCTGATCGCCGGTGCCGTCGACTTCGCCCGGTCCCACGGCGCCCCGGCCGTCGAGGCGTACCCCCTCGACAACGCCGACGCGAAGGTCGACCTGACCATGGCCTACGCCGGTCTGCGGAAGAACTTCGAACGCGCGGGCTTCACCCTCGCGGCCCCGACCACCTCGGTCCTGGCCGGTCATCCGCGCGTACTCATGCGCCTCGACCTGCGCTGACGGGGCGCCGGGGCCGCGGACGACAAAGACCCGACCGCTGGCGACGGGGGATGCACCAGCGGTCGGGCCATGGCCAAGGGTAACAAGCGCTTGCGCACCACGCGCCGACTCCGCGCGCCTGAACGCCGGTTGTGACTGGTATCACTCAACTCCCTTACGCCACACGCCTGTTGAGGGTCGGCCGGGGGTTGAGCGGTCCCGTTCAGCCGTCGCAGGGCCGGTCGTAGGACAGCCGGGGCAGGTACTCGTGCCAGGTGTCCGGGGTCAGCACGCCCCGGGTCAGGGCGCACACGCGCTGCACGGCCCGGTCGACGTCGAGGTCCCACAATCGGATGGAGTCCGCTCCGCTCGACACGGCCAGCATGCCGCTGCCCGGGTTGAACGCCAGGTAGTTGCCCGCCCTCGCGCTGGTCATGGACTGGCCGATCGCGTCGGCCGCGGCCGGGTCGGAGACGTTCCACAGCCGCACGGTGCTGTCGTTGCCGCCGCTCGCCAGCGTGCGCCCGTCGCGGCTGAAGGTCAGCGCCACGACCGCCTCGGAGTGGCCGGTCAGCCGCTTCCGCAGCACCGCCCGGGCGGGATCGGACACGTCCCAGAGGCGGACGGAGGTGTCGTCGCCCGCGCTGGCCAGCGTCCGGCCGTCACGGCTGTAGGCGAGGACGTTGACCGCGCCGAGGTGACCGCGGAGCGGGGCACGGACCAGGGAGACCCGGCCCGGGTCGGCCACGTTCCACAGCCGGATCGTGCCGTCCGCGCTGCCACTGGCCAGTGTCCGGCCGTCCGGCCCGAACGCCAGGTGGTTGACGTAGCCCTTGTGCCCGGTCAGCGGCGTGCCGAGCGGACGCGGGCGGGAGCGGTCGGAGATGTCCCACAGCCGGATCGTGCGGTCGTCGTCGGCGGTGGCCAGCGTGCGGCCGTCCGGACTGAAGGCGAGCGGATCGGCGTACCGGATGCGCAGCGGGACGGGCGGGCCGTGGGCGACGGGACGCGCGGGATCGCCGACGTTCCACAGCTGCACGGCCCGGTCGCCGGTCACCACCGCCAGGGTGCGGCCGTCCGGTGAGAACTCCAGCGAGCGCACGTCCCCCTCGCCGGGGCGGAACGGCTCGCCCAGCCGCACCGGCCTGCTCGGCGCCCGTACGTCCCAGAGCCGCAGCCGCCCGTCGCGCCCCGCCGTGGCCAGCACCTGCCCGTCCGGCCGGAACGTCCCGGTCCGGCCGGTCATGTCCGACCGCGGCAGCGCCCACAGCCGCACCTTGTTGTCACCCGCGCCGGTGGCCAGGGTGCGCCCGTCGGGACTGAACCCCAGCGCGAACATCTCACCGCTGCTGCCCGCCAACGGCCCGCCCACCTGAGCGGGATGCGCCGGATCGGCCACCTTCCACAGACTCGCCGTGGTGTCCGAGCTGGCGGCGGCGAGCATGCCCCCGTCGGGGCTGAACGCCACCGACCAGACGGGCCCGGTGTGGCCGGTCAGCGGCGTTCCGACGGCCTCGGGGGGATCAGATCCGGCCATGTTCCACAACCGCACCGTGCCGTCCTCGCCCCCGCTGGCCAGCGTCCGCCCGTCCGGGCTGAACGCCACCGAGTGCACGGTGGAGGTGTGGCCGGTCAGCGGCCTGCCGGCCGGCTCGGGACGCCCCGGGTCGGTCGTGTCCCACAGGCGGATCGTGCCGTCGTCGCCGCCCGCCGCCAGGGTCCGGCCGTCCGGGCTGAACGCCACCGAGCGCACGGCGGCCGTGTGCCCGGTCAGGGGCGCGCCCAGCGCCCGCGGCCGGCGCGGATCGGCCATGTCCCACAGCCGAACGGTCCGGTCGTCGCTCGCGGAGGCCAGCGTGCGGCCGTCCGGACTGAAGGCGATCAGGTAGATCGTGCCGTCGTGCCCGGTCAGCGGCTTCCCGAGCGGCACGGGACGGCTCGGGTCCCGCACGTCCCAGAGCCGGATGGTGCCGTCGTCGGACGCACTGGCCAGGGTCCGGCCGTCCGGGCTGAAGACCGCGCTGCTCACCCAGCTGGTGTGGCCGGTCAGCGGCTCGCCCAGGGGCTCGGGCCGCTGCGGGTCGGCCACGTTCCACAGCCGTACGGTGCGGTCGTAGCTGGCGGTGGCGAGGGTCTGGCCGTCGGGGCTGAAGGTCGTGAGGTAGACGGCGCCGGTGTGCCCGGACAGGGGAGTGGCCAGCGGGGCGTTCACGACGGAGATCAGCCGGCTGTTCGCACCCTCGTCGTCGGGCCGCAACCGGTGGGCGACCAGGTCGAGCTGGGCCGACAGCGACGGGTCGGTGTCCCGGACGCGGTCGGCCTGCGCGAGCACCTGCTCGAACACCGCCTCGTCCCGCTGCTTCCAGGCGATCACGGCCGCGCCGACCGCCAGCAGGGCCAGTGCCATCAGCGACGCCACCGCGGCCCGGCTGATCCAGATGACACGCCGGCGCAGCCGCACGGACGCGGCAAGGAACTCCACCGCGCTGCGGGTCAGGAAGGTGTCCCCGGCGGACTTCGCCCAGCCGTGGGCCTGTTCCAGGCGGGAGCCCCGGTACAGCAGCGACGAGTCGCGGTGCGACTCCTCCCAGGCCCGGCCGTCCTCCTCCAGGCGCTGACGCAGCAGATTGTCCTGCCGGTCCTCGTCGATCCAGTCGCGCAGCCGCGGCCAGGCGTGCAGCAGCGCCTCGTGCGTGATCTCCACGGTCTCCGCGTCGAGCGTCACCAGCCGGGCGCGGACCAGTGCCTCCAGGGACTCCTCGGTCTTGCCGGGATCGGCCGACTCCTCCGCGAGCTGGCGCCGGGTGCCGCGCCGCCGCGTGGCCTGGGTGTCCTCGCCCAGCCGCACCAGCCGGAGCAGGAGCAGCCGGGCCGCCGTGCGCGCGGCCGGGTCGAGGCGGGACCAGGCCCGTTCGGCCGTCGCCGCGACGGCACCCTGGATGCCGCCGGCCGCGCGGTAGCCGGCCAGGGTCAGCCGGCCCCCCTTGCGGCGCTGCCAAGTGGCCAGCAGGGCGTGCGACAGCAGCGGCAGCGCGCCCGCGTCGTGCGCCCCGCGGGGGCCGTCCGCGCTGACCTCCCGGACGATCAGCTCCGCGAGGCCGGGCTCCAGTTCCAGGCCGACCGCCTTGGCCGGGCCGGTCACCGCCTCGCGCAGCTCGGCGGCGGTCAGCGGCCCGAGCACCATGTGCCGGTGCTGGAGGGCGTCGGCCAGCTCGGGGTACCGCAGGCACCGCTCGTAGAAGTCCGCGCGGACGCCCAGGACGACGATCGCCGGGGCCGGTTCGCCGGGGGCGGCGGGAGAGCAGGCGGCGTGCAGCGCCTCGACGAAGATCCGGCGCTCGGTCTCGTCGGGACAGAGCGTGAACGTTTCCTCGAACTGGTCCACGATGACGACGGGACGGGCACCCGACGGATCCTCGCGCCGGGCCCAGGCGGTGACGGCGGCTCGGACGGCGGCGGAGAAGGGGGGAGTACCGGGTTCCGGGGCGGAGGCCGAGGTCGCGGGGCCGGTGGCGGGGGCGCCCGGTGGTGGGGGTGGGGGTGAGAGTGGGGTCGTTGTGGGGGTGGTGGGCCGGGCCGTGGGGTGGAGCGCCGCGCCGGGCGGGTCCGGCGAGCCGGCCGGATCGGGGTGCCCGCTCGAGGCGGTCTGACTGGGGGAGGTGGGGGTGGGGTGGCCGCTGGGGCTGTCGTGACCGCCGGGGGTGGGGTGGCCGTTTGCGTCGGGGTGGGCGCTGGGGGCGGGGTGACCGTTGGCGTCGGGGTGGCCGCTCGGGGCCGGGTGGCCGCCCGGGTCGGCCTCGTCGCGGTGGCCGGCCGAGCCGTGGTGGTGAGCGCTCTGATCGGCTCGGCCGCTGTGACCGCTGGGGGCGGGGCGGCCACCGGCATCGGCATGGCCGCTGAAGTCGGCCTGGCCGCTCGGGGCAGCCGAGTCGGTTGCGTCCGCGGCACCGGGAGGGGCGTCCTCGTCCGGGGCGACACCGTGGGCGACGCGGTCCGGAGCGGCACCGTGAGCCACGCGGTCCGAGGCGGTGCCGTGAGCCACGCGGTCCGGGGCGGTGCCGTGGGCGTTCACCTCCGAGGTCGCCCGGGAGGCATCCCCCTCCGCCGCCCTGCCCGGGGCATCGCCCTCCGGCGACGTCCCCGCCGCTCCCCCGGGTCCCCGCACGGCCGGGAGGACCGAGGCCAGTTCGGGCACGTGCCGGGTGAGTTCCGCCAGCGGATCACTGCCCGGCAGGAGTTGCGCGACCAGCCTCTCCCGCCCGGCCCGCCCGGCCCGGCCGCCACCGTCCGCGTCGGGCGCGGCGGCGTCGTCGGCCAGCGCCCCCTCCCGCAGGGCCGGCACCAGACCGGCGTTCAGCAGGGAGGACTTTCCCGCTCCCGACGCGCCGACCAGCATCACCAGACCGCCGGCCGGCGGCACGGCCGCCAGCTGCTCGACGAGCGCGTCCGTACTGCGCTCCCGGCCGAAGAACCAGCGGGCGTCCTCCAGCCGGTAGGAGGCGAGTCCTCGGTACGGGCACACCCAGCCGGGGGCGGGCGCGGGATCGGCCGGGGCCTGCTCCTCGGCCGGGGACGCCGCCGGACGTTCGCCGGCCGGCCCGGCCACCGCGCTCTCCCACAGCCGCTGCCACTGCCCGACGTCGTACAGACCGGGGGACACCGGGGTCGGCCGGGCCCTGCGCGCCTCGGGTATCAGCACCTGCAACACCGCGGCGAGGGCGGCGAAATGGGCCGGTACGTTCCGGGCCCGCCGCCAGTCGCTGATGCGCTGGGCGGACACCCGCACGGGCCGCCCGCGTTCGTCGACCCGCTGCAACCGCACGACCGCTTCGGAGACCCGCTTGAGCGGGGGATTGCCGGCTTCCTTGTACAGCAGGGCGAGGCGTTCCGCGAAGGCGGTGCGCGCCCCCGAGTCGGAACCCAAGGTCTCCCCTCCTCACTTCCGATCGCCTGGACGTCCGGTCCGGAAAACTCACTCTATATCGCTGACCTGCGGCAACGCCGTCCGCTGCACCCCGGAACCTCCTCCTCCGTGGCCTGAAATGGCAGGATCCGGACGCAGCAGCGCACCCCATCCGGACACCTTCCGTCCGAGCCGACGACGGCAGGCTCCACCGTTCGGTACCGGTCCCCACGAGGGGAGGGACCGGTACCGGACGACGTGGTCGGCCTCCCCGGCTCGGTGCGCTCCCAACCCCCGGATTCAGCCGGTGACGCGCTGGGCAGGGAACACCTGGAACGCACGGCAGGCGACGGCGTCCGGAGGGGGACGAGGGATTCATGAAGGTCTCGGTCGAACGCGATCTCTGCTATGGCTCGGCCGAGTGCGCGTACCGGGCCCCGGACGTCTTCGAGTTCGTCGACGGCTACGGCGTCGTCCGCCCGGGGCGCGCCGAGTCGGGCGACGACCCGCGGGTGAGGGAAGCGGCGGAGAAGTGCCCGAGCCAGGCGATCGCCCTCACCGGGACACCGGACCCGCCGGCCGGCCCCGGCGCCGGATGACGGCACCGGGCCTGCTCGCGGTCTTCGCCCACCCCGACGACGAGTCCCTGTCGGCCGGCGGCGTCCTCGCCCGGCACGCGTCCGCGGGCGGTCGGACGGCGGTGGTCACGGCGACCTGGGCGGCGGACAGCCCCCGCGCGGCGGAACTGGCCGACGCGCTCCGGCTCCTGGGCGCCGGCGCACCCCGGATGCTCGGCTGGGCCGACTCACGCGTCCCGCACTCGGCTCCCGGCAGACCGCGGCTGTGCGACGCCCCCCTGGAGGAGGCGGTGGGCGCTCTGGTGGCGCAGATCCGTGCCGTACGCCCGGAGACCGTGGTCACCCATGACGCCTACGGCGGTGTCACCGGCCACGAGGACCACGTCCACACCCACCGGATCACCCTGCTCGCCGTCCACGCCGCCGGACTCGAACGCCTCTACCCGGACGCCGGCGCGCCCTGGCGGCCCAGCGCCCTGTACCTGGCCACGCACCCCCACTCGGCGGTCCGGGCCTGGGGCGAGTACCTGGCCCCGGCGGGCAAGGGCCTGCGCACGGTCCCGGACGACCACGTCACCGTCACGGTCGACGTCACGCCCTGGCTCGACTGGAAGGTCGCCGCGGTACTGGCCCACCGCACGGAGGTCGAACGCGGAGCGGTTCCGGCCCTGATCGCGGGCCTCACCGGGCCGGAGCGCCGACGGCTGCTCGGCACGGAGTTCTACACCCGCCACGACCTGCTCCCCACGCCACCGCCCCGGACGGACGGCCTCGCGTAGCAGGCCCCCGATGCCGGCTCACTGCTCGGCGGAGCCGCTCCACCGCAGCCGGGACAAGGCGCGGGCCCGCGCCTCCACGACGGCCATCCGGGCCTCCCGCTCACCCCGTTCCCCATGGGCCGCCTGCCCGGTCACCTGCCCCTCCCACTTCCGGTACAGCAGCCCCACCTCGGCCGAGAACCAGCCCCGGCTCACCGCGGAGAGCGCGAGCAGCAGCCCCGTGTCCTCGGAGGCGGGCAGGGCCATCCATCCGCCGAGCGCGAGCAGCAACTCCCGCCGCACGCACAGCGAGGCGGGGTGCACCGGGGCGATGAAGTCCCCCGCCTTCCACTGCTCCAGCACGGTCCCGCGCTCGATCGGTCCCTCACCGGGGTCCCCGGGAAACCCGACGGTCGTCCCGTCGGGCAGCAGATCGAGGACCCGGGAGGTCACCCAGCCGATACGTGGATCGCCCTCCAGCACGGCGACGTCCCGCGCGAGCACGCCGGGCGTCAACTGGTCGTCGGCGTCCAGCACTTTCACGTACGGCCCGTCCGCACGGGCCAGGGCGATGGTCCGGGCCACCCCCGGCCCACCGGCGCGCCCCTGCCGGAACGTCACGCGCGGATCGCTCGGCACGTACGGCCGCACCTCGGCGCTCTCCCCGTCCTCCTGCACGACCCATCGCCACCGCCAGCCCGCGGGCAGCCGCTGCTCGCACAGGGACGCGTAGGCCTGCGGCAGGAACCGGGCATGGGGCCCGTGCACAGCGGTGACCACGACGACACACCGACCGCCGACGACGACCACCCCTCACCTCATCCCGCCGGCGCCCAGGACCCCGCGACGCCGACCTGCACCCCGAAAGCCTACGGAACCGCGCACCCCGGCCACCGCCCACCCGGGACACACGAACGGCCCCCGGCCGAGGAGGACTCGGCCGGGGGCCCACAGCACGGGGTGCGCTAGCAGCGGGTGACGGTCTTGGCGCTCTCGGCCTCGTCGTTGAAGACCCAGCCGTACTTGAGGTTGGTGATGGAGGTGTGCGGCTTGACGCAGATCGAGTAACCCGAGTAGTCGTCGTTGTCGTAGACGCGGACGTTGTAACCGGAGTTGTTGATCAGCGACGTGATCTCGTTGTCACCGTTCCAACCGTCGATCTGGTACTTCTGGTTGGCGCCGGTGGGCTTCCAGTTGACGTACTTGCTGCCGGTGTAGCTGGCGTCCTCGTACATGCAGATGCGACCGGAGTCGCACGTCCAGTCGGCGACCCTGGCCGGAGCCTTCTGGTCCGCCTGGGCCGGGACGGTGCCGAGACCGACCACCGCGGTCGTCACGGCGAAGGCCAGGGCCGCACCGCGACCGAGCCGGCCGATGACGGACGTCGTCGAACGTGTCATGTGTTGCTCCCCCTTGTCACAAGGCACTGGTCGTGTGCCACGGGCTCCGCCCGAGAACGGAACCCGCTCGAACTCCTCCGGCCATGACAGCGGTTGAGCACTTCACGCCCGAAGAAGATCGCTGACGAGCCTAGGAAGCGATCAGTCGCGGATCAACCGGATATCTCCCCCGAGCGCCCGCGTCCGGCCCCGGGCACGCGGAAGGGGTGCCCCTCCGGAGAGTGGCACCCCTTGCGTACTGCGCTGTCTATGACCTGCGCGGAGGCGGTGGGATTTGAACCCACGGTGACATCGCTGCCACGACGGTTTTCAAGACCGTTCCCTTCGGCCGCTCGGGCACACCTCCCCGCGCCGGCCGGGATCGGCGGCGCGGGGACAAGGGTAACGGGTCGGTGCGGGCGGGTGGGTCAGTCGCCGACGCGGGAGCCGAGCGTGACGTCGACCGTGCGCTCCTTGCCGTCGCGCTCGTACGTGAGGGTGACCTTGTCGCCGGGCTGGTGCGTCCAGATCTCGCCGATCAGGGTGGGACCGGAGTCGATCACGCGGTCGTCGAGCTTGGTGATGACGTCGCCCGGCTTGAGACCCGCCTTGGCGGCCGGACCGCCCGGCTCGACCGGCGCGGAGCTGCCCGCGCCCTCGTCCGTGATCTGCGCGCCGCCGGAGCTGTCGTCCAGGGAGACGGACGCGCCGATCTTCGCGTACACCGGCTTGCCGTTCTTGATCAGCTCCTGGGCCACGTACTTGGCCTGGTTGATCGGGATGGCGAAGCCCAGGCCGATCGAACCGGACTGGCCCGTGCCGAAGCCTCCGTTGCCGGTGGACTGGATCGCGGAGTTGATGCCGATGACGTTGCCCCGCCCGTCCAGCAGCGGCCCGCCGGAGTTGCCCGGGTTGATCGAGGCGTCGGTCTGCAGGGCACTCATGTAGGAGGCCTGGCTGCCGCTGCCGTCGCTGGAGGCCACCGGGCGGTTCTTGGCGCTGATGATGCCGGTCGTCACCGTGTCGGACAGGCCGAAGGGGGCGCCGATGGCGATGGTCGCGTCCCCGACGGCCACCTTGTCCGAGTCGCCCAGGGTGAGCGGCTTCAGGTCGGAGGGGGCGTTCTTCAGCTTGATGACGGCCACGTCGTAGCCCTGGGCGTTGCCGATCACCTCGGCGTCGTACTTCTTGCCGTCCGGGAACGTCGCGGTGAGCTTGCCGCCGTCCACCGCGTCGGCCACCACGTGGTTGTTGGTGACGATGTGGCCCTGCTTGTCGAAGACGAAGCCGGTGCCCGTGCCGCCCTCGCCGCTGGTGCTCTCGGCCTGGATCGTGACCGTGCTCGGCAGCGCCTTGGCGGCCACGCCCGCGACGGTGCCCGGGTCGCGCTTGACGTCCCCGCCGTTGGTCGAGGCCGACACCGTCGTCGAGCCGGTGTTGTCGTCGTTGTCCTTGGCCAGGGTGTAGCCGAGGCCGCCGCCGACACCGCCGGCGACCAGCGCGGCGATCAGGATCCCGGCGATCAGACCGCCCCGCCCGCGACCGGACTTCGGCGCCGGCTGCTGGTACGACGATCCCCAGCCGCCCGGTCCGGAACCGGCACCGCCGTCGCCGTACGGGCCGGCCGGCGGCGGGGGCGGCGGCCAGGACGGGTCCGGGGCGGAGGAGGAGACACCGGGGCCGGCGGGACCGGCCTCACCAGCGGGGCCCTGCCCGTGAGGTCCCTGCCCCTGGGGGGCCTGACCGTACGGTCCCTGGCCGGCCTGTGCCTGCGGCGCCGGAGCAGCAGGAGCGTCCACCGGCACGGGGGGTGCGGACGGGGCGGGGGGTACCGCGTTGCCCTCGTTCTCGGTGCTCACAGCTTCTCTCCTCGATCCACGGCTGTTTCCTGGGTTGCACTCGGTCGTGCTCCGCACGCGTCCGCGCGACCGGCCCGGCGCGCCTGCGGCGTGCTTGTCCCTTTGTATGCCGTCAGCTTTTCCCACGGGCCGTCAGAGCACCATAAGCGGCCGCTGTGCGTCCGGGGTCGTTCTTTATATAGGTCATTACCGGCAAAAAGGATGCAATCCCTGTGCCGCCGTCCGGACCCGCGCCCGCGCGGAGTCCCTCCGAGCGGACGCGTACCCGCCCACGGTGGCACCATGACGCGGTGACCCACGCACGACAGCACGTCATTCAGGTCGTCGCCCACCGCGGTGCCTCCGAGGATGCCCCGGAACACACCCTGGCCGCGTACACCAAGGCGATCGAGGACGGCGCCGACGCCCTCGAATGCGATGTGCGCCTCACCGCCGACGGCCACCTGGTATGCGTGCACGATCGACGGATCAACCGTACGTCCAACGGCCGCGGCGCCGTCTCCGCCCTGGAGCTCGCCGATCTCGCCGCCCTCGACTTCGGCTCCTGGAAGACGCGCGAGGCCTGGAAGGGACGCGACGAGGAACCGGACTGGGAGCACCGCCCGGAGGACCGCGAGGCCACCTCCGTGCTGACGCTGGAGCGGCTGCTGGAACTCGTCGCCGACGCCGGGCGCCCGGTGCACCTGGCCATCGAGACCAAGCACCCCACCCGCTGGGCCGGGCAGGTCGAGGAGCGGCTGCTGACCCTGCTGAAGCGGTTCGGCCTGGACGCCCCGGTCTCCGCCGGCGAGTCGCAGGTGAGGGTGATGAGCTTCTCGGCGCGCTCGCTGCACCGTGTGCGTGCCGCCGCGCCGACCCTGCCGACGGTGTACCTCACACAGTTCGTCTCGCCCCGGCTGCGCGACGGGCGGCTGCCCCCGGGGATCGGGATCGCCGGCCCCTCGCTGCGGATCGTGCGCAGTCACCCCGCGTACATCGAGCGCCTCAAGCGGGCCGGCCACCAGGTGCACGTGTGGACGGTGAACGAGCCCGAGGACGTGGACCTGTGCGTCGGTCTGGGCGTCGACGCCATCATCACCAACCGCCCGCGCGCGGTGCTGAACCGGCTCGGCCGCTGAAACTTCCGTCCCACGCGTCACGTGCGCCTCGTGCACATCCCTTGACCCCGCACCCCGGCAGGCACGATCCTCGCATCTCGGCCACACCGATGATTTCCAGCCATACGGTCACCGGGAGTGCACCGACGCGTTCGTCGCGTGCCGGCCGCCGAAGTGCGTCACCGGAGGTGGATTGGCCGGTTTCCGGCACAGGCCCATGGGGCATCCACACCGTGGCGTGGGGCGAAGGAGGTCTCGGGGGTGGCGTTGGTGGTGGCACGGGAGGTGCCCACGTCGTCGAGCATGGCCGTACCCCATGGCCCTGCGGGCGTGGGCGAGGCGAGACACCGGATGCGCACGCAGTTGCGCAGCGGTGGGGTAGCGGAATCGGTCATCGACGACGCCGTACTGATCCTTTCCGAGCTGTTGAGCAACGCGTGCAAGCACGGCAGGCCCCTGGGCGACGCACTCTCCGGTGACGGCGACGTCCGCGCCGCGTGGCGGGTGGACCCGGCCGGCCGGCTGGTGGTCGAGGTCACGGACGGCGGCGGCCCGACCCGCCCCGCCCCCGCGACCCCGTCGGTCACGGCTCACGGCGGCCGCGGTCTGAACATCATCACCGCGCTCGCCGACGACTGGGGCGTGCGCGACGACGTCCACGGCGAGGTCACGGTGTGGGTCGTCGTCCACGACGACGTGCACGACCCGGACGCCGGCCACCGCCGCGACGACTTCGCGACGCGCGTGACGGCCCCGCCCGTCTCCCGGACGGCCGGACTGGACTTCGCGGACGCCTTCGACGAGCTGGGCTGAAGTCCCGCCCGCCGACCGGAGCGACGCTCTCGCCGCCGACGGGGTGAAGCCCCCTCCGCCGGCCGGGACGAGGATCATCCGCCGGCCGGGGCCGAGGACCCTCCGCCGATCCCGTCGAGGCCGCGCTGCGCGGCGGGGACGGCGTTGTCCACAGGAACCCGACGCCCCGGGCACGAACGGCTAGGCTCGCGACCGTACGAGACGAGCCGTAACCGGGAGACCCATCGATGGCCAAGAAGCGACCCCAGACGAAGGCCAAGCGCCCGCAGATCACGGACGGCGAGGTCCCGGTCGTCGGTGCCCGCGAGCCCTGCCCGTGCGGCAGCGGCCGGCGGTACAAGGCCTGTCACGGCCGGGCCGCCTCGCACGCCGCGACCGAGCTGGTCCACCGCCCGTTCGAGGGCCTGCCCGGCGAGTGCGACTGGGTCGCCCTGCGCGAGCTGGTCCCGGCGGCCACGGTCGAGCTGACCCTCAAGGACGGACTGCCCGAGGGCGTCCCGTCGGTCACGCTGGCCACGGTGCTCCCGATGGCCTGGCCCGCCCTGCGCCGCGACGACGGCTCGGTCCTGCTCGGCCTGCAGAACGACACCTCGTCGGGCGACATCAGCCGCGACCTCGCCGACACCCTGCAGCAGGCGCTGGAGGCCGCGCCGGGCACGCCCGTCCAGGGCCGTCGCGCCCCGGCCGGCAGCCCACGGCTGCAGGACCTGCTCGACCCGGAGGGCGCCTTCGAGCCAGAAGTGCACAGCGGTTTCGAGTTCTGGGTGCCGGACGCGGAGAACGCCACGCCGGAGGTCGCCGCCTCCCTGGAGCGGGCCAACGCCGCGGCCATCCCGACCGTCAAGCTCCAGGGCGTGGACGCCGCGTACTGGTGCGAGACACCGGAGAAGAACCACCTGCGCTGGGTCATGCCGCACCCGGAGGAGCAGCTCCTGGACGCCCTCGCGCGCCTGCACGCCGCGGGCCGTTCCAGCCTCGGCGAGGGCACGCGCCTGGTGGGCTCCTTCCGCGCCCACGGGCTGACGGTGCCGGTCTGGGACCTGCCGAGCGGTGTCACGGCCGAGGACGTGGAGAAGCCCGCGGCGGAGTTCGCCGAGCGCCTCGCCACCGCCCTGGCGGAGGACACCCCGCTCACGCCGGAGGAGCGCCGCGCGCGCGGCGGCCTGACCAACCGGCAGGTCACGCTGAGCTGACGGGCGCCGTGGGCACTCCGGCCGGCCGGGTCACCGGCGGGCCGGACCGGCGCGCCCGGGCGGGACCACAACTCCCGTCGCGGACAAGCCAGTCGGTGACCGGAAAGGCGAGTTCGAATTTGCGAACCGCCGATCTCTTGTTACCGTTCCTGTAGCCCGGTTGCTGGTGCATCCCCCGTCGCCAGCAACCGGGTCTTTCCTTGTGCGCAGACCCTCACCGTACGCAGTTGCTCGTCAACTGCTGGTCCACGCAGGTGAGTTGCTTCCCGAGCGCAACAGCAGCGGGCCCTGCCCGCCCCGCCGGGCGAACTCGGTGACGGCGGTGTACGCCGCCAGGTCCCCGCGCAGGAGTTCCCTGGGGGTCTCGCAGGTTCCCGGCTCGTCCCCGGCGCCCACCGCGCAGGTGATGCGCACGGTCCGGTCCCCGGGGGCCATCAGACTCAGCACGGCGTCCAGCGCCGACCCCGTCGCATTGCGGTAGTAGGTGCGCGCCCAGGTGTGCGCGCCCCGGGCGACGACGCAGGTCTGCGCCTCGATGCCGTCGGGGGAGGCGAGTTCGGGTCCGCAGCGCACGGCGGACGTCACGTCCCGCCCGGGCGCACGCGCCGCAGGCGATGATCCCGGGCGGGGGGACCCCGCACGGGAAGACTCCGCACGGGAAGACTCCGCACGGGAGGACTCCGCACCGGCCATGGGCGCCGGGGGTCCGGACCGTGAGGCCCCCGAGGCAGCCACGGCCAGGGGCAGGGCGACCGCGCATGCCACCACCGTGCCCGCCAGGGCGATCAGTCTGACCTTCCGGGGATCCCGGGCGAGGCCCCGGGCATGACGCCGCATGGCCCCGGCATACAACGCACCGGGGCGGGACGGCGCTCGGCGCGCCCGGCGGGCCTAGAACTCGGGCGCGCTCACACCCGTACGAGTGAGGACGTCGACCACGGCGTCCACCACGGCCTCGACGTCCGGCACCCACGGCGAGGCCGAGCCGGGCAGCGGCGCGCGCTCCCAGCGGATCTCGCCCCGGCCCGCCTCCGACGGCGGCAGCGCGAGGTAACCGCCCTCACCGTGGAAGCGGAGCGAGCCGGGCACGAAGTCCTTGGCGTAGAGCAGTTCGCCCAGCTGCTCCAGGGAGTAGGGCTTCACGAGGATCGCCCAGCGGGTGGGGGAGGCGACGACCGGGCCGAGCCGCATGCCCTGCCGGTCGAGGACCTCCAGGGCGCGGGCGGCCGGGGCGGCCGGCAAAGAGACCGCGCAGGGCGCCTTGCCCCCGGTGGCCAGGACGATCGGCGCCGTCGGCCGGTTGCCCCACCACCAGCGGACCATGCGCGCGTCGGTGGTGGCCGCGAGGAGGCCGGGGTCGAAGGGGTGCGCGCCGGGCACCGTGCATTCCGGGTCGGGGCAGGCGCAGCGGTCCGGCCGCTGCGGGTCCGCCGTCACGCCCGGGAGTACGGGCCACTGCCATTCCGTCGCATAGGTCAGGGCCGCGCCGATGAGCTCAGGCGTCCCGTCACCGCGCTGGAACAGGAGCCTGCGTCGCCTTCCGGGGATCTCGCGCATGAGCGCTCGTCCTTTCCGTTGCACGCCTGGCAACACCGTGGTCCATCACAACATGTGTCGATCACTTCACTGTGCGTACCTGTTGGCGCATCACACCCCTGCCGCGAGCAAGGGGAACCCCTCCGGGTCGAGCGTGGGCTGCCTCCGCGGCCGTCCCGCCCATACTGCGTTCATCGAAAGCACGGGCGTGGCGTAGGGGTGGCGAAGTATGGCGTTTGCCGTCGCGCGTATTTCTCTCCGCCTCCGCCACGGGAGGATGGGGCACGGTCGTCGGTGGATAGGACGCCCGGTTCCGTCACCAGGTTCCGGGTGATTCCCGACCACCCCTGGCCTTCTCCGAGTACGTACCCATCACGACCGTTGTGACGCTCCGTCGAGCAAGGCCAGTCGACCGCAATAACCCGTCCACTGCGGCAGTTTTAAGCCAAGTTCGCTTTTCCGCAAGAGGAAGGAAGGACTTCTCTTAAGCCTCACTGACACCAGGAATCCCGGCAGGACAATGCTGGACATCTCCTTACGAGTCCGTGTACATGTGGAGACACTGCTGGCGGCGCAGAACGACATGGGGGTTTGCGATGCTTTTGAGCAGTACGCGCCGGTCGGAAGGCCGGACGCCATGAACGCCCCGCACCCTCCGAAAGTGGCTGGAATCGATTCAACGGTTCCGGCCCCCGCACACACTGTCGCGCCCGTCGCGAGTACCTCCCCGGCCTCCCCCGCAAACCCACCCGCCCCACCCGGCGCAGTACTTCAGGACCGCCTCGCCGGCTGGGTCTCCGACCTGACCACGCTGCACGAGCTCACCGAACGGCTGGCCCGCACCGCCACCCTCGACGAGGCCCTGCACGAACTGCTGCGCGCCGGAGCCGCCCTGGTCGGCGCCAGACGCGGCCTCGTCGTCCTGGAACCCGGCGACGGACTCGGCCCGGACAGCACCATCGGCCTGGGCCTGGGCCGAGCCGACCTCGGCCACATCGAGACCGTGCCGCGCAGCGCCCTGTCCTACGGCCGGATCCTCGACGGACTGCCAGGCGGCGAGGGCGGCATCGCCGACCCCGACCTGTTCGCCGAGGAAGGACTCGACCCCCGCCACCGCCAGGTCGCGGCCCGCCTCGGCTACGCCGCCAGCTACGCCCTGCCCCTGTCCACCGAGTCCGCCGGCCGCCTGGGCGCCGCCGTCTGGCTCTACGACGAGCCCGCCGAACCGGGCGAACGCCAACGCCACCTGGCGGGCCTGTACGCGCGCTACGCCGCCGAGCACCTCGCCCGCCTCCTGGAACTGGAGCGCACACGCGCGTCCATGGCCACCATGTCCGAGGAGCTGCTGCCCGCCCGGCTGCCCCGGGTGGCCGGTGTGCGGCTCGCCGCCCGGCACCGCACCGGCCCGCACGGCGGCGGCGACTGGTACGACGCGCTGCCGCTGCCCGACGCCGCCCTCGGTCTCGCCGTGGGCTCCGTCACCGGCGCGGGGCCCAGCGCGGTCGCGGCGATGGGCCGGCTGCGGGCGTCGCTGCGCGCCTACGCCGTGATGGAGGGGGAGGACCCGGTCGCGGTCCTGTCGGACCTGGAGCTGCTGCTGCGGCTGACCGAACCGGCCCGCTCGGCCACCGCGCTGTTCGGTTACTGCGAACCGGCCGCCCGCAAGATCACGCTGGCCGGTGCCGGGCACAGCCCACCGCTGCTGATCGGGCCGCGGCGCACCGAGTTCGTCGAGACGTCGGTCTCCGCCCCGCTGGGCATGCTCGCCTGCTGGGAGGCGCCGAGCGTCGAGATCCTCGCCGAGCCCGGCGAGACCGTCCTGCTCTACACCGACGGGCTGCTGCACCGCACGGGCGAGGCCACCGACCGCGCGTTCGCCCGGCTGCACGCGGCGGCGGCCGGAGTGCCCCGGGCCCTGCGCGGCGACCCCGGGGCGATCGCCGACCACGTCCTGCGCAGTGTCCTGCCCGACGGGCTGGACGCGCAGGAGGGCGCCGAGGACGTCGTGCTGCTGGCCGCGCACTTCGAGTAACGCTCCTCGTCACCGGCCCTGGGCCCCCTTCCGCGCCGCCGTACAGTGGAGGGGGTCCAGTGCCGTACCGAGGAGGATGACCGTGGCCGAGGAGCTCACACCGGAGACCCCGGAAGAGAGCGAAGAGCCGATCAAGCAGCGGAAGAACGGGCTGTACCCGGGCGTGTCCGACGAGCTGGCCGAGAACATGAAGAGCGGCTGGGCCGACACCGAGCTGCGCGACCTCGCGCCCATCCCCCAGGCCGCCGAGACGGCCGCCCGCCGGGCCGCGCTGTCCGCGCGTTTCCCCGGCGAGCGCCTGGTGATCCCGGCGGGCAACCTGAAGACCCGCTCGAACGACACCGAGTACGCCTTCCGCGCCTCCGTCGAGTACGCCTACCTCACCGGCAACCAGACCGAGGACGGCGTCCTGGTCCTGGAGCCCAAGGACGGCGGCCACGAGGCGACGATCTACCTCCTGCCGCGTTCGGACCGCGACAACGGCGAGTTCTGGCTGGACGGCCAGGGCGAGCTGTGGGTCGGCCGCCGCCACTCCCTCACCGAGGCCGGGAAGCTGTACGGCATCCCCGCCTCCGACGTGCGCGAACTGCCCGCCGCACTGCGCGAGGCCACCGGCCCGGTCCGGGTTGTGCGCGGGTACGACGCCGGCATCGAGGCCGCGCTGACCGACAAGGTCACCGCCGAGCGCGACGAGGAGCTGCGGGTCTTCCTCTCCGAGGCACGGCTGGTCAAGGACGCGTTCGAGGTCGGCGAGCTGCAGAAGGCCGTCGACTCGACCGTGCGCGGCTTCGAGGACGTCGTGAAGGTCCTCGACAAGGCACAGGCGACCTCCGAGCGCTACATCGAGGGCACCTTCTTCCTCCGCGCGCGCGTGGAGGGCAACGACGTCGGCTACGGCACCATCGCCGCCGCCGGGCCGCACGCCTGCACACTGCACTGGGTGCGCAACGACGGCCCCGTGCGCGCCGGCGACCTGCTGCTGCTCGACGCGGGTGTGGAGACGCACACCTACTACACCGCCGACGTGACGCGCACGCTGCCGATCGACGGCCGGTTCACCGAGATCCAGCGCAAGATCTACGACGCCGTGTACGAGGCCCAGGAGGCCGGCATCGCGGCCGTGCAGCCGGGCGCCAAGTACCGGGACTTCCACGACGCGGCCCAGCGGGTGCTGGCCGAGAAGCTCGTCGAGTGGGGCCTTGTCGAGGGGCCGGTGGAGCGGGTGCTGGAGCTCGGCCTCCAGCGGCGCTGGACGCTGCACGGCACCGGCCACATGCTCGGCATGGACGTGCACGACTGCGCGGCGGCCCGGATCGAGAGTTACGTCGACGGCACGCTGGAGCCGGGGATGTGCCTCACCGTCGAGCCCGGCCTGTACTTCCAGGCCGACGACCTGACCGTGCCGGAGGAGTACCGCGGCATCGGCGTCCGGATCGAGGACGACATCCTCGTGACCGAGGACGGCAACCGGAACCTCAGCGCCGCGCTGCCCCGGCGCTCCGACGAGGTCGAGGCGTGGATGGCCGCCGTCCAGGGCTGACGACGCCCTGGGGCGCGGGGGAACCGTATGGCAGGCTCCCCCGCGCCCCGCTGTGCCGTGCCGCCTGTTGTGCCTGGTCAAGAAAGAGCAGGTCAGCGCTGGTTGACGTATGAGATCATGGCCGACCTTGCCGGGCCGACTCGGGGAACGGGCGCGATCACCATGAACAACGTTCAGACCGCACTGACCATGCAGGACGCCATCCTCACCCTGCAGAAGTACTGGAGCGACAACGGCTGCATGATCACGCAGCCGCTGAACACCGAGGTCGGTGCCGGTACGGCCAACCCCTCCACCGCCCTGCGCGTGCTCGGCCCGGAGCCGTGGAGCGTGGCCTACGTCGAGCCCAGCGTGCGGCCGGACGACTCGCGCTACGGCGAGAACCCCAACCGGCTGCAGACGCACACCCAGTTCCAGGTGATCCTGAAGCCCGATCCGGGCAACCCGCAGGAGCTGTACCTCGGCAGCCTGCGCGCCCTCGGTGTCGACCTCAACGCCCACGACGTGCGGTTCGTCGAGGACAACTGGGCCTCACCCGCGCTCGGCGCCTGGGGCCTGGGCTGGGAGGTCTGGCTCGACGGCATGGAGATCACCCAGTTCACCTACTTCCAGCAGGTCGGCGGAGTCGCGCTGGACCCGGTGTCGGTGGAGATCACCTACGGCCTCGAACGCATCCTGATGAACCTTCAGGGCGTGTCCCACTTCAAGGACATCGCGTACGCCCCGGGCATCACCTACGGCGAGGTGTTCGGGCAGAACGAGTACGAGATGAGCCGCTACTACCTCGACGACGCGGACATCGACACCAATCACCGGTTGTTCGAGTCGTACGCCGCCGAGGCCCGGCGCCTGCTCGACCTGGAACTGCCCGTCCCCGCCTATCTGTACGTGCTCAAGTGCAGCCACACCTTCAACGTGCTCGACGCGCGCGGTGCCATCAGCACCACCGAGCGGGCCAAGGCGTTCTCGCTGATGCGCGGGCTGACGCACGAGACCGCGAAGCTGTGGGAGCAGCGCCGGGCGGCACTGGAGCACCCGCTGGGCGTGGCGGCCGTACCGGCCCCGGCCGAACGGGCGCCGCTGCCCAAGGTGTCCGGCGTCGAGACCCTGCTGTTCGAGATCGGCGTGGAGGAGCTGCCGTACGCGGACGTCCCCGCCACCACCGAGGCCGTGCGCGCGTCGATCACCGCGAAGCTCGCCGAGACCCGGCTGGGCCACGGGACGATCACCGTGATGGCGACGCCCCGGCGCATCGTGATCACGATCGACGGCGTGCAGCCCCGCGAGCACGACACCATGCGGACCGTACGGGGCCCCAAGGTCGCCGCCGCCTACAAGGACGGCGCCCCCACCCCCGCGCTGCTCGGTTTCGCCCGCAGCCAGGGCGCCGAACCCGCCGATGTGCGCACGGTCGAGGTCAACGGCACCGCGTACGTGGCGGTCACCCGGCACGAGGAGGGCCGCCCGGCCGTCGAGGTGCTCAGCGATCTGCTGGCCGAGGTCGTGTCCGGTCTGCGGGCCGGGCGCAACATGCGCTGGAGCGATCCGGGCCTGTCGTTCTCCCGCCCGGTGCGCTGGCTGCTGGCGCTGCTGGGCCGCACGCCTCTGCCCGTGGTGGTCTCCTCGCTGTCCTCGGGCGACACCACCCGGGTGCAGCGCCAGGCCCCCTACCCGGAGGTCCGGGTCACCTCCGCCGAGGGCTATCCGCACTTCCTGCACATGCACGGCATCCTCCTGGACCGGGACGCCCGGCGCGGTGCGGTCGTGCGGGGTGCCGTGGAGGCGGCCGCCGAGGTGGGCGGGCGGATCGATCTGGAGGCCCAGTCCGGGCTGATCGACGAGATCACGGACATCCTCGAGTTCCCCTACGCCGTGCGCGGGTCGTTCGACGAGCGCTACCTCGAACTGCCCGCGAGCGTCCTGACCACCGTGATGCGCAAGCACCAGCGCTACCTGCCCGTGCTGGACGGCGACCGGCTGATGCCGCACTTCGTGACCTTCGCCAACGCCCTGTGCGACGACGACGTGGTGCGGGCGGGCAACGAGGCGGTGCTGCGCGCCCGCTACGAGGACGCCGCGTTCTTCTGGCGGGCGGACCTGAAGGTGGCACCCGAGGAGTTCCGGCGGCGCCTGGACAAGCTGACCTTCGAGGACCGGCTCGGCACGGTCGCCGACCGTGCCGACCGGCTGGCCAAGCTCGCCCTGGACCTGGCCGGACGCGCCGGGCTCCAGGAGGAGACGGTGGCGGTCGTCCGGCGGGCCGGTGCGCTGGCCAAGTTCGACCTGGCCTCCCAGATGGTGATCGAGTTCTCGGGGCTGGCCGGTGTGATGGCGGAGGAGTACGCCCGTCACGCCGGGGAGTCCGCCGAGGTCGCCCGTGCCCTGGCCGAGATGGAGCTGCCGCGCGCGGCGGGTGGGGAGCTGCCCGCCTCGGACGCGGGGGCCGTCCTGTCCCTGGCCGACCGGTTCGACCTGGTCACGGGCATGTTCATCATCGGGGCCGCACCGACCGGCAGTTCCGATCCGTACGGGGTGCGCCGGGCCGCGATCGGGCTGCTCAACGTCCTGCGCAGCCTGCCCGCCGTGGCCGGCGTCCGGGTGCGCGAGGGACTGCGCGCGGCGGCCGTGCGCTACGCCGCGCAGGGCGTCGAGGTGCCCGCCGAGCGGGTCGCCGAGGCCGCCGAGCTGATCACCCGGCGCTATGAGCAGCAGCTCACGGACGCCGGGCACGAGCACCGGCTGGTCCAGGCCGTCCTGGTGTGGGCCGACCGGCCCGCCCACGGGGACCGCACGCTGGCCACGCTGGAGCGGCACGTCGGCAGCGAGGCGTTCGAGGCGCTGGCGGCCGCCTTCCAGCGGGTCGTGCGGATCCTGCCCGAGGGCGGCGTCGCAGAGGCCGACCTCTCCGTGCTGACCGCTCCCGCCGAACTGCGCCTCGCCGAGAGCGCCCGGGCCGTTCGGGAGGCCCTGCAAGGCCGTGAGGACGATCTCGGCGCGCTCATCGAGGTCTCCGCCCCGCTGGTCGAGGCGATCGCCGCCTTCTTCGACGAGGTGCTGGTGATGGACCCCGACCCGGCGGTCCGGGCGGCGCGGCTGGCGCTGCTGACGGAGGTGGCGGGGCTGGCGCGGACGACCCTGGACTGGGGAGCGCTGTAGAGGACCGGGGGCGGGGCGGACGTTTCACGTGAAACACCGTCCCGCTGCTGGACGGGGGCCGCTGTCAGACCGACATGACCGGCGCTGTCAGACCGCCATCAGCGGTGCGTTCTCGCGCCACTTCAGGACCTTGTCGAAGCTCACCACGGCTCCGCCCCGGCCCGGCTTGTTCCCGATGTGCACGTGGTCGGCGAGCTCCTCGATCAGGCACAGGCCCCGGCCGTGCTCCGCGTCCGTGTGAGCCGGCCTGATCTGCGGCCGGGGCCGCTCGGCGGACGCCCCGGGGAAGCCCGGGCCCGCGTCCGCGACCTCGATCCGGCAGGTCTCGCCGTCGAGGTACGCGGTGACCCGGTAGGCCTCCGAGCCCGGGCCGCAGCCCTGCTCCCCACCGTGCTCGACGGCGTTGGCGCAGGCTTCGGTGAGGGCCACGGAGAGGTCGTAGGAGATGTCGGGGTCCACGCCCGCGGTTTCCATCGTGCCGATCAGCAGGCGCCGGGCGAGGGGCACGCTCGCGGCGTCCCGCCGCAGATGGAGTGACCACCAGATGCTCATGCTCCAGCCTCCTGGCTGTGCCTCGACATACCGTTACGTATTGCCCTCAGTCCCCGGGTGTAAGCGTGAAGTCGTCGTCAGGCCGCCCATATGGCGGATGCGGGCTGGTCCTGATCGGTGTATGTAGGGGCGGGCGGGGCCAGAGGGTGACGTTCCGGTCGTACGGCATCTTGTGGACCTGCCGTACGGGGCCCGCGGGGCCAGTGCGATGATGAGCCCGCCATGACTGCCCCCCACGCGCGCGCGACGCGCTCCGGAGATCCGCTCCGGATTTTGCGGGCCGCGGTGTTCGCCGCGGTCTGTGTCGTGCTGGCCGGGGCAGGTCACGCGCTCGCCTCTTGCGACGGCGTCCCGCTGTGGACGCTGGGCGCCGGATTCCTCGGGGTGGTCCTCGTGGCGGCCCCGCTCGCCGGGCGGGTGCGCTCGCTGGCCGGGGTAGCGGCCCTGCTCGCGGCCGGCCAGACGGTGCTGCACGTCCTGTTCGGCCTCGGCCAGCACGGCACGGCCGCCGTCGGGGCCTCCGCCCCGGCGGGTGGGAGCGATGCCGCCCTGGTCCAGCAGGCGGCACGCCTCGTCTGCGGCACGACGGCCGCGGCCATCAGTCCCGCACAGGCGCAGAGGATCCTCACCGACGCCCGGATCGATCCGGCCGCGGGAGCGCACACCCACCTGGCCGGGACGGTCGCCCCGGGGTCGTCCGCCTCGCTGTGGCCGTCCCTGCCGATGCTGCTGGGCCACGTCCTCGCGGCCCTCGCGGCCGGGTGGCTGCTGCGTCGCGGCGACCTGGCGCTGCTGCGGCTGACCGAGTTGTCCGCGCAGGGCGTCGCCGAAGGGGCGCTGATGCGCTCCCTGCGTGGTGCGCTCGCGTTCGTGCGCGCCCTGCGCGCCGGACTCCCGGGCGCCCTCGAGGCGGGTCCGCGCCCGGTGCGGGCCGATCGGCCCGCCGCGCCGCTGCCGTGCGCCGTCGCCCTTCAGCACTCGGTGATCCGGCGCGGTCCACCGGCCGGTGCGGCTTCCGTGTCCGCACTCGCCCTGGCCGCCTGACGACGCGACCATCCCTCCGCTGATCCGCCCTGTGTACCGGACGGCTCGGAGAGGCTGCCGCCGTCGTGCGGCGTGCGCGCGTGCGCGTATCCCTCTTCCACAGTCGTAGCCGACTCTCACAGCGGAGTGCTTCCTTCCATGAAGGTTTCCCGTATTGCCGCGGCCGGTGCCGCCGCCGGTGTCGCCGTCCTCGCCCTGTCCGCCCCCGCCTTCGCGCACGTCACCGTGCAGCCCGAGGGCACGGCCGCCAAGGGCGGTTACGCGGTCGTGAACTTCAAGGTCCCCAACGAGCGCGACGACGCCTCGACCACCAAGCTCGAGGTGAACTTCCCGACCGACCACCCGCTGGCCTCCGTCATGCCGGAGCCGGTGCCGGGCTGGAAGGTCGAGGTCACCAAGTCCAAGCTCGACAAGCCGCTGGAGATGCACGGCGAGAAGATCTCCGAGGCCGTCTCCAAGGTCACCTGGACCGCCGACGGCAAGGGCATCCAGCCCGGGTACTTCCAGAAGTTCCCCGTCTCCCTGGGCCAGCTGCCCGAGGACACCGACACCCTCGCCTTCAAGGCGCTGCAGACGTACTCCGACAAGGAGGTCGTCCGCTGGATCGAAGTGCCGCAGGAGGGCAAGGAGGAGCCCGACAACCCGGCCCCGGTGCTGGAGCTGTCCGCCGCCTCCGAGGACGGGCACCACGGCTCGTCGGCCGGGTCGGACTCCGACGAGGGGAAGGCCGAGAAGACGTCCGCGCACACCGCCGCCGACTCCGGTTCCTCGGACGGCACCGACACCACCGCCCGCGTCCTCGGCATCGTGGGCATCGTGGTCGGCGCGGCCGGCGTCGCCTACGGCGTGCTCGCCGGACGCCGGCGCACCGCCTGAGGCTGCTTCCGTACGGCACGCACCGGGGCACCGCCCTCCCACCGCGGGGGCTCCCCGGTGCGCGCCGGGACACCGACATCTGGGACATTTTTCTATGCGCACCACAACCTTCGCCGCGGCCGCCCTGCTCGCCGCCGCTTCCCTGACCCTGACCGCGTGCGGCAGCGGCGACGACAACGGCAAGCCCGTGTCCGTGGTCTCGGAGCAGGCCGGCAGCAAGAAGGCCGCCACCGTCCTCGACCAGCCCTTCGAGAAGCCGGACCTGGTCCTGACCGACACCCAGGGCAAGAAGTACGACCTCCGCAAGGAGACGGCGGGCAAGCCCACGCTGATCTACTTCGGCTACACCCACTGCCCCGACGTGTGCCCGCTGACGATGAACAACATCGCCGTCGCCAAGAAGCAGCTGCCCAAGGCCGAACAGGACGAGCTGCGCGTCGTGTTCGTCACCACCGACCCGCAGCGCGACACCGCGGCCGAACTCGGCACATGGCTGAAGGGCATCGATCCCGCCTTCGTGGGCCTCACCGGTGACTTCCCCACCATCCAGGCCGGCGCCCGCACCCTCGGCATCAGCATCGAGCCGACGCGGAAGGACAAGAACGGCAAACTCGTCTCGGAGCACGGCACCCAGGTCATCGCGTTCTCACCGAAGACCGACGGCGGTTACGTGCTCTACGGCGAGGACGCGACCGTCGACGACTACACCAGGGACCTCCCCGCACTGCTCAAGGGGGAGAACCCGTGAGGCGCACCGGCCCGGCCGCCCTCGCCATAGCCGGGGCGCTCGCGCTGGCCGGCTGCGGCGGCGACGCGTCCGGCAGCGACTCCGGCTCCGGCAAGGCGGAACTCACCGTCGGCTCGGCCTACATGCCGCAGCCGATGTCCGGTGACATGGCGGCCGGCTTCCTCACCGTCACCAACGAGGGCGGCGCCGACGACGAACTGACCGGGGTCACCAGCGACATCGGCCGGGTCACCGTGCACGAGACCGTCGACGGGGCGATGCAGGAGGTCGAGAGCCTGGAGATCCCCGCGGGCGGCCGGCTGGAGCTGCGCAGCGGAGGCGACCACCTGATGTTCGAGGAGCTGAAGCGCAGGCCGAAGGAGGGCCAGACGGTCTCCGTCGAACTGCACTTCGCCCACTCCGCGCCCGTCACGGTGCGGATGCCGGTGAAGCCGGCGACCTACACCCCGAAGACCGGACACTGAGGGAGGGACCCCTGTGACGCAGACCATCGCCCCCCGCCGTGTCCGGATCCTGGTGCTGCTGCTCCTGGCCGCCGTCTGCGCCCTGTTCGCCGGCGCCGGACCGGTCTCCGCGCACGCCGCGGTCACCGGCAGCGACCCCGGGCAGGGGGCGGTGGTCGACCAGGCCCCCGCCCGGATCTCGCTCACCTTCTCCGAGCAGGTCGCGGTGTCCGACGACTCGCTGCGCGTCCTCGACCCCGAGGGCAAGCGCGTCGACACCGGCGAGCCGTCCAACGTCAGCGGCACGACGTACGCCGTGCGGCTGCACTCGGGGCTGCCCGACGGGACCTACACCGTGGCGTACCAGGTCGTGTCGGCCGACAGCCATCCCGTCGCGGGCGCGTACACCTTCTCCATCGGCGCCCCCTCCAAGACGTCCGTGTCCGTCTCCGGACAGACCACCGACGACGGGGTGGTGGGCTGGCTCTACGGCTTCGGCCGGTACGTGTCCTACGCCGGATTCCTGGTGATGGCCGGCGGCGCCGCCTTCGTGCTGGCCTGCTGGCCGCGCGGCTCGGGGGTGCGGCCGGTGCAGCGGTACGTCGTCTCCGGGTGGGTCGCCCTCACCGCGGCGACCCTGGCCCTGCTGCTCCTGCGCGGGTCCTTCACCGGCTCCGGAAAGGTCTCCGACGTCTTCGACCTGTCCCTGCTCGGGGAGGTGCTCCAGACCAAGACCGGAGCGGCCCTGGTCTCCCGGCTGCTGCTGCTCGCCGCGGCGGCGCTGTTCATCGCCGTGCTGTTCGGGGCGTACGACAAGCGCGAGGACCCTCAGGAGCGGCGGGACCTCACCTTCGGGCTCTCGATCGGCGGTGCCGTCGTGGCGGCCGGGCTCGCGGCGAGCTGGGCGATGTCCGAGCACGCCTCGGTCGGGCTCCAGGCGGGGATCGCCATGCCGGTCGACGTGCTGCACCTGCTGGCCGCCGCCGCCTGGCTCGGTGGACTGGGCGCGCTGCTGATCGCCCTGTACCGGGCGCCCGCCGGCTCACCCGTCGACGCTCCGGCCGTCCACCGGTTCTCCCGGCTGGCGTTCGGCAGCGTCGTCGCCCTGATCGTGACGGGCGCGTACCAGTCGTGGCGCCAGCTCGGCTCCTGGACGGCCTTCACCGGCACCCGCTACGGCCAGCTGCTCCTGGCCAAGATCGCGCTGGTCGTCGTGCTCGTCGGAGTCGCGTGGATCTCGCGGCGGTGGACGGGCCGGCTGGCGCAGACGGTACCGCCCGCCGCCGAGGAGCGGGAGACGGCACGGGTCGGCACGGGGCCGGAGGCCTCGGCGGACGCCGGCGCGTCCGAGCCCGCCGACGCCCGGCGGGCCGCCCAGCTCGCCCGGCAGCGGGCCGCCCGGGACGCCGCCCGGCAGAAGAAGATCCGGGACGCCGATCCGAACCGCTTCGGCCTGCGCCGCTCCGTGCTGGCCGAGGCCGGGGTCGCCGTCGTCCTGCTCGCCGTGACCACCGTGCTGACGCAGACCGAGCCGGGACGCACGGAGGAGGAGGCCAAGGCGGCCACGCAGTCCTCCGCCGCCGCCTCCGCCGAGGCGGGGACGTCCGGGGCGCTCACCCTGAACATGCCCTTCGACACCGGCGGCGAGGACGGCAAGGGCGTCGTCACGATCGACATCGACCCCGCCCGCGTGGGCGACAACGAGATGCACGTCTACGTGGAGCGCCCCAACGGCCGGGCGTTCGACATCCCCGAGGTGAAGGTCGACTTCACCCTCAAGGCCAAGGACATCGGGCCGCTGCCCGTCGTCCCGGACCACATCGCTACCGGACACTGGTCGGCGAACGGAGTGCAGATCCCCATGGCCGGCGACTGGCAGGTCGACGTGACCGTGCGGACCTCCGACATCGACGAGGTGACCGTCACCAAGAACGCGCAGATCGGCTGAACCACCATGGCTGACCAGTCCATTCCGCAGACCCGCACCCCCGGCGCCGTGCCGGGGGAGACCGCGGCGGCCCCGGCCGGGGAGGGCATCTCCCGGCGGCGTCTGCTCGGCACCGCCGGCGCCACCGGGCTCGTGCTCGGCACCGCGGGCGCCGCCGTGGGCTACGCGGCCGCCCCGTCCGAGGCGGCCGCCCCCCTCACCTCGCTCGGCACCGGCCGCTCGATGTTTCACGGGAAACATCAGCCCGGCATCACCGACGGGCTCCAGGCCCGCGGCCATCTCGTCGCCTTCGACCTCACCGCGGGCGCGGGCCGCAAGGAGGCCGCCGCCCTGCTGCGCCGCTGGTCGCAGACGGCCCGACGGCTGATGGAGGGTGAGCCGAGCGCGCAGGACGACACCGGCGTGGCCCGTGACGCGGGGCCCTCGTCGCTGACGATCACCTTCGGTTTCGGTCACAGCTTCTTCGCCCGCACCGGCCTGGAGAAGCAGCGGCCGGTCGCCCTGGACCCGCTGCCCGAGTTCTCCTCCGATCGCCTCGACAAGAACCGCAGCAACGGTGACCTGTGGGTGCAGATCGGCGCGAACGACGCGCTGGTCGCCTTCCACGCCCTGCGCGCGATCCAGAAGGACGCGCGCCGGGCCGCCCGGGTGCGCTGGCAGATGAACGGCTTCAACCGCTCGCCCGGCGCCACGGCCCACCCCATGACGGCCCGCAATCTGATGGGCCAGATCGACGGCACGCGGAACCCGAAGCCGGACGAGGAGGACTTCGAGCGGCGGATCTTCGTCCCCGAAACGGGTGAACCCGCCTGGATGGCGAACGGCTCCTACGCCGTCGTCCGCCGCATCCGGATGCTCCTCGACGACTGGGAGAAGCTCTCGGGCAAGGCCCAGGAGAACGTCATCGGACGCCGCAAGTCGGACGGGGCAGCCCTGTCCGGGGGGACCGAGACGACCGCGATGGACCTGGAGAAGACGGACGCCCAGGGCAATCTCGTCGTGCCGATCAACGCCCACGCCCGCATCACCCGCCCCGACCAGAACGGCGGTGCCGCGATGCTGCGCCGCCCGTTCTCCTTCCACGACGGCATCGACCCCGACGGGACGCCCGACGCGGGTCTGCTCTTCATCTGCTGGCAGGCCGATCCGTTGCGCGGCTTCGTGCCGGTGCAGCGCAAGCTCGACCGGGGCGACGCCCTGTCGCCGTTCATCCGGCACGAGTCGAGCGGGCTGTTCGCGGTGCCGGGCGGGGCCGCGGAGGGCGAATACGTGGGGCAGCGGCTGCTGGAGGGCTGAGCGCGGGACGGAGTGCGCGCGCGGGAAACAGGGCTTCCGCGGGCCCATTAGGGTGAGGTCATGCCAGCGAGCTATGCGTATCTCGGCCCCGAGGGCACCTTCACCGAAGTCGCCCTGCGCACGCTTCCCGAGGCCGCCACCCGGGAGCTCATCCCGTACGTGTCCGTCCAGTCCGCGCTCGACGCGGTCCGCGCAGGCGAGGCCGAGGCCGCGTTCGTGCCGATCGAGAACTCGGTCGAGGGCGGCATCACCACCACCCTCGACGAACTGGTCGCCGGCGCCCCGCTGATGATCTACCGCGAGGTGCTGCTGTCCATCACCTTCGCACTGCTGGTGCGCCCGGGCACGAAGCTGTCCGACATCAAGACCGTCTCCGCGCACCCGGCCGCCCAGCCCCAGGTGCGCAACTGGATGAGGAGGCACCTGCCGGAGACCCACTGGGAGTCGGCCGCCTCGAACGCCGACGCCGCCCGGCTGGTCCAGGAGGGTCGCTACGACGCCGCCTTCGCGGGGGAGTTCGCGGCCGCCCGCTACGGTCTGGAGGCCCTGGAGACCGGCATCCACGACGCCGAGAACGCCCAGACCCGGTTCGTGCTGGTCGGCCGCCCCGCCCGGCCTGCGGCGCCGACCGGCGCGGACAAGACGTCCGTCGTGCTGTGGCAGCGCGACGACCACCCCGGCGGCCTGCGCGACCTGCTGGGTGAGTTCGCCACCCGCGGCATCAACCTGATGCTCCTGCAGTCCCGGCCCACCGGCGCGGGCATCGGCAACTACTGCTTCTGCATCGACGCCGAGGGCCACATCTCCGACCGACGGGTCGCCGAGGCGCTGATGGGCCTGAAGCGCATCTGCCTCCAGGTGCGCTACCTCGGCAGCTATCCGCGTGCGGACGTGCGGCCGGGAGAACTGCAGCCTCCGCGGCCGGGCACCTCGGACGACGAGTTCGTGGCGGCGGCCGACTGGGTCGCGCGCTGCCAGGACGGCCGCTTCTAGACCCGGTCGGGACCCGGTCATACCTGCGGACAGTCGTTGTCCACAGAAGTTATCCACAGGTCCGCTTCTCGACCTGGGGACAAGTCGACAACGAACCGTACGTCAGTCGACAAATCGCCCTTCTGGGGCTCGATGCGGCCATCGGCGGCCAGGTCACCCTTCGTCCACTGTTTCCCCTTGCGTCACCCTTCGAGGTGACCCCTTTCCACTCGAAGGTGAGGGTAGGGAGGGTTTGTCCTGCGAATTCCCGAGCGTGTTCGGCGTTTCCGGAGTGATCCATTCCGAAGTCCACAGATCTTCCACACAGCCTGTGGATAACTTTTCCGACCAGGGGGACCGCTGTGGACAACCGCGGCCCAAGTCCCGCCCGCCGCAAGGAATTCGAGTCAAGGCGACGCTCGCCGGATGCCCCGTTCCGGGGAGTTGGGCGACCCATATTGACACGCTGCGCATTTCGTCCATAACACCCCGTAAAGGACGCGCGGAATAGTGAGTCGTAGGTGGTCACCCCACACCGGTAGCCTTGGGCGCGTGATTGACCTTCGCCTGCTCCGTGAGGACCCCGACCGTGTGCGCGCGTCGCAGCGCGCCCGTGGAGAGGACGTCGCGCTCGTCGACTCCCTCCTGTCTGCCGACGAGCGGCGCAGGTCGTCCGGCGTCCGCTTCGACGAGCTGCGCGCCGAGCAGAAGGCGCTCGGCAAGCTCATCCCCAAGGCGAGCGGGGACGAGAAGGCCGAGCTGCTGAAGAAGGCAGGTCAGCTGGCCGCCGACGTCAAGGCCGCCGACGCCGACCGCGACGCTGCGGCAGCCGAGACCCAGGAACTCCTCCTCCGCCTCGGCAACCTCGTCCACCCGGACGTGCCGGTGGGTGGCGAGGAGGACTTCGTCACCCTGGAGACGCACGGCACGATCCGCGACTTCGCCGGCGAGGGCTTCGAGCCCAAGGACCACCTGCAGCTCGGGCAGATCCTCGGCGCGATCGACGTCGAGCGCGGCGCGAAGGTCTCCGGCTCGCGCTTCTACTTCCTGACCGGCGTGGGCGCCCTGCTCGAGCTCGCCCTGGTCAACGCGGCGATGGCCCAGGCCGCCGCGGCCGGCTTCACACCGATGCTGACCCCGGCCCTGGTCCGGCCCCAGTCCATGGCGGGCACGGGCTTCCTCGGCCAGGCCGCCCAGGACGTCTACCACCTCGCCGACGACGACCTCTACCTGGTCGGCACGTCCGAGGTGCCGCTGGCGGCGTACCACATGGACGAGATCCTCGACGCCGACCGCCTGCCGCTGCGCTACGCGGGCTTCTCGCCCTGCTTCCGCCGCGAGGCCGGCTCGCACGGCAAGGACACCCGGGGCATCTTCCGCGTGCACCAGTTCGACAAGGTCGAGATGTTCTCCTACGTCTCCCCCGAGGACTCCCAGGCCGAGCACCAGCGCCTGCTGGAGTGGGAGAAGCAGTGGCTGACCTCGCTGGAGCTGCCGTTCCGGGTGATCGACGTGGCGAGCGCCGACCTCGGCGCCTCGGCCGCCCGCAAGTACGACTGCGAGGCGTGGATCCCGACCCAGGGCAAGTACCGCGAGCTGACCTCGACCTCGGACTGCACCGAGTTCCAGTCCCGCCGGCTGTCCATCCGCGTCCGTGACGGCAAGCAGGTCAAGCCGCTGGCCACGCTCAACGGCACGCTCTGCGCCGTCCCGCGCACGATCGTGGCGATCCTGGAGAACCACCAGCTGGCCGACGGCTCGGTGCGCGTGCCCGAGGTGCTGCGGCCCTACCTCGGCGGCCGCGAGGTCCTGGAGCCGGTGGCGAAGTGACCGCCGCCCTTCCGTACAAGCTGGTCGCGACCGACCTCGACGGGACGCTGCTGCGCTCCGACGACACGGTCTCCCGGCGCACCCGTGACGCGCTCGCCGCCGCCACCGCGGCGGGCGCGGCCCACATCGTCGTCACCGGCCGCGCGGTCCCCTGGACCCGGCACATCCTGGACGACCTGGGCTACCAGGGGCTGGCCGTCTGCGGCCAGGGCGCCCAGGTCTACGACGCAGGCGCGCACCGCCTGCTGACGTCGGTGACGCTGGACCGGCAGCTGGCGGGGGTGGCGCTGGCCAAGATCGAGGCGGAGGTCGGTCCGCTGTACATGGCGGCGAGCCGTGACGGCCTGGACGGCGAGGTGCTGGTCGGCCCGGGCTACGCCGTGCAGGGCACCCTGCCCGCCACGCCCTTCACGGACGCCTCCGACCTGTGGAGCGCGCCCCTGAACAAGCTGTACATCCAGCACCCGACCCTCTCGGACGACGAGCTGTGCGAGGTCGCCTCGCGGATCGCGGGCGGTTTCGTCACCGTCGTCATGGCGGGCGCGGGGATCGTCGAACTGCTCCCGCTCGGCCTGTCCAAGGCGACCGGGCTGTCGCTGGCGGCCCGCCGGCTCGGGATGAAGGCGGCCGACACCATCGCCTTCGGTGACATGCCCAACGACATACCGATGTTCGGGTGGGCCGCCTACGGCGTCGCGATGGCGGACGCCCACGAGGACCTCAAGGCGGTCGCCGACGAGGTGACGTCGTCGAACGACGAGGACGGCATCGCCGTGGTGCTGGAGCGGATGCTGGGCTGAACGCCGGGCCGCGCGCCCGGCGTTCCGGCCGGCCGGCCGAGGTCGGCGCCTGGAATCTCGGTGGTCTCGGGTGTTCGGGTCCGGGTGTTCGGGTGTTCGGGTGTTCGGGTGTTCGGGTGTTCGGCGGAGGATGCACGGATCGAACGTGCGCGGGCCTTCCAGCCCGACCATGGCTTAGCAAGCCAGTGCCTTACCACTCGGCCAATCCTCCGGGTGGGCGGCCCACGCGATGTGCGGTTCGCGTGCTCGAAGCGGCCGCCCCGGGCAGCTCCCCGTGCGGTGCGGGCTCCACGGAGGAGTGGTGACTACTCCGGAACCGGCCGCGGGCTGCCCTGAAGGGAGCTGGACGTACTGCCGTGCAGGGGCATCGTCCCGCTCCTCTCCCAGAACGTGACGCCGGGCCTCTCGCCCGGCGGGGACACGACCACTGTGCCCGCCGGGCGCATCGGGCGCCACCGAATTAGCGCCGCGCTCGTCGGTGTGCCCCGACGGGGGTGAGGCCCCCGACGGGGCACGGCCCTACGTCACTCCTCGCCGGCGAGGGTGAGGGAGCGCAGCTTCTGGCCCGCGTACCAGGTGGCGAGCACGGTGACGGCCACCAGCAGGACCGTCGCCGTGGTCAGGCCGACGTCGGAGGAGACCAGGTCCCCGCCGGAGACCTTCTGGGCGACGGCCAGCGCCCACTGCTGGACGCTCAGCGTGCGCGCCCCGGGCACCAGGGAGCCGAACAGCGCCTCCCAGACCAGGGCGTACACCAGGCCGAACACCACCGCGTGCCGCGAGACCGTGCCGAGCAGCAGGAACAGGGCCGCGTAGGCGATGGACGCGACCAGGGCTGCCACCGTGTAGGCGACCGCGACCTGCTGGCCGTTGCCGTTCAGGATGAACCCGGCGACGAGCGTCGGCACCGCCGAGAACACCATGGTCACGGCGACGGCCACGATCAGCTTGGTGAAGATGATCGTGGGTCGCTTGATCGGCTTGGACAGCAGGTACACCACCGAGCCGTCGTCGATCTCCGGGCCGATCGCGCCGGTGCCGGCGATGACGCCGATGATCGGCACCATCGTCGCCAGGGCGAGCCCGCCCAGCAGGTCCGCCGCGGTCTGGTCGTCCGCTCCGGCCAGGCCGCGCACCGCCACGGCGATCACGATCAGCAGCAGCGGCAGGGCGCCCAGGATGAGGGCCCGGCGCCGGCCGAGCAGGGCCCGGTAGGTGAGCCGGGCGACTGTGGGGTCGTACATCAGGGCCTCCTACGCCGCGACGAGATACGAGAAGACGGACTCGAGGGACTCGTCGGACGGCGAGACCGTGAGCAGCCGGATGCCGTGGTCCCTGGCGACCTTGGGCAGCAGCGCGGTGAAGCGGCCGAAGTCGACGGCCTGGATGCGCAGCGCGCCCTCGGCGTGGTCGACCTCGATGCCGGACGTCGACGGATCGGCGATCAGCGCGGCCGCGAGGGCGCGGTCGTCGCTGGAGCGCACCAGGTAGCGGTGCGGCCGGTCGGTCATCAGGCGGCGGATCTTGCGGAAGTCACCGCTGGCGGCGTGCCGCCCGGCGACGACGACCTCGATGTGCCAGGCGAGCTGCTCGACCTCTTCGAGGATGTGGGACGAGAACAGCACCGTGCGGCCCTCGTCGCCCATGCGGCGCAGCAGGTCCATCAGCTGCATGCGCTGACGCGGGTCCATGCCGTTGAAGGGCTCGTCGAGCAGCAGCAGCGAGGGGTCGTGCACCAGGGCGCTCGCCATCTTCACGCGCTGGCGCATGCCCTTGGAGTACGTCTGGATCTTGCGGTCCTGCGCGTACTCCATCTCGACCGTGGCCAGGGCCTTCTGCGCCGCCTTGGCGCCCAGCCCGTGCAGTTCGGCGTTGGCGAGGACGAACTCCTTGCCGGTGAGGAAGTCGTACATCGCCTCCCGCTCGGGGACGACGCCGATGTGCCGGTAGATCTCCTCGTTGCGCCAGACGGGCCTGCCGTCGAGGGTGACCGTGCCCGTGGAGGGGGCGAGGAAGCCGCCCATCATGTTGATGAGGGTGGACTTCCCGGCGCCGTTCGGCCCCAGCAGGCCCGTGACGCCGGGACCGATGGTCATGGTGATGTCGTTGACGGCGACCACGTTGCCGAACCAGCGGGAGACGTGGTCGATGCTGAGCGTGGTCACAGTCCCACCTTCTTGTAGCGGCGCATCAGGAGGCCGTAGCTCGCCGCGATCAGGCCCAGGGCGACGAGGACGTAGACGACGCCCTCGGCGGTGCTCGGGCCCACCCCGCTGGGGGAGGCGGAGGTCGCGCCCAGGAACGCGGACTGCACCCCGTCGACGATCGTGATCGGCGAGAACAGTCCGATCCACGGCACGGCGTCGCCGCTGCCCTGGGCGTCGGCGATGGCCTGGAGGGTGGAGACGGCACCGTAGGTGATGGTCAGCACGGCGATCACGGCCGCGATGCCGAAGCCGCGGCGCGGGGTGAAGGACGCGATGACCAGGCCGATGCCGGCGAAGAGCAGTGAGAGCAGTGCCACGGACACCAGTCCCTGTCCGAATCCCTTGGTCTGGTCGGCGAAGTCGAGCTTGGCCAGGAGAGCGCCCACGTAGAGCACGAGCAGCGGGGCGGCCGTCAGGATGAACAGCGCAGAGGCCAGGGCCGCGAACTTGGCGCGGACGTAGTCGGCGGTCTCGATGGGCCGCGAGAAGTACAGCGGTACGGTCCGGAAGCGCAGGTCGCGCGAGACCGACTGGGGCGCCTGCGAGGCCACGTACAGGCTGATGACGGCCTGCATGACGATCGCGTAGCGCGTGTAGTCCAGGGGCAGTTCGTTGGCCTTCGTGGCGACCGCGACGGCGACCATGATGGCCGCGGGCACGCACATCACCACGAACAGCAGCATCGGCAGCACCTTGGACTTCACCGAGCGGCCGAGGCCGTAGGAGCCGCGCAGGGACTGCGAGTACAGCGAGCGGCGGGCGTAGGCGCGGCCGAGGCGCGGTCCGTCGTAGCTGCGGTAGCCGATGTTGTGGATGCGGGTCTGGTCACCCGGTGCCGGGGCGGGTGCCCCCGTGGAGTGCTCAACCGCCATGGCCGACCGCCTCCTTCCGCTGCTCGTTCCGGTCGCCGGTGGTGAAGACCTCGGAGATGTGGTGCCGGCGCTGCTCCATGCGCACCAGACCCAGCCCGAGGTCGGCGATCACGTCTCTGACCAGGTCGTACGTCTCCTCGCCCTGCGCGGTGAGCAGGAGGATGTGGCCGGCGCCCGGCAGGCCGCTGCCGTCCTCGACACTCACCCCCCGCGCGTGCAGCGCCTCACGGACCGCACGGGTGCCGTCCGGGTGCTCGTCGGAGTCGGTGACCTCGATGGCCAGGGTGGTCGTGGTCTGGGTGAAGTCCGTGGTGGAGCTGGACCGCAGGAGCTTGCCGCCGTCCACCACGACCACGTGGTCGCAGGTGCGCTCCAGTTCGCCCAGCAGGTGCGAGGTGACCAGGACCGAGATGCCGAAGTCGGTGTGGATGCGGCGGATCAGGCCGAGCATCTCGTCCCGGCCGACCGGGTCCAGGCCGTTGGTCGGCTCGTCCAGGAAGACGAGTTGCGGGTCGTGCACCAGGGCCTGCGCCAGCTTCACCCGCTGTTTCATGCCGGTGGAGTAGCCGCCGATGGGGCGGTAGCGCTCCTCGTACAGGCCGACGTGGCGCAGGGTGTCGGCGGTGCGCTCACGCGCGGCCGTGGCGGGCAGGCCGGACATCCGCGCCATGTGGACGACGAACTCGGTGGCCGAGACGTCCGGCGGCAGGCAGTCGTGCTCCGGCATGTACCCGACGCGTTCGCGGATGGCGGCGCCCTGGGTGGCGACGTCGAGGCCGAGCACTGCGGCGCGGCCCTCCGTGGCGGGGGACAGACCCAGCAGGATCTTGATCAGTGTGGACTTGCCGGCCCCGTTGGCTCCGACGAGTCCGGTCACACCGGGCCCGACGTCCACGGAGAGCCGGTCAAGCGCGGTCACCCGGGGGAACCGCTTGCTCAGGCTTTCGGTCGCGATCACAGTCACGGTTCGACCGTAGGGGGTGCACGCGTGGCGGTCGTCACTCCGCAGAGCTGTCTTGGGGTCAGCCTGGAGTATTAGGCGCCCTTAGGGGACCTGCTTCTCCAGGGGTATCGGGGCTCGGGGCACCCTATTGACGAACTCTCTAACAACTGCCAGATTCGCCGGATGACGTTGCTCAGGGGCGCGCGCGAACGCAGGGTCCGGACCGGCGGGGTCGAGTTGTGCGTGGCCGAGCTGGGGGACCCGGGACGGCCCACGGTCGTCCTGGTGCACGGCTACCCCGACACCAAGGAGGTGTGGTCCGAGGTCGCCGCGCGACTCGCCGGTGACTTCCACGTGGTGGCGTACGACGTCCGCGGCCACGGCCGGTCGACGGCGCCGCGGCCGCTGCGCGGCGGGTTCACGCTGGAGAAGCTGACGGACGACTTCCTCGCCGTCGCGGACGCGGTGAGCCCCGGCCGGCCGGTGCATCTGGTCGGCCACGACTGGGGATCGGTGCAGGCCTGGGAGTTCACCACCGTGCGGCGCACGGAGGGGCGCATCGCCTCGTTCACGTCGATCTCCGGTCCCTCCCTCGATCACTTCGGCCACTGGATCACCCGGCGGCTGAAACGGCCCACCCCGCGCCGCATCGGCCAGCTGCTCGGGCAGGGCGCCCGGTCCTGGTACGTCTACCTCCTGCAGACGCCCCTGCTGCCCGAGCTGGCCTGGCGCGGCCCGCTCGGCAAGCGCTGGCCCAGGGTCCTGGAGCGCGTCGAGAAGGTGCCCGCGGGCGACTACCCGCTCCCCTCCCTGCCCTCGGACGCGGCGCACGGCGCCTGGCTGTACCGGGACAACGTCCGGTCCCGGCTGCGGGTTCCCCGCACCGACGCCCGTGCCCACGCGCCCGTGCAGCTCGTGACACCGCTGGAGGACCGGTTCCTCTCGGAGCGGCTCACCGACGACCTGGAGCAGTGGGTTCCACAGCTGACACGCAGGACCGTACAGGCGGGGCACTGGATCCCGCGGACCCGTCCGGACCAGCTCGCCTCGTGGATCGGCGCGTTCGTGACGTCCGTCGAGGCCGGGCGCTCACCGGTGCCGGCGAGCGGGGAGCACGCCGAGCGCTTCGCAGGACAGCTCGTACTGGTCACCGGGGCGGGCAGCGGCATCGGACGGGCGACGGCGCTGGCGTTCGCCGCTGCGGGAGCACGCGTGGTGGCGGTCGACCGGGACGCGGAGGCGGCCGTCCGCACGGCCGAGTCGGCCCGCCTGGCGGGCGCGGCCGGAGCGTGGGCGGAGACGGCCGACGTGTCCGACGAGCAGGGCATGGAAAAGCTCGCCGAGAAGGTCGCCGCCGACCACGGTGTGGTCGACGTGCTCGTGAACAACGCCGGTATCGGGCTGTCGGGCTCCTTCTTCGACACCACGCCGGAGGACTGGAAGAAGGTCCTCGACGTCAACCTGTGGGGTGTCATCCACGGCTGCCGGGTCTTCGGCCGGCGGATGGCCGAGCGCGGGCAGGGCGGCCACATCGTGAACGTGGCCTCCGCCGCTGCCTACCAGCCCTCCCGTGCCCTTCCGGCGTACAGCACCTCGAAAGCGGCCGTGCTGATGCTCAGCGAGTGCCTGCGGGCGGAACTCGCCGGTCAGGGGATCGGGGTGACGGCGGTGTGCCCCGGTTTCGTCAACACGGCCATCACGTCCACGGCACGGTTCGCCGGGGTCGACGCCCAGGAGGAGAAGCGGCTCCAGCAACGCACCGCCCGTCTGTACGGGTTGCGCAACTACCCGCCGGAGAAGGTCGCCCGGGCGATCCTGCGGGCGGTGGCAGACGATGCCGCGGTGGTGCCGGTGACACCGGAGGCGCGGGGCGCCCGACTGCTGGCCCGGGTCGCTCCGGGGCTGCTGCGCCGGATCGCCCGGATCAGTCCCCCCGTGTGAGAGGACGCCAACACCCGGCGCCAAAGCGTCAGTTGTCCACAGTGGAGCCTACTTTCCCTGTGGATAACATCACTTGGTTGTGGATCAAACCTGGCGTACAAAACTCGATCGCGTGATTCACGTCTCTCCAGCACCCTGGTGGGATGGACCAAAGACGCACCGTGAAGGTGTCGAAATACCTCTCCAAGCACCTGCGCCACCAACCTGAGCGGATCGGCCTGACGCTGGACGAGGCCGGCTGGGTGGAGATCGACACCCTGATCGCCGCGGCCGCCGCACACGGCTTCCGGTTCACCCGGGACGAGCTGGACCAGGTCGTGGCCACCAACGACAAGCGCCGGTTCGCCGTGGCGGGCAGCCGGATCCGTGCCAGCCAGGGTCACAGCGTCGAGGTCGACCTCGGGTTGTCACCGGCGACTCCGCCGGCCCATCTCTACCACGGCACCGTCGCCCGTCACCTGGAGGCGATCCGGGCCGAGGGTCTCCGGCCGATGAACCGGCACGCCGTACACCTCTCATCCGACCGCGAGACGGCCACCCGCGTGGGCGCCCGCCGTGGACGGCCGGTCGTGCTCGGCGTGGACGCGGCCGCCATGCACCGCGACGGCCATGTCTTCCAGGTGAGCGAGAACGGCGTGTGGCTGACCGCAGCGGTGCCACCGGGGTATCTGCGATGTCCCGGACCCCACTGACGGGCTGCACGGAGACCGCCACGCGTCGTGACTGTTTCACGTGAAACACGGCCGGTCCGCCGGCCTCCTTTAGGCTCGATGGCATGAGTCTGCACCTGAGCACCGTGATCCTCCCCTACCGCCGCTGGCACGAAGGCGGCCGTGCGGCCTGGACGCGGGCGGAGCAGCTCGGCTTCCACGCCGCGTACACCTACGACCACCTGTCCTGGCGCACCTTCCGGGACGGACCGTGGTTCGGCGCCGTTCCGACCCTCACCGCCGCCGCGGCCGTCACCGAGCGGATGCGGCTGGGCACCCTCGTGACCTCGCCGAACTTCCGGCACCCGGTGACCCTCGCCAAGGAGCTGATCTCCCTCGACGACATCTCCGGAGGGCGGATCACCCTGGGCATCGGCGCGGGCGGCTCCGGCTTCGACGCCACCGCACTCGGCCAGGAGCCCTGGACCCCGCGCGAGCGCGCCGACCGCTTCGCCGAGTTCGTCCCCCTGCTCGACCGGTTGCTCAGCGAGGACGCCGTGTCGTACGAGGGCGACTTCTACTCGGCCCACGAGGCACGGAACATCCCCGGCTGTGTGCAGCGGCCCCGGCTGCCCCTCGCTGTGGCCGCCACCGGGCCGCGCGGGCTGCGGCTCGCCGCCCGGCACGGGCAGGCCTGGGTCACCACGGGCGACCCCAAGCTGTTCGAGAACGGCACTCCGGAGCAGTCGGTTCAGGCCATTCGCCGCCAGGTGGAGAAGCTGACCGACATCTGCGCCGAGACCGGCCGGGACATGAACGGCCTCGACAAGATCCTGCTCACCGGCTTCACCCCGGACCGCCAGGGGCCGCTGCAGTCCCTGGACGCCTTCGTCGACTTCGCCGGCCGGCACGTGGAGCTGGGATTCACCGAGCTCGTGATCCACTGGCCGATCCCCGACTCGCAGTTCGCTGCGGAGCAGAAGGTCTTCGAGCAGATCGCGATGGAGGCGCCGGCACAGCTGCGGTGAGCCGGAGGGCCTCCTGGTGGGAAGCGGTATTCACTCACCTGTGCGCGGACCCGCCCGTCCGTGCAGGCATATGCGGGACAATGGCCGGGTGACTTCAGCGACCCGACAGCCCGAGACCGCGGCCGAAACCCTCCCGCCGCGCCTGATCGCCACCGACCTCGACGGCACCCTGCTGCGTGACGACAAGTCGGTCTCCCCGCGCACGGTCGCGGCCCTGGCCGCCGCGGAGGAGGCGGGCATCGAGGTCTTCTTCGTCACCGGCCGCCCGGCCCGCTGGATGGACGTCGTCAGCGCCCACGTCCACGGCCACGGCCTGGCAATCTGCGGGAACGGCGCCGCCGTCGTCGACCTGCACGGCGGCCCCGGTGCCCACCGGTTCGTGAAGGTCCGCGAGCTGGCCCGGGAGAACGCCCTGGACGCCGTCCGGTTGCTGCGTGAAGCCGCGCCCGGCACGGTGTACGCGGTCGAGCAGACCTACGGCTTCTACCAGGAGCCGGCGTACCCGAAGCTGCACATGGAGATACCGGACAGTCTCGCCCCGGCCGAGGAGCTGCTGTCGGCCCACCACCGGGCCGCCGGCGAGCCGGTACTGAAGATCCTCGCCTACCACCCCGAGATCGACCCGGACGCCTTCCTGACCCTGGCCCGGCTCGCCATCGGCGACCGCGCCAACGTCACCCGCTCCAGCCCCAGCGCCCTGCTGGAGATCAGCGGCCCCGAGGTGTCCAAGGCGAGCACGCTCGCCCTGTGCTGCGCCGAGCGCGGCATCTCCCACGAGGAGGTCGTCGCGTTCGGCGACATGCCGAACGACGTGGAGATGCTGACCTGGGCCGGCCGGTCGTACGCGATGGGCAACGCCCACCCGGACGTGATCGCCGCCGCCTCCGGCCGGACGGTCGCGAACAACGAGGACGGCGTGGCGGTCGTGATCGAGCGGCTGCTGACCGAACGGCGGTAGCGCGCGGCCCGCCGGCCCCGGGCGAGATCCGGTGAGCGGCTCGTCCGGTCACAGTGCCACGCCGCGGGCGTCCAGCCAGGAGACCGGGTTCACCGCCGAACCCGTCTCGGGCGTGACCCGGGCCTCGAAGTGCAGGTGCGGTCCCGTGGAGTTCCCGGTGGTGCCGGACTGGCCGATCCACTGGCCCGGTTCGACGAGTTCCCCCTGGTCGACCGCGACGGACGAGAGATGGGCGTACTGCGTGTAGTAGCCGCCCGCGTGCTTCAGCACGATCTGGATGCCGAACGCCCCGCCGCAGGACACGCTCACCACACGGCCCGCGCCCACGGCCCGCACGGGCGTGCCGATCGGCACCGCGAAGTCCTGCCCGGTGTGCCGGTTCGACCACCGTGCACCACCGCTGCCGTAGGACGCGGACAGCTCGTACGTCTCGACGGGTGCGACCCAGGCGCTGGTGAAGCCCGTCGCCGGCTGGTCGAGCCGGACGGCTCCCGGACAGGAGCCCGCGGCGACGGCCGCGTCCGCCTGTCCCTGGAGCTGCTCACGGGCCGAGGCGAGCTTCTCCTCGATTCCCGCCTTCAGCGCGGCGAGCTGGGCGTTCCGCTTCTCCAGCCTCTCCCACAGCGCCGCCGCCCTGGCCTCGTCCGCGGCGAGCCGCGCCTCGGCGCGGCTGCTCCTGCTGATCGCGTTGTTCAGTGCCAGATCCGCCTGCGCGAAGGCGTGCTGACCCCGCATCAGGGCGTCGGGGCCGTCGGCGAGGATCATCTGCGCGGCCACGGGCAGTCCCCCGCTGCCCCGGTACTGTGCCCGGGCGATCCGGCCCAGGTCCTCGTGCAGTGCCGCGATGTGCTCCCGCTGCGCGTCCAGCAGGTCCTCCGCCCGCCGGGCTCTGGCCCGCTGCTCCTCGGCCTCCGCGCGGCCCGCCTCGTACTGCCGGGTCGCGACGGCGGCCTCCTCGTACAGCCGGACCACCTCGGCGCTGAGCCCGCCCGAGGCCGCTTCCGTGCCGCCGGTTCCGGAACCGGTGCCGTACTCCTCGTCGGCCGAACCCGGCCGGGCGGCGAGGACGGCCAGCCCGCACAGCAGCACCGGAACCAGCAGACGACGACGGCGATATGAGCGCATGTCAGCGATCGTCACCCGCCCCGGCCGCCCGGTCCTGTTCTCGTCGTACGGCCGGGGGACCGGCTGCCCCGAACGGCCCAGGCGGACCGGCCGGGGCGGCCCAGGCGACGGAACGGACTACACGGCGCCCACGAGCGACTCCGCCGCCGCCTCCCGCTCCGCCATGCGTCGCAACGGCCCTTCCGTCTCGGCCAGTTCGGCGTACCGGCCGCGCTGCACGACGTGTCCCGCGTCGAGCACGACCACCTCGTCCACGGCGTCCAGTCCGGCCAGCCGGTGCGTGATGAGCAGCGTGGTGCGGCCCTCGGTGGCGGCCAGCAGGTCGGCGGTGAGGGCGTCGGCGGTCGCCAGGTCGAGGTGCTCGGCGGGCTCGTCCAGCACCAGGACGGGGAAGTCGGCGAGCAGGGCCCGCGCCAGGGCCAGCCGTTGCCGCTGCCCGCCCGACAGCCGCGCGCCGTGCTCACCGACCAGCGTGTCGAGCCCGTCCGGCAGGGTGCGGGCCCAGTCCAGCAGCCTCACCCGGTCGAGCACCGCCCGCAGATCGTCCTCGTCGGCGTCCTTCCTGGCGAGCAGCAGGTTCTCGCGCAGAGAGCTGTCGAAGAGGTGCGCGTCCTGCGCGCACAGCCCGACCATCGCCCGCACGTCGTCCCCGGCCAGCCCGTACGCGTCGACGCCCGCGAGGGTGTACGCCCCGGCCCGTGCGTCGAGGAACCTCAGCAGCACCTGCGCCAGGGTCGTCTTGCCGGACCCGGAGGGCCCGACCACGGCGATCCGGCGGCCCTCCTCCAGGGTCAGGTCCAGTCCGCCGAGGGCGTCCCGGTCCTGTCCCGCGTGCCGGGCCGTCAGGCCCTTGACGACGACCGGGAAGGGCGACGCGGGTGCCCGCAGGGGCCGCTCCGGCTCCCGGACCGGTTCCGGGGCGTCCAGGACCTCCAACACCCGTCCGGCGCTGCGGTGGACCCGCTGCCGGTACTGCACGGCGAGCGGCAGCCCGAGCACGGCCTCGAACGCGGCCAGCGGGGTGAGGACGACGACGGCCAGGGCCACGCCGTCCAGCCGTCCGGCCGCGACCGCCTGCACACCGGCCAGGGCGGCCGCCGTGACGGTCAGGCCCGACACCAGCGCGGTGAGCCCGTCTCCGAGGGCCGCGGCGGTGGCGGCGCGTGAGGCGATCCGGGTGAGCGTCCTGTCGGCCTCGCGCGTCTGACCGATCCGCGCCGGGAGTGCGCCCGCGACGGCGAGCTCCGCGGTGCCGGTGAGCAGGTCGGTCACCCGCGTGGCGAGCGTCCCGCGGGCGGGGGCGAGCCGGTGCTCGGCCCGCCGGGCGACCGCCCCGGTCACCAGGGGTACGCCCACTCCCGCGGCGAGCAGCCCGGCCGCGAGCACGGCCCCGGCCTCGGGCAGCAGCCACGCCGTGAAGCCGACGGAGACGGCCGACACGACGAGCGCGGACCCGGCCGGCAGCAGCCAGCGCAGCCAGTAGTCCTGCAGCGCGTCCACGTCGGCGACCAGGCGGGAGAGGAGGTCGCCCCGACGGGTGCGGTGCAGCCCGGCCGGGGCCAGCCGCTCCAGCCTGCGGAACACCGCGACCCTGGTGTCGGCCAGCATCCGCAGCACGGCGTCGTGCGACACCAGTCGCTCGGCGTAGCGGAACACGGCCCGTCCGATGCCGAACGCCCGTGTCGCCGTCACGGCCATCATCAGATAGAGCACGGGCGGTTGCTGCGAGGCCCGCGAGATGAGCCATCCCGACGTGGCCATGAGCCCGACCGCGCTGCCCAGGGCGAGCGAACCGAGCAGCAGCGCGAGCCCCAGCCGGCCGCGCCGGGCACCGGACATGGCCCGTACCCGGCCGAGGATCCCGCCCGGCGCGGGCCGGTCCAGGACGTCCGGGGGAACGGCCGGCTGCGCGACACCGGCCGGACGCGCCCCGCCTTCCCGGACGGCAGGTCGTACCACCGGTACGGCGGGCGTCTCGGACTCCCCCAGGCGCACCACCCGGTCCGCCACCTCCAGCAGCGCCGGCCGGTGCACGACGAGCAGCACCGTCCGGCCGGCCGCCAAGCGCCGCACCGCTGCCACGACCTCCGCCTCGGTGGCCCCGTCCAGAGCAGCGGTCGGCTCGTCGAGCAGCAGCACGGGCCGGTCGGCGAGGAACGCCCGGGCCAGCGCCAGCCGTTGCCTCTGCCCGGCCGACAGCCCGGTCCCGCCCTCGCCGAGCACTGTGGCGGCGCCCTCGGGCAGCGTGTCCACGAACTCCAGTGCCCCGGCGTCCCGCAACGCCCGCCGTACGGCGCCGTCGTCCGCGTCGGGCCGTGCCAGCCGTACGTTCTCGGCGATCGTCCCGGCGTACAGGTGCGGTCGCTGCGGAACCCAGGCGATGCGGGACCGCCACTGCTCCAGGTCGGCGTCCGCCAGGTCGGTTCCGCCGGCCCGGACCCGTCCCCCGGCAGGCCGGACGAACCCGAGGAGCACGTCCAGCAGTGTCGATTTGCCCGCGCCGCTGGGGCCGACGAGCGCGACCGTCTCCCCGGGCTCGACGGAGAAGGAGATCCCCGAGACGGCGTCCGTGGAGCGGCCCGGGTACCGGACGGTGACGTCCTCGAAGGACAGCGCGCCCTCCGGCACGGTCGCGGAGCCGGACACCGGCAGGGGAGTCTCCAGGACCTCGAAGATCTCCTCCGCCGCCGCCAGCCCCTCCGCCGCCGCGTGGTACTGCGCGCCCACCTGCCGCAGCGGCAGATACGCCTCGGGTGCCAGGATCAGGATGACCAGGCCGACGGAGAGGTCCATCTCGCCGTGCACGAGCCGCATGCCGATGGTCACGGCGACCAGTGCCACCGAGATCGTCGCGAGCAGTTCGAGCGCGAAGGAGGACAGGAAGGCGATCCGCAGCGTCCGCATGGTCGCCCGCCGGTACGCGCCGGTGATCCGCCGGATCGACTCCGCCTGCGCCTTGGCCCGGCCGAAGACCTTCAACGTCGGCAGCCCGGCGACCACGTCCAGGAAGTGCCCGGACAGCCGCGACAGCAGACGCCACTGACGGTCCATCCGGGACTGGGTGGCCCAGCCGATCAGCACCATGAAAACGGGGATGAGCGGAAGAGTGCCGACGATGATCGCCGCGGAGACCCAGTCCTCGGTGACGATCCGCGCCAGCACCGCCACCGGCACGACCACCGCGAGACCCAGCTGCGGCAGGTACCGCGAGAAGTAGTCGTCCAGTGCGTCGACCCCCCGGGTGGCCAGGGCGACCAGCGAACCGGTGCGCTGCCCGCCCAGCCACCCCGGCCCCAGGGAGGCCGCCCGCTCCAGCAACCGCCCCCGCAGCTCCGACTTCACCGCCGCACTCGCCCGGTGGGCGGCGAGTTCCGTCAGCCAGCCGACCAGCGCCCGCCCGGCCGCCACGGCGGCCAGCAGCACCAGGGGAGTGGTGAGGCCCGACACCGTCATGCGCTGCTGGAACGCCCCGACCACCACATCGGCGATGAGCATGGCCTGCGCGATGACCAGCCCCGCCCCGAGTGCGCCGAGGGCGATGACGGCCACCAGGAACACCCGGGTGGCACGGGCGTACCGGAGCAGACGCGGATCGATCGGTTTCACGTGAAACACACCTCAGTGCACGGGATCGGCGATGTGCTGCGTGCCGATCCGCTTGCGGAAGACCCAGTACGTCCAGCCCTGGTAGAGCAGGACCACCGGGGTGGCGATCCCGGCACACCAGGTCATGATCTTCAGCGTGTACGGGCTGGACGAGGCGTTGGTGACCGTCAGGCTCCAGTCCGCGTTCAGCGTCGACGGCATGACGTTCGGGAACAGCGTCAGGAACAGCATCGCCACGGTGGCGACGATCGTGATGCCCGACAGGGCGAACGCCCAGCCCTCACGTCCGGCCCGTGCGGCACCCAGGGCCACGACCAGCGCCGCCACGGCCACGACCAGCGCGACCAGTGACGTGCCGTCACCGCGGTCGGCCTGCGTCCACAGCAGGAAGGCGAGCGCCAGCACGGCGGTGACCGCACCGACCCGCAGCGCCAGCGTCCGCGCCCGCTCGCGGATCTCCCCGACGGTCTTGAGGCCGACGAACACCGTCCCGTGGAACGTGAACAGCGTCAGCGTCACCAGACCGCCCAGCAGCGCGTACGGGTTGAGCAGGTCCAGGACGCCACCGGCGTAGTTGAAGTCCCGGTCGAGCTTCACGCCCCGCACGATGTTGCCGAAGGCCACACCCCACAGGAAGGCCGGAAGGAGCGAGGTCCAGAAGATCGCCGTCTCCCAGTTGCGCTGCCACTGCTCCTCGGGACGCTTCACGCGGTACTCGAAGGCCACGCCCCTAACGATCAGGCAGACCAGGATCAGCAGCAGCGGCAGGTAGAAGCCGGAGAAGAGCGTGGCGTACCACTCGGGGAAGGCCGCGAAGGTCGCGCCGCCGGCCGAGAGCAGCCACACCTCGTTCCCGTCCCAGACGGGTCCGATGGTGTTGATCAGGACCCGCTTCTCGGGCCGGTTGCGGGCCAGCAGCTTCGTGAGCACCCCGACCCCGAAGTCGAAGCCCTCCAGGAAGAAGTAGCCGGTCCACAGGACGGCGATCAGGACGAACCAGACGTCGTGCAGTTCCATGACTGTGCAGCTCCCTCGGCCTAGTACGAGAAGGCCATCGGCTTGTCGGCGTCCCGGGAGTCGCCGCCGATCTTCGTGGGCGGGTTGAGGTCGGCCTCGGTGAGCTCGGGCGGCCCGGCCTTCACGTACTTCACGAGCAGCTTGACCTCGATCACGGCGAGGATGGCGTACAGCGTGGTGAGGACGATCATCGAAGTGAGGACCTCGGCCTGGGAGACGCCGGGGGAGACCGCGTCACGCGTCTGGAACAGGCCGTAGACGACCCAGGGCTGACGGCCCATCTCGGTGAAGATCCAGCCCCACGCGTTCGCGATCAGCGGGAAGGCCATCGTCCAGACCGCCGTCAGCCAGTACAGGCGGGTGAGACGCGGCTGCAGCGGCTTGCGCAGCAGTACCAGATGCGGCACCTCGTCGTCGCCGGTGCGCCAGGCGGCCGGCAGCAGGAACTTCTTGCGGGTGAGCCACAGTCCGAGCAGGCCGATCGAGAACGACGCCATGCCGAACCCGATCATCCAGCGGAAGCCCCAGTAGGCGACGGGGACGATGGGCTTGTAGTCGCCGGGGCCGAACTTCTCCTGGAGCGCCTTGTTGGTGTCGTTGATGCCCGGCACGTACGACTCGAAGTCGCTGTGGGCCAGGAAGGAGAGCAGGCCGGGGATCTCCAGGGCGACCTTGTTGTGGCCCTCGTCGACGTCCCCGTACGCGAAGACCGAGAAGGGCGCCGGCTTCTCGCCGTCCCACAGCGCCTCGGCGGCGGCCATCTTCATCGGCTGCTGCTCGTACATGACCTTGCCCAGGGTGTCGCCGCTGACCGCGGTGAGCAGGCCGCCGACGGCGACGGTGACGAGGCCGAGGCGGAGGGAGGTCCGCATGACGGGGATGTGCTTCTTGCGCAGCAGGTGGAAGGCGGCGATGCCCACCATGAAGGCGCCACCGGTCAGGAAGGCGGCGGAGAAGCTGTGGAAGACCTGGTTGAGCGCGGTGTTCTGGGTGAGGACCAGCCAGAAGTCGGTGAGCTCGGCACGGCCCTTGGACTCGTTGATCCGGTAGCCCACCGGGTGCTGCATCCAGGAGTTCGCGGCCAGGATGAAGTACGCCGACAGCAGCGTGCCGATCGAGACCATCCATATGCACGCCAGGTGGATCTTCTTCGGCAACTTGTCCCAGCCGAAGATCCACAGGCCGATGAAGGTGGACTCGAAGAAGAACGCGATGAGGGCCTCGAAGGCCAGCGGAGCACCGAAGACGTCACCGACGAAGCGCGAGTAGTCGGACCAGTTCATGCCGAACTGGAACTCCTGCACGATGCCCGTCACCACGCCCATCGCGATGTTGATCAGGAAGAGCTTCCCCCAGAACTTGGTCGCCCGGAGGTACTTCTCCTTCTCCGTCCGCACCCAGGCGGTCTGCAGACCGGCCGTCAGCGCGGCCAGCGAGATCGTCAGGGGCACGAACAGGAAGTGGTAGACGGTGGTGATGCCGAACTGCCATCGCGCCAGGGTCTCCGGCGCCAGAGCCAGGTCCACGTCGCCGCTCCTTACTTACGCTTGTGAAAGCGTTCACATTCACAAGCCATTATGCAGCACGCACTTTCGAGGTCAGGAGGGGGCCCTGTGTGACGCTCGTCAACCCTTGGCGGGAACTTCAACATAATGTTGAATCTGTCGCATGCAGCCTCAGACGCCTACCCGGATCCGGATCTCCTGGCCCTCCGGGCACCTCACCGCGACCCTCGACGACACCCCGACCGCGAAAGCCCTCATCAAGACACTGCCTCTGGTATCCACCGCCCGGACCTGGGGTGAAGAGGTGTATTTCGACACGGGAGTGTCGGTTTCACGTGAAACGGACGCTCGGCAGATCGTCGAGCCGGGCACGGTCGTCTTCTGGATGGACGGCGACGCACTGGCGCTCCCCTATGGGCCTACGCCGATCTCCCAGGGCGACGAGTGCCGTCTCGCCAGCCCGTGCAATGTCATGGGCCGCGCCGACGGCGATCCCCGAGTGCTGGCCACGGTCACTGACGGTGACCCGATACGCGTGGAGCCGGTCGACGACTGACGCCGACCGGCTCCGCAACGGTTGTCCCGCTCGTTCAGAGCTCCCTGCGGAACCCTTCCGTCACCTTCAGGAAGATGTCGTTCGCCTCGGCCTCGCCGACCGTCACCCGCACACCCTCGCCCGGGAACGGTCGCACCACCACGCCCGCCTGCTCACAGGCCTCCGCGAAGCCGACCGTGCGCTCCCCCAGCCGCAGCCACACGAAGTTGGCCTGCGTCTCCGGCACCGTCCAGCCTTGGGCGCGCAGCCCGTCGACCACGCGCGTGCGCTCACACACCAGCGAACCGACCCGCCCGAACAGTTCGTCCTCGGCCCGCAGCGAGGCGATCGCCGCCTCCTGCGCGAGCTGACTGACCCCGAACGGCACCGCGGTCTTGCGCAGCGCGGCTGCCACCGGCTCGTGAGCGACGGCGAACCCGACCCGCAGGCCGGCCAGACCGTACGCCTTGGAGAAGGTCCGCAGGACGCAGACGTTGGGCCGGTTCCGGTACAGCTCGATGCCGTCCGGCACCTCCGGGTCGCGGATGAACTCGCGATAGGCCTCGTCCAGCACCACCAGCACGTCGCCGGGGACCCGGTCGAGGAAGCGCTCCAGCTCCGCCCGCCGCACGACCGTGCCGGTCGGGTTGTTGGGGTTGCAGACGAAGATCAGCCGGGTCCGGTCCGTGATGGCGTCCGCCATCGCGTCGAGGTCGTGCACATCTCCCGAGGTCAGCGGCACCTGCACCGAGGTCGCACCGCTGATCTGCGTGATGATCGGGTACGCCTCGAAGGAGCGCCAGGCGTAGATCACCTCGTCGCCCGGGCCGGAGGTGGCCTGGATCAGCTGCTGGGCGACGCCGACCGACCCGGTGCCGGTGGCCAGGTGGGACAGGGGCACGCCGAACCGCTCGGACAGCTCGTTCATCAGCGCCGTGCAGGCCATGTCCGGGTAGCGGTTGAAGTTGCAGGCCGCCGCGGTCACGGTCTCCATGACGCCCGGCAGCGGCGGGTAGGGGTTCTCGTTGGAGGACAGCTTGTAGGCCACCGGTCCCCCGGCCGCAGCGGGCTTGCCCGGCTTGTAGGTGGGGATCCCCTCCAGCTCGGCGCGCAGCTTGGGGCTCGTCTCGCTCACCGCAGTCCTCCTCGTGAAGACCGGCGGCCCATGACCGCCGCCGACATCCAATACTCCTCACCTTATGAGGATTCGGCGCCGCTGCGTATAGCCACGGCGAAGCGACCGCGGGAGGGGGCCGGCAGCCCACCGGCAACAAGGGCATCGGCGTATGAAGGCGTACGAATCCGGGGGCGCGCCGCACATATATCTACGCGCCGGTGGTGCACGCCCTGGCGCGCATCACCCGTGCAGGTGAGTTGAGACCTCTTCGCAACATCCGCCACGGGGCAGGTACGCACGCGCCACCACGTCACGTACTGCCATGAGAGCGCTCAACACCCTTGCCTTCGCAGGCAATTGATGCCAAATGATCATGCAGAAACGTGTCTGTCAACGCGTGCATATGCGTCCGCCCTACCCCACCGCATGAGCCCTACTATCGGCTCGCCATGACAGCAGCAGGGAAGCACCAGGTGAGCCGCGCGGAAACCTCACGGCGAGGCAGCCGGCCGGGTCGGGCGGGTATCAGAGACGTGGCCGCCGCCGCCGGAGTCTCCATCACGACCGTCTCCGACGCCCTCAACGGCAAGGGCCGGCTCCCGGACGCCACCCGGCGGCATGTCCGGGAGGTCGCCGACCGGCTGGGCTACCGGCCCTCGGCCGCCGCCCGGACCCTCCGCACCGGCAAGTCGGGCCTCATCGGCCTGACCGTGACGACGTACGGGGATGAACCTTTCACCTTCACCGAGTTCGCGTACTTCGCCGAGATGGCACGGGCCGCCACCTCCGCCGCCCTGGCCCGCGGCTACGCCCTCGTCATCCTGCCCGCGACCTCCCGGCACGACGTGTGGTCGAACGTCGCCCTGGACGGCACGGTCGTCATCGACCCCTCCGATCAGGACCCGGTGGTCGGCGAACTCGTCCGGCAGGGTCTGCCCGTCGTCTCCGACGGCCGTCCGGCCGGCGCGCTGCCCGTCACGGCCTGGGTCGACAACGACCACGAGGCCGCCGTGCTCGGCATCCTCGACCACCTGGCCGACGCCGGCGCCCGCCGCATCGGCCTGCTGACCGGCACGAGCACGGACACGTACACCCACCTGTCCACCACCGCGTACCTGCGCTGGTGCGAGCGCGTCGGCCAGGACCCGGTCTACGAGGCCTATCCGGCGCACGACCCGTGCGCCGGTGCCGTGGCGGCCGACCGGCTGCTCGCCCGGCCCGACCGGCCCGACGCCGTCTACGGGCTGTTCGACCCGAACGGCACCGACCTGCTCGCCGCCGCCCGGCGCTACGGCCTGCGCGTCCCCGAGGACCTGCTGCTCGTCTGCTGCAGCGAGTCCACCGTCTACGCGAACACCGAACCGCCGATCACCACGCTCTCCCTGAAGCCGCGGCGCATCGGCACGGCCGTCGTCCAGCTCCTCATCGACGCCATCGAGGGCGTCGAGTCGGAGCAACCGGTGGAGCAGGTGATACCGACGGAGCTGATCGTGCGCACGTCGTCCCAGCGCCGGCCGCCGCGCACGACGGTCAGCCCGCCGCGGTCACCCGAGGAGACATGAGGTCCCGCTTCCAGGTGGTCACCCCCGGGTGACGGAAGGTCGTACTTCCGGGGGAAACGGGGCCGGTCCCCCGGAGAGAGGGGATCGTTCTCGCGAAGAGAACAAGCACGAGGACGGTCCCACGGTGGTAGAAGCCCGGCGTAATCGGGGCGAAAGCCGCGGCGAACCGGAGTCTTGCTCTGATTCACCACCCCTGGGTCATCACATGGCGCGATCCGCATTCCTATGATGGGCCCACGACACCGGCGGGCCGCTACGACCAGGCAGTCCGATGCGGTGCAGATGCGGCGCGATGGTGGAGGGGTCGATGACTCAGGGGGCCGGTCAGGGACCCGCGGTGGAGCGGACGGCGACGTTGCGCGACTTCCGGGTGCCCGCGTACGTCCACGAGACCGGTCCGTACGTCCACGGCGTCCACCCCGACGAGGTCGCTCCGCCGCCCGCCGAGACGTATCCCGAGGGCTACACGCCGACCCAGCGCGACCTTCCCGTCGTGAACCGGGGTGACACTGTCCAGGTGACCGTCGAACCCGAAGCCGCCGCCGCCCCGCAGTCCGCCGCCACCGGGCAGGGCCCCCTGTACGTCGTGGGCGACGTCCACGGCTACCTCGACCAGCTGGTGGCCGCCCTGCAGGAGAAGGGGCTGCTCGACGCCGCCGGCAACTGGTGCGCGGGCACCGCCCGGCTGTGGTTCCTGGGCGACTTCACCGACCGCGGCCCGGACGGCATCGGCGTGATCGACCTGGTCATGCGGCTGTCCGCCGAGGCCGCCGCCGCCGGCGGCTACTGCAAGGCGCTGATGGGCAACCACGAGCTGCTGCTGCTCGGCGCGAAGCGCTTCGGCGACACCCCCGTCAACTCCGGGGCCGGGACCGCCACCTTCCAGGCGGCCTGGCTGCTCAACGGCGGCCAGAAGACCGACATGGACCGCCTCCAGGACCACCACCTGCAGTGGATGGCCCGCCTGGACGCCGTCGAGGAGGTGGACGGGCACCTGCTCGTGCACTCCGACACCACCGCCTACCTCGACTACGGCCGCTCCATCGAGGAGGTCAACGACACCGTCCGCGAGACGCTCACGCGCAACGACGCCGACGAGGTCTGGGACCTGTTCCGCAAGTTCACCAAGCGGTTCTCCTTCCGCGACGAGGGCGGCGCCGACGCCGTGCGCTCGCTGCTCGACACCTACGGCGGCACCCGCATCGTCCACGGTCACAGCCCGATTCCTTACCTGCTGGGCGAGGCGGGCTCCGAGGAGGACGAGGAGGCCACCGACCCCGTCGTCGAGGGGCCGCACGTCTACGCCGACGGGCTGGCCATCGCGATGGACGGCGGCGTGACGATGGCCGGGAAACTGCTGGTCCAGCAACTGCCCCTGGCCACCTGACCGTTCACGGGGACGGCAGCGGCCGTCCCGGGGCCCTTCCGCCGAGGGGCCAATTTCGGTAAACCCCCTGTCACCGCACACCGTCACCGCTCTACCATCGGCTTATCCGTAGCAGGCTCCCCTCCGTTTCTGCCCGACGGCTCGTCAGCATGCCGAGCCCCAAGCCCTACGGAGCATCGGGGGATGCACATGAACAGCGTTCCGCAGCACCTGCTGAGCGAGGACCGCCAGGAGTACGAGCGGGTCCTCGATGAGGCGCTGCGCTCCGCCCCACACCGTCCGGAACTGTCCGCCGTCGGACAGCGGCTCAACTCCGAGCAGCTGCGCACCATGGCGCTGAACGCCACCGCGCTCATCACGGCCGCCGCGTCGGCCGAGTACCAGCACTACGTCAAGGTGCGCGACGAACTCCGTCAGCCCGCGCCGTCCACCTCCACGTCCGTGCGCGACACGGGTTCGGCCGAAGGCGGCACGGGCGCGGCAGGGCTGGCCGCCACCGTGGGCGAGGTCGCCGCCGAGACCGCCGGCGCGGGCGCCGTCGCCGTCGTCGCTGTACTCGCACCCGTCCTGGCCGGCACCGCCGCGGCGATCTTCCTGCTCGTCGGCTACATCCTGCGGATGATCGACCCCGAGCAGGGGTTCGCCCGGACCATGCTCACCACCGGCTGGGTGTTCGGCGCGGTGACCGCGGCCGCCATCCTGGTCGCCGCGGTCGGGTTGCTGCTCACCGCCCTGCGCAACAAGCCGACGGCCGAGACGGGCCCGTACGGCGAGTTGCGCAGAGAGGTCGACCGGGCCCGGGAGGAATGGCGCGAGGCCCTGCTGGAGCGGGGCATCCTGCCGTTCCTGCGGGAGGCGCTCGCCGATCCCGGATCGGCCGCCGCGCTGCACCACCCCGCGCCCTCGGCACCGGTCAGCCGCATGCCGCACCTCGGGTACGACCGCCCGGGTTTCTCCAGCCCGGACGACGGGGGGCGCGGCTCGCGGCCGAGCTTCAGCAGCCCGGACTACACGAGCCCGGACTTCGGAGGCCCGGAGCACCAGCCGGACTAGCGCCGGGCGCTCGCCCCCCGACGAGCGCCCGGCGCCCCGACGCTCCCCGGCGGACGAGCCCGCGGGCAGGCGTGGACCGGGCACCCGCCCGGGCGAACACCCGCCGCCCGGGCGCTAGGTGGAGCGGCAGGTCATTCCGCGATCGGCAGGTACACCCTGTTCCCGCTCGCCGCGAACTCCTTCGACTTCTGCGCCATGCCCTCCTCGATCTCGCTCCGGGTGCCGCCGTGCTCCCTGCGGATGTCCTGCGAGATCTTCATGCTGCAGAACTTCGGACCGCACATCGAGCAGAAGTGGGCCGTCTTGGCCGGTTCCGCGGGGAGTGTCTCGTCGTGGAACTCCCGGGCCGTGTCCGGGTCGAGGGCCAGGTTGAACTGGTCCTCCCACCGGAACTCGAAGCGGGCGTCGGACAGGGCGTCGTCCCACTCCTGGGCACCGGGGTGCCCCTTGGCGAGGTCGGCCGCATGCGCGGCGATCTTGTAGGTGATGACGCCGGTCTTCACGTCGTCGCGGTTCGGCAGGCCCAGGTGCTCCTTGGGCGTGACGTAACACAGCATCGCCGTGCCCCACCAGGCGATCATCGCGGCACCGATGCCGGAGGTGATGTGGTCATACGCGGGCGCGACGTCGGTGGTCAGCGGGCCGAGCGTATAGAACGGGGCTTCATCGCAGATCTCCTGCTGAAGGTCGATGTTCTCCTTGATCTTGTGCATCGGGACGTGCCCGGGGCCCTCGATCATGGTCTGTACGTGGAAACGCTTCGCGATCCGGTTGAGTTCCCCGAGCGTCCTCAACTCCGCGAACTGTGCTTCGTCGTTGGCGTCCGCGATCGAACCGGGCCTGAGGCCGTCGCCGAGCGAATACGTGACGTCGTACGCCGCGAGGATCTCGCAGAGTTCCTCGAAGTTCTCGTACAGGAACGACTCCTTGTGATGCGCGAGGCACCACGCCGCCATGATCGAGCCGCCGCGGGAGACGATGCCGGTCTTCCGGTTGGCGGTGAGCGGCACGTAGGCGAGGCGCACACCGGCGTGGACGGTCATGTAGTCCACACCCTGCTCGGCCTGTTCGATGACCGTGTCCTTGTAGATCTCCCAGGTCAGCTCCTCGGCCCGGCCGTCGACCTTCTCCAAGGCCTGGTAGAGCGGCACCGTGCCGATGGGGACGGGGGAGTTGCGCAGCACCCACTCGCGCGTGGTGTGGATGTTGCGGCCGGTGGACAGGTCCATGACCGTGTCGGCACCCCAGCGGGTCGCCCAGGTCATCTTCTCGACCTCCTCCTCGATGGAGGACGTCACGGCCGAGTTGCCGATGTTGGCGTTGACCTTCACCAGGAACCTCTTGCCGATGATCATCGGCTCGATCTCCGGGTGGTTGACGTTGGCCGGCAACACGGCCCGGCCCGCCGCGATCTCGTCCCGCACCACCTCGGGTGACACATTCTCCCGGACAGCCACGTACTCCATCTCCGGGGTGATCTCACCCCGTTGCGCGTATGCGAGCTGCGTGACCGCCTTGCCGTCCCGGCTGCGGCGCGGCTGGCGCGGGCGTCCCGGGAAGACGGCGTCGAGGTTGCGGAGGCCACCGCGGGGTGAGGTGTGCTTGATGCCGTCGTCCTCGGGACGGACGGGGCGGCCCGCGTACTCCTCGGTGTCGCCGCGGGCGACGATCCAGTTCTCCCGCAGGGGAGCCAGGCCCCTGCGGACGTCGGTCTCGACGAGGGGATCGGTGTACGGGCCGGACGTGTCGTACAGCGTCACCGACCGCCCGTTGGTGAGGTGCACCTGCCGGACCGGCACGCGCAGGTCGGGGCGACTGCCCTCGAGGTACGCCTTGTGCCAGCCGATGGACTTCCCGGCCTCCTCGGACTGTGCGTCCTGAACGGAGGCAGGCGTGCGTGCGTCCTTGTTGGTCATGAGACCTACTCCCTACGCCGGCATTACCCGGTAACAGGTTCGGCGGTCGACGCAGCGGCTTCCGTCCTCCGACGTTCCGTGGGAAACATCACTCGACTTCGGTGATGTTTCATGTGAAACATCGCTGGGACGAAGGTCAGCGCCCTCTCAGCCCGGTGCTCCGAGCTCCCGCGTGTACAAAAGGTGACTCCACGCTAGCGGCAATCTTGGCGCGGTGACCAGAGGGCCCCCCTCGTTCTTGCGATGATCGGTCGGTGACCACCACGCATCGCTCCCCCTACCCACCGCCCGAGCCGCCCCGCGGACCCGGCGCCGGCAACGGCAACGGCAACGGCAACGGCAACGGCCGGGGAGGCGACCACGACTTGGCCGCCGGTTCCGGCCACGGGCCGGTCGCCGGGCACGGGCGCGGCCCTGCGGGGGTACGGCCGCTGGGGCCACTCCAGGGTGAAGGGCCGGGGCACGGTCCGTCGGGTGCCTTCGGGCAGGGTCCGGGAGCTGAGCGGGGATCAGGCCCGGGGCCGGGATACGAGCCGGACGCGGGTTTCCGCCCCGGCGACGGAGACGGTCACGAAACCGGTCACGGCCATGGCGGTGAGCACAGCGGCGTCGGCGGCGGCGGGCACGGCAGGGGCCCCGGCCACGGGAGCGGCCCCGGAGGGGGCCGGGGGAACGGCCACGGCTCCGGCCCCTTTCCCGGGGGCGGGCACGGGCACTCGCACAGCCACGGCCCCGCCGCACCCGTCTCCCAGCATCTGCGCAAGGTCATCGCCGCTGTCCTGATCCCGTTCGCCGCGGCCGTACTGATCGGCCTGGCCGTGCTGTGGCCGGGAGGTGCGCCGGCCCATGAGCGCACGGGCGTCGGATTCGACCGGCAGACGCAGCAGGCCACGGTCACCAAGGTCGTGGAGGTGAGCTGCAAGGAGGCCGGGGCGCAGGGCGTCCCGCCCACCGGCGACACCTCCACCGCCGAGGGCTCGTCCGCAGTGCAGCAGGAGGAGGGCACCTGCAAGCGGGCGACGATCCGGGTCGACACCGGCCCGGACAAGGGCCGCACGTTCACGGAGATCATCCAGCCCGACCAGTCCCGCCAGTTGAGCGAGGGCCAGGGCGTGGTGGTCGCCTACGAGCCCTCCGCGCCGAAGGACCTGCAGTACTCGGTCACGGACGTCGACCGGCGGCTGCCCCTCAGCCTGCTCGCCGGCATCTTCGCGGTCGCCGTGGTGGTCGTCGGGCGGCTGCGGGGCCTCATGGCGCTCATCTCGCTGGCCATCAGCTTCATGGTGCTGAACTTCTTCATCCTGCCCGCGATCCTGCAGGGCTCGAATCCGCTGCTGGTGGCGGTGGTCGGCGCGAGCGCGATCATGCTCATCGCGCTGTACATGTGTCACGGCCTGTCCGCACGGACCTCCGTGGCGGTGCTGGGCACCCTCATCTCGCTCCTGCTGATCGGCGTCCTGGGCTCGGTGTTCATCGACTGGGCCGCCCTCACCGGCAACACCGACGACAACACCGGCCTCATCCACGGCCTCTACCCGACGATCGACATGAGCGGTCTGCTGCTCGCCGGCGTCATCATCGGGTCGCTCGGCGTGCTCGACGACGTGACGGTCACCCAGACCTCGGCGGTGTGGGAACTGCACGAGGCGAATCCGGCGATGGGCTGGCGGGGGCTGTACCGCGCGGGCATCCGGATCGGCCGCGACCACATCGCCTCGGTCGTCAACACGCTCGTCCTGGCCTACGCGGGTGCCGCGTTGCCGCTGCTGCTGCTGTTCTCGATCGCGCAGAGCAGTGTGGGGACGGTCGCCAACAGCGAGCTGGTCGCCGAGGAGATCGTGCGCACGCTGGTCGGCTCGATCGGCCTGGTCGCCTCGGTGCCGGTCACCACGGCCCTGGCGGCGCTCGTGGTCTCCGCCGACCGCCCGGGATCGCAGCCGGCCGCGGAGGCCGCCGCGCCCGCGCGTGGAGGCAGAGGCCGGCGCCGCAAGCGCTGACGCGCCCCGGGTGACACCCTCCTCCCCGGCGGCAGCACCCCGCCCTCTGTCACGACGGCACCTCGCAAGAACGTTCCCGCAACCGTCCGGCGGCTTTCGGTGAAGCGTTCCTCCACCGTGCCGCGCGGACGGCCGGTCAGCCCGCGCCCTGTTCGGCGAGAATGCGGTCCAGCGCCTCGTCGAGATGGGCGTCGAAGTCGGCGAGGGAACCTTCCTGTCCCAGTGGCACCAGCTTGTCGGTGCGGTCGAGGAAGGCCACCAGCGGGGCCGTCGACGAGCGGAACAGCGCCTGGTCGCTACCCACCTGAAGGCGGATCAGCACCTCGCCCAGGGCGTCGGGTTCGACGGGCGTGACCCGCACGTCGCCCTCCCCGCACGGCCGGCCGACCCCGTCGATCAGCAACTCCCGCCCGAAAGCCCAGGTGACCGGGGCGTCGCCCGGCAAGTGGAACGTCAGCCGGACGGCATAGGGGTCACTGGTCTCATAGCGCAATTCCACCGGAATGCGGAACGAGAGCTCCTCGGACACGAGAAAGCTCATCATGACTTCTGCCTGTACGGACTCGCGCATCGATAACCCCGTCATTCGCCGTCGACTGGCCGGGTACGAACCTCTGACACTGGGAGGAATCTTGCTGAACGTACACAGCAGATCACAAGGAGTGAGTTTTCACATACTGATAGAGAGTGCCAGCGAGCCGAGCATCCGGCCGATCTCGGACTGCAACTGCCGGGCCGCAGGCAGCAGACGGTGCTCCTGGTGGGCCGGCAGTGAGATGGCGATGGTCGCGGCCGTGGCGCCCAGTGTGAGAGGGATCGCCGCGCAGACCGCGCCCAAGGCGTACTCCTGACGTTCGGTCACCGGCTCCATCCGCCGGATCCGCTCCAGCCGCCTCAGCAAGTTGTGGCTGTCCCGCACCGTGTACGGCGTGAGCGCCTGCACGGGATAGCGGTCGAGGTGGTCCCGGCGGGCCTCCTCGTCGAGCTGGGACAGCAGACACTGCCCGATCGCATGCGCGTGCCCCGTCTCGCGGAAGTCGGCCCACTCCTCCACCGCCGGGGTACCGGGGCTGTCGGAGACGCACATGATCTCGATCTCGCCCTCGCGGTACACCGCGTAGTACACGGGCACGCCGAGGGTGTCACGCCAGTGCGCGAGGGCGTCCACCACCGTGCTGCGACGTTTCTGCCGTGCTCCGCTGCTGCTCAGCCGCTCGGCGGCCTCGCCGAGGAAGAACAGCCCCTTGTCCCGGCGCAGATATCCCTCGTGCACCAGCGTGCGCAGCAGGTGGTAGGTCGTGGGCAGGGCCAGCCCCGTCTCGCGGGCCAGTTGCTTGGCCGGGGCACCGTACTCGTGCCGGGCGACGGTCTCCAGCAGGCGCATCGCGCGCTGCACGGACCCGATGAGCGTCGCCGGCGCTGCGGCGGGCGGCAGGGGTGGGACGCACGCCGCCGAGCGGGGCTGCGCGGGGACCGCGTGCAGGTGGACGGTGGCGGTGTCGGCGGGGACCAAGGGTCACTCCCGGAGCGCGAGGGGGAGACCGTGCGGGATACACGGGTGGGGGCCGCTCGCGGGGTTGTCCCCGCGTCGGTTCTGGACTCTATTCGCCCGCCGCCGCGCCCAGACGGCCCGAGCGGGAAACTTCCCCCGCCCGAGGGAACCGGTGATCCCACCCGTTTCCCTTTACCCCCACCGGTGTCCCACGGGTCTCACCAGTCGCTGCGGGACGAAGAACTCGAGGTGAACTTCCGTACGACGTAGATCAGTCCGCCGACCAGGGCCACGAAGACCAGTAGCTTGAAGAGCAGCCCGATGACGAACCCCACCACGCTGGCGATGAGTCCGCCGAACACGACCAGGGCGATGACCGGCACCGCGACCCACTTCACCCACCACGGCAGTCCCGCGAAGATCTCTCGCATCGCCCTCGTCCTTGCCTCTCCGCCCGTTCGCGCCGGGTCCTGTCGGTTGTGCGGATCTCTGGTGTCCTGCACTCGATGCTAGGTCCGCGAAGGGGCCCGGCGGGGGCCTCGCACCCCCCGTCTCCCCCTGACCGAACCCCTAGGGAACCCCGAGGCGCCGCGTCAGCTCTCGGGCGGAGAGAAGACCACCACGACCCTCAGGTCCTCGGTGATGTGGTGGAACTTGTGGGCCACGCCCGCCGGTACGTAGACCACGCTGCCGCGCGCCACCTGGGTCGTCTCCAGGCCGACGGTGATCGAGGCGCGGCCGCTCACCACGAGGTAGACCTCGTCCTGGTGGTGCGGCTTCTGTGGATCCTGCTCGCCGGCGTCGAGTGCGTACAGGCCGACCGACATGTTCTGCTCGCGAAGAAACTGCAGGTAGGCGCCCTCGTTGGCGGCGCGCTCCGCCTCCAGTTCGTCCAGCCGGAATGCCTTCATGCCTTGTCCGCCCCTGCCTCTTGTGCCCGCGTCCGATCACGTCTGCCACGATCAGACACATGAAGAATTTCCTAGTCAAGACGATCGCCAACGCGGGCGCCCTGGCCGTCGCGGTGTGGCTGCTCGACAAGATCACCCTGACCGGTGACAGCACGGCCAAGGAGATCGGCACGCTGATCGTCGTGGCGCTGCTCTTCGGCCTGGTGAACTTCCTGGTCAAGCCGGTCGTCAAGCTGCTGAGCCTACCGCTGCTCATCCTGACGCTGGGCCTGTTCACGCTGATCGTCAACGCGCTGATGCTGCTGCTGACCTCATGGCTGGCCGGCCTGTTCGACCTCAGCTTCCACGTGGAGGGCTTCTGGACCGCCGTCCTGGGCGGCCTGATCATCTCGGTCGTCTCCTGGGCGCTGAACGTCGTCCTGCCGGACGGGGACTGAGCGGCATGACGTACCGCGTCTGCTTCGTCTGCACGGGCAACATCTGCCGCTCCCCCATGGCCGAGATCGTGTTCCGCACGCGAGTCGCGGAGGCCGGGCTGGAGGGCGAGGTGGTGGTCGACAGTGCCGGAACGGGCGGCTGGCACGAGGGCGACGCCGCCGACCCGCGCACCGCGGCCGTCCTGGCGGAGAACGGCTACGCCACCGGTCACACGGCCCGGCAGTTCCAGCCGTCGTGGTTCCAGGGCCTCGACCTGGTGATCGCGCTCGACTCCGGCCACCTCGCGGACCTGCGCCGCCTGGCCCCGACGGAACAGGACGCACGAAAGGTACGGCTCCTGCGCTCGTACGACCCCGCCGCCGGCGACGACCTCGACGTTCCGGACCCCTACTACGGGGGCGCCGAAGGCTTCGACGCGTGTCTTGAGATGGTGGAGGCGGCGAGCGACGGTCTGCTCGCCGCAGTGCGCGAGGACATGGAAGGAAGAGCGGCATGAGCGAATCCGCTGCGGGTCACACGCTTGCCGGGGACGGCACACGTGCGGTGCGGGCCGGGCTGCCCGAACCGGTGAAGCACGAGCCCACCCTGCCCGGCCCCGTCTTCGCCGCCCACTTCCACCTGCCGGGCGACCCCGCCGGCCCCTACACCTACGGCCGTGACGAGAACCCCACCTGGACGCTGCTGGAACGCGCCATCGGTGAGCTGGAGGCCCCCGGGCACGATGACGCCGAGACGCTCGTCTTCGCTTCGGGCATGGCCGCGATCTCCGCGGTGCTCTTCTCCCAGTTGCGCACCGGCGACGTGTGCGTCCTGCCCGACGACGGCTACCAGGCGCTCCCCCTCGTGCGCGCCCAGCTGGAGGCGTACGGCGTCGAGGTGCGCACCGCCCCGACCGGCGGTGACGCTCAGCTCGGCGTCCTCGACGGCGCGAAGCTGCTGTGGATCGAGACCCCGTCGAACCCCGGGCTCGATGTGTGCGACGTCAGGCGGCTCGCCGAGGCGGCACACGCGCGGGGCGCCCTCGTCGCCGTGGACAACACCCTGGCGACCCCGCTGGGCCAGCGTCCGCTGGAGCTGGGTGCCGATTTCGCGGTGGCCAGCGGTACCAAGCAGCTCACCGGGCACGGCGACGTCCTGCTGGGCTACGTCGCCGGCCGCGACTCCGAGGCCATGGCCGCGGTGCGCCGCTGGCGCAAGATCGTCGGCGCGATCCCCGGCCCGATGGAGGCCTGGCTCGCCCATCGGTCGATCGCGACCCTGCAGATGCGGGTCGACCGGCAGTGCGCGACGGCGCTGACGGTCGCGGAGACGCTCCGCGACCGCCCTGAGGTGACGGGACTGCGCTACCCGGGGCTGCCCGAGGACCCCTCGCACAAGATCGCCGCGCAGCAGATGCGGCGCTACGGCTGCGTGGTGTCCTTCACCCTGCCCTCGCGTGAGCAGGCCGATCGCTTCCTCGAGGCACTGCGGATCGTGGACGACGCTACGAGCTTCGGCGGAGTGCGCTCCACAGCGGAGCGGCGCGGGCGCTGGGGCGGGGACGCGGTGCCGGAAGGCTTCATCCGCCTCTCGGTCGGCGCCGAGGACCCGGAGGACCTGGTGGCGGACCTGCTGCACGCTCTGGACGCGTCGACGCCCTGATGCCCCCGGGGGCAGCGACAGTTCCCTGTTGACTGCGGGGCGGCCGGAAGGCAGGCAGGTGCGGGCGGTGCTGAGGCCGCACGGGCAGCGCCTCAGCCTGGGAACCCTTGCGGACCTGTGAGGCGATGTTTCACGTGGAACCAGCCGGGCCACATTTTCCCCATGACCGTCCGACCCGTGGTCAAGCGCACCGCCCGCGCCGTTCTGCTGGACGGTGACGATCTGATCCTGATCAAGCGCACGAAACCGGGTGTGGACCCGTACTGGGTCACGCCCGGCGGCGGGGTGGAACCCGACGACCCGACCGTCGTCGACGCCCTGCACCGCGAGGTGTACGAGGAGCTCGGCGCGAAGATCAGCGACGTGGTGCCGTGCTTCGTCGACACCGTGGAGCACATCGGCGACGACGGTGGCGCCACGGGTGTGAAGGTGCAGCACTTCTTCGTCTGCCACCTGGAGTCCATGGACGCCTCGCTCCGCCACGGTCCCGAGGTGGACGAGCCCATCGGGGAGTACGAGATCGTGCGCGTGCCGTTCACCCGTGTCGGCATCGCCTCGGTGCATCTCGTTCCCCTGTCACTGCGGCACTACCTGGACGGCAACATCGAGGGTGTCCGTGCCATGCACGCGCCCGACCTGGGCTGAACCGGTGGCCAGTACCCGGCCATGGCCGGCTCATCGGCAGGAAGACGTCATGGTGCTCTTCCGCCGTGTTTCACGTGAAACGACCAGCACCTGACCGCTGGCTGTGCGAGCGGCTACAACTGGCCAAAAGCTCGCACCTCTCCACCGAAACAGGTGGACGCAGGGGGTCATCGTCGGACAGCCTGACCTGCGTGCCGACTCCTTCCCTTGCCTCTCTGCCCGTTCGCCGTCTGACGCTTCGCGACCTCACCGCCTGCGCCGATCTGTCCGAAGACCGGGGGTGGCCACGGGAGGAGCACAAGTGGCAGTTCCTCCTCACAGCAGGCAAGGCCTACGGCATCAATGATCCCGAGGGCGGACTCGTGAGCGCCTGTGTCGTCACCGAGTACGGCCCCCAGGACCGTCCCGCCCTGGCCGCCATCGGCATGGTGCTCGTGGCGGGACGGCACGCTCGGCAAGGTGTGGGCCGCCGTCTGATGCAGTACGTCGTGGCGGAGATGGGCACCACGCCTCTCACTCTGCATGCCACGCCGTACGGCCGGCCTCTCTACGAGGAGCTCGGCTTCAAGGTCACCGGACGAGCCGAGATGGTGAGCGGGCACTTCGTTCCCGGCGGATCCGAATCCGGGGTCGCCACCCGTGCGGCCACCGCCGAGGATCTGTCGGCGATCCTCCGGCTCGACGAGCAGGTCTTCGGGGCGGACCGCACACATATCGTCACGCGACTGCCCGCCTTCGCCGACCAGTTGCGCGTCGCCGAGGAGAATGGGCGGATCATCGGCTACGCGGCCGCATGGCCGAACATGGCCACCCATGTGGTCGGCCCTCTCATCGCCCGGGACACGGCGGTGGCCCAGGCCCTCATCGCCTCTCTCGCCGCCCACACCGATCGCCCCCTGCGCACCGACATCGACGTGCGGCACCAAGACCTACTGGCCTGGGTGAAGGAACGCGGCCTGGAGTCCATCGCCTTCAACGCGGTGATGACGTACGGCATCACCGAGCTCCCCGGGGACTGGAGTCGGCGGTTCGCTCCGGTCACGGTCGCGGCGGGCTGACGTTCCGAGACGACGAACGCCGGCTCCCCCGGGTTGGGGGAGCCGGCGTTCACGCTGCGGGAGCCGGTTAGGCGAGGGATTCCACGGCCGCCGTGGCGAAGGCGTGGTCCTGCTCCGGAGCGCCGCCGCCCACGCCGATCGCGCCGATCAGGCGGCCGTCGCGGCGCACGGGTACTCCGCCGGCGATGAACAGCAGCGGCCGGTCGAGCGCGGTCGGCAGCGTGTGGAAGAGGCCGCCGGGCTGCACGGCGTCCACGAGGTCGGAGGTGGGCGCGTTCAGCTGGAGGGCGGTGTAGGCCTTGCGGGTGCTGGTCTCACCGGAGATCAGCACGGCACGGTCGTCGCGTCGGAAGGCGAGCAGGTGCCCTCCCGCGTCGAGGACGGTGATGCTGACGGTGACGCCTGCGGCCTCGGCGGCACGGCCGGCGGCGGTGACGAGGGCGTCGGCGTCCTGCGTGGTCAGCGGGGCGACGGCGGTGGTGGTGCTCATGAGGTGCTTCTCCTGAAGAGTGGTCGAGCGAGTGAGGCGGGGGACGAGGTGGGTCTGGGCGGGCCGGATGCTCACTGGTGGACGCTGACCCGCTGCTCGGCGGCAGTGGGACCCTCGACGACAGAGGTGGTAGCGCTGCCACGGCGTTCCAGGGCGGCCGAGAGGACGGCCAGGACCAGGGCGGCCGCGGCGAGAGCGGCGCCCACCCAGTTGGGGGCGGTGTAGCCGAGGCCCGCGGCGATCACGATGCCGCCGAGCCAGGCGGACAGGGCGTTGCCGAGGTTGAATGCGCCGATGTTCAGCGCCGAGGCCAGGGTGGGGGCTCCGTGTGCCTGGTCCAGGACCCGCTTCTGCAGCGGCGGCACGGTGGCGAATCCGAGGGCACCGATCAGGGCGATGGTGACGGCGGAGAGCGCCTTGTCATGGGCGGTGAGTGTGAACAGCGCCAGCACGACGGCCAGAGCGCCCAGGGAGACGTACAGCATGGGCATCAGGGCGCGGTCCGCGAACTTGCCGCCGACCAGGTTGCCACCGACCATGCCGAGGCCGAAGAGGACGAGCAGCCAGGTGACCGAGCCGTCGGCGAAGCCGGCGACGTGGGTCATCATCGGCGCGATGTAGGTGATGGCCGCGAAGACTCCGCCGAAGCCGAGGACGGTCATCGCCATCGCGAGCAGCACCTGCACGTTCTTGAGGGCGGCCAGTTCGTGCCGCAGGTGCACGCCTTGCGCCTTGGGCATGTCGGGGACGAGCCGGGCGATGCCTGCCAGGCCGATCACGCCGAGGGCGGCCACGATGGCGAAGGTGACCCGCCAGCCGATGGACTGGCCGACGAGCGTGCCCAGCGGGACTCCGACGACGTTGGCGACGGTCAGGCCGGTGAACATCATCGCGATGGCTCCGGCCCGCTTGTGCGGGGCGACGAGGTCGGCCGCGACCACCGAGCCGATACCGAAGAAGGCGCCGTGGGCGAGCGAGGCGACGATTCGCCCGATCAGCATGACGGAGAAGGTCGGGGCGATGGCCGAGAGCAGATTGCCGGCGATGAACAGGCCCATCAGGAGCATCAGCATCCGCTTGCGGGAGACCTTGGTGCCGAGCACGGTCATCAGCGGGGCGCCGAACATCACACCGAGCGCGTATCCGGTCACCAGGTAGCCGGCGGTGGGGATGGAGACCCCGTAGTCGGCGGCGACCTCGGGCAGCAAGCCCATGATCACGAACTCTGTCGTTCCGATCCCGAAGGCCCCGATCGCGAGGGCCAGAAGCGCGAGAGGCATGGAGGGGTTACCTTCCCAGACGATTGCAGGAGCGCTTTGCGTGCGTCCACAATAGTTGCACACGCGGGCTATACGCAACCGCCGTCTATTGCGGCGTTACCCTATCCTGGAAGACAGCCGCTCGGGACGGAGGAAACGCCAATGACAGCGACGGACCCCGCGCTCACCGCCCTCGCCCAGGGGTGGTGCGCCCTCTCCCTGCTTCACGGGAGGATCGAGGCCCACATCGAGCGCGCCCTACAGGCCCAGCACGACCTGAGTGCGCGCGAATACTCCCTGCTGGACGTACTCAGCCGACAACACGACGGCGAGGGGGGTCATCTGCAGATGAAGCAGGTGGCGGACGCGGTCGTCCTCAGCCAGAGCGCCACCACGCGCCTGGTCACCCGGCTTGAGGACCGCGGACTCCTGGAGCGCTACCTCTGCCCCACCGACCGCCGGGGCATCTACACGAACGTCACCGAGGCGGGCCTGGCATTGCTCGAGGCAGCACGGCCCACCAACGACGCCGCTCTGCGCGAGGCCCTCGACGAGGCGGCGAAGAACCCCGAGCTGGCTCCCCTGGTCCGGGTCGTCGAGACGCTGAAAGCCCCGGTACCGGCCTGAAAAGGGGGCCGGACGGCGGGCCACCTGCGTAGGGTGCCGCTATGGGAGATCTTGAAATACGTCCTGTCGTCGCCGACGACGTCCCGGCGATCGTCGTCATGCTCGCGGACGACCCCTTGGGTGCCCGTCGGGAATCACCGGACGACCTGACGCCGTACTTGGCGGCGCTCGAGCGGCTCAGCGCCGATCCGAACCAGCATGTGGTGGTGGCGGTCCGGGAGAACAGGGTCGTCGGCACGCTCCAGCTGACGATCATCCCCGGGCTGTCCCGGCGGGGGTCCACCAGGTCGATCATCGAAGGTGTGCGCATCCACGCCGACGAACGGGGCAGCGGCCTCGGCACTCAGCTCATCGAATGGGCCATCGACGCATCCCGCGAGCAGGGCTGTCAGTTGGTGCAGCTGACCTCCGACAAGACCCGTGTCGACGCTCACCGTTTCTACGAGCGACTCGGCTTCGAGGCCTCGCACACCGGCTTCAAGCTCCAGCTCTGACCGAACTCGCGAGGGGCCGCTGTTTCACGTGAAACAGCGGCCCCCGCCCTCACGCCTTCCGGTCGATCCCGCGCCACCCGTCGGCGTCGACTCCGCCCGGCACGTCAGCTCCCTGCTCATAGGGCTGACGTGTGAACACGAACGACCCCACATCGAGATGATCGACGCGCCCGTCACCCCCTCGCATGACCTTCAGCAGCTCGCCGGCGTAGTAACCCTCCAGACCGGTCCAGGAGCCGTCACCGTTCGGCCGGAACCGTGAACGGCGTCCGTTGCCGGACAGCGGCTCCAGTGAGGCCAGCCCGTCGGACAGGAAGCGCAGGGCAAAGGCGTACGTCCCCCAGTACCACTGACCCGCCAGCTCCAGCACCGCCGGATCGGCCTGGCGCAGCGGCGTCCACGGGGCGGGGATGCGCGGCTCGGCTTCGGCCACGATCCGGACCAGATCGGCGGCGACCGTGGCCACCGCGGGGCCGGAGGTGCAGTTGGCCAGAACGACCGCCGCCACATCGTCCTCCACGCTGATGGCCACAGTGGCCAGGAACCCCGGCAGGGAGCCGGTGTGCCCGACGAGGAGCCGGCCGTGCCGTCGCTGGACCTGCATGCCGAGACCGTAGGCGTCACCGGACATCACGTCCGCCGCTTCTGCGGGTGCCGCCGGGGTCCGCATCTCCCGCAAGGAGTCGGCGCTCAGAACCCGTTCGTCGCCCCGCACCAGGAAGGAGGCGAACCGGGCCAGATCCCCCGTCGTGGACCAGAGCTGGCCGGCCGGGGCCATCCGCCCGAGATCCTCGACCGGTTCGGGCAACAGGACGTCCGCCCAGGGGTGCACGGCCCAGCCACCCGCGTGGGGGGCTTCCGGTCGGACGCCGGTTCGGTCCAATCCCAGCGGTTCGAGCACTTCCCGCCGTAGTGCCTCTTCCCAGGACGTCCCCCGCACCTCTTCGACGAGCGCGCCCAGGAGCGTGTAACCAGGGTTCGAGTAGTGGTGCCGCCGACCGACGGGGTGGACCAGGGGCTGCTCGCCGAGGACGTCGGACAGTTCCGGCCGGAGGGAACCCGGAGTGCGCTCCCACCACGGCCCGGGGGTCTCGGCCGCCAGCCCGCCGGTGTGCGCCAGCAGTTGGGCGATCGTGACCTCCCCGGCGCCGGTGCCCAGCAGGTGCTTCTCCAGGGGATCGTCGAGCCCGACCAGCCCTTCGTCACGCAGGCGCATCACGAGAACGGCGGTGAAGGTCTTGGTGATCGAGCCGACGCGGTACTGCGTGTTCTCGTCGGGCACGTGCCCCTCCACCGAGGACCGGCTCCCGTGCCACACCGCCCGCCCGTCACGCACGACGGCCGCGACGAGCGAGGGTGCCCGTCCCTCGGCCTGGGCCACCGCGACCCGGTGCAGCAACGCCCGTCGCGTGGCGGGGAGCAGCTCTTCCTGAGGTGTCGTCATGCCCTCAGTCCACCCGCCGATGACCCCGGAGTCGACACATTTCACCGCCGGCGGAGCGGGTTCTCTCGATTCATGCACCTGGTGTGCTCCACCGGGGTGGCACCTCGTCCAGCACGCGGATCGCCGCGACGCCCGGTGATCCGGGCGATCAGGTCTGCGCCATGTCCACGAAGCGGGAGTAGTGACCCTGGAAGGCCACCGTGATCGTTGCCGTCGGGCCGTTACGGTGCTTGGCCACGATCAGGTCGGCCTCACCCGCGCGTGGGGACTCCTTCTCGTACGCGTCCTCGCGGTGCAGCAGGATGACCATGTCGGCGTCCTGCTCGATGGAGCCGGACTCACGCAGGTCGGAGACCATCGGCTTCTTGTCCGTACGCTGCTCGGGGCCACGGTTCAGCTGAGAGAGCGCGATGACCGGGATCTCCAGCTCCTTGGCGAGCAGCTTGAGGTTACGGGACATGTCCGAGACCTCCTGCTGGCGGCTCTCGGCCCGCTTGGAACCGCCGGACTGCATCAGCTGCAGGTAGTCGATGACGACCAGTCTCAGGTCGTTGCGCTGCTTGAGGCGCCGGCACTTGGCGCGGATCTCCATCATCGACAGGTTCGGGGAGTCGTCGATGTAGAGGGGCGCGGCCGAGACGTCCGGCATCCGCCGGGCCAGACGCGTCCAGTCCTCGTCCGTCATCGTGCCGGACCGCATGTGGTGCAGGGCGACCCGGGCCTCGGCGGACAGCAGGCGCATCGCGATCTCGTTGCGTCCCATCTCGAGGGAGAAGATCACGCTCGGCAGGTTGTTCTTGATCGACGCCGCCCGGGCGAAGTCGAGTGCGAGCGTCGACTTGCCCATGGCGGGACGCGCGGCGATGACGATCATCTGACCGGGGTGCAGACCGTTGGTCAGCGAGTCGAAGTCGGTGAAGCCCGTCGGTACGCCCGTCATCTCGCCGCTGCGTGAGCCGATCGCCTCGATCTCGTCGAGCGCGCCCTCCATGATGTCGCCCAGCGGGAGGTAGTCCTCGCTGGTGCGCTGCTCGGTGACCGCGTAGACCTCCGCCTGGGCGCGGTTGACGATCTCGTCGACGTCGTCGTCCGCCGCGTATCCCATCTGCGTGATGCGCGTGCCCGCCTCGACGAGACGGCGCAGCACCGCCCGCTCGTGGACGATCTCCGCGTAGTACGCCGCGTTCGCCGCTGTGGGCACCGTCTGGACGAGGGTGTGCAGGTACGAGGCCCCGCCGACCTTGTTGATCTCGCCGCGCTTGGTCAGCTCGGCGGCGATGGTGATGGGGTCGGCCGGCTCGCCCTTGGCGTAGACGTCCAGGACGGCCTGGTAGATCGTTTCGTGGGCCGGCTTGTAGAAGTCGTGTCCCTTGAGGATCTCGACGACGTCGGCGATGGCGTCCTTGGAGAGGAGCATGCCGCCGAGGACGGACTGCTCCGCCTCGATGTCCTGGGGCGGCACCCGCTCGAACGACGGGGCCGAACCGCCGTCCCATCCGTTGTCCCTGCCGCGCTCGTGCTGTTCGTCGCGGCCCCGCGCTCCGTCGCCGCGTCGGCGGGAGGCGGGCAGACGATCACTGGGACCGCTGTCGGCCCACGGGTCGTCCAAGGGCTCGGAAATGCTCACCGAGCCACCTCCTCCCGTCCGCCGCAGCAGACCTCGCCATGCCCCTTCTTTCTACGGCACGGCACTGACAAATGAGAGGCCCAACTCCGGTTGACGGAGGCCGGTTTTGTGGCGTTTTGAAAACCGGCGGACGGAGCGGGCGCCGGACCACCGTAGGCCCGTCGGCACCGTCAGCCAATCTGGTTATCCACAGGCCATGTGGACGACGGCCCAGATGCTGTGGAGAACTCGACGAAACCTGTGCACGACCCGGTGGACAGTCCTGTGAACAAGCTCCGACCCGTTCTCACCTCAGCCATCTGACCTGCATCTTTGCCGTCCACCGGTTGTGCAGGAGAAAAACTTTTCCCAGCGGAGCAAGATCGCTTCGAATGGTGCACAGCGGCACGCGCTCCAGGATCAAAAGTAAGGGTCATTGAAGCTTTGCATCTCTTACCTGTGGACGATTAGATTGGTGCACATGACACAGGCCCCCGAGCGCCGCCCCACCGACCGTAGACAGCACGACCGAGAGATCGTCGCGCTGGCCGTGCCGGCCTTCGGCGCGCTGGTCGCCGAGCCCCTGTTCCTGATGGCCGACACCGCCATCGTGGGCCATCTGGGCACCGCACAACTCGCCGGACTCGGCGTCGCCTCGGCCTTGCTCGTGACCGCGGTCAGTGTCTTCGTCTTCCTCGCCTATGCCACCACCGCGGCGGTCGCCCGACGCGTGGGCGCCGATGACCTCCCAGCCGCCATCCGACAGGGCATGGACGGTATCTGGCTGGCCCTGCTGCTCGGGGCTGCCGTGGTCGCCGTTGCTCTGCCGACGGCACCGCACCTCGTGGACCTCTTCGGCGCGTCCGACGCGGCCGCCCCGTACGCGACGACCTACCTGCGCATCTCCCTCCTCGGCGTCCCCGCCATGCTCGTCGTCCTGGCCGCGACCGGTGTCCTGCGCGGTCTGCAGGACACCAAGACGCCGCTCTACGTCGCCGTCGCCGGTTTCGTCGCCAACGGAGCTCTCAACGTGGGGCTGGTCTACGGCGCCGGCCTGGGCATCGCCGGTTCCGCGTGGGGCACGGTCATCGCCCAGTGCGGCATGGCCGGCGTCTACCTCGTGGTCGTACTGCGGGGAGCACGCAAGCACGGTGCCTCCCTGCGACCGGACGCGGCCGGGATTCGGGCCTCGGCCCAGGCCGGTGCGCCCCTGCTGGTGCGCACCCTCTCCTTGCGCGCGATCCTGATGATCGCAACGGCGGTTGCCGCACGGCTCGGAGACGCCGACATTGCCGCCCACCAGATCATCCTCTCCCTTTGGAGTCTGCTGGCCTTCGCCCTGGATGCCATCGCCATCGCCGGACAGGCCATCATCGGGCGCTACCTCGGAGCCGGTGACGCCCAGGGTGCCCGTGCCGTGTGCCGCCGCATGGTGGAGTGGGGGATCGCCGTCGGGGTCGTTCTCGGTGTCCTGGTGGTCGTCGCACGGCCGGCCTTCCTGCCTCTGTTCACCAGTGATCCGGCGGTCAAGGACGTGGCACTGCCCGCCCTCATCATCGTCGCCCTCTCCCAGCCGATCTCCGGGATCGTCTTCGTCCTGGACGGGGTCCTCATGGGCGCCGGTGACGGCCCCTATCTGGCGTGGGCCATGCTGATCACGCTGGCGGTCTTCACACCTGCCGCCCTGCTGGTCCCCGTGCTCGGCGGTGGACTCACCGCCCTGTGGGCCACGATGACGTTGATGATGATCGTCAGGATGCTCACCTTGTGGCTGCGGAGCCGGTCGGGGCGCTGGATCGTGACTGGCGCGACGCGCTGACGGTGCAGGGAAAGCCGAGGACGCGTTTCACGTGAAACAAGCATCGACCCGCTGATGGCCCTGTTTCACGTGAAACCAGCCCGCAGCCGACACGACGAGGGGGCCGCATCCCGAAGGATGCGGCCCCCTCGCTCACTTCGTCAGTGAGGGCGGCACTCAGGCCGCGACGACCTCGATGCTGACCTTGGCGTCAACCTCGGGGTGCAGACGCACGGACGTCTGGTGGGCGCCCAGCGTCTTGATCGGCGAGCCGAGCTCGATGCGGCGCTTGTCGACCTCGGGGCCACCGGAAGCCTTGATCGCCGAGGCGATGTCGGCCGGGGTGACGGAACCGAAGAGACGACCGGCGTCGCCGGAGCGGACGGCCAGACGGACCTTGACACCCTCGAGCTGGGCCTTCACAGCGTTGGCCTGCTCGATGGTCTGGATCTCGTGGATCTTGCGAGCACGACGGATCTGCTCGACGTCCTTCTCGCCACCCTTGGTCCAGCGGATAGCGAACTTCCGCGGGATCAGGTAGTTGCGAGCGTAACCGTCCTTGACGTCGACGACGTCGCCGGCGGCACCGAGGCCAGAGACCTCGTGGGTGAGGATGATCTTCATGTGTCGGTCACCCTTCCCTTATCGCGCGGTGGACGTGTAGGGCAGCAGCGCCATCTCACGGCTGTTCTTCACGGCCGTGGCGACGTCACGCTGGTGCTGCGTGCAGTTGCCGGTCACGCGGCGGGCACGGATCTTGCCGCGGTCGGAAATGAACTTCCGCAGCATGTTCGTGTCCTTGTAGTCCACGTACGTGACCTTGTCCTTGCAGAAAGCGCAGACCTTCTTCTTCGGCTTGCGCACAGGCGGCTTCGCCATGGTGTATCTCCTGTGTGATCAAGAAGTGTGGGTGCGAGCCGACCCCTAGAAGGGGGGCTCGTCCGAGTAGCCGCCGCCACCGCCGCCGGAGTTTCCACCCCAGCCGCCGCCACCGCCCTGGTTGCCACCGGCGGGAGCGCCGGTCGCCCACGGGTCGTCGGCGGGAGCGCCGCCGCCCTGCTGACCGCCGCCGGGGCCGCCGCCCCAGCCGCCGCCACCCTGGCCGCCGCCACTGCCACTGCCACCGCCGTAGCCGCCCTGGCCGCCCCGGCCGGTGGTCTTGGTGACCTTGGCCGTGGCGTTGCGCAGGCTGGCGCCGACTTCCTCGACATCCAGCTCGTAGACCGTGCGCTTGACGCCCTCACGGTCCTCGTAGGACCGCTGCTTCAGCCGGCCCTGCACGATGACGCGCATGCCTCGCTGGAGCGACTCGGCGACGTTCTCCGCCGCCTGACGCCAGACCGAGCAGGTCAGGAACAGGCTCTCGCCGTCCTTCCACTCGTTCGTCTGGCGGTCGAAGGTGCGGGGAGTGGACGCGACACGGAACTTCGCGACGGCCGCACCGGAGGGGGTGAAGCGCAGCTCGGGGTCGTCGACAAGATTGCCGACCACCGTGATGACGGTCTCGCCTGCCATGGGGGAACCTCTCGGCGGGTTTGCTCTGGCTGCTTGCTACTCGAATCCCGGGATCAGCTGAGCGGGGAAGCTCAGTGGGTCTCGGGACGGAGGACCTTGGTCCGGAGGACCGACTCGTTCAGGTTCATCTGGCGGTCGAGCTCCTTGACGACCGCAGGCTCGGCCTGCAGGTCGATGACCGAGTAGATGCCCTCGGGCTTCTTCTTGATCTCGTACGCGAGACGACGACGACCCCAGGTGTCGACCTTCTCGACCTTTCCGCCGCCGTCACGGACGACAGAGAGGAAGTTCTCGATCAGCGGGGAGACAGCGCGCTCCTCGACGTCGGGGTCGAGGATGACCATCACCTCGTAGTGACGCATGTGGAACCCACCTCCTTTGGACTCAGCGGCCACGGTCGTTCCGTGGCAGGAGGGTTGTGATGCGTAGGCAACGGTATCGGCCACCACTGACAATCAGGGGTCCTGTGGAGAACCCCTCGCCATGGCATGGGCAGACACCGGTGCAGACGGTACACACTACCCGCCCGGTGGCTTCCGGTTGAAATCCGGCCGCCGGGGCAGCCAATCTGTACACATCGGGTGTGTATGGCGCTACGATGCGCCGACTTTCGCAGGAGGTGCCCTATGGCACAGGCATTGCGACCCAACACCGGCGGCGGCCTTCTCGCCACGGACGGAAAGCCCCACCCCCTCCAGGACGCCCTCCTCGCCGTGACCCTGGTGCTGGGCCTCACCGCCTTCCTCACGGCGATCATCGAAGACGACCTGCACATTCTCAGTTCCTGGGCCGGTCTGGTGGGCATCCTCACGGGTGCGTACGGCCAGTGGATCTCGGAGACGACCCGGGAACGCTTCGGCCTCATCCTGGGCCTCGGCGCATCGGGCGTCGGGTTCTTCCTGGGCATGGCGCACGGCGGCCTCATCGGCTGACGCCGGGCACCCCTTTCCGCACACCGGACTCCGCCCCGGCCGGCCTCGCGCCGGGGCGGAGATTCGTACGCCCAGACGACGCGCTCCCACGGCGCAGTAGGCTTCGCGCGAGAGCCGGAGCCCCTGAACCCATGGGGACACACCAGCCCGAGGAGCGCCCCGAATGAGCCTGACCCTGAGGACCATCAGTCGAGAGCAGCATCTGGCGTACATCCAGAGCCTGCCGTCGGCGAGCCACATGCAGGTCCCGGCCTGGGCTGACGTCAAGGCCGAGTGGCGCTCGGAGAACCTCGGCTGGTTCGACGACCGCACCGGCGAACTGGTCGGTGTGGGCCTGGTTCTCTACCGGCAGCTGCCCAAGATCAAGCGCTACCTCGCCTACCTGCCCGAGGGCCCGGTCATCAACTGGTACGCGCCCAACCTGCAGGAATGGATCGAGCCGATGCTGGCTCACCTGAAGCAGCAGGGCGCCTTCTCGGTGAAGATGGGCCCGCCGGTGATCATCCGGCGCTGGGAGGCGGCGTCCATCAAGCAGGGCATCCAGAACCCCGACGTCAAGCGCCTGCGCGACATCGAGGCCGACCACATCGAGCCGCGCGCCTTCGAGGTGGCCGACAAGCTGCGTCGCATGGGCTGGCAGCAGGGGGAGGACGGCGGCGCCGGCTTCGGCGACGTCCAGCCGCGCTACGTCTACCAGGTGCCGCTGGCGAACCGGTCCCTGGAAGAGGTGCACAAGAACTTCAACCAGCTGTGGCGCCGCAACATCAAGAAGGCCGAGAAGGCCGGCGTCGAGGTCGTCCAGGGCGGCTACCAGGACCTCGAAGAGTGGCAGCGTCTCTACGAGATCACGGCTGTGCGCGACCACTTCCGGCCGCGCCCCCTGTCGTACTTCCAGCGCATGTGGACGGCCCTCAACACCGAGGACCCCAACCGCATGCGCCTGTACTTCGCCCGGCACAACGGTGTGAACCTGTCGGCGGCGACCATGCTGATCGTCGGCGGGCACGTCTGGTACTCCTACGGTGCCTCCGACAACATCGGCCGCGAGGTCCGTCCCTCGAACGCCATGCAGTGGCGGATGCTGCGCGACGCCTACGCGCTCGGCGCCACGGTCTACGACCTGCGGGGCATCTCCGACTCGCTGGACGAGACCGACCACCTCTTCGGGCTCATCCAGTTCAAGGTGGGCACGGGCGGCCAGGCCGCCGAGTACCTCGGCGAATGGGACTTCCCGCTGAACAAGCTGCTGCACAAGGCGCTCGACATGTATATGTCGCGCCGGTGACGCGCCCTTCGGTGCTTCCCCACTCCCGGCCCGCGGCGACCGCCGTCCCGCGACACCGCTGATCCCCCGCAATCGTTGATCCACCGCATCACCGATTCACCGAATCACCGCATCGCCGATTCACGGCAACCACGAGAAAGGTTCCAGGTCCGGCCATGGCGCTCACGCTCTACGTCGACACCGCGCGCTGGCGGGCGCACCACAAGCACGTGCAGGAGCAGTTCCCCGGCCTGGTGCCGGTCTGCAAGGGCAACGGCTACGGCTTCGGGCACGAACGGCTGGCGGAGGAGGCCACCCGTCTGGGCTCGGACGTCCTGGCCGTCGGCACGACCTACGAGGCCGCCCGGATCAAGGACTGGTTCGGCGGCGACCTGCTGGTGCTGACGCCGTACCGGCGCGGTGAGGAGCCCGTACCGCTGCCGGACCGCGTGATCCGCTCCGTCTCCTCGATAGACGGTGTGTACGGCCTCGTCGGCGCCCGTGTGGTGATCGAGGTGATGTCCTCGATGAAGCGGCACGGCATCAGCGAGCAGGACCTCGCCCAGCTGCACTCCGCCATCGAGAACGTTCGGCTGGAAGGCTTCGCCATCCACCTGCCGCTGGACCGCACCGACGGCTCGGACGCCGTCGAGGAGGTCATCGGCTGGATGGACCGGCTCCGGGCCGCGCGCCTGCCGCTGCACACGATGTTCGTCAGCCACCTCAAGGCCGAGGATCTCGCCCGGCTGCAGCAGCAGTTCCCCCAGACCCGTTTCCGGGCGCGCATCGGCACGCGGCTGTGGCTCGGGGACCACGACGCCACCGAGTACCGCGGCGCGGTCCTGGACGTCACCCGCGTCGCCAAGGGCGACCGCTTCGGCTACCGGCAGCAGAAGGCGGCCTCGGACGGCTTCCTGGTGGTCGTGGCGGGCGGAACGTCGCATGGTGTGGGTCTGGAGGCCCCCAAGGCGCTGCACGGCGTCATGCCGCGCGCCAAGGGCGTCGCCCGGGCCGGTCTGGCGACGGTGAACCGGAACCTCTCCCCGTTCGTGTGGGGCGGCAAGCAGCGCTGGTTCGCCGAACCGCCGCACATGCAGGTCTCGATCCTCTTCGTGCCGGCGGACGCGCCGGAGCCGAAGGTCGGCGAGGAACTGGTGGCCCACCTGCGGCACACCACCACCCAGTTCGACCGGCTCGTGGACCGCTGACGGGACACTCGGCGAGAAGGCCGGCACGGTTTCCCGTGCCGGCCTTCTCGCTTTCCCGCCAAGCCCTCCGAGGGCGTTCGCTCAGAGCGAACCGCCGGTGGCTCCCTGTCGTCCCCAGTCGACCGCAGGCTCTGTGGACCGGGCCACCTCGTGCCGCGTCCGTCGGGCCGCCGGGCCGAGAACGAAGACGTCCTCGGCTCCGTCCAGCACACCGCCCGAGGGATCGTCGTCCCCGGACCTGCGTACCGGGTCCCGGTCCGGCCGGAGGATGTCACGCACCACCATGACGCAGAGGTAGAGCGTCCCGAGCAGATGCAGGCCGATGGCCCAGTGGTAGCCGTCGGTGGGCAGCCCTTTGTGGGCCTCTCCGCTGGTCGTGTACGCGAGGTACAGCCAGATGCCCAGGAAGTACGCCACCTCGCAGGCCTGCCAGATGAGGAAGTCCCGCCACTTCGGCCGGGCGAGAGCGGCCAACGGCACCAGCCACAGGACGTACTGCGGCGAGTAGACCTTGTTGGTGAGGATGAACGCCGCGACGATCAGGAACGCGAGCTGGGCGAACCGCGGGCGGCGCCGGGCCGTCAGGCCCAGCACCGCGACGGCCGCGCAGCACACCAGCATCAGCAGTGTGGCGAGCGTGTTCACAGTGTCGGTGCTGAGCGGGTCGTCCGAGTTCTGAGCCATGATCAGCCAGAAGGATCCGAAGTCGACGCCCCGCTCCTGGCTGAAGGTGTAGAACTTCGACCAGCCCTCGAAGGCGAACAGCATCACCGGACCGTTCACCACGACCCACGCGACGACCGCGCCGCCCAGGGCCGTCCCGAACTCCCGCCATCTCCCCGCGCGCCAGCACAGCACCAGCAGCGGCCCGAGGAGCAGGAACGGATAGAGCTTGGCGGCCGTCGCCAGTCCCAGCAGGACGCCGAACGCGAGGGCCCGGCCTCGCGACCACATCAGCATCGCCGCGGCCGTCAGAGCGACCGCCAGCAGGTCCCAGTTGATGGTCGCCGTCAACGCGAACGCGGGCGCCAGGGCGACCAGTAGTCCGTCCCAGGGGCGCCGGGCGTGCGTACGGGTCACGCAGACGGCGATGACCGCCGCGCAGACCATTAGCATCCCGGCGTTGACCATCCAGTACCACCGCTCCTGGTCCTGGATGGTGCCGCTGCCGGGCGTGAGCCAGGAAGCGACCTCCATGAAGACACCGGTCAGCACCGGGTACTCCAGGTACTGCATGTCACCGGGGAGCCGGTCGAAGTACGGCACGAGTCCGTCGGCGAAGCCACGCCCCTGGAAGAGGTGTGGGATGTCCGAGTAGCAGGCGTGCGTGTACTGCGAGCTGGCACCGTAGAACCAGGCGCCGTTGTAGCAAGGCGCCTTCTGGACCAGGCCGAGGACGAACATGCCGATCGCCACCAGCGCGATCACTCGCACCGGGGACCACCACGACGTCCCGAGCAGGGCACGGCGCCCGAGCGGGCCGCCGATCAGCTCACTGCCGGCCGCGGCGACCGCGTCCTCCTTGGTCGGCAGCACCGGCTCCGGCTCGTGGACGCCTGCTCGCGTCGATTCTGCACTGGGCATGCCGCACATCCTGCCGTACGAGTCCGGCCCTACGCCGAGGGCCGCCGCACCCGAGTGGGTGGGGCGGCCCTCGTTTCACGTGAAACACCTTCGCGTTTCACGTGAAACACCCAAGCCGGGCGTTTGTCCGGCTATCCGTTGGGGCCTCCGAAGATGCCTCCGTTGCCGTTTCCTCTGTTGGTGCCACCGTCCTCGTTCGTCTCGGTGGGCCCTGTCGGCGGAGCGGTGATGCCTCCGTCCGTGCCGCCGTTGTCCTGACCGCCGTTCTCCTGGCCTCCGTCGTCCTCGCAACCGAAGAAGCCGCAGGTGTCGCTCGGCGTGGGCGACGGAGACGTCGGCGTCTCACTGGGCGTGGCGCTCGGCGTCTCGGACGGCGTCTCGCTGGGCTGCTCGCTGGGAGTCGGCTTGGGCGTGGGGGCGCCGAGGGCGTCCTGGACGGTGCCGATCTTCTCGGCCGGCGGGAAGCCCAGATCGGGCTCACCGTCGAGTGCGGCCTTCATGTACTCGGTCCATACCTGCGTCGGCACATCACCACCGTGGATGGACTGCTCACCGGCGGTGCCGTTCATCGACAGCAGCTTGGCGCTCTTGGGGTCCTCCCGGAACATGGCCACGGAGGTCGCCAGCTGCTTGGTGTAGCCGACGAACCACGCCGACTTGTTCTCGTCGGTCGTACCCGTCTTACCGGCCGCCTTACGGCCCAGGGCCAGCGCCTTCTTACCCGTACCGTTCTGGATCACGTTCTCCAGCACGTCCGTGATGTTGTTCGCCACGTTCTCCGGCATCGCCCGGGTGACCCTCGGCTTGCTGAAGCCCTTGACCTCCTGGCCGTTGAACTTGACGCTCGTCACCGAGTAAGGCGCAGCCTGCTTGCCGGCGGCGGCGAATGTCGCGTAGGCGTCTGCCATGCGGATCGCACTGGGCGTGGACGTACCGAGGGCGAACGAGGGGTTGAGTTCCTGCACCATGCTCTGATCCAGGATTCCGGACCGCTCGGCGACATCACGTACCCGCGCCATGCCCACATCGACACCGAGCTGCACGAACGGCGTGTTGACGGACTGCTCCATCGCCTTGCGCAGGGTGATATAGCCCCATGGGTGGTCGCTCTCGTTCTGCTGCCGGAACACCGAGTTGTCCTTGCGCAGGTAGTACGTGCCGTCCGGCTTCCGGACCTTCAGGTCGTCATTGCCGTTGTACTTGCTCAGCGGCGAAAGCGGACCGTCACTTCTGTACGTGCCGTCCTGCATGGCGGCGGCGAGCACGAACGGCTTCCATGTCGAGCCGACGGGTACGCCCGAGGTGTCGGCGTTGTTGTTGAAGTGGCCGTTCTCGTAGCCCGCACCGCCGTAGAGCGCGACGATCGCTCCGTCGTTCGGCTTCACCGACGCCGCACCGAACTGCACATGCTTGTCCAGCTCACGCCGCTTCGGGTCGAGCTTCTCCTTCTCGACCTTCTTCACGGCCTTGGCCATCGCCTCGACCTTGTCCTTCTCGAAGGTCGTCTTGATCTGGTAGCCGCCCTGGTCGAACTGCTTCTCCGAGAGATCAGAGTGGTTCAGGACGTACTTCTTCGCCGTGTCGACCAGGTAGCCGATCTGGCCGTTCATGCCCTTGGTCGCCTTGCGGCCCTGGGGCTCGGGGTACTTGCTGATCGCCTTCTGGTACTGCTCGTCCGTCAGCTTGTCGTCGTTGTGCATCTGCTCGAGGATCCAGCCCCAGCGCTCCTCCGACCGCTTGCGGTTGGCGTCCTTGGTCGCATTGGGGTCGAGGCCATCATTGCCCGCGGGGTCGTAGTACGTCGGCCCCTTCAGCAGGGCGGCGAGGAAGGCGCACTCACTCGCCGAGAGCCGGTCCGCGTCCTTGCCGTAGTAGGTCTGCGCGGCCGCCTGGATGCCGTAGGCACCACGGCCGTAGTACGAGGTGTTCAGGTAGCCCTGGAGGATCTGGTCCTTGCTGAGCTTGTTGCCCACCTTGACGGAGATGAACATCTCCTTGAATTTGCGGGAGAGCGTCTGGTCCTGGCTCAGGTAGGTGTTCTTGACGAACTGCTGGGTGATCGTCGAACCACCCTGCGTGTCACCGCCGCGGGCCATGTTCGCCAGGGCACGGGCGATACCCATGGGGTCGACGCCCGAGTCCTCGTAGAAGGTCTTGTTCTCAGCCGAGATCACCGCATCCCGCATGGCCTTCGGAATGCGCTCGATTGTGACGTTCTGCCGGTTGGTGCCACTGCCGGCCGCGACCATCCGACTGCCGTCGGCCCAGTAGTAGACGTTGTTCTGCGACAGGGCCGCCGCGTTCTCCTCGTTGGGGACGCTCACCATGGCGTACCCGATGCCCGCCACGGCCACCAGGCTGCCCAGGAAGCCGATGCAGAGACCGGAGACGAGCTTCCAGGAGGGCATCCAGCGCTGCCAGCCGTACTTGCCGGCCCGCGGGTAGTCGATCAGCCGCTTCCTGTCAGGAACGGCTGCGGCGCGGCCCCCGCCAGGGGCGGCACGCCGACCACCACGGGTCGGCTCGGCCCCTCGGCGGCGGCCGCCGCCCGTGCTTCTCTGCGCAGCACGCCGGGCCTCTGCACGGCCGCCGTACTGACGCTCCTCACCCCCCGAGCCGAGAGAACCCGACCCGTAGGAGTCGGACGGAGACCCGGTGGCGCCTCGCGGTGCCGCGCGGCGGCCGGAGGACGAGCCGGACTGGCCGCGTCGGGCCGCGGCACGTCCGCCTCCCTGCGGCTGCGGCGGTTTGCGACGGTGCTCGCTCATCGAACGACTACTCCTCGGGCAGGCGCACCCCTGCGCGCCTGGAAACGGCGGCTTGTTTCCGGTCCCCCCGAAGTACGGATGCGGTGGGCTCGGTATTCATCGGTCCCGCGTGCACCCGTACTCCACCGAGGACCACGACGCCCACAGGCGTCACTCGGTTCCCGGTGATGTGCATGGCGCACAGACTACGCACCGCCAAAACCTGCCGAGCCCCCAAGTTCACCTCAAATCAGGCAAGTAGTGTCCGACGAATCGGTGATGTGATCCCGTTCACCACACCCCCTCTTGTCGCATCCGGAAGGCCGTTCTATCGTCTTGATGTATCGAGTCGATACATCGGCACGACACATCGGCCCGAGGCATCGGTCCGATACATGCGCACCGCGGCAGAGAGGAGGCGACGATGAGCCGGCGCTCCGGGATCCTCGAGTTCGCCGTACTCGGCCTGCTCCGCGAATCTCCGATGCACGGCTACGAGCTGCGCAAACGCCTCAACACATCGCTGGGGGTGTTCCGGGCCTTCAGCTACGGGACGCTCTACCCCTGCCTCAAGACGCTGGTCGCCAACGGCTGGTTGATCGAGGAGCCGGGCAGCACAGCCGAGGACGCCCTCGCCGCCCCCCTCGCAGGGCGCCGGGCCAAGATCGTCTACCGGCTGACCGCGGAGGGCAAGGAGCACTTCGAGCAGCTGCTCTCCCAGACGGGGCCCGACGCGTACGAGGACGAGACCTTCGCGGCCCGTTTCGCCTTCTTCGGGCAGACGTCACGCGACGTGCGCATGCGCGTGCTGGAGGGACGCCGCAGCCGGCTGGAGGAGCGCCTCGAGAAGATGAGCGCCTCCCTGGCCCGGACCCGGGAGCGTCTCGACGACTACACGCTCGAACTCCAGCGCCACGGGATGGAGTCCGTGGAACGCGAGGTGCGCTGGCTGAACGAGCTCATCGAGAGCGAGCGGGCGGGACGGGACCTGAAGGGTCCCGCCACCGGGGAGCCCGCCTCGCGCGACACCACATCTGGAGCGCCGGGCGACCTGCCCCGGCCGGGGGACGACCCCCGGCCGGATACGCCCGGCGACACCGCCACGTGAGAGCCCGCCGAGGGCCTCACTCGTACACACAGGGAGCAACCGGAATGGGTTCGGTCCGCGTAGCCATCGTCGGTGTGGGCAACTGCGCCGCATCGCTGGTGCAGGGAGTCGAGTACTACAAGGACGCCGACGCGTCGTCCAAGGTGCCGGGCCTGATGCACGTCCAGTTCGGCGACTACCACGTCAGCGACGTCGAGTTCGTCGCCGCGTTCGACGTGGACGCCAAGAAGGTCGGACTCGACCTGGCGGACGCCATCGGCGCCTCCGAGAACAACACCATCAAGATCTGCGACGTGCCCCACTCCGGTGTGACGGTCCAGCGCGGCCACACCCTCGACGGTCTCGGCAAGTACTACCGGGAGACCATCGAGGAGTCCGCCGAGGAGCCGGTCGACGTCGTCCAGGTCCTCAAGGACAAGCAGGTCGACGTCCTCGTCTGCTACCTGCCCGTGGGCTCCGAGGACGCGGCGAAGTTCTACGCCCAGTGCGCCATCGACGCCAAGGTCGCCTTCGTCAACGCCCTTCCGGTCTTCATCGCCGGCACCAAGGAGTGGGCCGACAAGTTCACCGAGGCGGGCGTCCCGATCGTCGGTGACGACATCAAGTCGCAGGTCGGCGCCACCATCACGCACCGCGTCATGGCGAAGCTGTTCGAGGACCGGGGCGTGGTCCTGGACCGCACGATGCAGCTGAACGTCGGCGGCAACATGGACTTCAAGAACATGCTCGAGCGCGACCGCCTCGAGTCGAAGAAGATCTCCAAGACGCAGGCCGTCACCTCCCAGATCCGCGACCGCGAGCTGGGCGAGGGCAACGTCCACATCGGCCCGTCCGACTACGTCGCCTGGCTGGACGACCGCAAGTGGGCCTACGTCCGCCTCGAGGGCCGTGCCTTCGGTGACGTCCCGCTGAACCTGGAGTACAAGCTCGAGGTCTGGGACTCCCCGAACTCGGCCGGCGTCATCATCGACGCCCTGCGCGCCGCGAAGATCGCCAAGGACCGCGGCATCGGCGGTCCGATCCTGTCGGCGTCGAGCTACTTCATGAAGTCCCCGCCCGTGCAGTACTTCGACGACGAGGCTCGCGAGAACGTCGAGAAGTTCATCAAGGGCGAGGTCGAGCGCTGACGCGCCACAACTGATCGCTCCTGCCAGGGCTGTGAGGGGCCCCGGGTCGCATGACCCGGGGCCCCTCCCCGTATGTGAGGCTGGGGCCCATGGCCGTCGTCCGTGACCTGCGGGTCCTGTTGCGTTTCCAGGGGTTCAGACGCCTGCTCGCCGTGCGCCTGCTGTCCCAGGGAGCCGACGGCGTCTACCAGGTGGCGCTCGCCGCCTATGTCGTCTTCTCCCCCGAGAAGCAGACCTCGGCGGCCGCCATCGCCTCCGCGATGGCGGTGCTGCTGCTCCCGTACTCGCTCGTCGGGCCCTTCGCCGGTGTGCTGCTGGACCGGTGGAGGCGCCGTCAGGTCCTGCTGTTCGGCAGCCTGTTGCGGGCCCTGCTGGCCATGGCGACGGCCGTGCTCATGCTCAGCCCCGCTCCGGACTGGCTCTTCTACGTCTCGGCCCTGTGCGTCACGGCCGTCAACCGCTTCGTCTTGTCCGGCCTGTCCGCCGCCCTGCCGCGCGTGGTCGACGCCGACCGGCTCGTCGTCGCCAACTCCTTGTCCCCGACGGCCGGAACCCTTGCCGCGACCGCCGGCGGCGGGATCGCCTTCGTCGTACGCCTCGCGACGGTGGACTCGGACGCGGTCGTCGTGCTCGTGGCGGCGGGGCTCTATCTGTGCGCCTCCGTCGCGTCGTTGAGCATGGCGCGCGACCTCCTCGGCCCCGACCGGCGGAACGGACAGACGCAGCGGATCAGGACGGCCCTCACCGGCACCGCCCGCGACCTGGCGGCCGGCGTGCGCCATCTGGCTGCCCCGGACCGCAGGGAGGCCGCCTGGGCGCTGGCGGCGATGTCGCTCATGCGGTTCTGCTACGGCGCCCTGCTGGTCATGCTGCTGATGCTCTGCCGGTACGCCCTCACCACGACGACCGACGACGGACTCGCGCTGCTGGGGCTGGCGTTGGGCGTCTCCGGTGCCGGCTTCTTCGCGGCGGCCGTGGTGACACCCTGGAGCGCGGGACGGCTCGGCCCGGGCCGCTGGATCGTGGTGTGCGCGGGCGCAGCGGCATTGCTGGAACCCGCCCTTGGGCTGCCGTTCGCCACCGTCCCGCTGCTGGCTGCCGCCTTCGTGCTGGGGCTGACGACACAGGGCGCGAAGATCGCCACGGACACCATCGTCCAGTCGTCCGTCGACGACGAGTTTCGTGGCCGGATCTTCTCCGTTTACGACGTGCTGTTCAACGTCTTCTTCGTCGGGGCCGCCGCCGTGGCCGCCCTGATGCTGCCACCGGACGGCCGGTCCGTCCCCCTGGTGATCACGATCGCCGTTATCTACGCGGCAGTAGCTGCCGCTATGGCCCGATCTGTCCGTCGATAAGTGTCACATCAATGCCACAGAGCCTATACCGGCTACTGCGTTGTCAGTGCGGGCCGGTAGCTTACGTGCGTCTTATCTCGCGACATGTTCGCGTCACTCATCGTGTTTCTAGGGGGACCCCCGTATGTCCACTCCGCCGCCCCAGGGCAACCCGTTCGCACAGGGCCAGCCCGCCGGCCAGCCGCAGGCTCCGTACCCGCCGCAGGGCGGCGTCCCTCAGCAGCCCGGCCAGCCCGGCTTCCCGCCCCCGGGCGGCACCCCGCTTCCGCCGCAGCCGACCGGCCGCAAGCTCAGCTTCAAGACCATCAAGAACATCGTCATCGTCCTCATCGTCGCCGGCGTGGCCATCGGCGGCTACATAGCCAGCCGGGATGACGCCAACACGGCCGCCGTCGGCGACTGCATGCACCGCGGCAGCACCAACGACAGCGACCCGGACCTCGAGGTCGTCGACTGCAAGGACTCGGCCGCTCAGTACGAGGTGCTGGCCAAGATCGAGGGCAAGTTCCTCACGGACTCCCTGGCGTCCAGCAAGTGCGAGTCCGAGGCCAAGGACTTCCAGTACGTCTACACCCAGAGCGGTGACGGCAAGGACTTCCTGCTCTGCCTGAAGGACCACAAGAAGTAGGGCGGACACACGGAGGGGCGGTGTTTCACGTGAAACACCGCCCCTCCGTTCGTTCAAGCACCCTCAATTCCGAGGGTGTGTTTCACGTGAAACATTCCCCGTTGAACGGGCTCAGCCCTGCTGCTCCGCCCACCACTCCTTGAGCGCGGTCACCGCCGCGTCGCCCTCCATCGGTCCGTTCTCCAGCCTCAGCTCCAGCATGTGCTTGTAGGCACGGCCGATGACCGGACCCGGGCCCACGCCGAGGATCTCCATGATCTGGTTGCCGTCGAGGTCCGGGCGGATGGAGTCCAGCTCCTCCTGCTCCTGCAGCTTCGCGATCCGCTCCTCCAAGCCGTCGTAGGCACGGGAGAGAGCGGCCGCCTTGCGCTTGTTCCGCGTGGTGCAGTCCGAGCGGGTCAGCTTGTGGAGGCGGTCGAGGAGCGGGCCGGCATCACGGACGTAACGGCGGACCGCCGAGTCCGTCCACTCACCCGTGCCGTAGCCGTGGAAGCGCAGGTGCAGCTCGACGAGCTGTGAGACGTCCCGGACCAGCTCGTTGGAGTACTTCAGGGCGGTCATGCGCTTCTTGGTCATCTTCGCCCCGACCACCTCGTGGTGGTGGAACGAGACCCGGCCGTCCTTCTCGAAGCGGCGCGTGCGCGGCTTGCCGATGTCGTGCAGCAGAGCGGCCAGACGCAGGGTCAGGTCGGGGCCGTCACTCTCCAGAGCCATCGCCTGCTCGAGCACGATCAGGGTGTGGTCGTAGACGTCCTTGTGGCGGTGGTGCTCGTCACGCTCCAGCCGCAGGGCCGGGAGCTCGGGCAGCACGCGATCGGCGAGACCGGTGTCCACGAGCAGGGTGAGGCCCTTGCGCGGGTGGGCGGAGAGGATGAGCTTGTTCAGTTCGTCCCGCACACGCTCGGCCGAGACGATCTCGATGCGCCCGGCCATCTCCGTCATGGCCGTGACGACCTCAGGGGCCACTTCGAAGTCCAGCTGGGCCGCGAACCGCGCCGCCCGCATCATCCGCAGCGGATCGTCCGAGAAGGAAGCCTCCGGGGTACCGGGAGTGCGCAGGACACGCGCCGCCAGGTCCTCCAGACCGCCGTGCGGGTCGACGAACTCCTTCTCCGGCAGCGCGACGGCCATCGCGTTGACGGTGAAGTCCCGGCGCACGAGATCTTCCTCGATGGAGTCGCCGTAGGAAACCTCCGGCTTGCGCGAGGTCCGGTCGTAGGCCTCGGACCGGTAGGTCGTCACCTCGATCTGATAGCCGCCCTTGTGCGCGCCGACCGTGCCGAAGGCGATCCCGACCTCCCAGACGGCGTCCGCCCACGGACGGACGATCTTGAGCACGTCCTGTGGGCGGGCGTCGGTCGTGAAGTCCAGATCATTGCCGAGCCTGCCCAGCAGTGCGTCGCGTACCGAGCCGCCGACCAGGGCGAGCGAGAACCCGGCCTCCTGGAAGCGGCGGGCGAGGTCATCGGCGACAGGAGCGACCCGCAGCAGTTCACTCACGGCTCGCTGCTGCACCTGGCTCAGGGCACTGGACGTGTCTTCATTGGCGTTCGGCACAACAGAAGAGGGTACGTGCCCCGGTGCCGTGGGCTCCCCCGGATATCCGAGCGGACAGGTACCGCCATACCGGCACAAGGCATGCCCCGGACAGGTAAGGGACCGTTCGTTCCCCGGAAAATCGCATACCGGGCAGGCGCACCGTCGTGAGCGATCTTGTGGTGCGGACCGCGGCACTTCCCCTCCGCGCGCATCGTTACCATGCGTGGACGCACATTCCGACGACCACTGACGACGAGGGACGGACGAGCGCGTGGCCGAGGCGGCAGACTTCCAGGGGACCAGTGCCTCACCTGCCCGCCGGTGGCTGAGGCGCACCGGGGCACTGCTCGCTGGTGCGCCCCTGCTGGCCGGCCTCCTCCAGCTGCCCGCCGCGAGCCCGGCGGACGCGGCCGGACAGGAGTCCGCCCGGGCCGTGGCCGGCTCGGGTTCGGTGGCCGTCGCCGTGGATTCGCTCACACCCAGCGCCCCCACCGACGGTGACACGGTGACCGTGTCGGGCACGGTGACCAACAAGGGCAAGCAGGCCGTCACCGACGCTCACGTCGACCTCCAGGTCGGGCCCCCGCTGGACACCCGCTCGTCCATCGACGCTCTCGCCAGGAAGAGCGCCGACGTCCAGGGCCCCACCGGTGAGACGGTCGGCGGCAAGTACACGGAGAAGTTCCCCCGGCTCACGCCCGGGGTGTCGGAGCCCTTCAGCATCTCGGTACCGGTCGACGAGCTGGACCTGGGTGAGGACGGCGTCTACCAGCTCGCCGTCGCGCTGTCCGGGGAGACCGCCGCGCAGCCCTGGGACCAGGTCCTCGGCGTCCAGCGCACATTCCTGCCGTGGCAGCCGGAGGAAGCCGGGACCAAGACCAAGACCACATTCCTGTGGCCCCTCATCTCCAGCTCCCACATGGTCGCCGAGACGGGCTCGAACGAGCAGCAGACGCCGGTCTTCCGCGACGACGAGCTCGCCGAGGAGATCGCTCCGGGCGGTCGTCTCGACCAGATGGTGTCGCTGGGCAAAGGGCTCGACGTCACCTGGGTGATCGACCCGGACCTGCTGGCCTCCGTCGACGCGATGACCAAGAGCTACGAGGTGCGCGGTCCGGACGGCGACACCACCGACGGCACCCACCAGGCGGACGCCAACCGCTGGCTCGCGGAGCTCCAGGAGGCGGTGTCGGGCAAGGAGGTCGTCGCCCTGCCGTACGGCGATCCCGACCTGGCGTCCATCGCCCACAAGGGCACGAGCGTCACCGGCACCCTGAACCACCTGAAGGAAGCCACCGACGTCATCGACTACACGATCCCGACGATCCTCCACGTGAAACCGTCCAAGGACTTCGCGTGGCCCGTGGACGGTGCCGTCGACCCGTCGATCGTGAAGGTCGCGACCTCCGCGGGCGCCGACAAGGTGATCGCCCGCAGCGACAGCCTGCAGGACAACCTCTCCTACACCCCTTCCGCCGCCCGCCCCGTCGGTGGGGGCACCACGGCGGTCGTGAGCGACGCCCGGATGTCCACGGCCTTCCAGGGCAACCTGACGCGCGCCTCGGCCTCCACACTGGCGGTACAGCGGTTCCTGGCCCAGAGCCTGGCCTTCGGACTCCAGACGGGCAAGCAGCGCAGCGTCGTCGTCGCCCCGCAGCGCATGCCGTCCGTCAGCCAGGCCCAGGCCATGGCCAAGGCCCTCGGCACCCTGCAGGACGGGACCTGGTCCGAGTCCCAGGACCTCACGGCCGCCGCCAAGACCAAGCCCGACCCTGCGGCCACCACCAGAGTGCCGTCGGCGTCGGCGTACCCCTCCTCGCTGCGCAAGCAGGAGCTGCCGCGGGCCGCGTTCGAGCAGATCGCCCGGACCCAGGCCAAGCTCGACAAGTTCAAGGTGATCCTCACCCGCCAGGACCGCGTGGTGACGCCCTTCGGACGCGCCATGGAGCGCGAGATGTCCACGACGTGGCGCGGCCGCGGCGTCGCGGCGGTGGGATACCGCGACGGCATCGAGGGCTACCTCGACGGGCTCATCAACGGGGTCAAGCTGATCAACAAGTCGGAGACCAAGCTCTCCGGCCGCAGCGCCACCATCCCCGTGACCGTCCAGAACAACCTGGTCCAGGGTGTCGAGCACCTGGAACTGCGGCTCACGTCGAAGAACCCGACCCGACTCAAGATCAGCGGCGACGCCTACGACGAGCAACCGGTCACCGTGAACGGCGGCCACGCCCAGTCGGTGAAGTTCACCACGTCCGCCAACGCCAACGGCCGGGCCGAGGTCGTCGCCCAGCTGTACACGCAGGACGGTCAGAAGTACGGCGAGCCGGTGACCTTCGACGTGCGCGTCACCGAGGTCACGCCCACGGTCATGCTGGTCATCGGCGGTGGCGTGCTGCTGCTGGTCCTGGCCGGCTTCCGGATGTACACCCAGCGCAAGCGCGCCGCCGCCCGCGAGGCGGCCGAGGACGAGGCGGCCGAAGCCGACGGCGAGGCCGACGGCCCGGCGGACGCCCCGCGGAACCCGCAGGCCCCCGGCCACCGTCAGGAAGAGGAGCCCGGCGCACGCTCGGATACCTCCGAGCAGCCGAGTGACCCGGCCCCGGACACCGCAGCGGAAAGCGCCGACCCGTCCGGCACGGGTGAGAGAGTGGACCGTTGAAATGTCGTGGCCGGTGGGCCCGGGACGATGAGGTGGGGTAACCATGAACGCGCCGTACGACGGTGACCGCGGCCGTGCCGCGGGCAGCCCGGGCCAGCCCGAGGCGGGCGGGCCCGAAGGCGCGCCGGACGAGCACGGCCAGGTGCCGCCCCACCCGGCGGACGCCTACCTCCAGGACGCCTACGCCCAAGACGCCTACGCCCAGGACGCCTACCGGCCGCAGGACCTCTCCGCCCAGGACCCGGTCGCCGAGGCGCTCCACGACCGCGCCGCGCACCAGCCGCCCGCTCCGGGCACCTATCAGGCACAGCAGCAGCTGTACGCGCAGCCGCCGCAGTCGCCCTACGCGCCAGACCCGCGGGTCTGGGCCCGGACGCCCGCACCGGAGCCGGACGGGCCGACCCGGCACCTGCCCTACGGCGACGACCCGCGCACCACCCAGTTCGTGGGTGTGGACGACCTCGTCTCCCAGGCCGGCGAGCCGCGCCAGGAGCCGGACGCCTTCGCGCACCTCTTCCGCGACCAGCAGCAGGGCAGCGGGCACCCCTCGTACGAGTCGCCCTCGGTCCCCGGCCCGTCGCCGGCCCCAGGCCAGGCACCGCAGAGCCCTTACGCGGCGTACGGGCAGACGGCACCGGCCCCGCTGGTGGAGGAGGCGCCCGAGCCGGAGCCCGCTTCCGCCCCCGCTGCGAAGAAGGGCGGGCGGGCCGCCGGTCTGCTGAAGTCCAGCGCCGTGATGGCGGCGGGCACGATGGTCTCCCGCCTCACCGGCTTCGTCCGCTCCGCACTGATCGTGTCGGCCCTGGGCGTCGGCCTCCTCGGCGACACCTTCCAGGTCGCCTACCAGCTGCCGACGATGATCTACATTCTCACCGTCGGCGGCGGCCTCAACTCCGTGTTCGTGCCGCAGCTCGTGCGCGCCATGAAGAACGACGAGGACGGCGGCGAGGCCTACGCCAACCGTCTGCTGACCCTCGTCATCGTGACGCTCGGCGGACTCACCGCGCTCTCGGTCATCGGGGCACCACTGCTGATCCGCGTGCTGTCCAACGGGGTCGCCAGCGACCCGGCGGCGAACCAGGTCGCCATCACCTTCGCCCAGTTCTTCCTGCCCACGATCTTCTTCATGGGCGTCCACGTGGTGATGGGCCAGATCCTCAACGCGCGCGGCAAGTTCGGCGCGATGATGTGGACCCCGGTCCTGAACAACATCGTCATCATCGTGACGCTGGGCATGTTCATCTACGTCTACGGCACCGCCGGAGAGTCCGGGATGAAGGCCGGGACCATCCCGCCGGAAGGCCAGCATCTGCTCGGCGTCGGCGTCCTGCTCGGCCTCGTGGTCCAGGCGCTGGCGATGATCCCCTACCTGCGCGAGACCGGCTTCCGGCTGCGACTGCGCTTCGACTGGCGGGGCCAAGGCCTGGGCAAGGCCATCACACTGGCCAAGTGGACGGTCCTGTTCGTCCTCGCCAACCAGGCCGGCGCCATGATCGTCATCCAGCTGTCCACCGCGGCCGGCAAGGCCTCGCCCGAGGACGGCACCGGTTTCGCCGCCTACGCCAACGCCCAGCTGATCTGGGGCCTGCCCCAGGCCATCATCACCGTCTCCCTGATGGCCGCGCTCCTGCCGCGCCTGTCGCGCTCGGCAGCCGAGGGGGACGGCGGCGCCGTCCGCGACGACATCTCGCAGGGCCTGCGCACCACCGCCGTCGCGATCGTCCCGATCGCCTTCGGGTTCCTCTCCCTCGGCATCCCGATGTGCACGCTGATGTTCGGCTCCTCCGGCACCGGCGCGGCCACGAACATGGGCTTCATGCTGATGGCGTTCGGCCTCGGCCTGATCCCGTACTCGGTCCAGTACGTCGTCCTGCGAGCCTTCTACGCCTACGAAGACACGAGGACCCCCTTCTACAACACGGTCATCGTGGCCGCCGTCAACGCGGGCGCCTCGGCGATCTGTTACTTCGTCATCCCGTCCCGCTGGGCCGTCGTCGGCATGGCCGCCTCCTACGGCCTGGCCTACGCGATCGGGGTGGGCGTCGCCTGGCGCCGACTGCGCAAGCGGCTGGGCGGCGACCTCGACGGCGCCCGGGTGCTGCGCACTTACGCCCGGCTGTGCATCGCGTCGATCCCCGCCGCCCTGCTCAGCGGCGCGGCCTGCTACGGCATCGGCCAGACGCTCGGCCAGGGAGTCGCCGGCTCGCTCGTCGCGGTGTTCGCGGGCGGTGCCGTGCTGCTCGCCGTCTTCTTCGTCGCCGCCCGCCGCATGCGCATCGAGGAGCTCAACTCCCTGGTGGGCATGGTCCGCGGGCGCCTGGGACGCTGAGTCGGGAGGCGGGCGCACAACCATCGTCGGGCACCGCGTGTCGTGCATAGCGGCGGACTGTGGGCACAATTGGTTTCGGCGTCGGACGGCACGCAACGGATGCCGGCCGGCGCGCAATGGATGGGGAGGCAGGAACGACGGTGGCAGAACGGAGTACGGCTGCCGTCGACGTGGCAGACAACAGCGACGAGACGTCGCTGACCGCACAGGCGGACCAGTCCACGGCCGACGGGGTGGCCAAGAAGCGGGAGCGGGACACGGACAGCGACGAGGTACAGGAGAGCCCCCGGGCCGACGGTTCCGGAAAGACCTCGCCGCCCGAACTGCACAGCGGTCACAAACTCGCCAGACGCTACCGCCTCGAGGAGTGCGTCACCCGCCTCGACGGCTTCAGCAGCTGGCGTGCGGTGGACGAGAAGCTCCGCCGCGCCGTCGGAGTCCACATCCTGCCCGCCGACCACGCGCGCGCCCGCTCCGTCCTGGCCGCCGCACGCTCCTCCGCCCTCCTGGGTGACCCCCGGTTCGTACAGGTCCTGGACGCGGTCGAGGAGAACGACGTCGTCTACGTCGTCCACGAGTGGCTCCCCGACGCCACGGAACTGACCACCCTCCTGGCCTCCGGACCGCTGGAGCCGTACGACGCCTACCAGCTGGTGAGCCAGGTCGCCTCCGCCATGGCCGCCGCCCACCGGGAGGGCCTGGCCCATCTGCGGCTGAACCCCAACGCCGTGCTGCGTGCCTCGACCGGCCAGTGGCGCATCCGCGGTCTCGCCGTGAACGCCGCCCTGCGCGGCATTTCCTCCGCCACCCCGCAGCGCACGGACACGGAGGCCATTGGCGCCCTCCTGTACGCGGCGCTGACCCAGCGCTGGCCGTACGAGAGCGACGCCTACGGGCTGTCCGGCCTGCCGAAGGACATCGGCCTGATCGCGCCGGACCAGGTGCGCGCCGGTGTGCACCGAGGTCTGTCCGAACTCTCCATGCGCGCACTGGCCAACGACGGTGCCACCGCCTCCCGGCACGAATCGCCCTGCACCACGCCCGAGGAGCTGGTGAAGGCGATCGGCGACATGCCGCGTATCCGCCCGCCGGAGCCGGCGTTCACCGCCCCGCCCGAGTACCAGCGCACCACCTATCAGCAGGGCTCCTACGGCCGTCAGAGCGGGCATCCCGGAGCGACCCAGCCGGTCACCACTCCGCCGCCCCCGCTGCAGAGCCGCACGGGCAAGGCACTGAAGTGGGCCGTGTCCGCCCTGCTCATCGCGGCCTTGGGCCTCGGCAGCTGGCAGCTGGCGGACGCCCTGATGGACCACGGCGGTCAGGACGACGACCCGGGTCAGAGCCAGACCAACGACGGGAACGACAAGAGCCCGAAGAAGCCGCTCAGCAAGCCTCTCGCCATCGAAGGCGCCAAGGACTTCGACCCGTTGGGCAGCGACGGCTCCGAGAACCCGGACGAGACGAGCCGCGTCCACGACAGCGCTCCGGGCACGTACTGGGAGACCAGCTTCTACACCAGCGCCGACTTCGGGCGGCTGAAGTCGGGTGTGGGCGTCATCCTCGACCTCGGCAAGGTCCAGGAGGTCGGACAGGTGACGGTGTCCTTCCAGGGCGCCACCTCCGTGGAACTGCGCGCCGCCGGCGACGCCACCACGCAACCCGCGTCCCTCGACGCCTACGACGAGGTCGCCCAGGGATCCGGTACGACCGTGGCACTCAAGCCCGACGAGTCGGTCAAGAGCCGGTACCTCCTGGTGTGGCTGACCAAGTTGCCGCTGACCGCCGAGGGCAACTACCGCGGACGCGTGGTGGACATCAAGGTGACCAGCTGACGGCATCTGCCTCGAGGAAGGGGGCCGATGGCAGACGGCACCGGGTACGACGGAGTGAGCGACCAGGACCTCCTCTCCCAACACGTCCAAGGCGACCCCGACGCCTTCGGTGAGATCGTGCGGCGGCACCGGGACCGGCTGTGGGCCGTCGCCCTGCGCACCCTGGGGGATCGCGAGGAGGCCGCTGACGCGGTGCAGGACGCCCTCGTTTCCGCCTACCGGGCCGCCCACACCTTCCGGGGCCAGTCGGCCGTCACGACGTGGCTGCACCGCATCACGGTCAACGCTTGCCTGGACCGCGCCCGCAAGGTGGCCTCCCGCAAGACCTCCCCCGTCGACGACACCGAGCGGCTGGAGCAGCTCCTGGAGCCGCACGAGTCCGCCTCGGCACCGGCCGAGCGCAACGATCTCCACCGACAGCTGGTCCAGGCCCTCGGCACCCTGCCGACCGATCAGCGCGCCGCCCTCGTCCTGGTGGACATGCAGGGCTACCCCGTCGCGGAAGCGGCCCGGATCCTCGACGTGCCGACCGGCACGGTGAAGAGCCGTTGCTCACGCGGCCGGGCCAGACTCCAGCCGCTGCTGACCCACCTCCGGCCGGAGGGCGGCGCCGGGAGCGAGAATCCTGGCGAGGAACGGAACCAGACGCAGGAGCCGACCGTCCCACCCGCAGCGGGACCGCCTCCGGCGCAACCGCCGGACACAGGACCGAGTGACTCAGCTGCAGTGAAGGGCGGAGGTGGACGAGCGTGACGTCGACGACAGACATGGCCGGGCACCCGGACGTCACAGAGATCTCCGACCTCGCCGAAGGCCTTCTGCCACCGTCCCGCGGCTCCGCCGTGCGCCGTCATCTCGATGCGTGCGAGCTCTGCGCGGACGTCCATGCCTCCTTGGAGGAAATCCGGGGACTGCTCGGCACCCTGCCGGGTCCACCGCGCATGCCGGATGACGTCGCGCACCGCATCGACGACGCTCTGGCCGCCGAGGCCCTGCTGAACACCAGGGACACCGAGGGGCGGGAGTCCACGGAGAAGCCACTCGACAGCTCCGGTGCCCCGGCCGAGGACGCGACCGTCGCACATGTTTCACGTGAAACATCGACGCCCGTCGGCCGTCCCGCAGGCCGTCCCCGCGCCTCCACCACCGGCCCGGGCCGCAAGGACCGCACACGCCCCGGGCGTCGCAGGATCGCAGTCCTGGGCACCGTCTTCACCGTCGCCGCTCTCGGTCTCGGCTCCGTCCTGCTGGCATCGCTCGGCGACGACCAACCGGGCCATGACACGGCAGGGGAACGGACAACGGCCCCAGCGGACACCTTCTCCGCGGAGAAGCTGCAGAAGCAGGTAGCCGGTCTCCTTGCTGAGGGGAAGGCTGAGGAGAAGACCGAGGGCGGCGGGAACTCCCGCACCCCGCTCGGCGCCGCGACCGCACCCGACGGCAATCGTCCCAAGGTCTTCAAGGAGCCCGTCGTACCGGGCTGCGTACGCGACGGCATCGGCCGGGACGACGCCGCCCTGGCCGTCGAGCACGGCAGGTACCAGGGGAAGAAGGCTCTGCTCGTCCTGCTGCCCGCAGCTTCGGATCCGACCCGGGTCACCGCGTACATCGTCGATGCCACGTGTGTGGATCACCGAGCCTCCTCCACCTCCGGCAAGATCCTTCTGGAGCGCTCGTACCCGTCCGTGTGACGGAGCGCTTCACCTTCGCCCTGTGTGGTAACCGGCACAGAGGGGGCGGCTCCGTGTGCCCGGGCACAGCGGGAATGCCAGCCCCTTAGGATCCGTTGGGTGGGGTGAGAGTTCCGAGACGAGCTTTCACCGGTCGAACGACGCAGTCCAGAGACGAGGAATCCAGCCGTGAGCGACGTCCGTAACGTGATCATCATCGGCTCCGGGCCCGCCGGCTACACGGCGGCGCTCTACACCGCGCGCGCGTCGCTGAAGCCGCTGGTCTTCGAGGGTGCCGTCACCGCCGGTGGCGCGCTCATGAACACCACCGATGTCGAGAACTTCCCGGGCTTCCAGGACGGCATCATGGGCCCGGAGCTCATGGACAACATGCGCGCTCAGGCGGAGCGCTTCGGCGCCGAGCTCGTCCCGGACGATGTCGTGGCTGTCGACCTCAGCGGCGAGATCAAGACCGTCACCGACACGGCCGGCACCGTCCACCGGGCGAAGGCCGTCATCGTGACCACCGGCTCGCAGCACCGCAAGCTCGGCCTGCCGAACGAGGACGCGCTCTCCGGCCGTGGCGTGTCCTGGTGCGCCACCTGTGACGGGTTCTTCTTCAAGGACCAGGACATCGCCGTGATCGGTGGCGGTGACACCGCGATGGAGGAGGCGACCTTCCTCTCGCGGTTCGCCAAGTCCGTGACCATCGTCCACCGTCGCGACACCCTGCGTGCCTCCAAGGCCATGCAGGAGCGCGCCTTCGCCGACCCGAAGATCTCGTTCGTCTGGGACAGCGAGGTCGCCGAGATCCAGGGCGACCCGAAGCTGTCCGGCCTGAAGCTGCGCAACCTCAAGACGGGGGAGCTGTCGGACCTGGCGGTGACCGGACTGTTCATCGCGATCGGTCACGACCCGCGCACCGAGCTCTTCAAGGGCCAGCTCGACCTGGACGAGGAGGGCTACCTGAAGGTGAACGCCCCGTCGACGCGGACGAACGTGACCGGTGTCTTCGGCGCCGGCGACGTGGTGGACCACACCTACCGGCAGGCCATCACCGCAGCCGGCACCGGCTGCGCCGCCGCTCTCGACGCCGAGCGCTACCTCGCCGCCCTGGCGGACGAGGAGCAGCCCGAGCCCGAGAAGACTGCCGTCTGACTTTCCCCTACCCGCCCCACGCACCAACAGTTAAGGAGCCCGCCGTGGCCGGCACCCTGAAGAACGTGACCGACGACTCCTTCGAGCAGGACGTCCTCAAGAGCGACAAGCCCGTCCTGGTGGACTTCTGGGCCGCCTGGTGCGGTCCGTGCCGCCAGATCGCTCCGTCCCTCGAGGCGATCGCCTCGGAGTACGGCGACAAGATCGAGGTCGTCAAGCTCAACATCGACGAGAACCCGGGCACGGCCGCCAAGTACGGCGTCATGTCCATCCCGACCCTGAACGTCTACCAGGGTGGCGAGGTCGCCAAGACCATCGTGGGTGCCAAGCCGAAGGCCGCGATCGTGCGTGACCTGGAGGACTTCATCGCCGAGTAAGGCGATCGTGCCGCCGCATCGGTGGTGCATGTTTCACGTGAAACACGAATGGGCCAGCCCGAGAGGGCTGGCCCATTCGTTTGCCCGGGAGCGCCTATAGCGGCCGCAGCGCCGGCTCCTTCTGCACGGCGCCGAGCAACCGATCCAGAGCCATCTCCACGTCCTCCTTCCAGGAGAGCGTCGATCGCAGTTCCAGCCGCAGACGCGGATGCGTGGGGTGCTGCCGCACGGTCTTGAAGCCGACCGCCAGGAGGTGCTCGGCAGGCAGCACACAGGCGGGCTCCTTCCAGCGGGCGTCACCGAACGCTTCGATGGCCTTGAACCCGCGACGGAGCAGATCTTTGGCGACCGTCTGGACCATGACCCGTCCGAGACCCTGCCCCTGGTATCCCGGCAGGATGAACGCCGTCATCAACTGCACGGCGTCAGGTGAGACAGGGCTCGTGGGGAACGCCGTGGAACGGGGGACGTATGCGGGCGGGGCGTAGAGCACGAAGCCGACCGGGACGTCGTCCACATAGACGACGCGACCACAGGAACCCCAGTCCAGGAGGACCGCCGAGATCCAGGCTTCCTTCTCCAGGGCCGCCGTGCCCGCCTTTATCGCGGCCTCACCACTGACCGGGTCGAGTTCCCAGAAGACACACGAGCCACAGCGCTGGGGGAGATCCTGAAGGTTGTCCAGCGTGAGCGGTGCGAGCCGGCGCCCCATGAAGGCTGATCCTCACTTCCTTCGCCCGCGGCGTCGCGGGCTGCTGTCAGAGCGCTCCGTTCCCTGAGAAGGCTGCCGATGAACCCACCGACCGCCCCCAGCCCCAAACCGGCGCCCACCAGTCCGGTGCGGCTCATCGATCGCATGGGCCCCTGCCTCCCTTTCAGAGGTGCTGCCGAGTGGTCGCGCCGTACTCGATCGCATCGTATCCACGATGCCATTCCGTCGATACCGCCAAAAAGGAAAGAGCGGGCCACCTTCCGGCACACACCGGACACGGCCCGCTCCGTCACCTACGTGGCAGACGTTCCCCGAACGTCAGGACTCGCCGTCCTCGGCGTCGCCCTCGAGGAGGCTCCTCTGCAGGACCGGCCCCTCGCCCGGGGCGAGTGAACCAAGGATCCGCTCAAGGTCCTCCATGGAGGCGAACTCCACGGTGATCTTGCCCTTCTTCTGCCCCAGGTCGACCTTCACCCGGGTCTCGAAGCGGTCCGAGAGCCGCGTGGCGAGATCGGAGAGCGCGGGAGAGACCCGTGCACCGGCTCGCGGCCCCTTGGGCTTCTGGGCCTTCTGCGGCCGCGATCCCATCAGGGTCACGATCTCTTCGACCGCGCGCACCGAAAGGCCCTCAGCCACGATGCGGTGGGCAAGCCGGTCCTGCTCCTCCGAGTCCTCCACGGAGAGCAACGCCCGGGCATGCCCGGCCGAGAGCACACCGGCGGCGACCCGGCGCTGCACGGCCGGCGAGAGCTTCAGCAACCGCAGGGTGTTGGAGACCTGCGGCCGGGACCGGCCGATGCGGTCCGCCAGCTGGTCGTGCGTGCAGTTGAAGTCCCGCAGCAACTGGTCGTAGGCCGCGGCCTCTTCCAGCGGGTTGAGCTGCGCTCGGTGCAGGTTCTCGAGCAGGGCGTCGAGAAGGAGCTTCTCGTCGTCCGTGGCCCGCACGATGGCCGGGATCGCTTCCAGCCCCGCCTCACGGCAGGCCCGCCAGCGACGCTCGCCCATGATGAGCTCGTAGCGCGCGGGACCGACCTGTCGGACGACAACGGGCTGGAGGAGCCCGACCTCCTTGATGGAGGTGATGAGCTCGGAGAGCGCGTCCTCGTCGAAGACCTCACGGGGCTGCCGCGGGTTCGGTGTGATGGCGTCGAGCGGGATCTCCGCGAAGTGCGCCCCGATCGGCGCCGCATGAGTGGGCCCGCTCGGCTGCTTCGGCTCCTCTGTTTCACGTGAAACAGGCGGCAAGGTCGCCACCTTGGCCGCGGCCACGCCGCGATCGTTCGGCACCGTGGGCACTGCCGTCGGGGATGCGGAAGCGGTGTTGCCCACCGCGGCTTGGGCCACCGACTTCTCTGTCGGGGCGGCAGGGATCAGTGCGCCGAGACCACGGCCCAGCCCCCTCCGTCGCTCGCTCACTGGATGCCCTCCACCATGCTCGGGTCGTTCTGCTGTGCACCGATGTGGGCGTGCGTCGCGTCATAACTGATGCCGACGCCCTTCAGTGCGATCTCGCGCGCCGCCTCCAGGTAGGAGAGAGCACCGCTCGATCCAGGATCGTAAGTCAGTACCGTCTGTCCGTAACTCGGCGCCTCGGAGATACGGACGGACCGGGGGATGCTCGTCCGCAGCACCTCGTCGCCGAAGTGCGTACGCACCTCGTCCGCGACCTGGGACGCGAGTCGAGTCCGGCCGTCGTACATGGTGAGCAGGATGGTCGACACGTGCAGGGCGGGATTGAGATGCCCTCGCACCAGGTCGACATTGCGCAGGAGCTGCCCCAGGCCTTCCAGCGCGTAGTACTCGCACTGAATCGGGATCAGCACCTCCTGCCCCGCCACCAACGCGTTGACCGTCAGCAGCCCCAGAGAGGGCGGGCAGTCGATGAGGATGTAGTCCAGCGGCTGCTCGTATGCCTGGATGGCACGCTGCAGCCGACTCTCTCGCGCCACCAGGGACACCAGCTCGATCTCCGCACCGGCGAGATCGATGGTGGCAGGGGCACAGAAGAGTCCCTCGATGTCGGGGACCGGCTGGACCACTTCGGAGAGCGGCCTGCTGTCGACCAACACGTCGTAAATCGAGGGGACTTCGGCGTGATGGTCGATACCCAGAGCAGTGGACGCGTTGCCCTGAGGGTCGAGGTCGACCACGAGAACGCGGCCGCCGTGCAGAGCCAGGGATGCGGCAAGGTTGACGGTCGTCGTCGTCTTGCCCACGCCACCCTTCTGGTTGGCGACCACGATGATCCGGGTCTGCTCGGGCCGCGGCAGACCCTCGCCGGCGCGGCCCAGAGCCTCCACTGCCAGTTGGGCAGCTCGACCGATGGGAGTGTCGTCCATCGGAGGCGGTGTTTCACGTGAAACATCCGCCCCCATCGACTCGGTACGGGGACCGGGGACCGGATCGGTCATCGGTCCCGCGATGTTGGCGTCGGACCGCAAGGATTCACTCTCCTCGACTTCAGGCTCGCAATGAACAGAGCCTCCCATGTCTTCGGGGTCATGAACCAGTGAGGCCTGGCGTTCTGTGGAGAAATCCACCTCTGTGGACATCTCAGGTCCCTCATCGAGTGAACCGAGGGGCTTGCGGTCGCGGGGTTCGGCCGCAGCGCGGCCACGACTGATGATGCCGTGCAGCAGTGAGCGACGTTTCACGTGAAACACGATGCACAGCAGCCGAGGCCGTTCTGCCGCGACACTCCGGCATGCGCAGGTTTGGCAGCTTGTGTGGAGTACGTCTCGCCCGCAAAATGATCCACCCTGCCGGTGACCGACGTCACCGCAATCACTCAACTGAAGCGGGCCCTCGACGTCGCGTCAGCGCCTGCGGCGGGTCCGTCCCGTGCGAGCCGCCTTGGCCCTCTTGGCAGCGAAGCGGACACCGCCAGGGCTCTCCCCGACCTCGACCCGGACGACCGTGGACAGGGGATCGACCACGCCCTCGCCCACCTGCAGGATGGACGTCCCCACCGCACCCAGCTTGCTGAGAGCCGTCGACGCGCTCTTCAGCTCTTCCTCGGCCGTGTCGCCCTTCAGGGCCAGCATCTCGCCGTAGGGCCGCAGGAGCGGGATCCCCCAGGTGGCGAGACGGTCGAGCGGTGCGACAGCCCGGGCGGTCACCACGTGGACCGGCTGGATCTTCCCCATGACCTCCTCGGCCCGCCCGCGCATGACGGTCACGTGGTCCAGGCCGAGCAGCTCCACTACCTCGGTGAGGAAGTTGGTCCGCCGCAGCAGGGGCTCCAGCAGCGTGATCTTCAGGTCCTCCCTCACCAGGGCCAGCGGGATGCCCGGCAGGCCGGCACCCGAGCCCACGTCGCACACCATCACGCCTTCCGGCACGACTTCCGAGAGCACCGCGCAGTTCAGCAGATGCCGCTCCCACAGGCGAGGGACCTCGCGCGGGCCGATCAGGCCGCGCTGCACGCCCGCCTCGGCGAGCAGCTCGGCATAGCGCACCGCATCCGCGAAGCGATCGCCGAACACCTCACGCGCCTGCTCGGGCGCGGGGGGAAGCTCCGCTGCCTCCGTCACGGGGACCGTCCTTCCGTACCGCGTCAACGCACCCGGCGCCGACACCGAAACCACCAGAACTATCAGGCTGACAAAGTTCGGCCCCGTCTGCGCAACAGACGGGGCCGGTGAACAGGAGAGGGCCGATCAGGCGGGCAGCACGACGACGAACCGCTGCGGCTCCTCGCCCTCGGACTCGCTGCGCAGCCCGGCGGCCTTGACCGCGTCGTGGACGACCTTGCGCTCGAACGGCGTCATCGGCTTGAGCTTCACGGCCTCGCCGCTGCTCTTCGCCTCGGCAGCCGCCTTGGCACCGAGCTCGGACAGCTCGGAACGCTTCTGGGCCCGGTATCCCGCGATGTCGAGCATCAGCCGGCTGCGGTCACCGGTCTCCCGGTGCACGGCCAGACGGGTGAGCTCCTGGAGAGCCTCCAGCACCTCGCCGTCGCGGCCGACCAGCTTCTGCAGGTCGCGGCTGCCCGTGTCGCTGATGATCGACACGGAGGCGCGGTCGGCCTCGACGTCCATGTCGATGTCGCCGTCGAGGTCGGCGATGTCGAGCAGACCCTCCAGGTAGTCCGCAGCGATGTCGCCCTCCTGCTCCAGGCGAGTCACGGTGTCTGCGCCCTCGGCAGCGGCGGAGGTGGTGCCTTCCGTCACGGGATGGACTCCTTCTTACTTCTTGGACGGGGACTTGGGCCGCTGCGGGCCCTTGCGCTGGCCGGACTGGGCCTTGCTCCGGGCACCGCCGGCCGGCTTGGCGCCGCCCTTCTGGGCAGCACCGGCGGGCTTGGCGTCCTCCGGGGCCTCGGACTTGGTCAGCGACGTCTTCGGCTCCTGCTCACCGGCCGCCTTCGCACCGGTGACCGTGCCGGACTGGCGCTGGGCCTTGCTCTGGCGCTTGGGCTGCTGGCGCTTCGGCGTACCGGTGGCCACGGGCGTACCGTCCTCGGCCACGGTGACGACGGCGGTGTCCCCCTTGATCACCGTGCCGTCGGGCTGAGCGGCGAGTCCGGCCTTGCTCAGGCCGTTGATGAACTTGCGCTCGAACTCGTTGCGGTCCCGGCCCTTGGCGACGATCGCCTTCACGATGGCGCGGTCGCGGCGACGGGTCACCTTGTCGCGCTGCGTGACGTGCTTGTGCAGGCGCTCCAGGTATGCGGCCTGGGCCTTGGAACCCGGCGTCGGGTTGTTGCGGATCACGTACATCTGCTGGCCCATGGTCCACACGTTGGTGGTCAGCCAGTAGACGAGGACACCGACGGGGAAGTTGATGCCGAAGACGGCGAACATGATGGGGAAGACGTACATCAGCATCTTCTGCTGCTGCATGAACGGCGTCTTCACCGTGGTGTCGACGTTCTTCGTCATCAGCTGGCGCTGGGTGAAGAACTGCGACGCCGACATCAGGACGATCATGATCGCGGTGACGATGCGGACCGTGGTCAGCGAGGCGTCGAGGGCCGCGACGTCCGAGGAGCTGTCGGTGAACTTCGCCGCCAGCGGGGCCCCGAAGATGTGCGCCTGCTGCGCGCTCTTCAGCAGGCTGTCGTTGATGACACCGATGGTGTCGTTGTTCGCGATGCTGTTGAGCACGTGGTACAGGGCGAAGAAGAACGGGGACTGCGCCAGGATGGGAAGGCACGAGGAGAGCGGGTTGGTGCCCGTCTCCTTGTACAGCTTCATCATCTCTTCGGACTGACGCTGCTTGTCGTTCTTGTAGCGCTCCTGGATCTTCTTCATCTCGGGCTGGAGCGTCTGCATCGCCCGGGTCGCCTTGATCTGCTTCACGAAGAGCGGGATCAGGCAGATACGGATCAGGATCACCAGGGACACGATCGACAGGCCCCAGGCCCACCCGGTGTCGGGCCCGAAGAGGGCGCCGTACACCGAGTGGAACTGGACGATGACCCAGGAGACGGGTGTGGTGATGAAGCTGAAGAGGCTGGCAATCGTGTCCACTAATCATGCTCCTTGGGCATGGGACGGTGTCTCTGCGGCCGGGCTCGAAGGACTCGACGGACGTGTGGGTGACGTCTGTCCCTCGGTGGCCGGGTCGGCGGCGGAGGGCCCGCCCTTGCGTGCGCGCCACGCGTTACGCAGCATTTCGTGCCACCGCGGACGCTTGCGCGGGGGAACATGGTCCACACCGCCCAGCGACCACGGGTTGCACCGCAGGATGCGCCAGGCCGTGAGCGCCGTGCCCTTGACGGCACCATGCCGGTCGATGGCCGTGTAGCCGTAGTGGGAGCACGACGGGTAGTACTTGCAGACCGGCCCGAGCAGCGGACTGATCGTCCACTGGTACAGCTTGATCAGAGCCAGCAGCGGGTACTTCATCGCGCGCCCCCTCCCAGCAGCCGTTGAAGAGCGGCGTCCAGGTCTCGGGCCAGCTGTGCATGGTCGGCGTCGCCCGATCCGGGCAGCGCTCGTACGACTACCAGGCTACCGGGGGGCAGCAGGGCGACTCGCTCGCGCATCAGGTGGCGAAGTCTGCGCTTCACTTTGTTGCGGACGACCGCGCCGCCCACCGCCTTGCTCACGACGAAACCCGCACGCGTCGGGGGAGCGCTCTCCCCAGGCGCATGCGGGTCCGTAGCACCGCTTCGTAGGTGGACGACGAGGTGCGGGCGTCCTGCCCGACGGCCTCGTCGTACCGCGGTCGCGAAGTCCTCGCGCCGCCTCAGCCGGTTTTCGGTGGGCAGCACGACGTCATGACCTGATCGGAATCAGGCGGACAGACGGGCGCGACCCTTGCCACGGCGGGACGCGAGAATCGCGCGGCCGGCACGGGTGCGCATACGCAGCCGGAAGCCGTGGGTCTTCGCGCGACGACGGTTGTTCGGCTGGAAGGTGCGCTTGCTCACTCGGGGGCTCCAGAAAGATTCGGTAGTTGCGGGGTGCCGTCCTGGCTGTCACCGTGCGCCCACGAGTAGCTCGCAGTTACGCCCGATTGCACCGCTGACCGATCACCCAAGTGACCTGTGCCCATCGGAGGCAGGCGGCAGCAGCCATCGACAACTCGACCTGGTTACGGTACGCGCGGCTACGCCATCCGGTCAAACCGGGAGCCGCCGGGAGACACTTGTCCACAGCCTGGGGACAACAACTTGAACCGTACCGGTCGCCCTGACTACCGTGGCGGACTCCGATTCGTTCCCTTGTCCCTGCCCCGGTGGGTTTGCCCCCGTGGCACCCACCCGGATGACAATCCCGACCCGTCCCAGAACCACACGTTCGTGGGACCTGCGAGAGAGCGTGCCCTGTGGCTGACGTACCTGCCGATCTTGCCGCAGTGTGGCCACGCGTACTGGAGCAGCTCCTCGGGGAGGGCCGGGGCCAGGGCGTCGAGACCAAGGACGAGCACTGGATCCGCCGTTGCCAGCCGCTCGCGCTGGTCGCGGACACGGCCCTGCTCGCCGTACCGAACGAGTTCGCGAAGGGCGTGCTCGAGGGCCGGCTGGCGCCCGTCGTCAGCGAGACGCTGAGCCGTGAGTGCGGCCGGCCGATCCGCATCGCGATCACCGTGGACGACTCCGCGGGCGAGCCCTCCGCCCCGGCGGCACCCCCGGCGCGCCCCCAGCCGCGCTACGAGGAGCCCGAGCTCCCGGCCGCGCGCCAGGACAGCGACCGCTACGACCGCCAGGACGCCGATCGGTACGACCGCCAGGACCGGGACGGGTACGACCGCCAGGACCGGGACCGGGACCGGGACGGGTACGACCCCCGGCCGGACGGCGACCGGTACGACCCCCGCCAGGACCGCCAAGACCGGCAGGACCGGCAGGACCGGCAGGACCGGCAGGACCGGCAGGAGCGCCAGGACCGGCAGGAGCGCGACGGGTACGACGGGTACGGCCGCCACCGCGCCGAGCCGTTGCCCGGAACGGCCGCCGACCAGCTCCCGCCTACGCGCGGAGACCAGATCCCCAAGGCCCGCCCCGCCTACCCCTCCGAGTACCAGCGCCCCGAACCGGGTGCCTGGCCGCGGCCCTCGCAGGACGACTACGGCTGGCAGCAGCAGCGCCTCGGCTTCCCCGAGCGTGACCCGTACGCGTCACCCGGCCAGGACGGCTACGGCTCGCAGGACCCCTACGGTTCCGGAGCCGGTGCTCAGGAGACCTACGGCGCGCAGGACTCGTACGGCCCGAAGGGTTCCTACGGCTCCCCCTCGCAGGACTACCGGCCGCAGCCGGTGGACCGCCCGCCCTACGAGCAGCCGCGCTCCGACTACGACGACCCCCACACCTCGCACGCCCCGCGCCCCGAGTACGACCAGCGCGACGCGGTCCGGCGGGAGCTGCCCGAGCCGCCGGCCGGCTCCGGGCACGTGCACCGGGGCGGCCCCGTCGGCCCGAACCTGCCCACGACCGGTGCGCCCGGCCCGCTGGCCGCGCAGCCGGCGCCGGCGACCGGTCCGGGCGAGCCCACCGCGCGCCTGAACCCGAAGTACCTCTTCGACACGTTCGTCATCGGTGCCTCGAACCGCTTCGCGCACGCGGCCGCGGTGGCCGTCGCCGAGGCGCCGGCGAAGGCGTACAACCCGCTGTTCATCTACGGCGAGTCCGGGCTCGGCAAGACCCACCTGCTGCACGCGATCGGGCACTACGCCCGCAGCCTCTACCCGGGCACGCGCGTGCGGTACGTGAGCTCCGAGGAGTTCACCAACGAGTTCATCAACTCCATCCGCGACGGCAAGGGCGACAGCTTCCGCAAGCGGTACCGGGAGATGGACATCCTGCTCGTCGACGACATCCAGTTCCTCGCGGACAAGGAGTCGACGCAGGAGGAGTTCTTCCACACCTTCAACACGCTGCACAACGCGAACAAGCAGATCGTGCTGTCCTCCGACCGGCCGCCGAAGCAGCTGGTCACGCTGGAGGACCGGCTGCGGAACCGCTTCGAGTGGGGACTGATCACCGACGTCCAGCCGCCCGAGCTGGAGACGCGGATCGCGATCCTGCGCAAGAAGGCGGTGCAGGAGCAGCTGAACGCGCCGCCCGAGGTGCTGGAGTTCATCGCGTCCCGGATCTCCCGGAACATCCGCGAGCTGGAGGGCGCGCTGATCCGCGTCACGGCGTTCGCCTCGCTGAACCGGCAGCCGGTGGACCTGGGTCTGACGGAGATCGTCCTCAAGGACCTGATCCCCGGCGGTGAGGACTCGGCCCCCGAGATCACCTCGACCGCGATCATGGGCGCGACCGCGGACTACTTCGGGCTGACGGTCGAGGACCTGTGCGGCACCTCCCGCGGGCGCGCGCTCGTCACGGCCCGGCAGATCGCCATGTACCTGTGCCGTGAGCTGACGGACCTGTCCCTGCCGAAGATCGGCGCGCTGTTCGGCGGCCGCGACCACACGACGGTCATGCACGCCGATCGGAAGATCCGCAACCTGATGGCCGAGCGCCGCTCCATCTACAACCAGGTCACCGAGCTGACCAACCGCATCAAGAACGGCTGAGGCGGCGGCCGGCAACCGCTGAGGGCGTCTTCGGGGCTTTCCCCGGGGACGCCCTTCTTCATGTGCGACGGAGCGGGCGGGGGCCAGCGCCTCCCGAGCGGGCGGGGGCAGCGCCTCCGGAGCGGGCGGGGGCAGCGCCTCCGGAGCGGGCGGCCGGTGCGGCACATCGAGCGAAACGCGCCGGCCGGGCGAGCGAAAGGCACCGGCCGGGGCGAGCGAAGGCACCGGCCGGAGCGGGCGAAAGGCGTTCCGAGCGAGCGGCGCAGCGTCCCGGCACCGATCACCGACCCGGTCCCCGGCTACCCGATCGCAACCCTCTGTTCGAATAGCTGCCGGGTTACGGCTTCCCTCCACAGATTCGGTGACTTTCTGCCGTCCACATCCTGGGGACCGGGGAGTTGTCCAGATCGTGTCCACAGCGCGCCCTGCGGACGGACCATCAGACCAGCTCAGCAGCCTGTGGATTCGTGGACGAAAGATCTCCACAGACTGTGGACGACGGATTGATCCACAGGCTGTGCATCGAGTTGTCCACTGCTCGCCCACAGGCTGGGGGCGGTTGTCCCCAGTGTGAGGCCGCTTCTCCACACGGCTGTCCACTGTTCGGCAACCCGGCGCGCCTCCTCACCGGGTCGAGTGAAAGGCGTCACACGAAGGTGCCGGGTTGGGCTGTGGGAAAGGCGGGTAAACCTGGGGACGGCGCTGGGGAGAACTCGCCCTTCCCTGTGCACGGGGTGTGCAGAACTTTCCGTTCTCCACAGATACCCCGGGTTGTCCACCGCCGTCACCCACAGGGTCCGTGGACAAAATTCCGGCTCTGAGCAGGGCAAACGCGGTTATCCACGGTATCCACAGGCCCTACTACTACTCCCAACTAGAGGTAGCTGGGAATTCGTTTCGAAGCGGGTCCTGTGCACAACTCGCTCTCCGGTGCCCGGCTGCCCCTCGTCACGACTTGACCCCGAGAGGCACCTACTGTCAGTGGGGTGCGTCAGACTGGTCCCCGGTGTCCTCCCCCTCACCGGGACCGTCGACACCGAGACAGACGACGAGGGCCAGGCAGAGCGAGAAGCGCCGGCAACAGCAGGAGGCGGCAACAGTGAAGATCCGGGTGGAACGCGACGTACTCGCGGAGGCAGTTGCCTGGGCGGCACGCAGCCTCCCGGCCCGTCCGCCGGCGCCTGTCCTCGCCGGCCTGCTGCTGAAGGCCGAGGAGGGCCAGCTGAGCCTGTCCGGCTTCGACTACGAGGTCTCCGCCCGGGTGGGCGTCGAGGCCGAGGTCGAGGAGGAGGGCACGGTCCTGGTCTCCGGCCGCCTGCTCGCGGACATCTGCCGCGCGCTGCCCAACCGTCCGGTGGAGATCTCCACAGACGGTGTACGGGCGACGGTGGTCTGCGGCTCCTCGCGGTTCACACTCCACACCCTGCCTGTGGAGGAGTACCCGGCCCTGCCCCAGATGCCGAACGCCACGGGCACCGTCCCCGGTGAGGTCTTCGCCTCCGCGGCCGCCCAGGTCGCCATCGCGGCCGGCCGTGACGACACGCTGCCCGTCCTCACCGGCGTCCGCATCGAGATCGAGGGCGACACGGTCACGCTGGCGTCCACCGACCGCTACCGCTTCGCGGTCCGCGAGTTCCTGTGGAAGCCGGAGAACCCGGACGCCTCCGCGGTCGCCCTGGTGCCCGCCAAGACGCTCCTGGACACCGCCAAGGCCCTCACCAGCGGCGACCAGGTGACGCTGGCGCTGTCCGGCTCGGGCTCCGGCGAGGGCCTGATCGGCTTCGAGGGCGCCGGCCGCCGCACGACGACCCGCCTGCTGGAGGGCGACCTCCCGAAGTACCGCACGCTGTTCCCGACGGAGTTCAACAGCATCGCCGTGATCGAGACCGCCCCCTTCGTGGAGGCCGTCAAGCGCGTCGCCCTGGTCGCCGAGCGGAACACCCCGGTGCGGCTGAGCTTCGAGCAGGGCGTGCTCATCCTGGAGGCCGGCTCCAGCGACGACGCACAGGCTGTGGAAAGGGTCGACGCCCAGCTGGAGGGTGACGACATCTCGATCGCCTTCAACCCGACGTTCCTGCTGGACGGCCTGAGCGCGATCGACTCCCCGGTGGCCCAGCTGTCGTTCACGACGTCCACCAAGCCCGCCCTGCTGAGTGGCAGGCCCGCGCTGGACGCCGAGGCGGACGACGCCTACAAGTACCTGATCATGCCGGTGCGGCTGAGCGGCTGAGCGGCTGAGGCGGCCGGATCCGGCGGTCGCTGTCCACAGGCTGAGGATAAACCCGCAGGTGAGGACGTACGACTGAGCGCGTATGCCCACAGATGTGCGTGAGCGTCCGGGTCTAGGCTCGGACGCGGGCACTCACGTCCCGCAACGCCAGTCGGACACCTGCGAACCAAAGGAAAACAACTGATGGAGCTCGGTCTCGTCGGCCTCGGCAAGATGGGCGGCAACATGCGCGAGCGGATCCGCCGCGCCGGCCACACCGTCTACGGATACGACCGCAATGCGGACCTTGCCGATGTCCACAGCCTGCGCGAGCTTGTGGGCAAGCTCAGCGGCCCGCGCGTGGTCTGGGTGATGGTCCCGGCCGGCGAGGCCACGCAGTCGACCATCGACGAGCTTGGCGAGCTGCTGGAGCCCGGCGACGTCGTCGTGGACGGCGGCAACTCCCGCTGGACGGACGACGAGAAGCACGCCGAGCAGCTGGCGGCCAAGGGCATAGGCTTCGTCGACTGCGGCGTCTCCGGCGGCGTCTGGGGCCTGGAGAACGGCTACGCGCTGATGTACGGCGGCGACGCCGAGCACGTCGCAAAGGTGCAGCCCGTCTTCGACGCCCTCAAGCCGGAGGGCGACTTCGGCTCCGTGCACGCCGGCAAGGTCGGTGCGGGCCACTTCGCGAAGATGGTCCACAACGGCATCGAGTACGCGATGATGCAGGCCTACGCCGAGGGCTGGGAGCTGCTGGAGAAGATCGAGTCCGTGACCGACGTCCGGGAGGTCTTCCGCTCCTGGCAGGAGGGCACGGTCATCCGCTCCTGGCTGCTGGACCTCGCGGTGAACGCGCTCGACGAGGACGAGCACCTGGACGGGCTCCGGGGTTATGCACAGGACTCCGGCGAGGGACGCTGGACTGTGGAGGCCGCGATCGACAACGCGGTTCCGCTCCCGGCGATCACCGCGTCGCTGTTCGCGCGGTTCGCCTCGCGCCAGGAGGACTCGCCCCAGATGAAGATGATCGCGGCGCTGCGCAACCAGTTCGGCGGCCACGCGGTCGAGAAGAAGTAACCGAGCACCGAGGGAGGTCGGCGGAACGACCATGCACGTCACGCATCTGTCGCTGGCCGACTTCCGCTCCTATCCCCGGGTCGAGGTCCCGCTCGACCCGGGGGTCACGGCCTTCGTCGGGCCGAACGGGCAGGGCAAGACCAACCTCGTCGAGGCCGTCGGCTATCTCGCCACCCTCGGCAGCCACCGGGTCTCCTCCGACGCCCCCCTGGTCCGCATGGGCGCCGAGCGGGCGATCGTCCGGGCGCAGGTCCGGCAGGGCGAGCGGCAGCAGCTGGTCGAGCTGGAGCTGAACCCCGGGCGCGCCAACCGTGCCCGCATCAACAGGTCCTCGCAGGTCAGGCCGCGTGACGTGCTGGGGATCGTACGGACCGTGCTGTTCGCGCCGGAGGATCTCGCCCTGGTGAAGGGCGACCCCGGGGAGCGGCGGCGCTTCCTCGACGAGCTGATCACGGCCCGGTCCCCGCGCATGGCCGGGGTCCGCTCCGACTACGACCGGGTGCTCAAGCAGCGCAACACCCTGCTGAAGTCGGCCGCCCTGGCCCGCCGGCACGGTGGCCGCTCCATGGACATGTCCACCCTGGACGTGTGGGACCAGCACCTGGCGCGCGCCGGCGCCGAGTTGCTCGCGCAGCGCCTGGACCTGATCGCCACGCTCCAGCCGCTGGCCGACAAGGCGTACGAGCAGCTGGCTCCCGGCGGCGGGCCGATCGCGCTGGAGTACAAGCCGTCGGCCCCGGGCGAGGCGCACACGCGCGAGGACCTGTTCGAGCAGTTGATCGCCGCGCTCGGCGAGGCCCGCAAGCAGGAGATCGAACGGGGCGTCACCCTGGTCGGCCCGCACCGTGACGACCTCCAGCTCAAGCTGGGCCAGCTGCCCGCCAAGGGCTACGCCTCCCACGGCGAGTCCTGGTCCTACGCGCTCGCCCTGCGTCTGGCCTCCTACGACCTGCTCCGGGCCGAGGGCAACGAGCCGGTGCTGGTGCTGGACGACGTCTTCGCCGAGCTCGACACCCGTCGGCGCGAGCGCCTCGCCGAACTGGTCGCGCCGGGCGAGCAGGTCCTGGTGACCGCCGCGGTCGACGACGACGTGCCCCACGTGCTGTCCGGGACCCGGTTCGCCGTGTCCGAGGGAACGGTGGAGCGCGTATGACGGAGAACACACCCCAGCCGCCGAAGCCGTCCGGGCAGCCCGAGCCCTCCGGCGTCGACCTCGCGCGCGTGGCGCTGCGCGCGGCCAAGGACGCCGCCCGCGCGCGGGGGGACGCGGCGCAGCAGAAGAAGCAGGCGCGCCGGGGCGGCGGCCTGCGTTCCGGGGCGCACGCCGACGGCCGCGACCCCCTGGCGCTCGGCGCCGCGATCAACCGGTTGATCACCGAGCGGGGCTGGGAGGCTCCGGCCGCGGTGGGCGGCGTGATGGGCCGCTGGCCGCAGATCGTCGGCGAGGACGTCGCCAAGCACTGCGTGCCCGAGAAGTACGACGAGGACGAGCGCGTCCTGGTCGTGCGCTGCGACTCCACGGCCTGGGCGACGAACCTCAGGCTGCTGGCCCCGACCCTGGTCGCCCGTCTCAACGAGGATCTGGGGCACGGCCGGGTGCGGCACATCAAGGTGCTCGCCCCCAGCGCCCCCACGCGCCGATACGGCCCTCTCCGCGCCCCCGGCAGCAGCGGTCCCGGCGATACCTACAGGTGACTTACGTCACGCCTCACCGGCCCGGAACGACGGGTTCGGTCCCCTCGGCATGGCGCCGCACAACGTGGCGGACCGGGAGCTGACTCCTAAGTAGCAACGGGTTGACGGCTGAAAGCGCTGAGTGCCGCTGTGAGCCTCTTGGAGCCCCCATCCGTATATCGGGAGTCGGACGAGACCCGTCGAGGGCGGCACATGCGGACTCAGGTACCCGCAAACCCCCATCAGTGTCAGTGCTACCGGTAGAATGGAGAGCAATCCCGCCCCCAGCGTGGGGACCGTCCGGGAAAAGCTGAGCAACGCTGATTTCAAGGCTTACCAACGCAACATGCCGCAGCCGCTCCGGCATCCCTCCCCGCGGAGGGGGCACCCCCAGGAGCCCGGCTCGTGCTGTGCCAGAAAGGGCGCTTCGTGGCCGATTCCGGCAACCCCAACGAGAACAACCCGTCCACCGACGCAGGCGTGACCGGCGAGGCGATCACCTCCAGCGGCGAGGTCACCGCCTCGTACGACGCCAGCGCCATCACCGTCCTCGAGGGTCTGGACGCGGTCCGCAAGCGACCCGGCATGTACATCGGCTCGACCGGTGAGCGCGGTCTGCACCACCTGGTGCAGGAGGTCGTCGACAACTCCGTCGACGAGGCCCTGGCCGGCTACGCGGACACGATCGACGTGACGATCCTCGCCGACGGCGGCGTCCGGGTCGTCGACAACGGCCGAGGCATCCCGGTGGGCATCGTCCCGTCCGAGGGCAAGCCCGCCGTCGAGGTCGTGCTGACGGTGCTGCACGCGGGCGGCAAGTTCGGCGGCGGCGGTTACGCGGTCTCCGGTGGTCTGCACGGCGTGGGCGTCTCCGTCGTCAACGCCCTCTCCACGAAGGTCGCCGTCGAGGTCAAGACGGACGGCCACCGCTGGACGCAGGACTACAAGCTGGGTGTCCCCACGGCACCGCTCGCGCGGCACGAGGCCACCGAGGAGACCGGCACGTCGGTCACCTTCTGGGCCGACGGCGACATCTTCGAGACCACGGACTACTCGTTCGAGACGCTCTCCCGGCGCTTCCAGGAGATGGCCTTCCTCAACAAGGGCCTGCGGATCAACCTCACCGACGAGCGCGAGTCGGCGAAGGCCACCGCCGGTGCGGACGAGGCGGGCGAGGACGAGAAGCACGAGGTCAAGAGCGTCTCGTACCACTACGAGGGCGGCATCGTCGACTTCGTGACGTACCTGAACTCCCGCAAGGGAGACCTGGTGCACCCCACCGTGATCGACCTCGAGGCCGAGGACAAGGACAAGAACCTGTCCCTCGAGGTCGCGATGCAGTGGAACGGCGGCTACACCGAGGGCGTGTACTCGTTCGCCAACATCATCCACACGCACGAGGGCGGCACGCACGAGGAGGGCTTCCGCGCGGCGCTGACGTCCCTGATCAACAAGTACGCGCGCGACAAGCGGCTGCTGCGGGAGAAGGACGACAACCTCACGGGTGACGACATCCGCGAGGGTCTGACGGCGATCATCTCGGTCAAGCTGAGCGAGCCCCAGTTCGAGGGCCAGACGAAGACCAAGCTGGGCAACACCGAGGTCAAGACCTTCGTGCAGAAGGTCGTCTACGAGCACCTCACCGACTGGCTGGACCGGAACCCGAACGAGGCCGCGGACATCATCCGCAAGGGCATCCAGGCGGCCACCGCGCGCGTGGCGGCCCGCAAGGCCCGTGACCTCACCCGCCGCAAGGGCCTGCTGGAGACCGCGTCCCTGCCCGGCAAGCTCTCCGACTGCCAGTCGAACGATCCCACCAAGTGCGAGATCTTCATCGTCGAGGGCGACTCCGCCGGCGGCTCGGCCAAGTCCGGCCGCAACCCGGAGTACCAGGCGATCCTGCCGATCCGCGGCAAGATCCTGAACGTCGAGAAGGCGCGGATCGACAAGATCCTGCAGAACCAGGAGATCCAGGCGCTGATCTCGGCCTTCGGCACCGGAGTCCACGAGGACTTCGACATCGAGAAGCTCCGCTACCACAAGATCATCCTGATGGCGGACGCCGACGTCGACGGCCAGCACATCAACACCCTGCTGCTGACCTTCCTGTTCCGCTTCATGCGGCCCCTGGTCGAGGCCGGTCACGTGTACCTCTCCCGTCCCCCGCTCTACAAGATCAAGTGGGGCAAGGACGACTTCGAGTACGCGTACTCCGACCGCGAGCGCGACGCCCTGATCGAGATGGGCCGCAACGCCGGCAAGCGCATCAAGGACGACTCCGTCCAGCGCTTCAAGGGTCTCGGTGAGATGAACGCCGAGGAGCTGCGCATCACGACCATGGACCAGGAGCACCGCGTCCTCGGCCAGGTCACCCTCGACGACGCCGCCCAGGCCGACGACCTCTTCTCGGTCCTCATGGGCGAGGACGTCGAGGCCCGCCGCGCGTTCATCCAGCGCAACGCCAAGGACGTCCGCTTCCTCGACATCTGAGTCGGTCTCAGCTGACCGCACCAGGAAGGACCTTCACCAGCAATGACCGACGAGAACACTCCCGTGACGACGCCCGAGGGCGACGCCCTCGCCATGCGCGTCGAGCCCGTCGGGCTCGAGACGGAGATGCAGCGCTCGTACCTCGACTACGCGATGTCCGTCATCGTCTCGCGTGCGCTGCCCGACGTCCGCGACGGCCTCAAGCCCGTCCACCGCCGCGTGCTGTACGCCATGTACGACGGCGGCTACCGCCCCGAGCGCGGCTTCTACAAGTGCGCCCGCGTCGTCGGCGACGTCATGGGCAACTACCACCCGCACGGCGACTCCTCCATCTACGACGCGCTCGTGCGCCTGGCCCAGCCCTGGTCGATGCGCATGCCGCTCGTCGACTCCAACGGCAACTTCGGCTCCCCGGGCAACGACCCGGCCGCGGCCATGCGGTACACCGAGTGCAAGATGGCGCCGCTGTCGATGGAGATGGTCCGTGACATCGACGAGGAGACCGTCGACTTCACGGACAACTACGACGGCCGCTCCCAGGAGCCGACCGTCCTGCCGGCCCGCTTCCCGAACCTGCTGATCAACGGCTCGGCCGGTATCGCGGTCGGCATGGCGACCAACATCCCGCCGCACAACCTGCGCGAGGTCGCCGCCGGCGCCCAGTGGTACCTGGAGAACCCCGAGGCCTCCCACGAGGAGCTGCTGGACGCGCTGATCGAGCGCATCAAGGGCCCGGACTTCCCGACCGGCGCGCTCGTCGTCGGCCGCCGGGGCATCGAGGAGGCGTACCGCACCGGTCGCGGCTCCATCACCATGCGCGCGGTCGTCGAGGTCGAGGAGATCCAGAACCGCCAGTGCCTGGTGGTCACCGAGCTGCCCTATCAGGTCAACCCGGACAACCTCGCGCAGAAGATCGCCGACCTGGTGAAGGACGGCAAGATCGGCGGCATCGCGGACGTCCGCGACGAGACCTCCTCGCGCACCGGCCAGCGTCTGGTCATCGTGCTGAAGCGGGACGCGGTCGCGAAGGTCGTGCTGAACAACCTCTACAAGCACACCGACCTGCAGACCAACTTCGGCGCCAACATGCTGGCGCTGGTCGACGGCGTGCCGCGCACGCTCTCCCTCGACGCGTTCATCCGCCACTGGGTGACGCACCAGATCGAGGTCATCGTCCGCCGTACGCGCTTCCGGCTGCGCAAGGCCGAGGAGCGGGCACACATCCTGCGCGGCCTGCTGAAGGCCCTGGACGCCATCGACGAGGTCATCGCGCTGATCCGGCGCAGCGACACCGTTGAGATCGCCCGCGGCGGCCTGATGAGCCTGCTGGAGATCGACGAGATCCAGGCCAACGCCATCCTCGAGATGCAGCTGCGCCGGCTGGCCGCCCTGGAGCGCCAGAAGATCGTCCAGGAGCACGACGAGCTCCAGGCGAAGATCAACGAGTACAACGAGATCCTGGCTTCCCCGGTCCGCCAGCGCGGCATCGTCAGCGCCGAGCTGGCCGCGATCGTCGAGAAGTTCGGCGACGACCGCAAGACGAAGCTGATCCCGTACGAGGGCGACATGTCCATCGAGGACCTGATCGCCGAGGAGGACATCGTCGTCACGGTCACCCGGGGCGGCTACATCAAGCGCACCAAGACCGACGACTACCGCGCCCAGAAGCGCGGCGGCAAGGGCGTGCGGGGCACGAAGCTCAAGGAAGACGACATCGTCGACCACTTCTTCGTGTCCACCACGCACCACTGGCTGCTGTTCTTCACGAACAAGGGCCGGGTCTACCGCGTCAAGGGCTACGAGCTGCCCGACGCGGGCCGGGACGCGCGCGGTCAGCACGTGGCGAACCTGCTCGCCTTCCAGCCGGACGAGGCGATCGCCGAGATCCTCGCGATCCGCGACTACGAGGCGGTCCCCTACCTCGTCCTGGCCACCAAGGCCGGCCTGGTGAAGAAGACGCCGCTGAAGGATTACGATTCGCCGCGTTCCGGCGGTGTCATCGCGATCAACCTCCGCTCGATGGCGGACGGTTCCGACGACGAACTGATCGGTGCCGAGCTGGTCTCGTCCGACGACGATCTGCTGCTGATCAGCAAGAAGGCGCAGTCGATCAGGTTCACCGCGTCGGACGAAACCCTGCGTCCCATGGGCCGTGCCACCTCGGGTGTCAAGGGCATGAGCTTCCGCGAAGGGGACGAGCTCCTCTCGATGAATGTTGTTCGACCCGGTACGTTCGTGTTCACTGCCACAGACGGCGGGTACGCGAAGCGGACCGCCGTCGACGAGTACCGCGTCCAGGGTCGCGGCGGCCTCGGCATCAAGGCTGCCAAGATCGTGGAGGACCGCGGCTCCCTCGTCGGCGCGCTGGTGGTCGAGGAGACCGACGAGATCCTCGCCATCACGCTGTCGGGCGGTGTGATTCGTACGCGAGTCAACGAGATCAGGGAAACCGGCCGTGACACCATGGGCGTCCAACTGATCAATCTGGGCAAGCGCGATGCCGTCGTGGGCATCGCTCGCAACGCCGAGGCGGGGCGCGAGGCGGAAGAGGTCGACGGCGACGTGGTCGTCGACGAAACCGCCGAGGGCGCCGCTGTCACCGGCACGGACGAGGGTGAGGTGCCCTCGGCCGAGTAGGCACGAGGAGTGAGTCAGCGTGAGCGGAGCCACGGGCGCCGGACCGAGCGGTACCTCGACGGGTACGGACACGGGCGACGGCGGCCGTGGCTCCGCCGCGCGTGCGGCGGACCCGCAGACGACCAACCTCAAGCCGATCACGTCCACGGACGCGGAGACGCCCTCGCGCGGCGCGCGGGACGCCAAGGGAGCGGCGGGGACGGACGCCCGGGGCAAGCAGGCCCGGGGGAAGGGTGGCGCGGGCACGGCCGCCCAGGACCAGGGCACCGCCTCCCCGCTGCCGGGCGAACGCCAGACGCAGCAGCAGGCCGGGCCGTACCACCCGCCGCAGGCCTACCCGGCGCAGCAGGGCGCCGCCGCCGACGCGGCCGTACGGCGGCCCCGCACGGGGGCGCGGACCGTGCCGCGGGTGCGCAAGGCGCGGCTGCGGGTGGCGAAGGCCGACCCGTGGTCGGTGATGAAGGTGAGCTTCCTGCTCTCCATCGCCCTGGGCATCTGCACGATCGTCGCGGCCGCCGTGCTGTGGATGGTCATGGACGCGATGGGCGTCTTCTCGACGGTCGGCGGCACGATCTCCGAGGCCACCGGCTCGAACGAGTCCAACGGCTTCGACCTGCAGGCCTTCCTGTCGCTGCCCAACGTGCTGATGTTCACCTCGGTCATCGCGGTCATCGACGTCGTCCTCGCGACGGCCCTCGCGACGCTCGGCGCGTTCATCTACAACCTCTCCGCCGGCTTCGTCGGTGGTGTGGAGCTGACCCTCGCCGAGGACGAGTGAGGAACGCTCCACAACCGATTTTGGGACTGCCCATGTCGTGCGCTAATCTTCAGGAGTCAGCGCGCGGGACACACACCGCAGAGCGCGGCGGGGCTATAGCTCAGTTGGTTAGAGCGCATCCCTGATAAGGATGAGGCCACAGGTTCAAATCCTGTTAGCCCCACCAGCACGAAGACCCCCAGTCGACACCGGCTGGGGGTCTTCGGCGTTCATGGAACAGCGGGCGCGGAACCACCGGCACATGGGGGACACATGACCGTCGCGAAGCTTCTGGGACCCTCTCTCGCCGCCCTTCTCATGGTCTCGGTCACCGCCTGCGGGGCGTCGTCCTCCGGGCCGGATGCCCCGGCGGGTGCCGCGACCGGTTCGGGGACCGCCCGGACGCCTTCGGCACATGCCGAGCCCGTCGCCGCCGTCATGCCCGACGTCGTCGGCGGCAACGCCGGGCGCGCGATCGAGCAGTGGGGTTCCGCAGGGGACGTGACCTTCGAGGACGCGAGCGGAAAGGGCCGTTCCGTGGAGGATCCGGCCGGGTGGAGGATCTGCGGCTCCCGGCCCGGCCCGAACCAGCAGATCACCGAGTACCCGGTGGTCTTCGAGGTGGTGCGGGTCTCGGAGACCTGTGCGGCCGCGTCGGCGAGGTGACATGCCGTCCGCGCCCGGCCGGCGCCGGACATGCGTGAGCCCGGCGGCTCTGTCGAGCTGCCGGACATGCGTGAGCCCGGCGGCTCTGTCGAGCTGCCGGGCTCTGTACGCAGGATCGCCGGGGTGGGATCAGGGAATCAGCGCTGGAGCGGTGTGAGGTGCTCGCTCTCGGAGTCGCTGTCCTCGTCGGCGCAGTCGGTGGTGGCCGGGGCCGCCGTGTCCGCGACCGCGCGGTGGCGGCAGCGGGGCGACTTCCCGTGGGCCTCGGCGCGGATGCGCTGCTTCATCGTGGGGGGCAGGGCCCTGGCCTGGGTCCAGGGGGGCGCGACCGATGCCGTCCGCTGCTGCGGGATGCCGCCGCCGGTGCTCGTGCTGTTGCGCTCCTGCTCGGTCTGCGGTACCGCCGCGGCGGCGGTGGTGGTGACGAGTCCGAGCGCCGTGCACAGCGCGAGGAAGGCGGTGACGATGGTGGTCCACAGCTTCATGACCTTGTTCCGGGCCATGGCCCCTCACTTTCGGGTCGGGCGATTTGCGTACTTTCCTCATGATGTGTATGTGGGCCGGGAAGTGGTGGATCTCCGACCGTGGCGCCGCGATGTTCAGATGAACACCACCCGGATGGCCGCATGAGGGGCGAAATGGTGCGCAGAGCGCTGAAGAAGGGACAGAAGTAACCGTCCGTCGGGGTGTGATCACCCTCCGATCGGATCGGCCGCCTTCGCTCCTATCCCGCTGTGGGGGAGGCGAGTTGAGGGCCGACTCAGGTCACCGATCGGTATCGGTCGGTGTGTATAGTCGGGCGCCAGAGGTCCCCTACGTCAAGGAAAGACGAGGTCGCGCGGTGAAGAAGCTTCTCCTGGTCGCACTGGCCGCCATCGGCGGGCTCCTCGTGTACCGCCAGATCCAGGCGGATCGCGCCGAGCAGGATCTGTGGACGGAGGCGACCGACTCCGTGCCCACGGGTTCGTGAGCCACGAGCACCCATAGCGAACACACCCCGGCCGCGTCGCGGTCGGGGTTCTGTGTGCCGAGGGGCGGCCGCGGAGCCCGGGGGCGGGGCAGGATGGGCCACGGTTTCACGGTTCGTGGTCCGGCGACGGTGAGGGGTGGGACGTGAGGGGACGGTGTCGTACGGCCCGGGGACGGCGTACGAGGGCGTGGCGCGGCCGTCCCGCGCGGGCGGTGCGCCGGGGGGCCGCGACACTGGCGCTCGGCCTCTCGATCGCCGGCGTGCCGGGGCAGGCGATGGCCCTGCCGGCGCTGCCCGGGACGGTCGCGGCACCGAGCCCCTACGGCTTCGCCGGGGACGCGACCGGCATCGAGGGAGCCCGCAGCACCGCCGACGCCGACCCGCTGGTACCCGGCCGGTCCTACCGGAGCTCGCTCCCGAGCAGCGCCAAGGTCAGCTACCGCCTCGACCTCGACGCCACCACGAACGCCTACGTCTCGGTCACCGCCGTGCCACCCCCGGGCAGTTCCGTCTCCGTCGTCGACGGCCTCAAGGTGTCCGTGCAGGACGCCGAGGGCAACTCCTGCTCCGTCGACACCACGCCGTTCGGCTCCGCCCGCAGCCCGCACCCGATCGCGGCCTGGGGCATGCGCGAGATCTCGCCCGGCAAGCCCCTGTGCCGCGCAGCCGGCGCGTACTACGTGTCCGTCGAGCGGGCCGACCCGGAGGGCGAGGGCTCCTCACCGGACACCTGGCAGCTGGAACTGCTGGCCGTGACGGAGCCGCGGACGGTGAAGGCCGGTGCCACCGGGGCGCCCCAAGCAGGGGACTCGGCCACGCCGAAACCGCTTCGAGGAGACGCCGAGCAGCGCGACGGCGGTGCCGGGTTCGCCGGGGCGACCCCTCTGGACCAGGGGGTCTGGCGGGACGAGCTGCGTCCCGGGCAGACGGTCTTCTACGCGGTGCCGGTCGACTGGGGACAGCAGCTCTCCGTCACCGCCGACCTCGGCGGTTCGGGCTCCGGTGGCACGGGATACGCCTCGGACGCCCTGGAAGTGACCCTCTACAACCCCGCGCGCGGCCATGTCGCCCGCATCGGCGTCGGCTTCGACGGCGACCAGCAGTCAGGCAGTCTGCCGCCCCTGCCGCCCGTCGACCACGCCAACCGCAACTCCCCCCTGGCACAGACCGGCGCGCTGCGCTTCGCGGGCTCCTACTACCTGGTCGCCCATCTGTCGGAGGGAGTCGCCGACAGCTTCGGGGACGGGCCCTTCCCGATGACCTTGCGGGTCGAGGTGAGCGGAACGGCACAGGCCGGACCCGACTACGCGGGGACGTCCGATCCCGAGGGTGTCTTCGACGTCTCCGAGGAGGACCGGCAGGCCGCGGCGGACGGGGTTGCGGGGGGTGACGACACCGCGTTGCGCGTGGTCGCCGTGAGCGGCATCGGCACCGGGAGCGCGCTGCTGGTGGGTCTCGGGGTCTGGACGCTGCTGGCTCGCCGGCGGAGCGCCGCGCCCGGTTGACGCCCGGAAGGGCTGGACCGCGTCAGATCTGGGCGAGGGCCCAGAAGCCCACGACGTAGCAGGCGAGCGCCAGGACCAGGAGCGGGACGACCGCCTTGGCCGGGGGCCCGGGACGGACCGGGCGCCGGGCGCGATGCCGTGCGGGCTGCTGACCGGCGGGTGCGCTCTGTGGACTGTGGGCGGTGTACGAGGCCGTGACGGTGTCGACACGGTAGTGCTGCGCGGGCGGCAGCGGCTGGGCCGTGTACGTCGACGGGGCCGGCTGCGCGGGGGGCAGCGGGTGCGTGGGGTCGTGGGGGGAGACGGGGCGCTGCGGGGGGAGTGCCTCGGCGGGCGGCACCGGAGCGGGGGAAGAGGTGCCGGTGGCGTGTGGGGGCGGCAGGTGGAAGCTGCCGGTGTCCGACATGGAGGGGGGCCGGGCATGGGCGGCCGCCGCATCCCGGGGGTCGGAGGTCGAGGGTTGGTGCCCGGCCGGTGCGGGCCGGGAGGTGCCTGGGGGGTGGGTGGGGCCGGTGGGGCGAGAGCCGGGCTGCGAAGGCTCGTTCGCCCCGGGTGACCGGGGGTTCTCCTGCCCTGCCGACTCGTCGGTCGCCGGTCCCGCACGCTCACTGTCCGTCATGCCCGAGCCGGTCACGGAACCCGGCGTCCCGGTGCCCGGACCGGTTTCGCCGCCCGTACCGGTGCCTGGGCCGTGTTCCGGGCCGTCGCCGGTCTGCTGCCGTCCGGACGGTACCTGGGCGGGCCCCAGCCCCTTCGCCCGCCGCAGGGGGCCCTCGGGGGCGAACCCCTGTGGAAGCGGGCCGAGTTGGTCGAAGATCTCGATCAGTTCGTCGTCCGGGCCCGGCTCGGGGAGCAGCTCCGCCGCGGCCGCGAGGGCCTTGCGCGCACCCGTGGCCGTCCGGAACCGCGCCTCGGGGTCCGGCTGGAGCAGGGTGGCCACCACCTGCCAGAGCGGTTCGGGGATGCCCTTGGGCGCGCCGGGCGTCCCGTGCTCGGCGAAGTAGTGGATCAGTGCCTTGCTGTCCGGCTTGGCGCCCTCCAGCAGGTACAGGGCGACCAGTCCCACGGCGAACAGGTCGGCCGGGAAGTCCGGCTCGGATCCCATCAACTGCTCCGGCGCCAGGTAACCCGGCGTGCCCACCACGAGGTTGGTCTCGGTCAGACGGGGTTCGCCCAGCCGCATCGCGATGCCGAAGTCGGACAGGCGCAGGCGCGGCCGGGCCGTTCCGGTGGCTTCCAGGAGTACGTTGGCGGGCTTGACGTCGCGGTGCACGACGCCCTCCGCGTGCACGGCGGCCAGTCCGGCCAGCAGCTGGTCGAGCAGGGTGCAGACGAACACCGGCGGAAGCGGGCCGTAGTCGCCGACCAGGTGCACCAGCGAGCCGCCCGCCACCAGGTCCATGGTGAACAGGACCTTGTCGTCGTCGGCCGCCCAGCTGGTGGGGGCGAGTACATGGGGATGGTCGATCCGCAGGGCCTGTTCGCGGACGAACCGGAGGAGCGAGTGCGCGTCGCTCTGCAGCAGGACCTTGGCGGCCACGTAGCGGCGACGGCGGTGGTCCCAGGCGCGCCAGACGGCGCCGACTCCTCCGCGTCCGATCGGGTCGACCAGTTCGTACCGGCCGGCGAAGACCTCACCCATGGCTGTACGTCGCTCCTCCCCCAGTGGCTACCCCCGTTGCCCGTGCCGTGGCGCATCATCCGCCTGTGCGCATCCCCCGTACCGCGCGCATCCCCCGTCACTTCGCTCACTGCCTGCTGCCGACCCCCTTCGGCAGCGGGCCGAGGTCAGTTCTGGTGGGACTGGTAGTGCGCGACGGCGTCCGAGGTGCGGCCGGCGCCGTAGACCCGGAGGAACTCTGCCAGCTCCGGATGCGTGGGGGCGAGGGTCTCGGCGGCGTCGATGATGTCGCCGGCGGCCGCGACGGAGCGGAGCAGGGACTGGATCTCGCGGACGACGCGCTTGACCGTGGGCGCTCCCGAACTGCTCGTCGTCTGCGTGGTGTTGCCGAGCACCGAGCCTCCTTGTGACTTCTTGATCTCCTCCATGCGCTCGGTGGCCTCGGCGGCGCTGACGCTGCCGTCGGCGACCTGTCCCGCCAGGTCCTGCAGCAACTGCACCCGCTGTACCACGGCGGGATTGCCGATCTTCGCCCGCTGACCGCTCATCAGCTGGGACAGCATCGGCGCGGACAGTCCCAGCACCCCCGCGAGACGAGCCTGGTTGAGCCCAAGATCGTCGATGAGCCTACGGAAGAGCGCCCCCAGCGGCTCCCCGTACCAGTTCCGCTGCAGTTCCCGCGCTCTTGCGGTGGCTTCCTGCTGTGCGGCGTCCATTGCGTCTCCCCATCGCTTCCCCAAGTACGGCGGTTCGCGGTAGCGAACCACGCCGAGCATCTTACGGAGAGTGGTCGTCGACGGGGACCCCCAATCTTTTTGCGGAATCCCGGGGGTGACCCGGTACTCTGGTCTCCGACGCCCGCCGGGACGCGGTTTCCGGGTCGGACGTCTCCTTCCGGGGCCTTAGCTCAGTTGGTAGAGCGCTGTCTTTGCATGGCAGATGTCAGGGGTTCGACTCCCCTAGGCTCCACTGCGAAAAGACCCTCCGAGCTGCGGAAACGCAGATGCGGAGGGTCTTTTTCGTGTGTGCTGCGATCTTCCCCGGGCGGGTGTTTCACGTGAAACAGCGCGGCGGGGCAGAAGACTTCAAGTCTTCTGCCCCGCCGCGCTGTTGGATCCGGCTCGTCAGGAACGGTCGTCGCGCTGGGCGGCCTCATCCTCGGCCTGCTTGGCCTCGACCTCCGGGTCCAGGACCGACTCGCCCGTGCCGTCCACGGAGGACAGACGCCCCGACTCGGGGACCTCCGTCGCCGCGGGCGGCTCGACCAGCCAGTCCGGGTTGGCCTGCTTGTCCCACCACTTCCACGCGGCGAAGGCACCGCCCGCGACGGCACTCAGAATCACCAGCGTCTTCATGGCCTTGCCGGCCTTGGCCCGCCGCTGCTGCTTGCGGACGAGCTTCTGGATCTCCTTCGACGAGACCTGTCCACGCAGGGCGGCCATGACAGCCGCACTCCGTGCCGCGGCCTCGGTGGTGACGGGTCCGGCCGCGGCCACGGCCTGCTCGATCCTCGGCCGGGAGTACTCCGCCGCCTGGCGGGCGGCCTTGCGGGTGCGGACGGCAGCCTCATGGGCGGCCTGGTCGACCTTCGGTGGCACGTGCGTGCGGGCCTGCTCCAGATACGGCTGGACGTGCGTGCCGTACTGAACGCGAGCCTGCCCGGCGGCCTGCGTCACCTTGGGCGCTAGCCGTACGCGTGCCTCGTGTGCGTAGTGCGCGGCCCTGTCCTTGGCCGTGTCGGCGTAGGGCGCCACCACTTCCGCGGCGTGCAGCACGCTCTCCTTCGCCGAACCGGTCGCGGCGCGCACGCTGTCGATGCGGGTCACGGGTTCCTCCTCCTCGGTGGCGTACGGTAATTCGACTTTCCACCCTTTTACGGATCATGCCTCTCGGTGCACGACTGGGCATGCGCGGACGGGCATCCGGGTCACGCGAACGAGCGCCCGAGCGCCGATCACGTGCGATAGCGGATGAATAAGGGGCAACAGGAGCTTGTCGTCGACAATGCCACGGATCGCCGTCGTCCGCCCCCGACCCTGAGGGACTCGACCGGATTTCTGCGACCGCCCGCCGAGGGTTTCCCCCCGTTGCACCGAGGCCGGACGACGCGAAGGCCCGTCCATGCGAGGATCAGAGAGTCACAGAAAGACAACGGAAGGCAGATCGTGGCTGAGCAGCTCTACGCCACCCTGAAGACCAACCACGGCGACATCGAGGTCCGGCTGCTGCCGAACCACGCCCCCAAGACGGTCAAGAACTTCGTCGAGCTCGCCCAGGGCGAGCGGGAGTGGACGAACCCGGAGACGGGTCAGAAGACCACGGACAAGCTCTACGACGGCACGGTCTTCCACCGGGTGATCAGCGGCTTCATGATCCAGGGCGGTGACCCGCTGGGCAACGGCACCGGCGGTCCCGGCTACCAGTTCGAGGACGAGTTCCACCCGGACCTGCGCTTCGACAAGCCCTACCTGCTGGCGATGGCCAACGCCGGCCCGGGCACCAACGGCTCGCAGTTCTTCATCACCGTCTCCCCGACGGCGTGGCTGAACCGCAAGCACACCATCTTCGGTGAGGTCACGGACGCGGCCAGCCAGAAGGTCGTGGACACCATCGCCACGACCCAGACGAACCCGCGCACCGACCGCCCGCTGAACGACGTGATCATCGAGTCGGTCGTCATCGAGACCCGCTGAGCCGGGTACCGAGGTCGCCACGGGGAACCAATCGCCCTGCTCGTCCGTAAGGATGGGCAGGGCGGGCCTTTTCACCACGACCGAGGGGATTCCATGGACGACCAGGCTGCGGGCAGCCCGCAGGACGCCCACAGCGTCCCCCTGTGCTACCGCCACCCGGACCGCGAGACCGGCATCCGCTGCACCCGCTGCGAGCGTCCGATCTGCCCCGAGTGCATGGTCGACGCCTCGGTCGGTTTCCAGTGCCCCGAGTGCGTCCGGACCGGCTCCGGCACCGGTCACCCGCCCTCGGCCGCCGTGCCCCGCACGATCGCCGGCGGTGCCGTCATGGCCGACCCCCGGCTGATCACCAAGCTCCTCATCGGGATCAACCTGGCCGTCTTCATCGCCGTCTCGGTGCACGAATCCCTGCTGAGCGACCTCGTCCTGCTCGGCGCCTGGCCCCCGGCTCCCTTCACGCCCACGCAGGGCGTCGCGGGAGGCGAGTGGTACCGCATGGTGACCTCGATGTTCACCCACCAGGAGATCTGGCACATCGCGTTCAACATGCTCAGCCTGTGGTGGCTCGGCGGTCCGCTGGAAGCGGCCCTCGGGCGGGTGCGCTATCTCGCCCTGTACTTCGTCTCGGGACTCGCGGGCAGCGCCCTGGCTTATCTCCTGGCTTCACCCAACACCGCGACGCTCGGCGCCTCCGGAGCGATCTTCGGGCTGTTCGGTGCCACGGCCGTGCTGCTGCGCCGGCTGAACTACGACATGCGGCCCATCATCGCGCTGCTGGCGATCAACCTGATCTTCACCTTCAGCCCGGGCTTCAACATCTCCTGGCAGGCCCACATCGGAGGCCTCGTCGCCGGTGTCATCGTGGGATACGGCATGGTCCACGCCCCGCGTGAGCACCGCGCCCTGGTGCAGTACGGCACGTGCGCCCTGGTGCTGGCCGTGGTCGTCCTGCTGACCGTGCTGAGGACCGTACAGCTCACCTGAGCAGGCGTTGTCCACAGCGGGTGGCCGATCCTGTGCATACGGTGCGGGAACATACGTGCCCCCTGTCACCTACCTGCGTCACCGCAGGTCAGACAGGGGGCGAACGTATTTTCGACTCGTGGTACTTCCGTCATACCGGCGTCAACACTCACCGAGTTATCCACAGATCGTCGTTTCTTTTCCACCTGTGGAAAACTGCTGTGGATAACTCAGTGAACAACCTTGGGCAGAGCTGCGTTCACCGGCTGGTGACCGCTACTTCCACTGGGTCGAGACGCCGAATCCGGCGGCGATGAAACCGAAGCCCACCACGATGTTCCAGTTGCCCAGGGAGTCGATGGGCAGTGAGCCGTCGGTGACGTAGAAGATGACGATCCAGGCCAGACCGATGAGGAACATGGCCAGCATGACGGGCGCGACCCAGGCACGGTTGGTCAGCTTGATCGCGGTCGTCTGCTTCGCAGGCGGCGGCGTGTAGTCGGCCTTCTTGCGGATACGTGACTTCGGCACGAGGGTCTCTCCTGTCGATGCGCTGCGTGGCCGCGCAGGTAACTGAGTCGGTCTCGGGGCAGCGGGAGGGGACTCCGATGGCTCCCCCGGGGCGTCCGTTAGCGTAGTGCTTCCGCCGCGCCGAAGGAGATAAGGGTACGTTGAGCAATTCTGCCGACTCCCCCGGGACGGGATCCACCCCCGAGCGCGAACGTCGTTTCCGGCCGGTGCGGATCCTCACGGCGGCTGTCTTCGCTCTCGCCGGACTCATCTTCTTCACCAGCTTCAACACCGCCAAGGGCACCAACATCCGCACGGACACCTCGCTGCTGAAGCTGTCCGACCTCATCCACGAGCGCAGCCGGGAGAACGGCGAGCTGGACGAGAGCAACGGAGCCCTGCGCCAGGACATAGAGGCCCTGGCCGAACGGGACGACGGCAGCACGCGCGCGGAGGATGCCAAGCTCGCGGCCCTGGAGAAGCGGGCGGGGACGCAGAAGCTCAAGGGCGAAGGCCTCACCGTCACCCTCGACGACGCCCCGCCGGACGCCACCGCCAAGCTCCCCGGCTACCCCGAGCCGCAGCCCGACTACCTGGTCATCCACCAGCAGGACCTCCAGGCCGTGGTGAACGCGCTGTGGCAGGGCGGCGCCAAGGGCATCAAGGTCATGGACCAGCGGCTGATCTCCACCAGCGCCGTGCGCTGCGTCGGCAACACCCTGATCCTCCAGGGCCGCGTCTACTCGCCCCCGTACACGATCACGGCGGTCGGGGATCCGGGGCGGCTGAAGAAGGCGCTGGCCGAGGCGCCCGCCATTCAGAACTACATGGTCTACGTCAACGTCTACGGGCTCGGCTGGAAGGTCGAGGAGAACGGCCCGGTGACGCTGCCCGGCTACTCGGGCACCGTGGACCTGCACTACGCGAAGCCCGTGGAGCAGTAGGCCTTTCGCGATCACGTACATCCCATGGGCCCGTACAAAACAGTGCCCTCCGACTTCGAGGCGATCGACGCTGTCCCACGTACTTCCGGGTGGACGGGTCCGGGCCGGCAGCTCACGCCGACCACCTGCGAACCGGAGCGGAGGCCGGGAAACCAGAGGCGCCGCGCCGTTAGTCTGGTGGCTGTACGGCGTGGGTCTGGTGCCGTGGTACGACGGAAGGGACGGCATGTACGGCTGGATCTGGCGGCATCTGCCGGGGAACGCGTGGGTGAAGGCGTTGATCTCACTCGTCCTGGTCGTGGCCGTGGTCTACGTCCTCTTCCAGTACGTCTTCCCGTGGGCGGAGCCGCTGCTTCCCTTCAACGATGTGACGGTGGACAACCAGTGAGCGCGCGCATTCTGGTCGTGGACAACTACGACAGCTTCGTCTTCAACCTGGTCCAGTACCTGTACCAGCTGGGTGCCGAGTGCGAGGTCCTGCGCAACGACGAGGTCTCCACGGCACACGCCCAGGACGGCTTCGACGGTGTGCTGCTCTCCCCCGGGCCCGGCACCCCGGAGCAGGCCGGCGTCTGCGTGGACATGGTCCGCCACTGCGCCGAGACGGGCGTCCCGGTCTTCGGCGTCTGCCTCGGCATGCAGTCGATGCAGGTGGCGTACGGGGGTGTGGTGGACCGGGCGCCGGAACTGCTGCACGGCAAGACGTCCCTGGTCGAGCACGCCGGTGGCGGCGTCTTCGCGGGTCTGCCGTCGCCCTTCACGGCGACGCGCTACCACTCGTTGGCCGCCGAGCCGGCCACGGTGCCGCCCGAGCTGGAGGTCACCGCGCGGACGGAGGACGGCATCGTCATGGGCCTCAGGCACCGTGAACTGCCGGTCGAGGGAGTGCAGTTCCATCCCGAGTCGGTGCTGACCGAGCACGGGCACCGGATGCTGGCCAACTGGCTGGCGGAGTGCGGCGACGAGGGCGCGGTGGCGAGGTCGGCCGGGCTCGCCCCGGTGGTGGGCAGGGCCACGGCGTGACCGCGCTGCGCCCCGAGCGCGAGTCCGACACCTCGTACGGGCAGCAGTCGTACGGGGCGCCGGGCGCGTTCGAGGAGTGGTCGGGACCGGCGGCCTACGGGGGTGGCCCGCAGGCGGGGCCGCAGCCGTACCCGCAGGGGCCAGGCCCGGGGCGCGGGCCGTTCCCGCCCGGGGCGCGGCAGCCGTATCCGGCGTCGTACGAACCGGTGCCGCAGGAGTACCAGCCGCCGCCCGTGACCGACGAGGAGACCGTCGCGCTGCGGATACCGGATCCGCCGCCCAGCGAGGACTTCACAGCGGGCTCTGCGAGCGCCGGCGGGGCGCAAGGACCCGGATCCGCCACCGGCGGCCGTGCGGCCCGCAGAAAGGCCGCCAAGGGCCGCCACGGGCGCCATGGAGACGCCGCCGAGGCCCCGCCGTCGGGCCGGAGGGCCGCCCGAGGGGCCGGGCAGCCGGCCCGGGAGGGCGCGCGGGCGCCGCTGTCCCGCGTCGAGGCGCGGCGGCAGGCGCGGGCGCGCAAGCCCGGTGCCGCGGTCGTGGCCAGCCGGGCGATCGGCGAGGTGTTCATCACCGCCGGTGTGCTGATGCTGCTGTTCGTCACCTACCAGCTGTGGTGGACCAACGTCCGGGCTCACGCACAGGCCGGCAAGGAGGCCAGCAGCCTCCAGAACGACTGGGCGAGCGGCAAGCGCAACCCGGGCACCTTCGAGCCGGGGCAGGGGTTCGCCCTGCTGCACATCCCGAAGCTGGACGTGGTCGTACCGATCGCCGAGGGCACCAGCAGCAAGGGTGTCCTGGACCGGGGCATGGTCGGCCACTACGCGCAGGGCGCGCTCAAGACCGCGATGCCGGGCGACAGGACCGGGAACTTCGGGCTCGCGGGCCACCGCAACACGCACGGGGAGCCGTTCCGCTACATCAACAAGCTCTCTCCGGGCGACCCGATCGTCGTCGAGACGCAGGACGACTACTACGTCTACAAGATGGCCTCGATCCTGCCGGTGACCTCGCCCAGCAACACGAGCGTCCTGAACCCGATCCCCAAGGGGTCGGGGTTCACCGAACCCGGCCGCTACATCACGCTGACCACGTGCACCCCGGAGTTCACCAGCAAGTACCGGATGATCGTCTGGGGCAAGATGGTCGAGGAACGGCCGCGCAGCAAGGGCAAGCCGGATGCGCTCGTCAGTTAAGGGCAGATGACCAGTGGCAGCGACCACCGACACGAGTTCAGAAGAGCACACCGGCAGGGGGTCCCGGCCGCCCGCGGCACGGCGCCGTCCCGGTCCGATGGGGATGGCGGTCAGCTTCTTCGGCGAACTCCTCATCACCGCGGGCCTGGTCCTCGGCCTGTTCGTCGTCTACTCGCTGTGGTGGACCAATGTGGTCGCCGACCGCGCGGCCGGCAAGCAGGCCGACAAGGTCCGTGACGACTGGGCCCACGGCAGGGGTGGTCCCGGTGCGCTCGACACGAAGAACGGCATCGGCTTCCTGCACGTGCCCTCGATGAGCAAGGGCGAGGTGCTGGTCGAGAAGGGCACCTCGAACAAGATCCTCAACGACGGTGTCGCCGGCTACTACACGGACCCCGTCAAGGCGGCCCTGCCGATGTCCGGCAAGAAGGGCAACTTCTCCCTCGCCGCCCACCGGGACGGCCACGGCGCGAAGTTCCACAACATCGACAAGATCGCCAAGGGTGACCCGATCGTCTTCGAGACGAAGGACAAGTGGTACGTCTACAAGGTCTACGGCGTCCTGCCCGAGACCTCGAAGTACAACGTCCAGGTCCTGTCGCCCGTCCCCAAGGAGTCCGGCCGGAAGAAGCCGGGCCACTACATCACGCTGACGACCTGCACCCCGGTGTACACGAGCACCTACCGGTACGTCGTGTGGGGCGAGTTGGAGCGGGTTGAGAAGGTCGACGAGCAGCGGACCCTGCCGAAGGAACTGCGGTGAGGTGACGGCGGGTCCCGACAGCGAAGCGCCCCGGCACTCGTCGAGTGCCGGGGCGCTTGCCGTACGTCCTGCGTGAGGCGGTCAGTCGTCCTCGCTGCGGCCGGTGATGCCGCCGAAGATGCCGCCTCCGCCGTTGTCACCGCCGCCGTTGTTGTTGCCCCCGCCGCCGGCCGTCGTCAGCGTGATCGTCTGGCCGCCCGGGTTGTCGACCTCGGTGCCGGGCTGCGGGTCCTGCTGGGTGACGATGGCGTTGTCGTCCTGCGGGCCGGAGACCTGGATGTTGGTGAAGCCCTGCTGCTGCAGGATCTGCTTCGCCTGGCCCAGGGGCCGCACCCGGACCTCGGGCACCTTGACCTTCTTCTGCTCCTTGGCCTTGCCGACCACCATCTGCACGGACGAGTTCTTGTCGACCTGCTGGTTGGCCTGCGGGGTGGTGGAGATGACCTTGCCGACCTGGTTGGGGTCGTCGGTCTCCTGCTCGGTGCAGTTGCCGACCAGGTCGTTGGCCTGCATCTGGGCCTTCGCCGCGTCACAGCTCTGGCCGACCACGTCCGGGACGGTGGACTTCTTCTCCGCCTTGGCGATGGTCAGGGTGATCGTCGAACCCTTCTCCACCTCTTCGCCCGTGGTCGGGTTCTGCTCCAGCACCTTGCCCGGGTCCTCGGGGGACGTCCGGGTCTCCGTCTTGACGTCGAACTGGTACTTGTCGCCCTCCAGCTTGTCCTTGGCCTCGTCGATGCTCAGGCCGGTGACACTGGGGACGGTCACCTTCGGGGCGCCGGTGGAGACGACGACCTCGATGGTGGAGTTCTTCTTGACCTTGGTGGTAGCCGTCGGGTTCTGCGAGCAGACCTTGCCCTTGCTCTGGTCCTCGCAGGGCTTGTTGGTCGTGCTGAGTTCGAGCTCGCTGTTGGTCGCCAGTCTCCTGGCGTCCTCCAGCTTCTGCCCGACCAGACTGGGGACGCGGACCGTGTCGTTGGACACGCCGTCACCGCCGAACGCCCAGCGGCCGATGAGGATCGCGCCGACCAGGACGAGGATGCCGGCCACGACCAGCAGGATCGTCGAGGTGCTGGACTTGCGCTGCTGGCCGCGGCGCCGGTCGGGGCGGTCGTCGTAGCCGTAGCCGCCGTCGTCCGGGTTCATCGGGGGCAGCATCGAGGTGGCGCCCGCGCCGGAGTCCGCGCGCAGGGCCGTCGTCGGCTGGTCGTCCGGGTAACCGCCGTAGCCGACCGAGCCCATGGCCGCCGCGGCGGCGACGGGCTGGCCGTCCAGGCAGGCCTCGATGTCGGCGCGCATCTCGTCGGCCGACTGGTAGCGGTAGTCGGGGTCCTTCGTCAGGGCCTTCAGGACGATCGCGTCCATCTCGGGCGTGATCTCGGGGTCGAAGACCGAGGGGGCCTGGGCCTCCTCCCGCACGTGCTGGTAGGCGACGGCCACCGGGGAGTCGCCCACGAACGGCGGGCGGACGGTGAGCAGCTCGTACAGCAGGCAGCCCGTGGAGTACAGGTCCGAGCGGGCGTC
>NZ_JBVHPJ010000010.1:0-320205 GCF_055567995.1 Streptomyces sp. NPDC026246 | reverse complement strand
CTGGGAGAAACGCGACGACATCCACGAAGCCTTCCTCGGCCTCGCCACCTGCCTCATCACCCACCGCCACGTCCAACGCCTTTGTTAGGACCTCTTAGCGCCACGATGGGCGGGCATGACGACCCTCACGACCTGGCCCCTGCTGCGCGTGCTGCGCGACCGTGCCGCGGGGCTGTACCTGTGCGGCGTGGTGGTGTCCGGCTTCGGCACCTCGGCGCTGTGGCTGGCCTGCGGGGTGTGGGTGAAGGACCTCACCGGCTCGGACGGGCTGGCCGCGCTGTGCATGCTCGCCCTGTGGCTGCCGACCCTGGCCGGTCCGCTGCTGGGCGCCGTGGCCGACCGGGTCCGCCGCACCCTGCTGCTGATCGGCACCAACGTGTTCCTGGGCGCCCTGCTGGTCACCCTGGTGGGCGTGACCGGCCCGGGCGACCTGTGGCTGCTGTACGCCGTGCTGGTCGTGTACGGCGCGGCGGGCGTCGTGCACGACGCCGCCGAGTCGGCCCTGGTCGCGTCGGCGGTGCCCCGGCCCCTGCTGGGCGACTTCAACGGCCTGCGCACGACCGCCACCGAGGGCATGAAACTCCTGGCCCCGCTGGCGGGCGCGGGCCTGTACACGGCGTACGGCGGCACCGCCGTCGCCCTCCTGGACGCGGCGACCTTCCTGCTGGCCGCGGGCCTGTACGCGCTGGTGCGGGTCCGGGAGGACCGGCCCGGCCCGATGGACGGCGGTCACCGGCGCGGCACGGCCGAGGGTGTTCGCCACGTGTGGGCACACCCCACCCTCCGCCCGCTGGTGCTGGCGGGCGGCACCACCATGCTCGGTGCGGGGCTGAACGGGGCGATGATCTACGCCGTCGTCGACGGACTGGGCCGCTCCCCCGCGTACGCGGGGGTGCTGTACGCCGTGCAGGGCGCCGGGTCGGTGGCCGTCGGTCTGCTCTGCGGCCCCGCCCTGCGGCGCTGGGGCGGGCGGCGCTTCGCCGCCTACGGCATCGCCCTGCTGGCCCTCGCCGTGGCCCTGCGGGCGGTGCCGTCCGACGCGGTGGCGCTGGTGTGCAGCGCGGCGATCGGCGCGGGGCTGCCCGCCGTGCTGATCGCCGCGCTGACCGCGGTGCAGCGCGAGACGCCCGGCCCGCTGCTGGGCCGGGTCACCGCCACGGCCCACACTCTGGTGTACGCGCCCAACGTGGCCGGGCTGGCCGCGGGCGCGGTCCTGGTGGAACTGGTCGGCCACCGGCCGGTGCTGGTGTCCCTGGGCGCGGTCCTGCTGCTCGCGGCGATCGCGCTGGGTCAGAGCCCCGCAAGGGCCGAGCGGACCGCGTCCAGGTCGCCGTCGGACGCCAACCCGGCGTGATAGAGCCGCAGTTCGGTGGCTCCGTCACCGCGCGCCGCGGCGGCGTCCGCGGCGAGGGTGCCGGGGCTGCCGCCCATGCCGGAGACGACGGTGAGGTTGGCGGCGAGCACGGTGTCCTCGCGGCGGTGCTCCGCGAACGGCGCCAGGAGCCCGGTGCCCGCGGTACAGGGCACGACCACACCGTCCGCGACGGAGAGGATGTGCGCCGGGTCGACACCGGCGTTGGCGCCCACGTGGTAGGACACCGGGTCGGCGTGCAGCAACACCTGGAAGCCCCCGGGCGCCGCCGCCCGGACCGCCGCGACGGCGTCCTGCTGCAGGCTCCGGGCGGTCGCGTCGCGGTACGCGCGCGTGGCGTGCGCGAGCCGCTCCCCGAGCAGCTTCTCGACGCCGGTCCAGCCGCCGTCGCAGGGCGCTCCCCGCCACACCGGTTCCAGCGCGTCCCGCACGGCGGCGGCCAGTTCGCCGGCGTCCATCCCGTGCCTGCCGTAGCCGTCCCGGCAGGACGGGCAGAAGCACAGCGCCATGAGGTACTGCCCGGCGTCCCCCAGTGCGACGCCGCCGGTCTTGTCGTGCGCGTGCAGATGCTGGAGGCCGTACCAGCCGAGGGACTCCAGCTCGGTGCCGCGCGCCCCGGGCCGTACGGCCGCCTCGGCCGCCAGGTCGACGAGGTACGCGCGCGTGGCGGGCTGCGCGATGCAGGGGGCCCAGGGGTAACGGTCGCCGTAGGCGTTGACGACGGAGGTGTCCGGGTGCTCGGCGCCGAGGCGGGAGTTGTGGGCCAGGACGACCCAGGTGTGCACCTCCAGGCCGGCGTCGGCGAGGGCGGCGGCGGCCTCGCCGAAGGCGTCCCCGGGTGCCCAGTCCCCGGCCGCGAAGGGGCGAAGCGCGCGCCCGTCCCAGCGCTCGCCCACCGGGTACAGCGCGGCGGCGTGCGCGGCGGTGACGACGCGGTGGCGGGGGTGGCGGGGGGTCAGGGCCCGGGTGGAGTGGTAGGCGGCGGCGAGCGTCACCTGCTCCACGCCGAGCGCGGCGATCCGCCCTGGTGCCTCGGGGTCGCCGTTGACGTCCCAGGGGTAGACGAACGCCGACGTCCTCACTTGGCCTCCTCCAGCAGCGCGTAGCCGCGGTCGATCACTTCGGCGAGCTGCTTGACGTGGTCCGCGGCCGGTTCCTGCAGAGGTGGCCGCACCTCGCCCACGTCCAGTCCGCGCAGCCGTACGCCCGCCTTGACGAGTGCGACGGCGTAACCGCGGCCCCGGGCGCGCAGTTCGACGAACGGCCGGTAGAAGCCGTCCAGCAGGGTGTGCGCGGTGTCGTCGTCGCCGTCGCGCAGCGCGCGGTGGAAGGCGAGGGCGATCTCGGGGGCGAAGCAGAAGACGGCCGAGGAGTACAGCGTGATGCCGAGGGCGCGGTAGGCGAGCTGGGTCTGTTCGGCGGTCGGCAGGCCGTTGAAGTACAGGAAGTCGCCCGGGGCCTCGGTGCGTACGGCGCTGACGACGCGCTGCATCAGGTCGAGGTCGCCCAGTCCGTCCTTCAGGCCGATGATGCCGTCCGTGCGGGCGAGTTCGACGACGGTCTCCGGGGTGAAGACCGCGTTGTCACGCTGGTAGACGACGACCGGCAGGGTGGTCGCGGCGGCCAGCTCCCGGTAGTGCCGCAGCAGGCCCTCCTGCCCCGCGACGACGAGGTAGGGCGGCATGGCGAGCAGCCCGTCCGCCCCGGCCGCCTCGGCGAGGCGGGCGTAGCGCACGGCGAGCGCGGTGCCGTAGCCGGCGCCGGCGACGACGGGCACCCGGCCGGCCGCCGTCTCGACGGCGGCGCGGACGCACGCGTCGAACTCCTCGGGCGTCAGCGCGTGGAACTCACCGGTGCCGCAGCAGGCGAAGACGGCCGCGGCACCGGCCTCCACGCCGCGGCGGACGTGCGTGCGGTACGTGTCGAGGTCCACGGATCCGTCGGGTCCGAAGGCGGTGACCGGGAAGAACAGCGGCCCGCTGGGGATGTCGAGTCGAGCGGCGAGAGGGGCTGACGTCACGAGCTCTCCCGGTTCCATATTCATGATTGGCGTCTATATTTCTGAACAACTCCACGCTAAGGCGCCCCCGCAGCACCGGTCAAGCGCACGAACCCGCGACACACCAGCGGATTCACCGACTCCGACGGCCACTTGACGGGTTCCGCCCCGGCTCCCTAGCGTGTCCACGCATATGAATGCCGTGCGCTCATCTGCACGACCGGCGAGTCAAGGAGACCCGAGGATGCCCGCTGTCCGCACCGTCCTGCTCACCGGCGCCGCCGGCGGCCTCGGCACCCTGATGCGCGAGCTGCTCCCGGACTACGGCTACGACCTGCGGCTGCTGGACATGCGCCCCGTCGAGGGCGCGCCCGACGCGATCACCGCCGACCTCGCCGACCGGGACGCCCTGCGCGAGGCCGTCCGGGGTGTCGACGCGATCATCCACCTCGCGGGCATCTCTCTGGAAGCCCCCTTCGAGAAGATCCTCAAGGCCAACATCGAGGGCACGTACCACCTGTACGAGGCCGCCCGCGAGGAGGGCGTCCGCCGGATCGTCTTCGCCTCCTCCAACCACGCCGTCGGCTACACCCCGCGCCCGCAGGGCGACGACCCCCTGATCCCCGTCGGCACCTCCCGCCGCCCGGACACCTTCTACGGCCTGTCCAAGTGCTTCGGCGAGGACCTCGCCCAGCTGTACTGGGACAAGCACGGCCTGGAGACGGTCTCGGTGCGCATCGGCTCCTGCTTCCCCGAGCCGACCAGTGTGCGCATGCTCTCGGTGTGGATGAGCCCCGCCGACGGCGCCCGCCTCTTCCACGCGGCCCTGACCGCCGAGGGCGTCGGCCACACCGTCGTCCACGGCTCCTCCGCCAACACCCGGCTGTGGTGGGACCTGAGCGGCGCCCGCGCGCTCGGCTACGAACCGCAGGACGACTCCGAGCCCTGGGCGCAGAAGCTCATCGCCGAGCAGGGCGAACTGGACCCCGACGACCCGGCGCACGCCTGCCTGGGCGGCCACTTCGTGACCGACCCGCCGATCTGGCCGTACTGACCGGAAAGAGTCGTCACAGGAGGACGGGCGGGCAGCAAACGGGCCCGCCCGTACGGGCGTTCGGGCACGGCCATGATCCGATCGGGCATCGCCCCCCAGTCCCTCACACGGCACCTGAGCAGCCGGTTCGCGCCCATGGACGGCCCCGCCCCACCCGTCACAGCCCGGGCGTGCCCACGACCGAACGGGCACAAGCGGGCAGGATCGCCGTCACAACAGGCCTGGTCCAGGCAGCGCAACCCGCTGTAGAACTTCCTGCGAGGCCCGCTCGGGCCCGAACGGGCAGAGCACGGCAGGAAGGCGCATGACGGCCATGAACAAGACGGCGGAAGAACGCCAGCGCGAGATCGTGCTGGCCGCACGGCGTGACGGGTCGGTCGACGTCACCGCCCTCGCCGGCGAGCTCGGCGTGGCCAAGGAGACCGTCCGCCGGGACCTGCGGGTCCTGGAGGACCACGGCCTGCTGCGCCGCACCCACGGCGGCGCCTACCCGGTGGAGAGCGCCGGCTTCGAGACGACACTCGCCTTCCGGGCCACCAGCCACGTGCCCGAGAAGCGCCGGATCGCCGCCGCCTCGGCGCAGCTGCTCGGGGACGCCGAGACCGTGTTCATCGACGAGGGCTTCACCCCGCAGCTCATCGCCGAGGCGCTGCCCCGGGACCGGCCGCTGACCGTGGTCACCGCCTCCCTGCCGGTCGCCGGCGCGCTCGCCGGCACGGACACCGTGTCCGTGCTGCTGCTCGGCGGCCGGGTGCGCTCCGGAACGCTCGCCACCGTCGACCACTGGACGACGAAGATGCTGTCCGGCTTCGTCGTCGACCTGGCCTACATCGGCGCCAACGGCATCTCCCGCGAGCACGGCCTGACCACCCCCGACCCGGCCGTCAGCGAGGTCAAGGCCCAGGCGATCCGGGCCGCCCGGCGCACGGTCTTCGCCGGTGTGCACACCAAGTTCGGCGCGGTCAGCTTCTGCCGGTTCGCCGAGGTCGGCGCGCTGGAGACGATCGTGACGAGCACCCTGCTGCCGTCCTCCGAGGCCCACCGCTACTCCCTGCTCGGACCGCACGTCATCCGCGTCTGAGACGAGCGCGCTCGTCCCCGCCGGGGCACCAGCCCTCGCCCCGGCGCACCTCAGCACACCCCTTATGTCCCCATACATCCAGGAGCGATCCATGCGAACCCAGAGCCGACGACGGCCACCGCGAGCCCCGCTCGCCCTGGCCGCCGCAGGGACGCTGCTCGCCCCGCTGCTCTCCGGCTGCTGGGTCGGCGCGGGCGGGGCCGGATCCGGCGGCGACGCCATCAACGTCCTGATGGTCAACAACCCGCAGATGGTCGAACTGCAGAAACTGACCCGCGAGCACTTCACCGAAGAGACGGGCATCAAGGTCAACTTCACCGTCCTGCCCGAGAACGACGTCCGCGACAAGATCAGCCAGGACTTCGCCAACCAGGCCGGCCAGTACGACGTCGCCACGCTGTCCAACTACGAGATACCGATCTACGCCCGCAACGGCTGGCTGCACGAGATGAACGGCTACGTGGCGAAGGACCCGGCCTACGACGAGCAGGACGTGCTCAAGCCGATGCGCCAGTCCCTCACCGCCGAGGACGGCAAGCTCTACGGCCAGCCGTTCTACGGCGAGTCGTCGTTCCTGATGTACCGCAAGGACGTGTTCGAGAAGAAGGGCCTGACGATGCCGGCCCGGCCCACCTGGCGGCAGGTGGCGGACCTCGCGGCGAAGGCCGACGGCGCCGAACCCGGCATGAAGGGCATCTGCCTGCGCGGGCTGCCCGGCTGGGGCGAGGTCATGGCACCCCTGACGACCGTCGTGAACACCTTCGGCGGCACCTGGTTCGACAAGGACTGGAAGGCACGGCTGGACTCCCCCGAGTTCGAGAAGGCCACGAAGTTCTACGTGGACCTGGTGCGCGAGCACGGCGAGTCCGGCGCGGCCCAGGCCGGGTTCGCCGAGTGCCTCAACAACATGACCCAGGGCAAGGTCGCCATGTGGTACGACGCCACCTCCGCGGCCGGTTCCCTGGAGGCGGCCGGGTCCCCGGTCAAGGGCAAGGTGGGCTACGCCCCCGCCCCCGTGGAGAGGACCAAGTCCTCGGGCTGGCTCTACACCTGGGCCTGGGGCATCCAGAAGGCCTCCCGCACCCCGGACAACGCCTGGAAGTTCGTCTCCTGGGCCTCCGGCAAGGAGTACGAGCAGCTGGTCGGCGAGAAGGTCGGCTGGTCGAACGTGCCGGCCGGCAAGCGGGCTTCGACGTACGCCGACGCCGACTACCGCAAGGAGGCCGGCGCCTTCCAGGAGATGACCAAGGAGGCCATCGAGCAGGCGCGGCCCACCGATCCGGGCGTGCAGCCGCGGCCCGCGCCCGGCATCCAGTTCGTCGGCATCCCCGAGTTCACCGACCTGGGCACCAAGGTCTCCCAGGAGATCAGCGCGGCCATCGCCGGACGCCAGTCCGTGGAGTCGGCCCTGCGCACGTCCCAGGAGCTCGCCGAGAAGATCTCCGAGGAGTACGAGGGACGATGACCGCCACCACCACGGCCCCCGTGGCCGCTCCCGGGACACCCGCACCGGTCCGCCGGCCCTCCGGCCGCCTGCGCGCCTGGGCCACCCGCGCCCCGCTGCTCCCCGCCCTGATCTTCATGATCGTCGTCACCCAGCTGCCCTTCGTGGCCACGCTGGTGATCTCCTTCTTCGACTGGAACTCCCTCTACCCGGACGCCCGTCACTTCGCCGGCCTCGACAACTACCAGGAGGTCCTCACCGATCCGGACCTGCGCCACTCGGTGTGGACGACCGTCCTGCTGACGGTCGCGGTGGTCCTGGCCAGCCTGGTGCTCGGCCTGGCCCTGGCGCTGCTGCTGGACCGCAGGTTCCGCGGCCGGGGCATCGTGCGCACGCTGCTGATCGCGCCCTTCCTGGTGGTGCCGGTCGCGGCGGCCCTGCTCTGGAAACACGTGCTCTACAACCCTGAATACGGCCTGCTCAACGGGCTGTTGCACTATGTGGGCGGACCACAGCCCGACTGGATCTCGAACACCCCGCTGCTCGCCGTCGAGGCCTCGCTCATCTGGCAGTGGACCCCGTTCATGATGCTGATCCTGCTCGCCGGCCTGCAGAGCCGCGACCACGAGCAGGTCGAGGCGGCGCGGGTCGACGGGGCGAGCGACTGGCAGGTCTTCGTCCACCTGACGCTGCCGCACCTGCGCCGCTACCTCGAACTCGGCGCCCTGCTGGGCTCGATCTACATCGTGCAGAACTTCGACGCGGTCTTCACGATCACGTCCGGCGGCCTCGGCACCGCCAACCTCCCCTACACCGTCTACCAGACCTTCTACCAGGCCCACGAGAACGGCCTCGCCTCGGCCGCCGGCGTCCTGGTGGTCATCGGCTCGATCGTCATCGCGACCTTCGCCCTGCGCGTGGTGTCGTCCCTGTTCCGCGAGGAGGTGTCCCGCGCATGAGCACGATCGCCCCGCGTGCCCGCCGCGTCCGTGGCAAGGGTGCGGGCCTGGGTCTGCTGGCCTGGCTGCTCGGCATCGCGTTCTTCCTGCCCATCGCGTGGATGGCGCTGACGTCCTTCCACTCGGAGACGGACGCGGCGACCAACCCGCCGTCCTTCGCGGCCGCCCTGACCCTGGACGGCTACCGCGAGTTCTTCGGCGCGGGCGGCGGCGCGAGCCCCTGGCCGGCCCTGATCAACTCCACGGTCGCGTCCGTCGCGTCGACCCTGCTGGTGCTGCTGCTGGCCTTCCCGGCGGCCTACGCCCTGTCGATCAACCGGGTCCGCAAGTGGACGGACGTGCTGTTCTTCTTCCTGTCCACCAAGATGCTGCCGGTCGTGGCGGGCCTGCTGCCGATCTATCTCTTCGCCAAGAACGCCGGGATGCTCGACAACATCTGGCTGCTCGTCATCCTCTACACCTCCATGAACCTGCCGATCGCGGTGTGGATGATGCAGTCGTTCCTCGCCGAGATCCCCGTCGCGGTGGTCGAGGCGGCGAAGGTGGACGGGGCCGGACTGCCCACGATCCTCGCGCGCGTGGTCGCCCCGATCTCCCTCCCCGGTATGGCAGCCACCGCCCTGATCTGCTTCATCTTCAGCTGGAACGAGCTGCTGTTCGCCCGGGTGCTGACGGGCGTGATCGCCGAGACCGCGCCCGTGTTCCTGACCGGCTTCATCACCAGCCAGGGCCTGTTCCTGGCGAAGGTGTGCGCCGCGTCGCTCGTCATCTCCCTGCCGGTGCTCGCCGCGGGGTTCGCCGCCCAGGACAAACTGGTCCAGGGCCTGTCGTTGGGAGCCGTGAAATGAAGGCCGCCGTCATCGAGTCCGTGGGCAAGGCCGTCGTCGCCGAGGTCCCCGACCCGACGCCCGGCCCGCGCGAGGTCGTGGTCGAGGTCGCGGCCTGCGGCCTGTGCGGCACCGACCTGCACATCCTCCAGGGCGAGTTCGCCCCCGAGCTGCCGATCGTGCCCGGGCACGAGTTCGCGGGCGAGGTGGTCGGCGTCGGCACCCGGGTCACCGAGGTGGCGGTCGGCGACCGGGTCGCCGTCGACCCGTCCCTGTACTGCTACGAGTGCCGCTACTGCCGCACCGGCCACAACAACCTCTGCGAACGCTGGGCGGCGATCGGCGTGACGACGGCCGGCGGCGCCGCGCAGTACGCCGTCGCCCCGGTGGCGAACTGCGTCAGGCTCCCCGACCACGTCCGCACCGAGGACGCGGCCCTGGTGGAGCCGCTGTCCTGCGCCGTGCGCGGTTACGACGTGCTGCAGTCCCGCCTGGGCGCGCACGTGCTGATCTACGGCTCCGGCACGATGGGCCTGATGATGCTGGAGCTGGCCAAGCGCACCGGCGCGGCGAGCGTGGACGTCGTCGACGTGAACCCGGCCCGGCTGGAGACGGCCCGCCGCCTGGGCGTGTCGGCCTCGGCGGCGAACCCGGACGAACTCGACCGTCCGCAGGGCTGGGACCTGGTCGTGGACGCCACCGGCAACGCGGCCGCCATCCAGGACGGCCTGGACCGGGTGGCCAAGGCCGGTACGTTCCTGCAGTTCGGCGTCGCCGACTACGCGACCCGCGTGACCATCGACCCGTACCGCATCTACAACCAGGAGATCACCATCACCGGCTCGATGGCGGTGCTGCACAGCTTCGAGCGGGCCGCGGAGCTGTTCGCGAACGGCGTCCTCGACCCCGAGGTCTTCATCAGCGACCGCATCCCGCTTGAGCGGTACCCCGAGGCGCTGGAGCAGTTCGCGGCGGGTGTCGGCCGCAAGATCGTGGTCGTGCCGTAGGACGGCGGTCCGCCGGGGCACGGCGGCGGGGCGGGCGGAAATCCGGTGGGCCGGCCCGCCCCGCCGCCGTACGCTCGCGGCATGCCACGACCTCACGGCTTCACCTACGAGCAGCACACCGGCGGAAGCGTCCGCATCAGCCACCACGGCCGCCCCGCCACCACCTTGAACGGGCCGCGGGCCGCGCGGTTCCTCGCCGAGGTCGGGACCTCGGACCCCCAGCTCGTCATGGCCCGCTGGACCGGGAACTACAAGCGCGGCAACGAACGCACCGCCCGCGACCACCCGCGCAACCGCCGCTGACCCGAATGGCAGCAAGGTAAGGGAACGGCAAAACCGCCTCGCTCGTTCACCCGGCATGACAGCTATGACCCCCGGCTCGAACATCCCCCTGTCCGCCGCCCGCGTGACGGTGGACGTCGCCGCTCCGGTGCGGCTCGACGTATCGGGCCTGCTGCTCACCGCCGACGGCAAGGTGCGCTCCGACGACGACTTCATCTTCTACAACCAGCCGTCGGGCCCGGGCGTGACGTACCGCTCGGGCGGCGGCTCCGCCCCCGACGCCATCGTCGTCGACACGTCCGCCCTCCCCCCGGGCATCGAGAAGATCGCCGTCACGGCCAGCCCGGACGCCGCGGGCCAGACCTTCCAGGGCATCGAACCGACGGCCACCATCCGCAACGCGGACGACGGCTCGGTCCTGGCCACCTTCACGCCCCCGCAGCTCGGCAGCGAGACGGCCCTGGTGATCGTCGAGGTGTACCTGCGCAACGGCCAGTGGAAGGCCCGCGCGGTCGGCCAGGGCTACGCCAACGGCCTGGCGGGCATCGCCACGGACTTCGGTGTGACGGTGGAGGAGCCGGCCGTCCCGGCCCAGCCGGTGACCCCGCCCCCGGCCCCGGTGCAGCCGCCGGCCCCGCCCGTCACCACACCCGCGGCTCCCCCTGCCGCTCCGGCGACGCCTCCGCCGCCCGCTCCCGGCGCCGGCAAGATCAACCTCGACAAGGGCCGCGTCAGCCTCCAGAAGAACCAGACCGTCTCGCTGATCAAGGGCGGCCGTCCCCTGCTGTCCCAGGTGCAGATGGGCCTCGGCTGGGAGCCGGCGTACCGCGGCAAGGACATCGACCTGGACGCCTCGGTCATCGCCTACGGGCCGCAGCGCAACCACATCGACAGCTGCTACTTCGGCAAGCTGCAGATCGTCGGCGGCGCGATCCGGCACTCCGGGGACAACCTCACCGGTGAGGGCGGTGGCGACGACGAGGTCATCACGGTCGACCTCGGCCGTCTGCCCCAGGAGGTCACGGGCCTGGTGTTCACGGTGAACTCCTTCTCCGGCCAGAAGTTCACCGAGGTGGCCAAGGCCTACTGCCGCCTGCTGGACGCCTCCACGGGCGAGGAGCTGGTCCGCTTCGACCTGACCAGCGCCGAGGCCCAGACGGGCGTGATGATGGCCAAGCTGATCCGCCAGTTCTCCGGTGAGTGGGAGATGACGGCGATCGGCGACTTCGTGAAGTCCCGCACGGTACGGGGGATGGTGAAGCCGGCCGCCCAGGCCCTGTGACACCCTCGCGGCCGCACCCCGGGCGCCCTTCCCGAGGGCGTCCGGGCGGCCTCGCCGGAGCCGGCCGCCCGGGTCAGCGCTCGCGCGGGCGGAGGCCCTCGGTCAGGAGGGTCAGGTAGCGCCGCAGGTGACCGCACTCCCCGTCCGCCAGTTCCGACGCCGTCGCCATGCCGTGGGCCAGGCGCAGGACGTCCTCCGGCGCCACGTCCTGCCGCAGGGTGCCCTCCTCCTGCGCGGCCCGCACCAGCCGTCGCGCCGCGCCGCGCACCGAGTCGCCGCAGGCCGTGGCCACCGCGCTCGCACCGCCGGTGACGGCCGGGCCGAGCAGCGTCCGCAGCCCGCGCATCCGGATCAGCCCGGCGCCGACCTCGTACAGCCACTCCGCCAGGGCCTCCCCCGGTGCCAGCGCGGCGGCGAGTGCGTCGGCCCGGGCGGCGATCGCCTCGATCCGGTCCAGGTACACCGCCTCCAGCAGGGCCTGCCGGGTCGGGAAGTGCCGGTACAGCGTGCCGGACCCGACACCCGCCCGCTTGGCGATGTCGTCCAGGGACGCGTTCTCGCCGTGCTCGGCGAACGCCTCCACGGCCACCTGCAGCAGCCGCTCGCGGTTGCGCCGGGCATCCGCCCGCATGGGCCTGACCTGCACCACGCGCCCTCCTCACGGACCGACCGGGGACCCTCCGGGCACCTTAGCGGCAACGGCCCGCCGCACCGTGCGCGCCCGGTGTGACCGTACGGCTCAGGCGGAGGCGCGCACCACCAGCTCGGGCGTCACCCACGCGTCCGGGCCCCGCAGCGGTTCCTCGCCCGCCCGCAGCCGGGCCACCTGCTCCACGGCCAGCCGCCCCAGCCGCCGCTTGTCGATGTGCAGGGTGGTCAGGGCGGGCTCCACCAGTTCGCCCAGGGAGAGTCCGTCGAAGCCCAGGACGGCCAGATCGTCCGGGACCCCCCGGCCGTGGCGGCGCGCGGCCCGCATCGCGCCCACCGCGATGAGGTCGTTGAAGCCGAACACGGCGGTGATCCCTGGCCGTTCCCGCAGCAGCCGCTCCAGGCCGGCCTCGCCGCCCGCCACACTGTGCTCCGGGCACGTCTGGATCCAGCCCTCGTCCACCGGCAGGCCGAGCCGCCGCACGTGGTCCAGGAAGGCCTGCCGCCGGGGCCCGGGGCCGTGCACGCCGTCCAGCATGCCGATCCGGCGGTGCCCGGCGCGGTACAGGTGCTCCAGGCCCGCACCGACCCCGCTCGCGGCGTGGATGCCGACGGCGGCGAACCGGGTCTGCCGCGGCCCCCGTTCCAGCAGCACCAGCGGTACACCCGCGAGGTGCCGGGTGAGGACCTCGTCGGAGTCCCTGAAGTAGCCGATGACGGCGTCCGCCTGGTGGGAGAGCACGTCCAGGGCCTGCCGCTCGCGGGCCTCGTCGATCCGGGAGTCCCAGACGACGACCTGCCAGCCGCGCTGCTCGGCGGCCTCCAGCACCCCGGCGGCGACCTCGGGGAAGAACGGGTTGCGCAGGTCCGGGATGACCAGGCCCGCGGTGACGGCGCCCTTCTGCACGAGGCCGCGCGCGAACCGGCTCGGCCGGTAGTCCAGGAGCCGCACCGCTTCCAGGACCCGTTCCTTGGTGCCGGGGTCTATCTCGCCCTTGTCGTTGACCGCGCGGGAGACCGTCTGGCGGGACACCCCGGCCAGGCGGGCGACGTCGTGGATCGTGGCCCGGCGCCGCGCACCGCCGGGCCCTTCGGCTCCCGGCTCCGCGCGCTGTTGGTCGGTCCACACGTCCAGCACTGTATCCGCCGCCGGCCGGGCGGGGTCCGGCGGCCGGGCGGGCGCCGTCAGCCGCCGAGTTCGGTGAACAGCGTCAGCTGGAGGGCGCCGGGGGCCCGGAGCCGTGAGTTGAGGGAGTTCCAGGGGGTGCGGACCGGCTCGGCGACGACCTCGGCCCCGGCGGCCTCCAGCCGCGCGGTGGCGGCGGCCGAGTCGTCCACCTGGAAGGCGACGCGGATGTGCCCGGCCACGCGCCTTCCCACCTCCACGTCGTCGATGAACGCGGCGTGGTGCGGATCGGTCAGCTCCAGCGTGGCCCGCCCGGCCTCCAGGATGGTGACCCGTCCGTCCTCCGAGGCGAACGCGTCCCTCTCGGGCAGGCCGAGGACGTCGCGGTAGAAGTGCAGGGCGGCGTCGTAGTCGTCCGCCGTCACTACCAGGCGGAGCTCGCGGACGGCTGGTGTGTCGGACATGGCGCCTCCTCGGCGACGTCGGCTCACCGGGGGCAACGCCCCCGCCGCCCGGCCGATTCCCGAAAGGGGCCTCAGAACAGCGCGCTGTAGGCGTTCAGGGCCGGCTGACCGCCCAGATGGGCGTACAGCACGGTCGCCTCCCGGCCTATCTCGCCCCGCCGCACCAGGTCCACCATGCCCGCCATGGACTTGCCCTCGTAGACGGGGTCGGTGACCATCCCCTCCGTGCGAGCGGCGAGGCGCATGGCGTCCAGGGTGGCCTCGTCGGGCACGCCGTAGACGCCGGCGTGGTACCGGTCGTCGAGTTCGACGTCGTCCTCGGTCAACTCGCTTCTGACACCGATCAGTTGTCCGGTGCGGTGGGCGATCCGGGCGATCTGCGCCCGGGTGGCGGCGGGCGCGGCCGAGGCGTCGATGCCGAGCACCCGGCGGGGGCGTCCGCCGGCCTCCTCCAGCGCGGCGAAGCCGGCGACCATGCCGGCCTGGGTGGACCCGGTCACCGAGCACACGACGACGGTGTCGAAGAAGACGCCCAGTTCCCTCTCCTGCTGGGCCACTTCGTACGCCCAGGCGGCGAAGCCGAGTCCGCCGAGGGGGTGGTCGGAGGCACCGGCCGGGATGGCGTAGGGCGTGCCGCCGGACTCCTCGACCTCGCGCAGCGCCTGTTCCCAGCTCTCCTTGAAGCCGATGCCGAACCCGGCCCTCACCAGCCGTACGTCGGCCCCGGCGAGCCGGCTGACCAGGATGTTGCCGACCTTGTCGTACACCGCGTCGGGCCAGTCCACCCAGCTCTCCTGCACGAGGACGCACGCGAGTCCGGCCCGGGCGGCGACGGCGGCGACCTGGCGGGTGTGGTTGGACTGCACGCCGCCGATCGACACGAGGGTGTCGCAGCCCTGGGCGAGCGCGTCGGCGACCAGGTACTCCAGCTTGCGGGTCTTGTTGCCGCCGTAGGCGATGCCGGAGTTGCAGTCCCCGCGCTTGGCCCACAGGGAGGCACCGCCGAGGCGGTCGGTCAGCCGTTCCAGCCGGTGCACGGGCGAGGGACCGAAGAGCAGCGGGTAACGGGCGTACGAGGAAAGGGACATGCGTCCTCCCGGTCGGGTTCCGGTCCGTCAGTCGGCGAGCTCTTCGAGCCCTCGCCAGATCTCCGCGGTGACGCGGACCGCCTCGGCCACGTCCCCGGCCGCGCAGGCCTCGATGAGCCGCTCGTGCAGCCCGGCCGAGCGGCAGCTGCCCGGCTCGCCGAAGCGCCGGCGTTCCAGGCGGCGGATGAGCGGGGTGTAGCGGGCGGCGGTCGCGGCGGCCGCACGGTTGCCGCCGGCGCGCACGAGGACGTCGTGCAGTTCGTCGTCGGCGCGCAGGGCGGCCTCGACGTCCCCGCTGTCCACGGCCGTGGCGAACCGCTCGTTGGCGGCGCGCATCACGGCGATGTCCGCTGCGGTGAGGCGGGGCACGGCGGCCCGGGTGGCGAGTTCGTGCATGGCCCCGACGACGGCCGCGGCGTCCCGGACGTCGGCGGTCACCAGCGGGGTCACCCGGGTGTAGCTCTGCGGCTTGCTCTCCAGCAGGCCCTCGTCCACGAGCCGGGAGAAGGCGTCGCGCACCGGGGCGCGGGACAGTCCGAGGCGTTCCGCGAGGTCGGCGTCCCGTACCACCGTGCCGGGTTCGATCTCCCCGGCCACGATGGCGTCCCTGATCGCCTCGTACGCCCGGTCCCTGAGCAGGGTCCGGGGCACGGGCCGGATGGCGTCCACGACTGACATGTTAGATGTCAGTACCGGCTTCGACAAGGGTCCGGACGAGGCGGCCGGGGCCCGCTCCGCACGCGGTGCGGGCCCCGGCCGCTCAGGCCGCCCAGGGCCAGTCGGCGTCCCGTGCGGCCTCGATCAGCGGGACCATGCGGAAGGCGGCGTCCGACAGGCCCCCGAAGGTGTGCCGGTTCGCCGCGCCCGACGGGCCGTGACCCGCCGGGTGACCGGCCAGGTTCCAGGTGTAGAGCGGCACGTCGGCCGGGACCTGCTCGGCCGGGCCGCCGCGGTGGTGGTGCGTGTACTGCTCGTCGGTGACGATCAGCACCCGGTCGTGCCCGTCGTAGTGCCGGCGCAGCGCTTCGGTGGTGTCGGTGCCGCCGAGGCCGTGGAAGCGGTCGAGGACCTTCAGCACGGACTCGCCCGCGCGGAAGGTCACGCGGTCGCTGGTGGAGCCGAACTCGACCAGGTCGGCGTGCTCGGCCCGCAGCGCGAGGGCCGTGCCGAACACCGCGGCCGCGTCGGCCCAGCTGAGCGCCGAGCGGTCGGACAGCCGCGACCAGAACATCGAACCCGAGCGGTCCACGAGCACCAGCGTCCGGCCGGACAGCGCGGGCACGTTGGCCAGCGAGTGGCCGAGAGCCCGCTCCAGGGCGTACGACCAGCGCAGCGAGGGCGCGTGCCGGTGGGCGGCGAGGTAGCGGAAGGGGAACTGGCGCGAGCGGGCGACCTCCGCCGGGTCGCTGATCCGGGCGCAGACCTGCTCGGCGACCTCGTCGCGCACACCGGCCTCGTCGAAGTTGCGCAGATTGCGCAGCAGCGCCATCGGCCCCATGGAGGGGATGACGGCCTCCCAGGCGGCCGCGTCCATCGGCCCCTGCAGCCAGCCCGCCAGCGCCTCCCACGTCATGCCGGCCGCGGCCAGCCGCTCGGCCCCGCCCTCGGCGGTCACGACCGCGCGTCGCTGTGCGACGGGCAGCGCCATCAGCGCGCGGTGCGCGGTGAGCACGGGCTCCGAGGCGGGCGGCACGGCGGCGTCCGGGTGGTGCCGGCGGTCGAGGGCGTGGCGGAACAGCTCGCCCTGCCACGGCTTTCCCGGGTCGGGAGCCGCGTGCACGAGGTTGAGGATGTCGCCGAAGCGGTAGCCCTTGGAGGCGGTGTCGTACTTCAGCAGAGCCCGGCCGTGGTACAGGCGGCGCACGGCGTCGGCGACGCCGCGCTTGACGGGCTTGGGCACGTTGCGGCCGTACGTCGTGGTCCAGTAGGCGAGCAGCTCGCCGGGCTCGTCCGGCCGCTGGAGGACGGAGTCGACGACCTGCCGGCTGGACGGTCCGCCGGTCGCTCCTGCGTCCAGGCGGGCCCTGACGTACTCGGCGGCGCCGACGACGGAGGCGGTGCGCAGGTTGCCCGCGCCGCGCAGCCAGCCGAGCAGGCCGGCCGTCCACTCCGGGTCACGGACGGCGAGTTCGCGCACGAGCCGCCGGAACCGGTCGTCGCGGTCGGCGCCCGTCTCGTAGAAGCTCCGCTGGGAGACGAGGTGGGACACGGCGAGCAGGAACAGCTCCGAGCGCGCGTCCCGCTCGCGGCCCCGGCCACCCTCGTAGGTGCGCAGCACACGCCCCGTCGACGTCACCCGCGAGACGGGACGGGCCCGCTTCGCCTTGCCGTTGAATCGCGCCATGGTGAATTCCCCCGAATTCGTTCGTCTGTTTCGAGGGCGACGCGGCAGAAAAATCGGTGGGTGCCCGAGGACAGAATGCGGCGACGGACTCATTCAGATGCTCTACCCATTGAGCTACGGCGACCCGAGGTCGCCGACGGGACTCGAACCCGCAACCATCCGATCCCAGGAAGTAGCCGTTGCCTTCGCACCGGGCACCCACCAAGCCGCGCCTCCCGAGATCAGGTCGGCGGCGGCGTCGGGTTCTGTGGAAGAAGTAGCCGCTGCCCTCGCACCGGGAGGTGCGTGACGTGGTGATCTCACTGTAGGAGGCGCGCCGCGGGAGGTGCGAACGAATTTAGTGCTTCTTCTGCCGCTTCCAGGGGCCGGTGATGGCGAGCATGATGCCGGGCGTCTGGATGTTGGCGTAGAGGGTCCGGCCGTCGGGCGAGAAGGTGACCCCGGTGAATTCGCTGTACTCCGGCTCCTCCTCGGTGCCGATGTTCAATTCGTTGCGGGCGATCGGGTATGTGCGTCCGCTGTCGGTGGCCCCGAACAGGTGCTGCACGCCCTCGCCGTCCTCCGCGATGACGAGACCGCCGTACGGGGAGACCGTGATGTTGTCGGGCCCGTCGAACGCGCCGTCCTTCGCGGGGTCGGGGTTCACACCGAGCAGGACCTTCAGGGTCAGGGTGCGGCGCTTGGGGTCGTAGAACCAGACCTGGCCGTCGTGCCGGACGGGGCTCTCGTCACGGGCGTAGGAGGAGACGATGTAGGCGCCGCCATCGCCCCACCACATGCCCTCCAGCTTGCGGGCGCGCGTGACGTCGCGGTCGCCGAACTGCTTGCGCACGGGGGTGGTGCGGGCGTCGCGGTCGGGGACGTCCACCCAGTCGACGCCGTAGACGGTGCCGATGCGGGTGGCGCGGGACAGGTCGTCGACGAACCTGCCGCCGGCGTCGTAGCACTTGGGCGCCTGGAGCACACCGGCGTCGTCGGCGAGCCGGCGGAACTTCCCGTGGCCGTAGGTGAAGCCCTTCGGCGGGGTCCAGCGGAAGAAGAGGCCGTTGGGGCCGGAGGCGTCCTCGGTGAGGTAGGCGTGGCCGCGCTTGGGGTCGATGACGACGGCCTCGTGGTCGTAACGGCCGAAGAACTTCAGCGGCTTGGGGTCGCGGTTGGCGCGGCGGTCGGCGGGGTCGACCTCGAACACGTACCCGTGGTCCTTGGTCATGCCGTTGACGCCGGCCTTGTCGGAGTTCTCCTCGCAGGTGAGCCAGGTGCCCCACGGGGTGCGGCCGCCGGCGCAGTTGGTGGAGGTGCCGGCGATGCCCACCCACTCGGCGACGCGTCCGTCGGGGCGCACCTCGACGACGGTGCAGCCGCCGGCCGCGGCCGGGTCGTAGACGAGGCCCTCGGTGAGGGGCACGGGATGGGTCCAGTTGGCGCGCGGGCCCTTCAGCTCGTGGTTGTTGACGAGCAGGGTGGTGCCGCGCGGGCCGTCGAAGGCGGCGGTGCCGTCGTGGTTGGACGGGGTGGACTCGCCGGACTCCAGCTTCGTCTTCCCGCTGTGGGTGATGACGCGGTACGTGAAGCCTGCGGGCAGCGCGAGGATGCCCCGGGGGTCGGGGACGAGCGGCCCGTAGCCGACGCCGTGCCGGGCGTCCGCGGCGCCCTCGGCGCTGTCGACGCTGTCGGTGTCGTAGGACGCGAGGGCGTTCGGGGCGGTGGCGAGGGCCCCGACACTGCCCGCCAGTGCGACACCGGCGCCGGTGATCGCGGTGTTCCTGGCGAAGTCCCTACGGGTGAGCGACATGGAGTCTCCTGAGACGGTGGATATGCCGTGGAGGGTGGCGGACCTCGTTCGGCGAAACCGTCCCGCTCATCCATGAACGCCGGTTGAACACACCCTGGGGGCGCGGGGAACTGCGCGACAAGCCGAGACGGCGCCGCACGCCCGGAACCGGATCAGCCCCCCTGCTGCGACCGCGCCTTGAACGCCGCCTTCCGTGCTTCCTTCGCCACCTTCTTGTCGGGATGCAACCGCCCCATCGCCTCCAGCACATCGGCGGTCGCGGGGTGATCCACCCGCCACACAGCGGCGAAGAACCCGCTGTGCTGCTGCGCGAGTCCCTGCACCAGAGCCCGCAGCTCCTCGGAGTTCCCCTCCGCCGCGAGCTGCGCGGCGAGCGTGTCGATGGTCAGCCAGTACACCATCGCCTCGGACGGCGCGGGCACGTCCGCCGCGCCCTGCTCGGTCAGCCAGACGCGAGCGAGCCCGCCCAGCTCGGGGTCGTCGAGCACCTCCCGCAGGGCGGGTTCGGCCGAGGCCCCGACCAGCGACAGGGCCTGCTGGCAGCGCAGCCTCCGCAACGGCGCCCCGGCGTCGGAACCCCGCGCCGCCGCCAGCAACTCCCGCGCCGCGGCGAGCGGTTCGCGCCGCCCGAGCCACTGTTCCGTCTCGGCCTGCGCGGCCCCGGGCGGGTACCCGGCGGTGCCGTCGAGCAGCGCGTCGGCCCCCTTGTCGGTGAGGCCGCCGACCGCGGGGGCGTCGAAGCCGGCCTCCAGCAGCCGGGCGCGCATGCCGTAGAGCCCGAGCGGGGTGAGCCGGACCATCCCGTAGCGGGAGACGTCGGTGTCGTCGACGGGAGCGGCGGGCTCCTCGTCGGCGTCGGCCATCAGCGCCTCGTCCACCGGCTGGTACTCCACGAATCCGACCGGCTCCAGCATCCGGAACTGGTCGTCCAGCCGCATCATCGCGTCGGACACCTGCTCCAGGACGTCGTTGGTGGGCTCGTCCATGTCGCTCGGCACGATCACCGAGGCGGCCAGCGCCGGAAGGGGCACGGGGGCGCCGTCGGGGGTGTCCTCGCCCGCGGTCAGCAGGTAGAGGTTGCCGAGGACGCCGTCCAGGAACTCGGCCTCGGCCTCGGGGTCCCAGTCCAGGGCGGACAGATCGACCTCGCCGTCCTCGTCGAGGAGTCCGTCCAGGTCAGGCACGCTCGCGTCGGCGAGCACGGTCTCCAGGGCGGCGAGCCAGACGGCCAGCACGTCCTGCGGGGAGCCGCCGGTGAGCAGCGCGAGCTCCTCGCCCGCCGTGACGGTGCCCTCCTCCTCGTCGAGCACCTCGACGAGGCCGGCGTCGACGGCGACCCGCCAGGCCTCACCGGCGTCGGCGGCGGCGTCGTCCCCGCTCAGGCCGAGCGTCTCGACGGCGGCGGGCAGCTGTTCGTCGACGAGGCCGCCCCCGGCGTCGACACGGGTGTCCGGCCCGGCCCAGCGGGCGAGCCGGGCGGCTCGGGACAGCAACGGCGTGGACAGCGCGTCGCGCGCCAGCTCCGCTTCGCTGTGCAGCCGCACCGGCGGCAGGGGGGAGCTGTCTGACATCGGCTGGTTCTCCTAGGGCCTGTCGTTCGGATCACGCGGCGGACGCGGGTCCCGACAGGCACGTCTGCCGCGTTGTCGTCCGCCTTGCAGCTGCACGCGCCGGATCCCGCTCGACCGCGTCGATCAGCCACTGTCGGTCCCCGGGCCTGCTCCGAACGACAGGCCCAGCGCGCCTCAGGTGGCTCAACCGCTCAGCCTAGACGGATTTCCACCCATGCCGCCCACTTCATCTCCTCGTCGACCGCCGTACATGGCCGAAACCTTGACAAGTGACATGAACAGGCTGGAGATTGACGCGCGTAGAAGTCGGCGGACACTTGTTCACCGGACCGGCCCCACCCCGTCCACGCGTCCCGCCCGCGTCTACGCGCGTCACCGCCCCGCCCCGCAGGGCGCGGTCAGCTGTCGTCCCTGTCGTTCGCCCCTCGTCCCGGCGCCCTGTCACGTCCCCGGAGGGAATCCCGTTGCCGAGCAAGTCGTCCGCGCGCCTCGCCGCGCTCACCGTCGCCGCCGCCTGTTCCGCGGCTTCCACGATCGTCCTCACCACCCCCGCGCACGCGGAGTCGGTCCGCGTCCACGACATCCAGGGCAGCACCCGGACGTCCCCGTACGCGGGCAAGCAGGTCACCGACGTGGCCGGAATCGTCACCGGCATCCGGACCTACGGGTCCTCCCGCGGCTTCTGGATCCAGGACCCCAGCCCGGACGCCGACCCGGCGACCAGTGAGGGCGTCTTCGTCTTCACCAGCTCCACCCCGAAGGGGGTCGCCGTGGGCGACTCGGTGACGGTGAGCGGCACGGTCACGGAGTTCGTCCCGGGCGGCGCGAACTCCGGCAACCAGTCCGTCACGGAGATCACCAAGCCGACGACCACGGTCGTCTCCAGCGGCAACGCCCTCCCCGCCGCGACGGCGATCACCTCGCGCTCGGTCCCGGCGGCCTACGCCCCGGCCGGTGACGCCGCCGCCGGCGGCTCGATCAACGCGCTGCCGCTGAAGCCCGCCGCGTACGCCCTGGACCACTACGAGGCCCTGGAAGGCATGACCGTCCAGGTCACCGACACCCGCGTGGTCGGTGCCACCGACCCGTACACCGAGCTGTGGGTGACGGTGAAGCCGCACGAGAACCGCAACCGCCACGGCGGCACGGTCTACGGCTCCTACGACGACCAGAACACCGGCCGTCTGCAGATCCAGTCGCTCGGCTCGCCCGCCGCCTTCCCCAAGGCGAACGTGGGCGACACCCTCACGGGCAGCACCTCCGGTCCGCTGGACTACAACCAGTTCGGCGGCTACACCCTGGTCGCGAGCGAGCTCGGCACCCTGAGGAGCGCGGGCCTGGAGCGCGAGACGACCCGCGCGCAGCGCTCGTCCGAACTCGCGGTCGCCACCTACAACGTCGAGAACCTCGACCCGTCCGACGACACGTTCGCCGCGCACGCCTCCGCGATCGTGAACAACCTGAAGTCGCCCGACATCGTGTCCCTGGAGGAGATCCAGGACAACAACGGCGCGACGAACGACGGCACGGTCGCGGCCGACCAGACGCTGGACAAGCTGATCGACGCGATCGTCGCGGCCGGCGGCCCGACGTACGACTGGCGCTCGATCGACCCGGCCGACGGCACCGACGGCGGCGAGCCGGGCGGCAACATCCGCCAGGCGTTCCTGTTCAACCCGGAGCGGGTCTCCTTCGCGGACCGCGCGGGCGGCGACGCCACGACGGCCACCGGTGTCGAGAAGATCCGCGGCAAGGCGCACCTGACCCTCAGCCCCGGCCGCGTCGCGCCCGCCGACGAGGCCTGGAAGAGCAGCCGCAAGCCGCTGGCCGGCGAGTTCACCTTCCGCGGCCGCACGGTCATCGTCATCGCCAACCACTTCAACTCCAAGGGCGGCGACCAGGGATTCACCTCCCAGTACCAGCCCCCGGCGCGCAGCTCCGAGACCCAGCGCCACCAGCAGGCCACGGTGGTGAACGCCTTCGTCAAGGACATCCTCGACATCCAGAAGAACGCGGACGTCATCACGCTGGGCGACATCAACGACTTCGAGTTCTCGAGGACCGCGCAACTGCTGGAGGGCCGCGGAGAACTCTGGTCGGCGATCAAGTCGCTTCCCCGCAGCGAGCGTTACTCGTACGTCTACCAGGGCAACAGCCAGGTCCTGGACCAGATCCTGGTCAGCCCGTCGATCCGCCGCGGCTGCGACCTGGACTACGACAGCGTGCACATCAACGCGGAGTTCCACGACCAGATCAGCGACCACGACCCGCAGATCCTGCGCTTCCGCCCGTGACACCCGGCGTGGGGCCGGCGCGGCCGGCCCCACGCACCCTCACCCGGGCACCAGTCCCAGCGCGTGCGTGTACCGGCTGCCGGTGAAGCCCACCAGCCCGTCGAACGTCCGTACGCGCTCCCAGGCGTCCGTCGACGGCGCGGTCAGTGCCCGGTCGTAGGCCGCGGCGCTCTCCCACTCGGCGTAGTTCAGCACGTGCCCGCCGTCCGTACTCAGATGGAAGTGGGCGGACACCAGCCCCGCGTGCCCCTCTGCGTCGTCCTCCAGTGCCTTCAGCACCAGATCGACCCACTCCTCCCGGCGCCCGGCCTCCTCGAAGTCGATCCGCACGGTGACGATCAGCCCCGGAACCCTCACGTCCCCCGCCGCACGCTCCCGGCTGCGCCGACGCCGGTACCGCCTCAGCTCCACCCGCTCGATGCCCGGCACGACGGTGTCGATCTCGTCGACGCGCTCCTGCCGGTGCGTCTTGACATACGCCTCGTAGTCCTGTTCGCCGCTCCACTGCGAGTAGTGCATGAGCGTCGTTCCGTCGTGCCCTGTGTACACGTGATAGCCCAGCAGCCCGTTCGCGGGCCAGGGACGCCGCTCCCAGCTGTGTCGAACGGCCTCCACGGTCAGCCGCTGCCGCTCGGGCGTGCCCACCCGCCAGGTGGAGAAGAAGGGGGCACCGACGCGGGGGTCGGTGAGATCGGGGTGCTTCTCGGTTCGCATGGACCACTCCAGTCGTAGCGCCGCTCGGCGTGCACCCACCTTCCGACCTCGACCGGGCTTGAGGTCAACTGCCCGCACCCGCCGCCCGTGGAAGGGGCCGTGTCGGGGGTGTCCGCCCGCAGGCGGGCCGGCGCGTCGACGAACAGCGAGTCGGTACGACACCCCGTCGCGCCGTTCCGGGGACGGACACCCCCCGACGCGGCCCGATCCACGACCGGCGGAAAGCGCTCCGGACCACCGCCGGTCAGCCCCTGAACTCAGCGGTACCCGTGCGAGTGCCTCCACCGCAGCACCCCGACCGCCACCACCCCGGCGGCCGCCCCGGCCACCAGCACCGGCCGCGGATGCCGCACCCCGGCCTGCACGATCGTCCGCACCGGTCCCGGCCCGGCCTGCGCGGCGCGCTCCTGCACCGCGTGCCCGGCCTGCGCCGCGCTGCTGCGCAACTGCACCGACATCGCCCCGGCCTTGTCCCGCAGGTCGGCGGCCCGGGCCAGCGCCCGTCCCTTCACATCCGTCTTCCCGGCCAACTCCTCCACCGTGTTGCCGAGTTCACCGCGCGTCCGCTCGATCTGCCGCCGCAGCTCGTCGGGCCCCTTCGCCCCACTCGTCGGCTTCGTCATCGATGCGCCCTTTCCTTGATCTCCTCCACGTCCGCCTTGACGCTGCCGATCGCCTTCTCGGGCGTGGGCGGGGTGGCCCGCCGCAGCTGCCCGCGCCCGAGCGCGGCCAGCACAGCCGCGACGACGAACAGCACCCCGGTCACGATCAGCGCCGCCGCCCACACGGGCAGCACCAGCGAGAGCGCGGCGACCCCCGTGCCGGCCAGCGCGATGAACCCGGCGTAGGCGACCGCCCCGGCCGCGCCCAGGAGCCCGCCGCCGCGCCCCGCCCGGCGGCCCTTCTCGGCCAGCTCCTCCTTGGCGAGCGCCACTTCCTGCCGTACAAGCCGGGAGGCCTGCTCGGCGGCCTGGTTGACGAGTTCACCCACGGAGTGGCGCTCGTCGCGCACGACCCGGTGATCCATGGTTCCGGTCACGGTTCCGCCTCCTCTCGAAGCAGGACCCCGAGTACCCGGCGGCCCGGCCTCCTACCACAGGCTCCACACCTCGCAGCACCCCTTAACAACACCCCGTAGAAAATTTAAGTGGAGCTACACAATGAACCGGCCGACACTACCGCCATGACCTCTCCCTTCGGCCGCACGCTCTGCGCGATGATCACCCCCTTCACCGACGCGGGGACCCTCGACCTCGACGGCGCCCAGCGGCTCGCCGCCCACCTGGTCGCGTACGGGTGCGACGGCCTCGTCCTCTCGGGCACGACGGGCGAGTCCCCGACCACCACGGACCAGGAGAAGTCGGCCCTGATCACCGCCGTGCGCGAGGCCGTGGGAGACAGGGCGTCGATCGTCGCGGGCGTCGGCACCTCCGACACCCGCCACACCACGGAGCTGGGCCGCGAGGCGGAGAAGGCGGGGGCGGACGGCCTGCTGGTGGTCGCGCCCTACTACAGCCGCCCCCCGCAGGACGCGATCGAGGCACACTTCCGCGAGATCGCCGACTCCACCGGCCTCCCGCTCATGCTCTACGACATCCCCGTCCGCACCGGCGTCCGCATCGAGGCGGAGACACTCCTGCGCCTCGCCGCGCACCCCCGCGTCACCGCGGTCAAGGACTGCTCGGGCGACTTCCTCGCGGCCCAGAAGGTGCTGGCCCGCACGGACCTGGCGTACTACGCGGGTTGCGACGAACACAACCTGGCGCTGTACGCCGTGGGCGGCACGGGGTACGTCAGCACGGTCGCGAACGTGGTCCCGGCGCACCTGCGAGCCGTGCTGGACGCCTTCGACAGCGGCGACACCGCACGGGCGGCCCGCCTCCAGCAGCGGGCGACCCCCCTCATCGAGGCGATCATGGCGGCGGGCCTCCCGGGCACCGTCACGACCAAGGCCCTCCTGAACGCCCTCTCCCTCCCGGCGGGCCCGGTCCGCGCACCCCTACGCGCGACGGACCGGGCCACGGCCGCCCACCTCGCCTCGCTGCACACGGAGTTGCTCGCATCCTGAGCCCTCTCACACGGAGGCCCGTGCCGCGCGGTGTGCGCGGCACGGGCCGTCCCCCTCGGTACTGCGTCCGTTCAGTCCCAGGCGTACCCGTCACCGAACAGCAGGGTGTGCTCCAGGACGTCCTCCGCCGGGTCGTCGATCTGACCGGCCTCGATGTTGAGCAGGCCCATCCGGTGGCCGTTGCGCGAACCGGTGTTGGTCTCGTCGGCGTGCGCGCCGCCCGCCGACAGCCAGCACACCGTCAGCGCCGCGACGGCCACCGCCAGACGCCGTCCAACGGCCCGTCCCCGCTCGTTCCTCATGCCCCGGTCCTCGTTTCGTCGTTTCGGCTGGTGATCGGACACTGCGTCCACCCGTTCATCTGCCGATACCGCCGCGAGGTCACGCCGGGTCATCCGTACGGGAAGGCGGCTCCCGGAAGACACGATCCACGGCTGCCCGGGTACGCGCCTCGGTGTTCGACATCAGGTGCGTGCAGGGACGCAGGGTGAGGATCGGGTCATGATGACCCAGGTACTCGCTCAGGCCTGGATGCTCTCCCCCGCGTCCAGGAGCACGGAGGCGTAGAAGTTGCAGAGGGCGTGCAGGCCGTTATCGCGGCCGAAGGTTACGCCGGCCGCAGTGAGAGCGGGGCGCCACACGGACCGGTCGAAGCGGTACCGGTGGAGTCATTGAAGCTAGATGTCGAGGTGACGGTGAGGTCCGCCAGCAGTTCTCGATCTGCTTCCATAACCGCCTCATCGGCGGCCGACTGCGGACCAGCAGCGAGAGCAAGGACGTGGCGTTCGTCGATCCGAGCAGGATGGACGAGCTGAACATCCACCCGTCGATGCGCATGCGGATCGAACACGGTCTGGCAGCGCGGGCAGAGCCCTACATCGGTTGAGGCTTCTCGGAGCGATGCCCCAGCAAATGGCGACGCAGCAACCGGATCGCAGGGGCGTGGCTGTAGCGCTCGGCGACTTGAAGCGGTGTTTCACCAGTGGCGTCGGGCAGTTCCGGGTCTGCGCCGTACGCGAGGAGCACAGCCGTTGTTGCCACGGTAAGCGGACCACCACTCTGCAGCGCCGAGTCACCTTCCGTGTCAACCGCGTGGGTCAGAGGAGTGGCACCGTTGCCTTCGTCAGGGTCTGCGCCGGCGTCGAGCAGCCGCGCCAGCAGTTCGACGTCCTGGTGCTCAACGGCGAAAAGAGTCGGAGGCCACCAACCGCTTCCGTCGATGATCGCTCGCTGACTCGGCGCCAGTGACGTGAACGCCGCGACCCGTCGCTTCGTGCGCTCGACGGCCGCACCCAGGTACGGTCGCGCCTTGCTGATCGCGTTGTGCACCTCGCTGCCAGGCTCGTAACGCACGAGGATCTCGTCGATCCGCTTGTCGAAGTCGAAGGACTGCCCGGCCGGGCCGGTCGTCATGTCGGAGAAGATCAACGCGTCGACGACAGGGGAATCCTCCCGCTCATAGCCGGCCAGATCCTCCGAGAGACCGCGCTGCTCCGCTTCGTACACGGCTCCGGAGTGGTGGGCGACCAGACGCACGAGACGTGCCGGCGCACCCAGCGATTCCAGGTGCCGGGCACCGTCAAGTGGATGGAAGCCGGTGTCGCGTAGCTCGGGGGCGTAGCCGATGTCGTGCAGCCATGCTGCGGCAACGAGGAGATCCCGGTCAGCCTTCGACACAGCTGCTGCAGCTTCCCGAGCGCGAGCGGCCACAGCCTGAGTGTGGAGCCAGCGGTTGCCGAGCGGGGGAAGCAGAGACTCGGCGAGTTCGGCCGCACCTTGAGGCGTGTCCAGTGCAGAAGGCCTGCATGGAACGGTAGCCCAGAGCGGAGGCGAGCTGACAGGCCCACGATCGAGCGGCTTCGATCATGGATGCGGTAAGACTTTCCCTACTTCATCAAGGCCCGCGCACAGCGCGGGCGCGCGCCGCCTCAACGGCGCGGCCCGCCTCCTGTCTTCGCCCCGGCTGGCCGCGCCCGGCGGCTGCGGGCATGAAGCGGGGAGACACCCTCTGTGGCTGGGGCGGTCGACTCCACGGCTTAGGCAGCCACTTTGGGGCGAGCCTCTAAGATCTTGGCCCCAACGTCGTGCTTTAACGGGCAGGTCCACAGACTGCCCGACTCGCCATCAGCTTACGGGGCCAGATCACTCGCCCCAAAGCAGCTCTAGCCCAAAGCCGCTCCGCCGACCTTGCATTCAACTCCTTACGTAATTGCCCGGCATGGACGCAGCGCCCGCCTCACATATCGGCAACATAGTCCTGACCGTGGTTCCCCCGGTCGCTACTATCGAACCAATTACCCCAGTCCGTGTAGTCATCTCGAATATGCCCCGACTCGCGAGCAAGTGAGGTACGTGATCGCAGTGCGTTCACCAGGGGCTCAGGGAGTTCGTTTAGCGCCTCGGCTCGTGGAGGCAAGACAACGTGCAGGACATCTGGCGTATTCTCCCAGAATCTCACAATCACCCCTCTAAGAGGGTCCACATTCCCATCTGCCGCTCGGCCGTAATGCGATCGGACTTCTGCAACCATGTTGTCCGTATCGTCGAGGAGGCGTTGGCGCATATTGTCACTACTCGTTGCCAATGCAGCCAACTTGAGCAGGAACTTACTGTTATATCTGGGGTCCTGCCACGACAAACTGTCGAACCAGGTCCGCAGCACCAATGCATGATTTTCGTTCATGGCCTGGAATCCGGCGTTCGACTCCGCCTTCGACTCCAGCGATCCAATTCCATCGCGATCGGTACCCATCAGCTACTCCTTCGATTCAGGCATGATTTTTAGCAGACCCTCGCCCACGAGCCTACTCACTAGGTCGAGCTTCTCCTGAGCGTTCAGCCCAGGGATTTCATGTACTGCAAAACGATGACGTTCTGCGATGAAGTTGAACGCCAAATCCAAGCGCTCCGGCCCGGCAACAAAGTTGGTCGCGAACTCAATCCGCGCCTCACTGGAGGCTGACCGCACCCTGCAGAAGAAGCTTGGAGTGCGAAAGACCACCGAGCTTGCATTCAGGCTTGGAATAGAATCCAGTGAACTAAAATGTCCTGATCCGACCGCTTTTGCTTCCTTGAACAGTTTGTCGCTAAGGCGCAACTTCACCTGGTCAGCGAGTGCTTCGTCCTGAATAGCGCTCATGAGGATCCCGAAGATAGCGGAGATGCTCTCCGGTTCAAGTGCGTCGTCGAGAAAGCCGGGCGGCAACGCTCCCCTGAGCCGCGCATTGCCGTTAGCCGCAACGCCGAGGGCTTCAATCAAGAAATCAACCCAACGGTAAGCGTGGATGCCAACCGTCAAGTGAAGGGATGAAGAATCAGATGTGGTCGCATCATGAGGGAATCCGCGTGGCAAGTAAAGGAGGTCACCCGGATTCAACGTGAAGCTTGAGTAATTGACGAGCTCAACAGGGCGCTGCTCCGTATCGGGGAGCGGAAGGTCCTTTGACGGGGTCCCAACACGCCAGTGCTTAACACCATTCAATTGCAAGATGAAAACATCATGAGTGTCGACATGCGGGGCGAATCCTTGTCCGCTCCGTGGCGTGAGGTACAGGTTAACGCCAACTGGATGATGAAGAGCACCTTCGAGGTTGCGGCTCAAATTTGCTACAACTGCAGACCTGCGATGAACTCCATTGATGACGACGGAGTGTCCCTCTTGGTATGCGCGATAAATGGCTTGAATGTCTGGAACTCCGTTGCCGTGCGGTTGAGTTTGCAGCTCGGAGGAGCTCCCTCCTCGGTCACTGCGAATGATACGCATATCCGCAGGGTTTGGAGTTTTTCCACCGCATGTAGTGGTAATCAGTTCATCAACTGCATCAAGCCCCGGCAGGGCTGCGAAGTAATCAGTGTTACCTCTAGCGACCAGGAGGGGGCGATGTTCCCAACTGGATCGCAGAAATTCAGATGCGGAAATCGGATGCAGTAGCCATTCGAGGCTGAACTGTAGCGTTAGAGGGACTTCACGAAGTGGCACATTATGAGTCGTACCGGCGAGTTTTGCTGATTGCAAGGACGAGCAGCCCCAACACGATGCACATCGCCTGGATGGGGGAAGCAGCGGACGTCCTCCCAGCCCGATCACTCACGGTGACGGCAATCCTGACGGCAACGACGGCGGACGGCAGCGGCACTGTGCAACCCGGAACAGTGGCATCAAGGTGCCATTTGACCGCCTCACCATGGCTTGCCCGCATCTTCTAAGCGCCTGTCCCTCACAGGGGAGCAAACACTCGCTGGGGAGGCAGGTGTCTTCTCTGAACGCACGAGCGCCCTCCCGGGCCGTCCTCGGGCCGTGGAAGGGCGCTCAATGATGACCAACGTCGACAGCTACCGACAGCTCAGCAGCAGGTCAGGACGTTGATCGATAAGGCGGCCGCAGGTCACGGCCGTCGGTGATCAGTTGTTGCTGTGCAGGATCTCGTTCAGGCCGCCCCACACCGCGTTGTTCGGCCGGGCCTCGACGGCGCCGGTGACCGAGTTGCGGCGGAAGAGGATGTTGGAGGCGCCGGACAGCTCGCGGGCCTTGACGATCTGCCCGTCGGGCATGGTGACGCGGGTGCCTGCGGTGACGTAGAGGCCCGCCTCGACGACGCACTCGTCGCCCAGCGCGATGCCGACGCCCGCCTCGGCGCCGATCAGGCAGCGCTCGCCGATGGCGATGATGACGTTGCCGCCGCCGGACAGGGTGCCCATGGTGGACGCGCCGCCGCCGATGTCCGAGCCGTCGCCGATGACGACGCCGGCGGAGATGCGGCCCTCCACCATCGACGTGCCGAGCGTGCCGGCGTTGAAGTTGACGAAGCCCTCGTGCATCACGGTGGTGCCCGCGGCAAGGTGCGCGCCGAGGCGGACCCGGTCGGCGTCGGCGATGCGCACGCCCTTGGGCGCCACGTAGTCCGTCATCCGCGGGAACTTGTCCACGGAGGTCACCTGGAGGTGCAGGCCCTCGGCGCGGGCGTTGAGCCGGACCTTCTCCAGGTCGTCGACGGCGACCGGGCCGAGCGAGGTCCAGGCGACGTTGGCGAGGTGGCCGAAGATGCCGTCCAGGCTCTGGCCGTGCGGCTTGACCAGGCGGTGCGAGAGCAGGTGCAGGCGCAGGTAGACGTCGTGGGCGTCGACCGGCTTCTCGTCGAGGGAGCCGATGACCGTGCGGACCGCGACCACCTCGACGCCGCGGCGGGCGTCGGGGCCGACCGCGGCGGTGGCGCCCCCGCCGAGCAGCTCCGCGGCACGCTCGGCGGACAGCCGCTCGGTGCCGGACGGGCCGGGCTCGTCGACGAGCTCGGGCGCGGGGAACCAGGTGTCGAGGACGGTGCCGTCGGCGGCGATCGTGGCGAGGCCGGCGGCCACGGCGCCGGTGGTGCGGGGAGCAGTCGTGTCGGTCATGAGGGCAACCTAACCGGCCGGCACGGGTCGATGCGAACCGGTCCCCGGGCGTCTCACGAGCCGGTCCCCGACCCGCCGGGCATCCACCGGCCGCGCGCCCGCGCCCGGGATGCCGAGCCCGCCTCCCGCGCGGCGACCGAGCCCACATCCCGCACTCCGCCCTGCGGCCGGCCCGCATCCCGCCCGGCGACCGAGCCCGAGCCCAGCCCGGCGGCCGAACCCCTCACCCCGACGGCACCCGCACTCCGCCCTGCGGCCGGCCCGCATCCCGCCCGGCGGCCGAGCCCGAGCCCAGCCCGGCGGCCGAACCCCTCACCCCGCCCAGCACCCGCACCCCGCCCGGCGCCCGAGCCCCTCACCCCGCCCAGCGCCCGCACCCCGCCCGGCGCCCGGCCGGCCAGCCGGCCGGCACGCATTCGCCCGATAGCGCCCGCCGTCGCTCCGCCGCACCTCAACCGATCACCCGCCCCAACACCCCCCGCGCGTACTCCTCGTCGTACACCGCCCCCGTCAGCAGCACCTGGAGGCAGATGCCGTCGACCACCGCGACCAGGGCCCGCGCCGTGGCGGGGTCCGTGCGCCGGGCCAGTGGCCGGGCCAGCCCCTCGGCCCACTCGGCGGCCACGGGCCGCAGGGCGGGCCGGCGCAGCGCGGCCAGGTAGAGCTCGTACTCCAGCTCCACGCCCGTCCGGTCACCGGCCAGCCACTCCTCCATCAAACCGGCGAGTTCGGCGGCCAGATCGGTGCGCGGATCCTCCAGACCGCCGCGCGAGGCCACCACCTTGGCGAACCCCTCGTTGGCCTGGCGCAGGGCGGCGACCAGGAGTTCGTCGAGCGTGGCGAAGTGGTACGTCGTCGAGCCGAGCGGGACGTCGGCCTCGGCGGCGGCGCTGCGGTGGCTGAGCCCGGCGATGCCCCTGGCCCCGACGACCCGGATCGCGGCGTCGATGATCCGCTGCCGTCGTTCGGGGTCGTGGCGCCGGGGCATCAGTGCGCACCGCCCAGGTTGAGCACGACGACCCCGAGGATGATCAGCGCGATCCCGGCGGCCTTGGCGGTGGTCATGCCCTCGCCGAGGAACACGACGCCGATCGTGGCGATGGCCGCCGTGCCCACGCCGGCCCAGATCGCGTAGGCCGTGCCGACCGCGACCGTCCTCAGCGTCTGGGCGAGCAGCGCGAAGGAGACGACATAGCCGAGAAGCGTGAGCAGCGAGGGCCCGAGCCGGCTGAACCCGTCGCTGTACTTCATGGCGGTGGTCGCACCGACCTCCGCGGCGATGGCCCCGGCGAGCAGCAGATAGCCCATGCGTACGAGCGTACACATCCTATGTACGGGCGTACACAACACGGACGTGCCGCGCGGGCACGCACTTGAGGGCGGCACCCGGCCGGGTGCCGCCCTCAAGTGCGTGAACCGTCAGTCGGTCTCAGACGTTGAACCCGAGCGCGCGCAGCTGCTCACGGCCGTCGTCGGTGATCTTGTCGGGGCCCCACGGGGGCATCCAGACCCAGTTGATCCGCAGTTCGCTCACGAGGCCGTCCGTGGCCGACTTGGCCTGGTCCTCGATGACGTCCGTCAGCGGGCAGGCCGCCGACGTCAGGGTCATGTCGAGCGTCGCGATGTTCGCGTCGTCGATGTGGATGCCGTAGATCAGCCCGAGGTTGACGACGTCGATGCCCAGCTCGGGGTCGACGACGTCGTACAGCGCCTCACGGACCTCTTCCTCCGAGGCCGGCTTCATCTCAACGGTCTCGCTCATGCCGTCGTCTCCTTCTCGGCGTCGGCTCCGCCCAGCACCTGGGCCGTCGCGTCCTTCCAGGCCATCCAGCTCAGCAGGGCGCACTTGACCCGGGCCGGGTACTTGGACACCCCGGCGAACGCCACCGCGTCCTCCAGGACGTCCTCCATCGCGTCGTCGGGCTCGATCCGGCCCTTGGACTGCATCAGCTCCAGGAAGGTCTCCTGGATCTTCCGCGCGTCGGACACTTCCTTGCCGACCAGCAGCTCGTTCAGCACGGACGCCGAGGCCTGGCTGATGGAGCAGCCCTGGCCCTCGTAGCTGACGTCCTGGATCGTCGTGCCGTCGTACTTCACGCGCAGCGTGATCTCGTCGCCGCACGTCGGGTTGACGTGGTGCACCTCGGCGTCGCCGTCCCTCAGACCACGCCCGTGCGGGTTCTTGTAGTGGTCCAGGATGACTTCCTGGTACATGGAGTCCAGCTTCACTGTCTCAGCTCACGCCCTTCAGCCGAAGAAGTTCCGAACGTGCTCCAGGCCGTCGACCAGCGCGTCGATCTCGGCCGGCGTGGAGTACAGATAGAACGACGCTCGCGTGGTCGCAGGAATTCCGTACCGCAGGCAGACCGGCCGCGCGCAGTGGTGGCCGACCCGGACGGCGATGCCCTGCTCGTCCAGGACCTGGCCCACGTCGTGCGGGTGGATGTCGCCCAGCGTGAAGGAGATCGCCGCGCCGCGCTCCTCGGCCGTGGTGGGGCCGATGATGCGCAGGTCGGGGACCTCCAGCAGCCGCTTGACCGCGTACTCGGTCAGCGCGTGCTCGTGGGCGAGGATCTTCTCCATGCCGATCGACTCGAGGTAGTCGATCGCCGCGCCGAGACCGACCGCCTGGGCGATCGGGGGCGTTCCCGCCTCGAACTTGTGGGGAGCCGGCGCGTAGGTCGAGGAGTGCATCGACACCGTCTCGATCATCTCGCCGCCGCCGAGGAACGGGGGCAGGTCCTCCAGCAGCTCCTGGCGGCCCCACAGGACGCCGATGCCGGTCGGACCGCACATCTTGTGACCGGTGAAGGCCACGAAGTCGGCCTGGAGGGCCTGCACGTCCAGCGGCATGTGCGGTGCGGCCTGGGAGGCGTCGACGCAGACCAGGGCGCCGACCTCCTGGGCGCGGCGCACGATCGCCTCGACCGGGTTCTGGGTGCCGAGGATGTTGGAGACCAGCACGAAGGAGACGATCTTCGTCTTCTCGGTGATGACCTCGTCGATGTTCGACAGGTCCAGGCGGCCGTCGTCGGTGAGGCCGAACCACTTCAGCTTCGCGCCCGTGCGCTGCGCGAGCAGCTGCCACGGGACGATGTTGGAGTGGTGCTCCATCTCCGTGATGACGATCTCGGTCTCGGAGTCCACGCGGTAGGGCTCGTCGGCCCAGCCCAGCATGTTCGCCACGAGGTTGAGCGACTCCGAGGCGTTCTTGGTGAAGATCACCTCGTCGCGCGAGGGCGCGTTGATGAACGCGGCGACCTTGTCGCGCGCGCCCTCGTACAGCGCCGTGGCCTCCTCGGCGAGCACATGCACACCGCGGTGGACGTTGGCGTTGTAGCGCTCGTAGTACTCACTGAGTGCGTCCAGCACCTGGCGCGGCTTCTGGCTGGTGGCCGCGTTGTCCAGATACACGAGCTTCCGGCCGTCGTGGACCTGGCGGTCCAGGATGGGGAAGTCCTTGCGGATCGCCTCGGTGTCGAGGAGGCCCGGCAGCTGTGTCACGCGGATGCGCCACCCTTCGTGTATCCCTCGTAGCCCTCGTTCTCCAGCTTGTCGGCGAGTTCGGCGCCGCCGGACTCGACGATCCGGCCGCCGGAGAAGACATGCACGTAGTCGGGCTTGATGTAGCGCAGGATGCGCGTGTAGTGCGTGATCAGCAGGGTGCCGACCTCGCCCGTCTCGCGGACGCGGTTCACGCCCTCCGACACCACGCGCAGCGCGTCGACGTCGAGACCGGAGTCGGTCTCGTCGAGGATCGCCATCTTCGGCTTGAGAAGCTCCAGCTGGAGGATCTCGTGGCGCTTCTTCTCACCGCCGGAGAAGCCCTCGTTGACGTTGCGCTCGGCGAAGGCGGGGTCCATGTTGAGGCGCTCCATGGCCTCCTTGACCTCCTTCACCCAGGTGCGCAGCTTGGGGGCCTCGCCGCGGACGGCGGTGGCGGAGGTGCGCAGGAAGTTCGACACGGAGACACCCGGGACCTCGACCGGGTACTGCATGGCGAGGAACAGGCCGGCGCGGGCCCGCTCGTCGACGGACATCTCCAGGACGTCCTCGCCGTCGAGAGTGACGGTTCCGCCGGTGATGGTGTACTTCGGGTGGCCGGCGAGGGAGTAGGCGAGGGTCGACTTGCCCGAGCCGTTGGGGCCCATGATGGCGTGCGTCTCGCCCTGCTTCACGGTGAGGTCGACACCCTTGAGGATTTCCTTCGTGCCGTTCTCGACCTCGACGGTGACGTGCAGGTCTCGGATTTCAAGCGTAGCCATGGGTGCCTCAGGACTCCTGGGTGAGGGAGACGAGCACGTCGTCCCCATCGATCTTTACGGGGTATACGGGGACGGGGCGCGTCGCCGGAAGGGCGTCGGGCTTGCCGGAACGGAGGTCGAAGCGCGAGCCGTGCAGCCAGCACTCGATGTGGCAGTCGTCGACCTCGCCCTCCGCCAGGGAGACGTTCGCGTGCGAGCAGATGTCGTGGATCGCGAACACCTCCCCCTCGGTCTGCACGATGGACACGGGCGTGCCGTCGAGTTCCACCCGCTTGGGGGTGTCCTCCTCCAGCTCGCCCAGTCCGCAGGCGCGTACGAAGGTCATGCGACCGCCGCCTCCAGCTCCTCCTCGATCTTGGCGATCAGGCGCTCCTCGATGTCGGGGACGCCGATCTGCTGGACCAGTTCGGCGAAGAAGCCGCGGACCACCAGACGGCGGGCGTCGATCTCGGGGATGCCGCGCGCCATGAGGTAGAAGAGCTGCTCGTCGTCGAAGCGGCCGGTCGCCGAGGCGTGGCCGGCGCCGACGATCTCGCCGGTCTCGATCTCCAGGTTCGGTACGGAGTCCACGCGCGCCCCGTCCGTGAGGACCAGGTTGCGGTTCATCTCGTACGTGTCGGTGCCCTCGGCCTTGGCCTCGATGAGCACGTCGCCGATCCACACCGCGTGGGCGTCGTCGCCCTGGAGCGCGCCCTTGTAGACGACGTTGGACTTGCAGTGCGGGACGTTGTGGTCGACCAGGAGGCGGTGCTCCTGGTGCTGGCCCCGGTCGGTGAAGTACAGGCCGAACAGCTCGGCCTCGCCGCCGGGCCCGGCGTACTGCACGCGCGGGTGGAGCCGGACGACGTCGCCGCCGAAGGTGACGACGACCGACTTGAAGGAGGCGTCGCGGCCGACGAGCGCGTTGTGCTGCGCGACGTGCACGGCCTTGTCGTCCCAGTCCTGCACGGAGACGACGGTGAGCTTGGCGCCGTCGCCCAGCAGGTAGTCGACGTTGGCGGCGAGCACCGCGTCACCGGTGTGGTCGATGACCACGACGGCCTCGGCGAAGGCGCCCAGCTCGATCACCTGGTGGCCGAAGGCGGTGCCGCCCTCGCCGTGCACGGCGATGCGGATGGGCTCGGTGAGGACGGTCTCCTTGGGGACGGTCACGACCGAGGCCTTCTCGAACGCCGAGTAGGCCTGGGCGGCGACACGGTCCGCCGGGACGCCGGCCCTGCCGAGCCGCGCGTCGTCGCGGCCGACGGCCTCGACGGTGACGCCTTCGGGGGCCTGGACCTCGACCTTCACGCCGTTGCCGGTGGCGACGGCGGTGCCGTCGTGCAGGCCGCGCAGGCGCTCCAGCGGGGTGAACCGCCACTCTTCCTCTCGGCCGTGCGGGACCGGGAAGTCCGCGACGTCGAAGGACGGCGGCGCGCTCATGCGCGTGGCGACGGTCGACTCCGCGGCGACCGCGATCGAACCCGCGGTCGTCGACCCCACGGGGGTGTTCTGGGCCTCAGCCATGGCTGTCGTAGTGCTCTCTTTCCTGAGTGGGAGGTCTTGCCGTCGAGGGGGCGGGTCAGCCGACCGCGCCCTCCATCTGCAGCTCGATCAGCCGGTTGAGCTCCAGCGCGTACTCCATGGGGAGCTCCTTGGCGATGGGCTCGACGAAGCCGCGCACGATCATCGCCATCGCCTCGAACTCGCTGAGACCACGGCTCATCAGGTAGAAGAGCTGGTCCTCGGAGACCTTGGAGACGGTCGCCTCGTGGCCCATGGACACGTCGTCCTCGCGGACATCCACGTAGGGGTAGGTGTCCGAGCGGGAGATGGTGTCCACCAGCAGCGCGTCGCACAGCACGTTGGACTTCGAGCCGTGGGCACCCTCGCCGATCTCGACGAGACCGCGGTAGGAGGTGCGGCCGCCGCCACGCGCCACGGACTTCGACACGATGTTCGACGACGTGTTCGGCGCCATGTGGACCATCTTGGAGCCCGCGTCCTGGTGCTGGCCCTCGCCCGCGAAGGCGATCGACAGCGTCTCGCCCTTGGCGTGCTCGCCCATCAGGTAGACGGCCGGGTACTTCATCGTCACCTTGGAGCCGATGTTGCCGTCGATCCACTCCATGGTCGCGCCCTCGTAGGCGACGGCGCGCTTGGTGACCAGGTTGTAGACGTTGTTCGACCAGTTCTGGATGGTCGTGTAACGGCAGCGGGCGTTCTTCTTGACGATGATCTCGACGACCGCGGAGTGCAGCGAGTCCGACTTGTAGATCGGGGCGGTGCAGCCCTCGACGTAGTGCACGTAGGCGCCTTCGTCGACGATGATCAGGGTCCGCTCGAACTGGCCCATGTTCTCCGTGTTGATGCGGAAGTAGGCCTGGAGCGGGATCTCGACGTGCACGCCCTTCGGCACGTAGATGAAGGAGCCGCCCGACCACACGGCGGTGTTCAGGGCCGCGAACTTGTTGTCACCGGCGGGGATGACGGTCCCGAAGTACTCCTTGAAGAGCTCCGGGTGCTCCTTCAGCGCGGTGTCGGTGTCGAGGAAGATGACGCCCTGCTCCTCCAGGTCCTCGCGGATCTGGTGGTAGACGACCTCCGACTCGTACTGCGCGGCGACACCGGCGACGAGGCGCTGCTTCTCCGCCTCGGGGATGCCGAGCTTGTCGTAGGTGTTCTTGATGTCCTCGGGCAGGTCCTCCCAGGACTCCGCCTGCTTCTCCGTGGAACGCACGAAGTACTTGATGTTGTCGAAGTCGATGCCCGACAGGTCCGAGCCCCAGTTCGGCATGGGCTTCTTCTCGAACAGGCGCAGGCCCTTGAGACGGAGCTTGGTCATCCACTCCGGCTCGCTCTTCTTGGCGGAGATGTCCCGGACGACGTCCTCGTTGATGCCGCGCTTGGCGGAGGCGCCGGCCGTGTCGGAGTCGGCCCAGCCGTACTCGTACTTGCCCAGGCCCTCCAGCTCAGGGTGGGCAGTCTCCGTGGGGAGAGTCATGCGGGGTTCCTCCCGGCCGTGCTTGCAGATGCGTTGTGGGAAATCTTGGGGATGAACGTCGTGCAGACGCCGTCGCCGTGCGCGATGGTGGCGAGCCGCTGGACGTGCGTACCGAGCAGCTCCGCGAAAAATTCCGTCTCCGCCTCGCACAGCTGCGGGAACTGCTCGGCGACGTGGGCGACCGGGCAGTGGTGCTGGCAGAGCTGTTCACCCTGTTGCGGGTGGGGCGCGCTGCGCGCCGTAGCAGCGTACCCGTCGGCGCTCAGCGCCTTGGCCAGGGCTTCCGTGCGCTCCTCGGGGGAGGCGGACTCGACCGCGGCGCGGTAGGCACCGGCCTGCGCGGCGATCCTGGCGCGGGCGAAGGCGGCGATCGCCTCGCTGCCGCCCTCGCGGTCGGCGATCCAGCGCAGGGCGTCGGTGGCGAGCTTGTCGTAGGACTGGTCGAAGGCGTCCCGGCCGCAGTCGGTCAGCGCGAACACCTTGGCCGGGCGGCCACGGGTGCGTGCGCCGTAGACCCGCCGCTCACGCGCCTCGACGACACCGTCGCCCGCGAGGGCGTCGAGGTGGCGGCGCACGGCCGCCTGGGTCAGGCCCAGGCGCTCGGCCAGCTCCGCGACGGTCGAGGGGCCGTGGTCCAGGACGGACCGCGCGACCCGGTTGCGGGTGGACCGCTCCCCGGTCGCGAGCTCCTCCTGCGGGGCCCCCGTGGGGGTCTCCCGAGCCTCGCCGACGTTTTTCACAACGCCATTGTTGCGTAATTCTCCGGGAGCGGGCAAGCCGCCCGCCGAACGGCCCACGGTGCCCTGCGTCACTTAGGCAAACCTAAGCCGACCTGCGGAAACGATCTCTGATCGATCAAAACGGTGGCATGGCCGGGCCGCTTCGGGGACACTCCACAACCATGCCGACACCCCCTGCGACCGGCCCTCTTGTCACCCGCGAGACACTCCGCACGGAGCTGCACGAACTGGGCGTGCGCCCCGGCGAGACCCTCCTGGTGCACTCCTCGCTCCGGGCGCTCGGCTGGGTCAACGGCGGCCCCGTCGCGGTGGTCCAGGCACTGCTCGGCGCGCTCGGCCCCGAGGGCACGCTCGTCGTCCCCACCCAGACCGGCGATCTGTCCGACCCGGCGCTGTGGAGCAACCCGCCCGTCCCCCCGCAGTGGTGGCCGGCCATCCGCGCCACGATGCCCGCCTACGACCCGGCGACCACGCCCTCACGCGGGGTCGGCATCGTCCCGGAGACCGTGCGCACCTGGCCGGGGGCGCTGCGCAGCGCCCATCCGCAGACCTCGTTCGCCGCCCTCGGGGCGCGCGCGGCGGAGGTGGTCGAGGGGCACGCCACGGACTGCCGGCTGGGCGAGCGCAGCCCGCTGGCGACGCTGGAGGCGATGGGCGCCCGGGTGCTGCTGCTCGGGGCGGGCTACGCCTCCTGCACGAGCTTCCACCTCGCCGAGTACCGCATCCCGTCCCCGCGCGTGGAGGTGGGCAGGCCCGGTCCGGACGGCTGGGAGACCGTGACCGAGGTGTCCATCAGCTCCGACCGGTTCGACGAGCTGGGCTACGACTTCGAGCGGGACCGGCCCGTCGTGCGCGGGAAGGCCGGGGCGGCCGAGGTGCGGCTGTTCCCGGTGGCGGATGCGGTGGCCTACGCCGAGCGGTGGCTGGCCGTGCACCGGCCGCGCGAGGAGGAGATCCCGCCCGCCGCGCCGCTGCCGGGCCCGCCCGCGCCGGGGGACCCCCGGTTCTGAGCCCCCGCGCGCCTCCCTAGACTCAGGACCCATGCGAAGTGAGCCCGTGGTCCAGGTCCAGGCCCTGGTGAAGCGGTACGGCACGAAGACCGCGGTGGACGGGCTCGACCTGGAGGCCCGCGCGGGCGTGACCGCCGTGCTCGGTCCCAACGGGGCGGGCAAGACCACCACGGTCGAGACCTGCGAGGGGTACCGCAGGCCGGACTCCGGCACCGTGCGCGTGCTGGGCCTCGACCCGGTGCGGCAGTCCGCGGACCTGCGGCCCCGCATCGGCGTGATGCTCCAGTCCGGCGGCGTCTACTCGGGCTCGCGCGCCGAGGAGATGCTCCGCCACGTGGCGAGGCTGCACGCCCACCCCCTCGACGTGGACGCCCTCATCGAGCGCCTGGGCCTCGGCTCCTGCGGGCGTACGTCCTACCGGCGACTGTCGGGGGGCCAGCAGCAGCGGCTCGCCCTGGCGATGGCCGTGGTCGGCCGCCCGGAGCTGGTGTTCCTGGACGAGCCGACCGCCGGACTCGACCCGCAGGCCCGCCGCGCCACCTGGGACCTGGTCCGGGACCTGCGCGCCGACGGCGTGTCGGTCATCCTCACCACGCACTACATGGACGAGGCCGAGCAGCTCGCCGACGACGTGGCGATCATCGACGCCGGCCGGGTCATCGCCCAGGGCTCCCCCGAGCAGCTGTGCCGCGGGGGTGCCGAGAACACCCTGCGCTTCACCGGCCGGCCCGGCCTGGACGTGGGCTCCCTGCTCAAGGCCCTGCCCGCCGACTGCTCCGCCGCCGAGCTGACGCCGGGCTCGTACCGGGTGGTCGGCAAGGTCGACCCCCAGCTGCTCGCGACGGTCACCTCCTGGTGCGCCCAGCACGGGGTGATGCCGGAGAGGATCTCGGTGGAGCGGCACACCCTGGAGGACGTCTTCCTCGAGCTGACCGGCAAGGAGCTGCGCTCATGACCGCGACGGGCACCTACTCCCCCAGGCCCGGCGCGGCGCCCCTGCCGCGCATGATCGCCGCCCAGGCCGCGCTGGAGACGAAGATGCTCCTGCGCAACGGCGAGCAGCTGCTGCTCACCGTCGTCATCCCGACGCTGCTGCTGGTCCTGTTCAGCACCGTGGACATCGTCGACACGGGCTCCGGCGAGGCGGTCGACTTCCTCGCCCCCGGCGTCCTCGCGCTGGCGGTGATGTCGACCGCGTTCACCGGCCAGGCCATCGCGACCGGCTTCGAGCGGCGCTACGGGGTGCTGAAGCGGCTGGCCTCCTCGCCTCTGCCGCGCTGGGGCCTGATGACGGCCAAGACGCTGTCGGTGCTGGTCACCGAGGTGTTGCAGGTGCTGCTGCTCACGGTGATCGCGCTCGCGCTCGGCTGGTCCCCGCACGGCAACCCGTTCGCCGTGCTGCTGCTCCTCGTCCTCGGCACGGCGGCCTTCTCCGGCCTCGGACTGCTGATGGCCGGCACGCTGAAGGCCGAGGCGACGCTCGCCGCGGCCAACCTGGTGTTCCTGCTGCTGCTCGTCGGCGGCGGGGTCGTCGTCCCGCTCGACAAGTTCCCCTCCGGCGTCCAGGACGTCCTCGGTCTGCTGCCCATCGCCGCCCTGTCCGACGGGCTGCGGGACGTGCTGCAGCACGGGGCTTCGATGCCCTGGGGCGACCTGGGGATCCTCGCGGTCTGGGCGGTGGCCGGGCTCGCCGCCGCCGGGCGCTTCTTCCGCTGGGAGTGACCGGGAGTGACACTCGCCACCGGTGGCGGCACCCGCCCTTGGCGGGACAAGGGCCGTGGCGGACCCTCGTGAAAGCGTGCACAAGCGGCGCCCTACGATGGGACGCGTGCCAAACGTGACCCGTGCCGACGCCCAGGCGGCCCTGCGCAACCCGCTCGCCTTCATCGCCGCACGCTGGACCCCGGACCCCCGGACCGTCCGGCGCGCCGCCCTGTCCGCGCTCGTGATGTCGGTGCTCATCGTGGTCACCGGCGGTGCCGTGCGGCTGACCGGCTCGGGCCTGGGGTGCCCGACCTGGCCCAAGTGCACCGACGACTCGCTCACCTCGACCGCCGAGATGGGCTTCCACGGCGCCATCGAATTCGGCAACCGCATGCTCACCTACGTGCTGTGCGCCGCCGTCGGGTGGGCGATCATCGCCGCACGCTCGCAGAAGCCGTACCGGCGCGGGCTGACCCGGCTGGGCTGGGCCCAGTTCTGGATCGTGATGAGCAACGCGGTCCTCGGCGGCATCGTGGTCCTGGTCGGCCTGAACCCCTACACGGTCGCGGCGCACTTCGTGGCGACGTCCGCGCTCATCGCGGTGGCGACGGTGATGTGGCACCGCACTCGGGAGGGCGACGGCGAGCCGCGCCCGCTGGTCGGCAGCGCCGTCCGGCAGCTGCTGTGGTTCCTGGTCGCGGCGGCGGTGCTGCTCATCCTGGTCGGCACGGTGGTCACCGGCGCCGGACCGCACGCGGGCGACTCCAGCGAGGTGGAGCGGATGCCGGTCGACTGGGAGACGGTGAGCAAGCTGCACGCCGTGCTCGCGTGGATCGTGGTGACGCTGACCTTCGCCCTGTGGTTCGTCCTCAAGGCGGTCGACGCGCCCTCCGGCCCGCTGCACCGCACCCGCGAGCTGTTCCTGATCCTGCTCGCGCAGGGCGCCATCGGTTACGTGCAGTACTTCACCGACCTGCCGGAGATCCTGGTCGGCCTGCACATGCTCGGCTCCGCGGTGATGTGGATCTGGGTGCTGCGGGTCGTGCTGTCGCTGCGGGAGCGGCCGCAGCCGCTGTCCGGTGTGCCCGGGCCCGCCGCCGAGCCGAACCTGACGAAGGCCTAGCGAAGGGCCCGTTACCGCCCCTGGCCGGGCAAGGGACCCGGCGCGTGGGAGTCCTCGGCGAGTCCGTACACCCTGCGCGCGTTCGCCGAGGCCAGCATGCCCGCGACCCGCTGGGCGTCCCCCAGGGACCAGGCGCCCTCGGCGACCCAGGTGCCCAGCACCCGGCCGAGGGCCTCGCGGAACAGGCGGGCGCCCACCACGTGCAGTTCGGGCAGCCCCTGCGCGCCGGTGGAGAACAGGATCTTGCCGAACGGCGCCAGCTCCAGGATCTCGGCGAGCACGGTGGCGGCCCGGGCGCCGGTGCGCACCAGGGCGGCACCGCAGTCGACGTGGACGTGCGGGAAGACGCCGGCCAGATGAGCGGCGTGCCGGTGGTACGGGTAGCCGTGCAGCAGGACCAGGTCCGTGCCCAGCCCGGCGGTGGCGCGGACGAAGTCGGTCAGCAGGACCGGGTCCGTCCGGTCGATGCGCAGCCCCGGGGCGCCGAGTCCGGCGTGCAGTTGCAGCGGCAGGCCCGAGGCGACGGCGCTCCACAGCAGGTGCCGCAGCAGCACCGGATCGCTCAGCTCCCCGCCGACCCCGCGCCCCGCGAGCCAGCGGCCGGCCGCCCCGCGCACCTCCCCCGGCCCGGGCGGCTCCGGCGCGAGCGCGAGGCCGTGGCGCACGCCCGCCACGGAGGTGAAGGCGACGGCGTGCGCGGCGGCGGCGTGCACGGACTCCGCGAGGTTCGCGAGGAACGACTCGACCGTTCCGGAGGTGTCGGCGACCTGCTCCGCGAGCAGTTCCAGCCGCACGATCTCGTGGGCCCCGGCGGACCCGGCGGAGGCCAGTTCCGCCGGGCCGGTCAGATCGCCGGGCAGCCCCGTGTCGACCAGGTAGGTCGTGATGCCGCTGCCGCGCAGGAGTCTTCGGCCGGCCTCCAGGACGCCCAGTTCGCGGCGCCGCGCGAGGTACCGGGCGGGCGGGCAGTGCGGTTCCAGGCCGAGCAGGGGCGGGCACCAGCGCCGTACGGCGAACCCGGTCTGGGTGTCGAAGAGGGTGGTGCCGGGGGCGGGCGGGCCCTCGGTGCGCGCGAGGTGGGCCTCGAAGGTGCCGAGGCCCAGCTCCGTGCGCAGCACACCGTGGCAGTACTGGTCCACCAGTGACGGCGTCTCGATCATCCGGGCCTCCCGGGGTGGACCCTGTTGCTCTCAAGGGTCCTAACGGGTGAACCGGGGGGAAGGTCGCGGTCCCGGCAGGGGTGGCGCGGGTCAGCGGGCGGCTGCGGACCGGATGTGGTCGCTCGCGCAGCTCCCCGCGCCCCTGGGCCGGCTGCTCAACCGTTCTTCGGGCCGCCGACCTGGATGCCCGCCATCCGCGACCACTCGTAGCGGCCCGTCTTCACCTTCGCGGCGAGATCGCCGTCGAAGGACTCGTGGCGGGTGATGCCCGCCTTCTCGACGGCCTTCTCGGCGATCTCGTAGGTCGGGGCCACCAGGTCCCCCCAGTTGCCGTCCTCGCCGACCAGGACGATGCGGGCGCCGCGCTCGCCGAGGTAGGCGACCTGGCCCTCGGCGCCGCCGTGGGCCTTGGAGAAGGAGGTGATCTGCTGGGCCAGCCGGGCCACCTTGCGCTCGGCCTTCGGGTCTGCCTGCTGCGTCTCTGCCATGACCAGGATGCTACTCACGGGTAGATCGACTCGCGAGGGCAGGGCGGTGTGACGTACGTCAGCGCAGGAACGGGTCCACGGCGACGGCCACGAACAGCAGCGAGACGTAGGTGATCGACCAGTGGAACAGGCGCATCTCCTTGAGCTTGGCGCCCGTCACCTCCGCCTTCGCGCGGTTCTGCAGACCGTGGGCCTCCCAGAGCCAGAAGCCGCCGGCCAGCAGGGCCACCGCCGTGTAGAACCAGCCGGTGTAGCCGAGCGGGGTGAGCAGCAGGGAGACGCCGACCATGACCCAGCTGTAGATCACGATCTGCTTGGCGACGACCTTGTTGGAGGCCACCACCGGCAGCATCGGCACGCCCACGCGCGCGTAGTCCTCCTTGACCTTCATGGACAGCGGCCAGTAGTGCGGCGGCGTCCAGAAGAACATGACGAGGAACAGGATGACCGGGGCCCAGGACATCGAGTTGGTGACCGAGGACCAGCCGATCAGCACCGGCAGACAGCCGGCGATGCCGCCCCAGACGATGTTCTGCGAGGTGCGGCGCTTGAGGATCATCGTGTAGACGACCACGTAGAACAGCAGGGCGCCCAGGGAGAGCCAGGCGCTCAGCCAGTTCACGGTGAGACCGAACAGCAGCGTCGAGACGATCGCCAGCGTGATGCCGAACGCGAGGCACTCGCGCGGGCTGACCATGCCGGTGACCAGCGGGCGCTGCGAGGTGCGGTCCATCAGCGCGTCGATGTCGCGGTCGATGTACATGTTGAGCGCGTTGGCGCCGCCCGCGGACAGGTAGCCGCCGACGCAGGTGAGCAGCACCAGCGTCAGGTCGGGCACGCCCTGCTCCGCCAGGAACATCACCGGCACCGTGGTGATCAGCAGCAGCTCGATGATCCGCGGCTTGGTGAGAGCCACGAAGCCCTTGACACGGGCCCCGAACGGCCGGTGGGCCGGGCTCTGGTCCGTCCCCAGCATCCCCGCTGGACGGGATTCAACGGCCGTCACGCACACCCCTACAGAGACAGTCCAGCGAGCCCCACCGTGTGAAGTGACGGTAAAGGCTCGCGCGTACCACGCCACTTTAGACGTTGCCCAGAGTCGGACATTCGCGGGGGTCGCCTCGTGTTGGCGGGGGTCTTCGGACGGGCGGTTCGAAGCTCGATTGAGCACCCGGATGAGCGGCTCCGTATTCACCTGTCGAATGCGGTACGGCCCAGTCAGGAGGCGGATCGGGATGACGCCCGGCACTCTGGAGTGACTCGGAAAATCGCACGTCCCACGGGGGTAGGCTCGACTGCGGCCGGTGGGCGCCCCGATACACCGGCATCCGAACATGTGGAGAGGAGCCCTGACCCAGGGTGAGCATCAAGCCGACCACCACAGACCTCGAGTGGACCGAGTTGGACCAGCGGGCCGTGGACACCGCGCGTGTCCTGGCCGCCGACGCCGTACAGAAGGTCGGCAACGGCCATCCGGGTACGGCGATGAGCCTCGCGCCCGCCGCCTACACCCTCTTCCAGAAGGTGATGCGGCACGACCCGGCGGACGCCGACTGGGTCGGGCGTGACCGCTTCGTGCTGTCCGCCGGCCACTCGTCCCTGACCCTCTACACCCAGCTGTACCTGGCCGGCTTCGGCCTGGAGCTGGACGACCTGAAGTCGTTCCGCACCTGGGGTTCGAAGACCCCCGGCCACCCCGAGTACGGGCACACCACCGGTGTGGAGACGACGACCGGCCCGCTGGGGCAGGGTGTCGCCAACGCGGTGGGCATGGCGATGGCCGCCCGCTACGAGCGCGGCCTGTTCGACCCGGAGGCCCCGGAGGGCGAGTCGCCCTTCGACCACTTCGTCTACTGCATCGCCGGTGACGGCTGCCTCCAGGAGGGCATCTCCTCCGAGGCGTCCTCCCTCGCGGGCCACCAGAAGCTCGGCAACCTGATCCTGCTGTGGGACGACAACCACATCTCGATCGAGGGCGACACCGAGACGGCCGTCTCCGAGGACACCGTCAAGCGGTACGAGGCCTACGGCTGGCACGTGCAGCGGGTGCAGCCGCAGGAGAACGGCGACCTGGACCCGGTCGCGATCCACGAGGCGATCCAGCAGGCCCAGGCCGTCACGGACCGGCCGTCCTTCATCGCGATGCGTTCGATCATCGCCTGGCCGGCGCCGAACGCGCAGAACACCGAGGCCGCGCACGGCTCGGCGCTCGGCGACGACGAGGTCGCGGCCACCAAGCGCGTCCTCGGCTTCGACCCGGAGCAGTCCTTCGAGGTCTCCGACGAGGTCATCGAGCACACCCGCAAGGCGCTGGAGCGGGGCAGGGCGGCCCGCGCGGTGTGGGACAAGGCGTACCAGCAGTGGCGGGACAACAACCCCGAGCGCGCCGCCGAGTACGACCGCATCGCCCAGGGCGAGCTGCCCAAGGGCTGGGAGGAGAAGATCCCGGTCTTCGAGGTCGGCAAGGGCGTCGCGACGCGTGCCGCGTCCGGCAAGGTGCTGCAGGCGCTCGGCGCGGTCATCCCCGAGCTGTGGGGCGGCTCGGCCGACCTGGCCGGCTCCAACAACACCACCATCGACAAGACCAGCTCCTTCCTCCCTGCGGACAACCCGCTGCCGGAGGCGGACCCGTACGGCCGCACGATCCACTTCGGCATCCGCGAGCACGCGATGGCCGCCGAGATGAACGGCATCGCGCTGCACGGCAACACCCGCATCTACGGCGGCACCTTCCTGGTGTTCTCCGACTACATGCGCAACGCCGTGCGGCTGTCGGCGCTGATGCACCTGCCCGTGACGTACGTGTGGACGCACGACTCCATCGGCCTGGGCGAGGACGGCCCGACGCACCAGCCGGTCGAGCACCTCGCCTCGCTGCGCGCGATCCCCGGCCTGAACCTCGTGCGTCCGGCGGACGCCAACGAGACCGCCATCGCCTGGCGCGAGATCCTCAAGCGCTGGACGAAGGAGTTCGGCAAGGGCCAGCCGCACGGTCTGGCGCTCACCCGTCAGGGCGTGCCGACCTACGAGCCCAACGACGACGCGGCCAAGGGCGGTTACGTCCTGTTCGAGGCCGAGGGCGGCGACGCCGAGGTGATCCTGATCGCCACCGGCTCGGAGGTGCACGTCGCCGTCGAGGCGCGCGAGCAGCTCCAGGGCGCCGGCGTGCCCACGCGCGTGGTGTCGATGCCGTCGGTGGAGTGGTTCGAGCAGCAGGACCAGGGGTACCGGGACAGCGTCCTGCCGCCGTCCGTCCGGGCCCGTGTCGCGGTGGAGGCCGGAATCGGCCTCACCTGGCACAAGTACGTGGGGGACGCCGGCCGCATCGTTTCCCTGGAGCACTTCGGTGCTTCGGCCGACGGCAAGGTCCTCTTCCGCGAGTTCGGCTTCACGCCCGAGAACGTGGCCGCCGCCGCGCGGGAATCGATCGCCGCAGCTCAGCGCTGACGCTTATACACGACACGTAGGAGATGGAATTTCCATGACAGACGCACTCAAGCGCCTCTCCGAGGAAGGCGTGGCGATCTGGCTGGACGACCTGTCGCGCAAGCGCATCACGTCCGGCAACCTCGCCGAGCTGATCGACCAGCAGCACGTCGTGGGCGTCACCACCAACCCGTCGATCTTCCAGAAGGCGATCTCTCAGGGCGACGGCTACGACACGCAGCTGACCGACCTGGCCGCCCGTGAGGTCACCGTCGAAGAGGCCATCCGCATGATCACCACGGCGGACGTCCGCGACGCCGCCGACGTGCTGCGCCCCGTCTTCGACGCCACCGGCGGCAAGGACGGCCGCGTGTCGATCGAGGTCGACCCGCGCCTGGCGCACAACACCCGGGCCACGGTCGCCGAGGCCAAGCAGCTCGCGTGGCTGGTGGACCGGCCCAACACCCTCATCAAGATCCCGGCGACCGAGGCCGGCATCCCGGCGATCGCCGAGACCATCGGCCTGGGCATCAGCGTCAACGTCACGCTGATCTTCTCCCTGGAGCGCTACCGCAAGGTAATGGACGCGTTCCTGACCGGCCTGGAGAAGGCCAAGGAGCGCGGCCTGGACCTGTCGCAGATCCACTCCGTGGCGTCCTTCTTCGTCTCCCGCGTGGACACGGAGATCGACAAGCGGATCGACGCGCTGGGCACCGACGAGGCCAAGGCGCTGCGCGGCAAGGCCGCCGTGGCCAACGCCCGCCTCGCCTACCAGGCCTACGAGGAGATCTTCTCCTCGGACCGCTGGAACGCCCTGGAGAAGGCCGGCGCCAACAAGCAGCGTCCGCTGTGGGCCTCGACCGGCGTCAAGGACAAGGCGTACAGCGACACCATGTACGTCACCGACCTGGTCGCGCCGAACACGGTGAACACCATGCCGGAGGCGACCTTGTTCGCCACCGAGGACCACGGCCAGATCACGGGCGACACCGTCACCGGCACGTACGAGCAGGCCCGTGCCGACCTCGACGCCGTCGAGCGGCTGGGGATCAAGTACGACGAGGTCGTGCAGCTGCTGGAGAAGGAGGGGGTCGAGAAGTTCGAGGACTCCTGGAACGACCTGCTGAAGTCGACCGAGGCCGAGCTGAAGCGCCTCGCCCCCTCGGAGGGCTGAACAGGTGTCGAGCAGCAATCCGCTGCGTGACCCCGCGGACCGACGGCTCCCGCGTATCGCGGGGCCGTCGGGCCTGGTCATTTTCGGCGTCACGGGCGACCTCTCCCGCAAGAAGCTGATGCCGGCCGTGTACGACCTCGCCAACCGGGGTCTGCTCCCGCCGGGCTTCTCGCTGGTCGGCTTCGCCCGCCGCGAGTGGGCGCACGAGGACTTCGCGCAGGAGGTGCACGACGCGGTCAAGGAACACGCGCGCACGCCCTTCCGCGAGGAGGTCTGGCAGCAGCTCATCCAGGGCATGCGGTTCGTGCAGGGCACGTTCGACGACGACGACGCCTTCGAGCGGCTGCGCTCCACGATCGAGGAGCTGGACAAGGCGCAGGGCACGGGCGGGAACTTCGCGTTCTACCTCTCGGTGCCGCCGAAGTCCTTCCCCGTGGTGATCCAGCAGCTGAAGAAGCACCAGCTGGCCGACCAGAGGGGCGGTTCCTGGCGGCGCGCGGTCATCGAGAAGCCGTTCGGCCACAACCTGGAGTCGGCCGAGGAGCTCAACAAGGTCGTCCACGAGGTCTTCGCCCCGGACCAGGTCTTCCGCATCGACCACTACCTGGGCAAGGAGACCGTCCAGAACATCCTGGCGCTGCGCTTCGCCAACACGATGTTCGAGCCGATCTGGAACCGGTCCTTCGTGGACCACGTGCAGATCACCATGGCCGAGGACATCGGCATCGGCGGCCGGGCCGGCTACTACGACGGCATCGGCGCCGCCCGCGACGTGATCCAGAACCACCTGCTCCAGCTGATGGCGCTCACCGCGATGGAGGAGCCCGCCTCCTTCGACGCGGACGCGCTGGCCGCGGAGAAGACCAAGGTGCTCGGGGCCGTGCGGCTGCCGCAGGACCTGGGCCGCGACACCGTGCGCGCCCAGTACGCGGCCGGCTGGCAGGGCGGCACCAAGGTGCGCGGCTACCTGGAGGAGGACGGCATCAACGCCTCCTCGAAGACCGACACCTATGCCGCGATCAAGCTGGAGATCGACAACCGCCGCTGGGCGGGCGTCCCCTTCTACCTGCGTACGGGCAAGCGGCTCGGCCGCCGGGTGACGGAGATCGCGGTCGTCTTCCAGCGGGCACCGCACTCCCCGTTCGACTCGACGGCCACCGAGGAGCTCGGCTCCAACGCCATCGTCATCCGCGTCCAGCCGGACGAGGGCGTCACGGTCCGCTTCGGCTCGAAGGTGCCGGGCACCTCCATGGAGATCCGGGACGTGTCGATGGACTTCGCCTACGGCGAGTCCTTCACGGAGTCCAGCCCGGAGGCGTACGAGCGTCTCATCCTGGACGTCCTGCTGGGTGACTCGAACCTCTTCCCGCGCACCGAGGAGGTCGAGCTGTCCTGGAAGATCCTCGACCCGATCGAGGAGTACTGGGACACGAACGGCAAGCCCGCCCAGTACCCGGCCGGTACCTGGGGCCCGGCCGAGGCGGACGACATGCTCGAGCGACACGGACGGAGCTGGCGCCGGCCATGAAGATAGACCTGACCGACACCACGGCCAGCAAGATCAACAAGGCGCTGGTGCAGGGCCGCCGGGCGATCGGCACCCCGGCGGTCGGCATGGTGCTCACGCTGGTCATCGTGACGGACGAGGAGAACGCCTACGACGCGCTGAAGGCCGCGAGCGACGCCTCGCGCGAGCACCCCTCGCGCACGCTCGTCGTCATCAAGCGCGTCTCGCGCTCCCCCCGCGACCGCACGCAGTCCCGTCTCGACGCGGAGGTCCGGGTCGGCGCGGAGGCCGGCACCGGCGAGACCGTGATCCTGCGGCTGTACGGCGAGGTCGTGGACCACGCCCAGTCGGTGGTGCTGCCGCTGCTGCTGCCGGACGCCCCGGTGGTGGTCTGGTGGCCGGTGAACGCTCCGCTCGACCCGGCGAAGGACCCCCTGGGGGCCCTCGGGCAGCGCCGCGTCACCGACACCTACGCCTCCGAGCAGCCGGTGCGCGACCTGGCCACCCGGGCGGGGGCCTACACCCCCGGTGACACGGACCTGTCCTGGACGCGCATCACGCCCTGGCGCTCGATGCTGGCGGCGGCGCTCGACCAGATCACCTGCGAGGTGAAGGCCGTCGAGGTGGAGGGCGAGGAGTTCAACCCGAGCTGCGAGCTGCTGGCGATGTGGCTCGCGGACCGGCTGGACGTCCCCGTGAAGCGCTCCCGGTCCGGCGGCCCCGGTCTGACGGCGGTCCGCATGGACACCGACTGCGGCCCGATCCAGCTGGACCGGGCCGACGGCTCCCTGGCCACGCTCACCATCGAGGGCCAGCCGCCCCGCGCGGTGGCGCTCAAGCGCCGGGAGACGGCCGAGCTGATCGCGGAGGAACTGCGGCGGCTCGACCCGGACGACACCTACGCCTCGGCGCTGCGCTACGGGGTGGACCGGCTGACGGGTTCCGGGACGGCGACCGACGCGCAGGAGCAGGCGGTGGCCAAAGGAGAACAGGGGTCCGGCGGTGAGCCCACAAGCGGCGGCGGAGGGGACCGGCTCGGTGTCCCCACCCCGGTCGAGGAGGCTGCGAAAGCTCCTGCCGCGCAGGCGACGGCGCAGGCGCCGGTGAAGCAGCAGCCGCCCACGCCGGAACCGGTGCGGAAGGGGGACCCGACGTGAGCACGACACCCCAGCTGGTCGTCCACCGCGACAAGGAGCTGATGGCGCAGGCCGCGGCGGCGCGGCTGATCACCCGGATCGTGGACGCGCAGTCCTCCCGGGGCTCGGCGTCCGTGGTCCTCACGGGCGGCCGCAACGGCAACGGCCTGCTGGCCGCGCTGGCGGCCGCACCGGCGCGGGACGCGGTCGACTGGTCCCGGCTGGACCTGTGGTGGGGCGACGAGCGCTTCCTGCCCGAGGGCGACCCGGAGCGCAACGTCACCCAGGCTCGTCAGGCACTGCTCGACGCGGTGCCGCTCGATCCGAAGCGCGTGCACGCGATGCCCGCCTCGGACGGGCCGCACGGCGACGACGTGGAGGCGGCGGCGGCCGCGTACGCGCAGGAGCTGGCAGCGGCGGCGGGGCCCGAGGACCACGGTCCCGTGCCGGCGTTCGACGTGCTGATGCTGGGCGTCGGCCCGGACACGCACGTGGCGTCGCTGTTCCCCGAGCTGCCCGCGGTGCGTGAGACGGACCGCACGGTCGTCGGCGTCCACGGCGCGCCCAAGCCCCCGCCGACCCGGGTGACGCTGACCCTGCCGGCGATCCGCGCGGCCCGCGAGGTGTGGCTCCTGGCGGCCGGTGAGGACAAGGCGTCAGCGGCGGCGATCGCGCTGTCCGGCGCGGGCGAGATCCAGGCCCCGGCGGCGGGTGCGTACGGCCGCAGCCGCACCCTGTGGCTCCTGGACGCCGCGGCGGCTTCCCAGCTGCCGCGCTCGCTGTACCCGCCGGCTTCGGCGTAGCCCTTCGCCCACCCGTCACCGACGTCAGGACGGTGGCGGGTGGGCGAAAGCGTGTCGCGCGGCGGCTACTTGACCGAGCCCGCCATCACGCCCTGGACGAAGTGCTTCTGGAAGGCGAAGAAGACGACGACCGGGACGATCAGGGACAGGAACGCGCCCGGGGCAAGGACGTCGATGTTGCTGCCGAACTGGCGTATCTGGGACTGCAGTTCCACGGTCAGCGGCTGGGACGCGCTGTCGGCGAAGAGCAACGCCACGAGCATGTCGTTCCACACCCACAGGAACTGGAAGATGGCCAGCGAGGCGATCGCCGGGCGGCCGACGGGCAGGACCAGGCGCGTGAAGATGCGCCACTCGCTGCCGCCGTCCATCCGCGCGGCCTCCAGCATCTCCTTCGGCATCTCGGCGAAGTAGTTGCGCAGCAGGAACACCGCGAAGGGCAGTCCGTACGCCACGTGGAAGAGGACGACTCCGGGGATCGTGCCGAACAGGCCCAGCTGACCGAAGAGTTTGGCGACCGGCAGCAGGCCGATCTGGACGGGCACCACCAGCAGCGCCACCACGACCAGGAACACCGGCTCCCGGCCGGGGAAGTCCAGCCAGGCGAAGGCGTATCCGGCCAGGGCCGCGACGACCACGACCAGCACCGTCGTCGGCACCGAGATCAGCACCGTGTTCCAGAAGGCCTGGGTGATGCCCGCGTTCTGCAGCAGCGAGGAGTAGTTGTCGAAGGACAGCTGCCCGGGGGTGGAGAACACCGTCCACCAGCCGCCCTTCGCCGTGTCCTCGGAGGACCGCAGCGAGGACAGGAACAGCCCGGCCAGCGGAGTCATCCAGACCAGGCCGACCAGCACGAGGAAGGCCTGGACGACGCCGTTGCCCAGGGAGCGCCGTACCGCGTTCATCGCTGACTCCTTCGGAAGCGGCGGACGTTGAAGACCATGGCCGGGACGACCAGCAGCAGGAGCAGGACGCCGAGCGCGCTGCCGAGGCCCTGGTTGTTGCCGCCGCCGAACGACACCAGCCACATCTGCGTCGCCAGGACGGTCGCGTCCTCCTGCACGGGTCCGGGCGCGATGATGTACACGAGGTCGAACACCTTCATCACGTTGATCACGAGCGTGATGAAGACGACCGTGAGGACCGGGGCGAGCAGCGGGACCGTGATGCGGCGGAAGATCTGCCACTCGCTCGCGCCGTCCATGCGCGCCGCCTCCAGCGCGTCCCGGGGCAGTGTCGACAGACCCGCGCCGATCAGGACCATCGCGAAGCCGGTCCAGATCCACAGGTAGGCGCCGATGATCGCCGGGGTGACCAGCGCCGGTCCCAGCCAGGAGACGCCCTCGTAGGGCGGGGCGAAGTTCGACGACGGCAGCGTCACCGTGTACGAGCCCGGTTCGAGCCCTTCGAAGCGGAAGGAGCCGTCGGAGGCGGTGGTGGCCGTGGCGACGGTCCCGCCGCCGCGGACCGCCTCGACCTTCATCTGCGGCAGTCCGCTCTCCCGCGCGTCGACCCTGCCCTGCTCCCCTCCCCCGCCGGGGGTGAAGTCCAGGTAGACGACGCCCCGCAGTTCGTCCGCGGCGGCCTTCTGCCCCGCCGCCCCGGACGCGGGCCGCGCGTCGCCGGGCAGGTCCGCGGGCCGGACGCCGACCAGGCCGAGCGTCACCGCGTCCCCGGGCGAGACGGACGCGCTCGTGCGGTACGAGCCGTCCTTCTCCTTGGTCAGGCCCTGCCCGTCGCGGGCCCGGGCCGTCGGGTAGGTGGACTGGTCCTGGAAGGCGTCGTGGACGGAGACGACCGCCGCGTTCAGCACGCCCTTGTCCGGGTCCTCGTCGTAGGCGAGGCGGAAGATGATGCCGGCGGCGAGGAAGGAGACCGCCATCGGCATGAACAGCAGCAGTTTGAACGCCGTGGCCCAGCGGACCTTCTCGACCAGGACGGCGAGGATCAGCCCGAGCCCGGTGAGCAGCGCCGGGGCCACGACGACCCAGATGGCCGTGTTGCGCACGGCCTTGAGGGTCGCGGGGTCGCGGAACATCTCGGTGTAGTTGTCGCCGCCGACGAAGTTCGTCCCGGAGGCGTCGAAGAAGCTGCGGCCGATGCTGAACAGCACGGGGTAGACGACGAGCGCCCCGAGCAGCAGCAGTGCGGGCAGCACGAACAGCAGGGCGACGGTCTTGCCGCGCCGCCGCAGGCGCCGGGTGCGGTCGGCGACCGGGGTCGGCGGCGGGGAACTCGTCTCGTTCACGAGGGTCGCGGTCACGGCGTATCAGTCCTGGTACGCCTTGGCCGCCGCGGCCTCCAGCTTCGCCGCGGTGCCCTTGGAGTCGGACGGGTCGCGCAGGAAGTCCTGCAGCAGCTTCCACTCACCGGTGCCCTTCGTGCCGCCGAAGGCCGCGGGGGCCTGGTCGGACATGTCGAAGCGGACCGAGTCGCCGGCCTCGACGAGGGACTCGGCGGTGGCGCGGGTGACGTCGTCGCCGTAGGAGGCGAGGTCGAGCTTCTTGTTCGGGGAGAGGAAGCCGCCGGCCTCGGCCCACACCGCGGACGCCTCCGGGGTGGCCAGGTACTCCAGGAGGGCCTGGGCGGCCTTCTGGTTCTTGCCGTCCTTCAGGACGACGGCCGCGTCACCGCCGCTGACGACCGGGGCCTTGCCGCCGCCGACCGCCGGGAAGGGGAAGAAGTTCGCGTCCTCTCCGACCTTCCTGCCGAACTGGTCCTTGGCGACACCGGCGACGAAGTCGCCCTCGTAGACCATGCCGGCCTCGGGCTCGGGCCCGAACACCTTCTCCACCGAGCCGGGGAAGTCGGTGTTCAGCGCGCCCTTCTGGCCGCCGGCGATGAGCTGCTTGTCCTTGAACAGCTTGCCGAGGGTGGTGAGGGCGTCGACGACGGAGGAGTCGGTCCACTTCAGTTCGTGCGCGGCGAGCGCGTCGTACTTCTCGGGTCCGGCCTGCGAGAGGTAGATGTTCTCGAACCAGTCGGTGAGGGTCCAGCCGTCCTGCCCGGCGACGGAGAACGCGGCGAGGCCGGAGTCGGAGACGGTCTGCCCCGCCTTCAGCATCTCGTCGTAGGTCTTCGGGGGCTTCACACCGGCCTGGTCGAGGGCGTCGGGGCTGTACCAGACGGTCGACTTGTGGGCGGCCTTGAAGTACAGGCCGTACAGCTTGCCGTCGACGCTGCCGTAGTCCTTCCACACCGGGGCGTAGCCCGCGTCGACGGACTGCTCGGTCTTCTTCGACAGCGGCTTCAGCCAGCCCTTCTGCGCGAACTGCTTGAGCACGCCGACCTGCGGGACCATCACGACGTCGGGGGCGTTGCCGCCCTCGATCTTGCTGCCGACGACGGTGGAGACGTTGTCACCGGTGGAGGTGAACTGCGTCTTGGCGCCGGTCTTCTCGGTGAAGGCGTCCAGCACCTTCTGGAAGTTCTTCTGCTCGGTGCCGGACCAGACGCCGGCCACGGTGACGGTCTGGCCGTCGAGCGCCTTGTCCCCGCCGCCGGCCGAGACGGGCCCGCCGCCGCAGGCGGTGGCGCCGAGCGCCAGCACGAGGGCGGTGCAGCCGGTGAGCAGGGTGGTACGTCGCATCATCGTCGATGTCCCTTCGGAGGGTTCGCTTGCGGGGAGTTCGCTCGCGCGGATGTTGCTTACGCGGGTGTCGCTTGCGGGGTGTCGGTTGCGGGGTGTCGTTCGCGGGGTGGTCAGGTACGGATCCACCAGGCGGCCGTCGAGCCGGAGAGGACTCCGGGCGGGCAGGAGCCGCTGGCGAGCAGGGGGGTGCCGGGTACCGGCGCGGGGGTCGGGGCGGTGCCGAAGTTGACGGCGCAGACCAGATCGCCGCGTTCGAAGGCGAGGACGCCGGGCGGGGAGTCCAGCCAGCGCAGGGTGCCCTCGCCCAACTGCGGCAGAGCGGAACGCAGTTGCAGTCCGTCGCGATACAGGTGCCAGAAGGAGCGGGTGTCGGCGAGGGCCCGGTCGGTGGCGTACTCGGCGAAGTACTCCGGCTGCGGCAGCCACGGCTTGGCGCTCTCGGCGCCGGGGGTGAAGCCGAACGGCGAGGCCTGCCCCGACCAGGGCAGCGGCACGCGGCAGCCGTCGCGGATGCGGGCCCTGCTGCCGGTGCGGCGGAAGATCGGGTCGGTGAGCACGTCGTCCGGCAGGTCCACGACCTCCGGCAGTCCGAGCTCCTCGCCCTGGTAGATGTACGCGGCGCCGGGCAGGGCCAGCATCAGCAGGGCGGCGGCGCGGGCACGGGCGGCGCCGAGGCCGCTGCCTTCGGTGGCGGGTTCGCCGTAGCGGGTGACCGTGCGGACCTGGTCGTGGTTGTTGAGGACCCAGGTGACCGTCGAGCCGGTGCCCGCGATGTCGTGCATGGCCTCGGAGATGACCTTGCGGAAGGCGTCCGGGTCCCAGGGCGCGCTGAGCAGGTCGAAGAAGAAGGCCTGGTGGAGTTCGTCGGGCCGCACGTAGCGGGCGTGTTCGCGTGCGGTCGGGACGGAGACCTCGCCGACGAGGAGGCGTTCGGTGCCGTCGCGCCGGGTGTACTCCTCGCATATGGAGCGCCAGCGGCGCCATACGTCGTGCACCTCGGGCTGGTTCCAGGCGAGGGGGTTGACCGAGTCGCGGGTGCGGGCGTCGGCCTCCGGGTCGTCGGAGTCGGGCAGTTCGGGGTGCTTGAACAGGCCGGCGGCGACGTCGATGCGGAAGCCGTCGATGCCCCGGTCGAGCCAGAAGCGCAGGATCCGCTCGAACTCGGCGGCGATCTCCGGGTTGCGCCAGTTCCAGTCGGGCTGCTCGGGCGCGAACATGTGCAGGTACCACTGTCCGGGCCGGCCGTCGGGCTCGGTCACCCGGGTCCAGGCGGGGCCGCCGAACATGGAGTGCCAGTTGTTGGGCGGCTGGGACCCGTCGGGGCCGCGGCCGTCGGCGAAGTGGAAGCGGGCCCGGGCGGGGCTGCCGGGCGGGGCCGTGAGCGCCTCGCGGAACCAGGGGTGCTCGCTGGAGCAGTGGTTCGGGACGATGTCGAGCAGCACCTTGACGTTCAGCCGGTGCGCGGAGCCGACCAGCAGGTCGAACTCGCCGAGGTCCCCGAAGACCGGGTCGACGTCGCAGTAGTCGGCCACGTCGTAGCCGTGGTCGTGCTGCGGCGAGGGATAGAAGGGGCTCAGCCAGATCCCGTCGACGCCGAGCTTCTTCAGGTAGGGCAGTCCCGCGCGGACGCCGGCGAGGTCGCCGACGCCGTCGCCGGTGCTGTCCAGGAAGCTGCGGACGTAGACCTGGTAGATCACTGCGTCACGCCACCAGTGGTGCCTGTTCAACCCATCGACCTGTCTCTGTGAGGGCAGCGGTTATGCATGCATGTTAAGTAGGCGTGTCGAGAGGGTGTCAATGAAAAGGCAGAAGCTACTGGGCAGTTGATGTGGGGCAGAAGCCTACAAAGAGGGCATCTCGCAGGCAGATGAGACGTCCGCGTTACCTAACAAGTAAGTAGGAGAGGGAGGTCTTGACCGCCGGACCCGGCTAGCGGCGCGAGATGAGGGCGAGTTCGCGCGCCAGCCGGCGCACCGCCGCCTCGGGCGTCTGGTGCCCGGCCATCGCGTCGTGCACGACCGCCTGGACGACCAGGCTGACCTGGTCGTAGCGCGGGCTCTTGGGGCGCGGCTCGGCCGCGATCACGCTCTCGCGCAGGGTCGGCAGGTACGGGAAGCGGCGGATCAGCGCCGGGTCCCGGTAGAGGTCGGCACGGACGGGCGGCAGCGCGCCCCGGGTGAGGACCTGGCGCTGGACCGGTTCACTGGTGAGGTAGGCGATCAGCCGGGCCGCCGAGTCCGGGTGCCGGGCGTGGGCGCTGACGGCCAGGTTGGAGCCGCCCAGGACGCTCGTCCCCGGCCCTTCCCGGCCGGGCAGCGGTACGGCGCCGACCTTCCCGGCCACCTTCGACCCCGGGGCGGAGGCCCCGACGTAGGCGTAGGGCCAGTTGCGCAGGAAGAGCAGCCGGCCGTCCTGGAAGGCCTGCTTGGACTCCTCCTCCTTGTACGACAGGGCCTCGCGCGGGATCCAGCCCTCGCGCACGCCCCGCGCCAGGAACCCGATGCCCGCACGAGCGGCCGCCGAGTCGACGGTGACGCGCTCGCCCTCGTCGCCGAGGATCGAGCCGCCCGCGGAGTAGACCGCCTCCGCCGCGTTGACCGTGAGGCCCTCGTAGGGCAGGAACTGCCCGGCGTATCCGTCCAGCCCGTGCTCGGGGGCGATCGTCTTCGCGTAGCGCTCCAGCTCGGCCCAGGTGCGCGGCGGCTCGACGCCCTCCTTCGCAAGGACGTCCTTGCGGTAGAGGAGCAGGCCCGCGTTGGTGACGTAGGGGACGGCGTAGAGCCGGTCGTCGTAGGTGGCCGTGTCCACGACCGGCGGGAGGAACGTCTTCAGCGGGAACCGGTCGCGCGGCAGGGGTCTGATCCAGCCCGCTGCCGCAAAGTCCGAGGTCCAGTTGACGTCGATGTTGAGCACGTCGAACCGGCTGCGATCGCCGTCGCGCAGGTCGGTGATCATCTGCGCCTGGGTCTCGTCGGCCGAGTCGGGCAGTTCGACGAGGGTGACCTTCTCGCCGGGATGGGCGCGGTTCCAGCCCTCCAGCAGAGGGCCGAGGTAGCCGGTGAGGTCCCCGGCGGTGGCGAGGGTGAGCGGCCCGCGGCCGTCCCGGGAGGGTTCACCGGCCTGCGCTCCGGCGGCGACGTAACCGGTCAGGACCACGACCAGAACGAGGAGGCCCCTACCGGCGGCGTGGATCCACCGCATAGGTTCCTCCCTGTACACCGGCGACGGGCACCCTTGCCCGGAATCCGAGGCCATGTATACCTGTTAGGTATGGGCGATACTAGGGCCTGGAGCACATTGGACCGGACAGGAGGACTGCACGCGTGCGCCTGCCCCTCCTGGCTCTCCTCGCCCGCGGACCCGCCCACGGCTACGAGCTCAAGCAGGACCTTGAGCAACTGCTGGGCTCCGCGTACCCTCAGCCGAACGTCGGCCAGGTCTATGTGACCCTCGGCCGCCTCGAGAAGTCGGGACTGATCGAGGGCGAGGACGTGGCACAGTCCAGCCGGCCCAACAAGAAGGTCTACCACCTCACCGAGGCCGGGCGGGAGGCGCTGCGCGCCTGGTTCGAGGAGCCCGAGGACGAGCCGCGGGTGCGGGACGAGTTCTTCATGAAGCTGGCGCTCGCACCGCAGACCGGTCTCGCCGACCAGGTGGCCCTGATCAACCAGCAGCGGCGCCAGTACCTGAACACCATGCGGCAGCTGTCGAGGCTGGCCGCCGCCGAAGACCGCGACAACCGCATCGCCCATCTGCTGATCGAGGGCGCGATGCTGCACCTGCAGGCCGACCTCGACTGGCTGGAGCGGTGCCAGGAAGAGCTGGAGGAGCTGGAGTGAGCGACGACCGTCCCGCTCCTGTGCTGCGCGCCGAGGGCCTGGTGAAGACGCACCACGGCGAGGGCGCGCCCGCCCGTGCCGTGCGCGGGGTCGACCTGAGCGTGCGGCGGGGTGAGTTCGTGGCGATCACCGGCCCGTCCGGCGCCGGCAAGTCGACGCTGCTGCATCTGCTCGGCGGGCTCCAGCGGCCGGACGCGGGGCGCATCTGGCTCGACGGCGAGTCCACCGAGACCTACAGCGAGGCCCGCTGGGCCGTCGAGCGCCGCAAGCGCATCGGGATCGTCTTCCAGTTCTTCAACCTGGTGTCCAACCTGTCCGTCGCCGACAACGTGGAGCTGCCCGCCCTGCTCGCCGGGACGTCGCCGAAGCAGGCGCGCGCCGAGCGGGAGGCGCTGCTGGCCGAGCTGGGCCTGACCGGCAAGGAGCGCGGCATGCCGGGCGAACTGTCCGGCGGTGAGCAGCAGCGCGTGGCCCTGGCCCGGGCGCTGGTCAACCATCCCCCGCTGCTGCTGGCCGACGAGCCCGCGGGCAGCCTGGACAGCAAGGGCACCCGCGAGGTGATGCGCCTGCTGTCCCGCTTCCACCAGCGCGGCCAGACGATCCTGCTGGTCACGCACGACGCACGGCTGGCGAGCGCGGCGGACCGGGTGATCAGCTTCTTCGACGGCCGGATCGCCGACGACGCGGAACTCGACGGCGGCGCCACCCCGCCGCGCCGCTCCGGGATATCCGGTGTGCTGGAGCTCCGGGACTGACATGCGCGGGTACGACACACCCCGGAAGGGCTGACCCGTATGCGAGCCACCCTGCGCTGGGCCCACTCCGATCTGCGCACGCACCGCGGCGAGGCGCTGTTCCTCGTCCTCGCCACCGCGGGCATCGTCGCCTCCCTGCTGCTGGCCACCGCCCTGTTCGGGTACGCGACCAACCCCTGGCAGCGCGTCTTCACGCAGTCGCACGGCGCGCACGTGTGGCTGCACACCGACTCCTCCGCCGACGCGGGCAGACTGGCCGCGCTGGACGGTGTCGACGAGGTCGCCGGACCGTATCCCACCGCGGCCACCACCGTCTCCGCCCGCGGCAGCCGTGCCTCGGTCGAACTGCGCTCCACCGCGCACGGCCCGGCCGTCGGCCGCCCGCCGCTCGTCTCCGGGCACTGGCTCGACCCCGCGACGCCCGACGGCGTGGTGCTGGAGAGCCGCCTGGCCCGGGCGCTGCTGGTCCAGCCCGGCGACACCCTGGAGGTGCCCGGCACCGCCCGCCGGCTGACCGTCGTGGGCCTCGCCGACAGCGCCGAGCCGCGCTACCGGCCCGGTGAGCAGCCGGGGCTGGTGTGGGCGCTGCCGGCGGCGGTGCCGGATCCCGGGGGCCAGGTCGTCGGGTTGCGGCTGACCGACCCGGGCGACACGTCCTACGTCGTGCAGCGGGCCGTGACCGTGCTGGGGGCGGGCGCGATCGGCGAGGTCTCCACCTGGCAGCAGGCCCGCGCCGAGGCCCAGGGGGACAACCGGCTCCTCGGGCAGGTGCTCGGGCTGTTCGGGCTGGGCGCGCTGGTCGCCGCCGGCCTCGCCGTGCACGGCGCGATCAGCACCCGTATCCGGGGTCATCTGCGGGACCTGTCGGTGCTGAAGGCGATCGGCTTCACGCCCGGCCAGGTCGTACGCGTCTTCCTCCTGCAGCACCTCGCCTACGCCCTGCTCGGCGCGGTGTCGGCCGCCGCCCTGGCCGAGGCCCTGGGCAGCCGGATCCCGGGGCGGCTCGGGGACGCGGTCGGGGTGTGGCAGGGACTGCCCGGGCACACGGTGGCGCTGCTCGTGGTCCCGGCCGGGGCGGTGCTGTTCATCGGTGCGACCACCGGGCTCGCCGCCTGGCGGGCCGGGCGGGTGCCGCCGGTGCCGGTGCCCCGGCCCGCCGCGACCCCGGGCGGGCGGTTGTCCGGCGTGGCCCGCCGGGCGCTCGGCGTGCGGGTGCCGCCCGCGCTCGTCCTGGGCTGGCACAAGGCGTTCCCGCGCCGCCCCCGCTCGCTGGCCACGGTCGCCCGCCTGACGCTGCCGCTGCTGCTGATCGTGGTGGCGGTGAGCGCGTGGACCACCCTCGACCGCTTCCACAGCCGCCCCGAGCAAGTCGGTCTGCCCACCACGCTGAGCGTCCGCGCCGACCCCGGACGGGACGAGCGGGGCGTCCGCGCGCTCCTGGAGGACGACCCGCAGGTCGCCGCCGCCTACCCCGGCGTCGAGACGGCCGCCCTCGTACCGGGCCAGACCGCGACCATCGCCCTGCGCGGCCTCGGCACCCGCGCCGAGCCCTACCCGTACAGCCTCGCCGAGGGCCGTCCCGCCCGCGGCGCCGACGAGGCCGTGGCCGGGCAGGGGCTGCTCGACCTGCTGGACGTGCGCGTCGGGGACTGGGTGCGCATGACCGTCGGGGACCAGCCGCAGATCCTGCACATCGTGGGCCGCAGCATCGAACCGGAGAACGCCGGCCGGGTGATCTCCACGTCGCTCGACACCCTCCGCGCCAACGACCCCGGGCTCCGCCCCACCCTCTACGAACTGCGGCTGAAGCCCGGCGCCGACCCCGCGCAGGTCGCCGAGCGGCTCGCCTCGGCCGGGCAGGGGCGGCTCGACGTGCACACCGTGACCAACCCGGCCGACGGGCTCTCCCCGCTGCGCGCGGTGGTCGCCGGGCTGATCGCCGTCCTCGCCCTGATCGGGCTGATCGAGCTGCTCACCGCGATCGGCGGCACCGTCCGCGAGGGGGAACGGGACCTGCTGGCGCTGAAGGCCGTCGGCCTGTCCCCCCGGCAGATCACGGCGGTCACCGTCACGGCCACCGGCCTCACCGCCCTGGTGGCCGTGCTCGCCGCCACCGCCCTGGGTCTGCCCCTCGCCCGGTGGCTGATCGACGCCCAGGGCAGGTCGAGCGGCATCGGCGCGGGCATCGCGCAGGGCCCCTCGGCGCTCCTCGTGGTGCTGCTCGGGGCCGGGGCGGTGCTCTGCGCGGCCGCCCTGGCCGCCGTCCCCGCCGCCCGGTCGGCCCGCCGCCGCCTCGCCGACACCCTGAGTGCCGTGGCCTGACGCCCGTCCTGACACCTGGGCGAGGGCGCTGCGGCGGGAAGCGGACGGCGCCTGCCGCCCGCTCCCCGTCCGTCCCGCTGCCTCTTACCGCGGGCGACCCGTCACCGTCACCGACGGCCGCGCAACTCCCGGTACGTGGCCACCAGTGCGGCCGTGGACGGGTCGAGACCGGGGACGTCCGCGCCCTCGGTCAGGGCGGGCTCGACGCGCTTGGCGAGGACCTTGCCGAGCTCGACGCCCCACTGGTCGAAGGAGTCGATGTTCCACACCGCACCCTGCACGAACACCTTGTGCTCGTAGAGCGCGACCAGCTGCCCCAGCACGGACGGGGTCAGCTCGGTGGCCAGGATCGTGGTGGTGGGACGGCCGCCCCGGAACGTCTTGTGCGCCACCAGCTCCTCGGGCACGCCCTCCGCGCGCACCTCCTCGGGCGTCTTGCCGAAGGCCAGTGCCTGCGTCTGGGCGAAGAAGTTGGCCATCAGCAGGTCGTGCTGGGCCTTCAGCTCGCCGCTCAGCTCGGCGACCGGCCGGGCGAAGCCGATGAAGTCGGCCGGGACGAGCTTGGTGCCCTGGTGGATCAACTGGTAGTAGGCGTGCTGGCCGTTGGTGCCGGGTGTGCCCCACACCACCGGGCCCGTCTGCCACTGCACCGGGTTGCCCTCACGGTCCACCGACTTGCCGTTGGACTCCATGTCGAGCTGCTGCAGGTAGGCGGTGAACTTCGACAGGTAGTGGCTGTAGGGCAGCACGGCGTGCGACTGGGCGTCGTGGAAGTTGCCGTACCAGACACCCAGCAGGCCCATGATCAACGGGGCGTTGGCCTCGGCCGGGGCGTTGCGGAAATGCTCGTCGACGATGCGGAAACCGTCGAGCATCTCCCGGAACCGGTCCGGGCCGACCGCGATCATCAACGACAGGCCGATCGCGGAGTCGTAGGAGTAGCGGCCGCCCACCCAGTCCCAGAACTCGAACATGTTGTCCGGGTCGATACCGAAACCGGCGACCTTCTCCCCGTTGGTGGACAGGGCGACGAAGTGCCGGGCCACCGCCTTGTCGTCGCCCAGCCCGGCCAGCAGCCAGGAACGGGCCGAGGTCGCGTTGGTGATCGTCTCGATCGTGGTGAACGTCTTCGACGCCACGATGAACAACGTCTCCGCCGGATCCAGGTCGCGCACGGCCTCGTGCAGGTCGCAGCCGTCCACGTTCGACACGAAACGCACCGTCAACTCACGGTCGGTGAACGCGCGCAGCGCCTCATACGCCATCGCGGGGCCGAGATCGGAGCCGCCGATGCCGATGTTGACGACGTTGCGGATCCGCCGGCCGGTGTGCCCGGTCCACTCCCCCGAGCGCACCCGCTCGGCGAAGGCGGCCATCTTGTCGAGCACGGCGTGCACACCCGGCACCACGTTCTCGCCGTCGACCTCGATCACCGCGTCCCGCGCAGCGCGCAACGCCGTGTGCAGCACGGCCCGGTTCTCCGTGGTGTTGATCCGCTCACCGCGGAACATGGCGTCCCGCAACCCGAACACGTCCGTCGCCACGGCCAGTTCCCGCAGCAGCCGCAGGGTGTCGTCGGTGATCAGGTGCTTGGAGTAGTCGATGTACAGGTCGCCCACCCGCAGGGTGTAGGCGCTGCCGCGGCCGGAGTCGGCGGCGAACAGCTCGCGCAGCCCCACGCCGGTGAGCTCCTCGCGGTGCTTGGCCAGTGCGGTCCACTCGGGTGTCTGGTTGAGCCTGGTACGGCCGTCTGCGTTCATCCCGGTCTTCAGCCTTCTTTCCTGTCCTGCCTGCGTACCTTGCCCCGCTGCCGGTCCCAACCTAATTGATCAGCGCGTGACGCCGGTCGTCGTGGCGCCGGGGTCCGGCTCGACATCGGATACGTCCGCGCGCAGCGCCGGTATCAGTGCGAGGACGGACAGGACGAAGAAGGCGGCCGTCAGCAGGGGCGGGGTGCCGGGTCCCCGGACGGTGGCGGCGGCCCCGCCCAGCAGCGCGCCCAGGGGCGCCCCGGCGAGGGCGAGGGTCCGGAAGGCGGAGCTGACCCGGCCGAGCATGCCGGCGGGGGCGCGTTCCTGCATCAGGGTCGTGGTGTTGACGTTCCACACCATGCCCATGAACCCGAAGACGGCCAAGGCGGCCACCAGGACGGCCAGGCTGCGTACGGTGCCCATGAGGACCAGGGCGCCGGTCTGCACCGCCCCGGCGAGCAGCACGGAGCGCAGGCGGCCGAGCCGCGTCACGATCCGGCCGTTCAGCACGCCCCCGGTCAGGCTGCCCACCGTGAAGGCGGCGCCCGCCGCCGCGTAGCCCGCGGGCCCCGCTCCCAGCCAGTCGGTGACGAGGACCACGAGCAGCGCGAGCAGGCCGCCCATGCCGATGTTGCACAGGGCGGTGGCGGCGCACAGTCCGCGCAGCGGGCCGTCGTGCCAGAGGTGGCGCAGACCTTCGGTGATCTCGCGGCGCAGGGTGCTGCCCGTAGGTCTGGGTGCCCGCTCGGACCGGGCGGCGGGCAGGGAGGCGATCAGGGCGGCGGCCACCAGGTAGGTGAGGGCGTCGGCCGCGAACGGCACCGCGGCCCCGGCCGCGAGCAGCAGCGGCACCACGGGCCCGCCGAGCAGGCCGCCGGCGATGCGCTGGCCGGTCATCAGCCGGGCGTTGGCGCTGCCCAGCGCGTCCCGGTCGATCAGGCCGGGCAGCAGGGCGGTGGCGGCGTTGTCGAAGAGGGTCTGCAGGGTGGTGAGCGCGAAGGCCAGGGCGACGAGCAGGCCGATCGAGGCGTGGCCGAGTGCGACGGCCACGGCGAAGGCACCGGTCAGCAGTGCGCGCACCGCGTCGACCGTCCACATGGCGCGCCGCTGGTCCACCCGGTCGGCGACGGCGCCGCCGAGCAGGCCGAAGACGATCCAGGGCAGGTAGCCGCAGGCCGTGACGGAGGCGACGAGCAGCGGCTCGTCGGTGAGGGTGACGGCGAGCAGCGGCAGCGCGGACGTGCGCAGCGCGTCCCCGAAACTGGACAGCACCGCCGCGCTCCACAGCCGCCCGAAACTCCCGCGCCACGCGGGCGCACGGGCCTGCCCCGCCTCCACCGTGACCACCGCTCCCCCTCCGGTTCATCCGATGCGCACACCGTAGGGGGTGGCACTGACAACCGGCCGGGGCCAAGGGCCTCAGGCAGTTCCGGCCGGGCACCTGTGGGTGCCCGGCCGGTGTCGACTTCTAGATCTCGCCCCGCAGTTTGGCGAGCGCCTCGGCGAGGATCGCCTCGCCGTCCGCGTCGCTGCGCCGCTCCCGGACGTACGCCAGGTGCGTCTTGTAGGGCTCGGTGCGCGGCGGGTCCGGGGGGTTGTCCCGGTCCTGGCCGGCCGGAAAGCCGCAGCGGGGACAGTCCCAGGTGTCCGGCACCTGCGCGTCGCTGGCGAAGCTCGGCTGGGTCTCGTGTCCGTTGGAGCACCAGAAGGAGACGCGCAGCCGCGGCGCGGACTCGCCGCGCTCGGCCTCGCCCATCGGCCCCGCTCCGACCCGGCTTCCCCGGATCGCGTTGCCACTTGCCACGGTCGTAACTCCCTGCGTGATGGTGCCGCGAAGCGATTCGGCGTTCCGCTTCGCTGCGAGCGCCTCAGTCTACGTAAGGCCCAACGCGCGTCCAGTGATTGGAGTTACAACCCTCACCCCTAGACGCAAGCCCCATGATAGGCCGCGCTCAGCTGCGCGTACCCGACATGGGGCCTTACGTACGAGTCCGTGCGGAGTGCCGCTCGGTCAGTTGTTCATCTTCATCAGGATGCCGAGCACGACAATGCACGCGAACCACAGCAGACCGATCACCACGGTGATCCGGTCGAGGTTGCGTTCGGCGACCGAGGAGCCACCGACGGAGGACTGCATGCCGCCACCGAACATGTCGGAGAGGCCGCCGCCCTTCCCCTTGTGCATCAGCACCAGCAGCATCAGCAGCAGGCTGAAGACGATCAGGGCGATCGAGAACCCCAAAACCACGGCTGGACCAACTTCCTCGGAATGCGGACGGACGACGCGGGGCCCAGCACAGCGCTGGACCCCGCAAGGGTACGACGAATCGCCGTTAGCGCATACTCACTGGTCGCGGAAGCGCACGATCTTGACGAACTCGTCGGCGTCCAGCGAGGCACCGCCCACCAGGGCGCCGTCGATGTCGGCCTGGGCCATGATCTCGGCGACGTTGCCCGACTTCACGGAGCCGCCGTACTGGATGCGGACCTTGTCGGCCAGCTCCTGCGAGTACAGCTCGGCGATCTTGCCGCGGATCGCCGCGCAGACCTCCTGGGCGTCCTCCGCGCCGCAGACCTTGCCGGTGCCGATGGCCCACACCGGCTCGTAGGCGATCACGACGGTCTCGGCCTGCTCGGCGGGGAGGTCCTTCAGACCGCCCTCGACCTGGGCGAGGGTGTGGGACACGTGGTTGCCCGCCTCGCGGACCTCCAGCTCCTCGCCGACGCACAGGATCGGGGTGATGCCGTGCTTGTACGCGGCCTTGACCTTGGCGTTCACCAGCTCGTCGGTCTCGGCGTGGTACTGGCGGCGCTCACTGTGGCCGATGGCGACGTACGTGCACTTCAGCTTGGCCAGCATGGGGCCGGAGATCTCACCGGTGAAGGCACCGCCGTCGTGGGCCGAGATGTCCTGGGCGCCGTACTTGATCTTGAGCTTGTCGCCGTCGACCAGGGTCTGCACGGAGCGCAGGTCGGTGAAGGGCGGCAGGACGGCGACCTCGACGGCCTCGTAGTCCTTGTCGGCCAGGGCGAAGGCGAGCTTCTGGACGTGCGCGATGGCCTCGAGGTGGTTGAGGTTCATCTTCCAGTTGCCCGCCATCAGCGGCGTGCGCGTGCTCATAAAGGGTCAGTCCTCCAGTGCGGCGAGGCCGGGGAGCGTCTTGCCCTCGAGGTATTCGAGGGAGGCGCCGCCACCGGTCGAGATGTGGCCGAATGCGTTCTCGTCGAAGCCCAGGATGCGGACGGCCGCGGCGGAGTCGCCACCGCCGACCACCGTGAAGGCCTGGGAGTCGAGGAGAGCCTGGGCGACCGCCTTGGTGCCCTCGGCGAAATCGGGGTGCTCGAAGACGCCCATGGGGCCGTTCCAGAAGACGGTGGCGGCGTCGGCGATCTTCGATGCGTACAGCTTGCGGGATTCGGGGCCGATGTCCAGCCCCATCTGGCCACCCGGCATGGCGTCCGCGGCCACGGTGCTGGGCTGCGCCGGCGCCTTGGTCTTGAGGTCCGGGAACTCCGGGGCCACCACGACGTCCACCGGCAGGACCAGCTCGACGCCGTTCTTCTCGGCGCGCTCGATGTACTCCCGGACGGCCGGGAGCTGGTCCTCCTGGACCAGGGAGGTGCCGATCTCGTGGCCCTTGGCCTTGAGGAAGGTGAAGACCATGCCGCCGCCGATGAGCAGGCGGTCGGCCTTGCCGAGCAGCTGGTCGATGACGGCCAGCTTGTCGGACACCTTGGCGCCGCCCAGGACGACCGCGTAGGGCCGCTTGACGTCGTCGGTGAGCTTCCGCAGGACACCGACCTCGGTGGCGATGAGGTGGCCGGCGTAGTGCGGCAGGCGGCCCGGGAGGTCGTAGACGGAGGCGTGCTTGCGGTGCACCGCGCCGAAGCCGTCACCGACGTAGACGTCGGCGAGGGTGGCCAGGCGGTCGGCGAACTCGCCGCGCTCGGCGTCGTCCTTGCTGGTCTCGCCGGCGTTGAAGCGCAGGTTCTCCACGACGGCCACCTGCCCGTCGGCCAGGCCGGCGACGACGCCCTGGGCGGACTCGCCGACCGTGTCGGTCGCGAAGGCCACGTCGGCGCCGAGCAGTTCACCGAGGCGCGCGGCTGCCGGAGCCAGGGAGAAGGCCGGGTCCGGGGCGCCCTTGGGGCGGCCCAGGTGCGAGGCGACGACCACGCGGGCGCCCGCCTCGGCGAGGGCCTTGACCGTGGGCAGCACCGCGCGGATGCGGCCGTCGTCGGTGATGGTCGTGCCGTCCAGGGGGACGTTCAGGTCGGCGCGGACGAAGACCCGCTTGCCCGCCACTCCCTCGGAGAGGAGTTCGTCGATCGTCTTCATGAAAGGGGACTCCTGAAAGAGCTCGTGATCGCTCGTAAGCGCTCGTGATCGAACAGCTCTGATCTGTACGTGCGTCAGGGCTCGGACGGCGCGACCGCGCGCTGCCCGAGCCCTGCTCTCACACCGTGGTGCCTGGTCTATTCGATCAGAGCTGGTTACCGACGAAGACCGTGAGGTCGACGAGACGGTTGGAGTAGCCCCACTCGTTGTCGTACCAGCCGATGACCTTCACGTTCTTGCCCTCCTGGACCATGGTCAAGGAGGAGTCGAAGGTGCAGGACGCCGGGGCGTTGACGATGTCGGACGAGACGATCGGGTCCTCGGTGTACTCGAGGATGCCCTTCAGCTCGCCCTCGGCGGCCTTCTGGAAGGCGGCGTTGACCTCTTCCTTGGTGACCTCGCGCCCGAGCTCGATCACCAGGTCGGTGACCGAGCCGGTCGGGACCGGCACGCGCATGGCCATGCCGTCCAGCTTGCCCTTGAGCTGCGGCAGGACCAGCGCGGTGGCCTTGGCGGCACCGGTGGTGGTGGGGATGATGTTCTCCGCGGCGGCACGGGCGCGGCGCAGGTCCTTGTGCGGGAAGTCCAGGATGCGCTGGTCGTTCGTGTACGCGTGCACCGTCGTCATCAGGCCCTTGACGATGCCGAAGTTCTCGTCGAGGACCTTGGCCATCGGCGCCACGCAGTTGGTGGTGCAGGAGGCGTTGGAGATGACGTGGTGGTTCGCCGGGTCGTACGTGTCCTGGTTGACACCCATCACGATGGTGACGTCCTCGTCCTTGGCCGGAGCCGAGATGAGGACCTTCTTGGCGCCGCCCGCGAGGTGCTTCTCGGCGTCCGCCTTCTTGGTGAAGATGCCGGTCGACTCGATGACGATGTCGACGCCCAGCTCGCCCCAGGGGATGTCGGCGGGGTTGCGCTCGGCGAGGACCTTGATGGTCTTGCCGCCGACGGTGATGGTGTCCTCGGTGTGCGTGACCTCCTGCTTGAGGCGGCCGAGGATCGTGTCGTACTTCAGCAGGTGAGCGGTGGTCGCGGTGTCACCCAGGTCGTTGACAGCCACGATCTCGATGTCTGCACCCTGCTCCAGCAGCGCGCGGAAGTAGTTACGACCGATGCGGCCGAAGCCGTTGATGCCTACGCGGATCGTCACGAACCGATCTCCTCGTTGGTACGCCGGCCATGAGGTGCCGGCGAGCTCTGTTTGGGATGTCCCCGACCGCCTACGACCCTACCTCCCTGGAGCCCGGCTGGTGACATCCAGATGCCTCATACACGGCAGGGCGGTCCGTACCCGCCAGTAGGGGTACGGACCGCCCACCGCCGAAGGGGGATCAGCCGATCCCGCCCACGGTACGGGTCCCCGTCGACCGGGGTGTCACACGTCCAGGGAGGCCAGCGCCTTCCTCATCAGCGCCGCCCGGTCGGCAGCCGCGGTGACGTGCTCCAGGCCGAAGCCCAGCAGCACGGTGTCGTCCGTGGTGACGGCGCCGTACGTCTGGAACAGGGCGCCGGTGCGCGCCCAGTCCTTGAGGACGGCCGGGCTGCCCTCGGGCGGTCCGGCGACCTTCCAGGCCCCGAGCGAGGTCTCGAAGCCCTCGGTGTCCTTCGCCGCGCCGCCGACGACGAGCGAGGCGTTGTCGGCGAGCACGCCGCGCCCGCCGGTGCCCGGGTCGGTGACGTAGGCGATCGACAGCTCGACCGTCCTGCCCGCGTAGGCGCTCAGGTCGAACTCCACCTGCTGCCAGCCGCCGGACGAGCCGGTCAGGCTGTGCCAGGCACCGGTGGTGCCGGTGGCGGTGCAGCCGTCGGCGCCCTGGGTCAGGTAGTGCTTCAGCCAGGGGTGCTCGTTGATGTAGAACCCGCCCTCGCACTCGGTCGGCACCGTGCTCCTGGTCGCGCCGCCCTTCTCGGGCAGGGTCGTCCAGTCGTCGGCACCGGTGGTGTGCGCCTCCACGACGACGTGGTCGTAGCCGCCCTCGGTGTCCCACAGCAGCTGGGTGCGCAGGGTCGGCTGCTCCGCGGCGGTGGTACCGCTGAGGTCGACGGTGCGGGTGAGGCGCTTGTAGGCGTCGTCGGTGTGGACGGCGGCGGCCATCCCGCTGCCCGCGTAGGGACCGTACGGATTGACGGTCCCGGCGAACTGGCCGGCACCCCTGCTCGCGAACTGCGGGTACTGCGCGACGGGCAGTTCGTCGGAGGTGACGCTGTAGGTGCCCGCCTTGTCGAGCGGGTTCCCGGGAGCCGCGCCGAGCGGGGTCGTGACGCCGCCCAGTTCACCGGAGCCGGTGAAGCCGGTGGCCCCGGGGGTGGAGGTGCGGGTGTAGGCCCCCAGGTAGTACTGGCTGAAGTCGTTCGACAGGGCGCCACCGAGGTCGACGCTGCCGCCGGCCTGCTCGCCCGCCTCGATCAGCCGGCCGCCCTCGTTGAGGAAGGCCCGCAACTGCAGCTGGGTGGCCACGCCCGGGGTGCTCGCGCCGGTGTAGTGGACGACGGTGTCGAAGTGGCTCAGCACGCCGAGCGCGTCCGGCGCGCCCTGCCGCGCCACGTCCCAGACGAGCGCCTTGCGGCCGTTGGCCTTGAGCGCGTCGAGGTACTTCTGCGCCTGGGTCGCGGTCGCGCCCTCCTCGGCGACGACGAGGGTGCCGGCACGGGGCCGCTCGGCGACGGTGTAGGTGAAGTGGTCGCTGGAGACCTTCTTGCCGTTCTTCGCCTCACCGGTGAACCAGACCTCGACCTCGTCGCCCGGTTCGCCGTCCTTGACCTTCGCGCGGTACTCGTCGAAGTAGAGGTTGTCCTCACCGCCGTAGGTCTCGCCGCCCTTCCAGGGCCGCAGCGCCATGTCGTGGGTGCGGCCACCGTTGACGCGGTACTTGAGCTCCTTGTCGCGCACGGCCTTGCGGACGACGACGGACACTTCCTGGTCGGCGCCGCCGGAATAGGACGTGCCGAACGCGGCCGGGGTGAAGTCGGCGGCCTTCAGCCCGACGGAGGAGGACGGCCGGTCGGGGTGCGCGGCGGTCTCGGCGACGGAGAGCGCGAACGGGACGTTCTTGGCGAACTCCTGCTGGATCAGCTTCTCGTCGTCCGGGAAGGTGAACACCGACTGGCAGTCGGACGCCTTCCACTCGTCGTTCGGGTCGAGGTCCGAGGCGCTCTGGCAGGTCGACATCTCGGGCGTGAACATCGCCATGCCGTTGACGTTCGCCGCGTGGCCGTCCGCCTCGCCGTTGGTGGTGTACAGCTCGGAGGAGAGCTGCGGGTGGTAGCCGGGGACGGCGGAGTTCTCGGGCGTGCCGGCGAGCGCCTTGTACAGCACGTCGTCCGGGGTGTGCGTGGCGACCTGCCAGCCGACCCCGTAGAGGAGGAGTTCGGCGGCGGAGTGGTAGTTGATGCCGTACGTGAAGCCGATCCGCTTCTCGAAGGCGTCGAGGGCCTTGGTCTCCGGCTCGGAGTTCGGCCCGGCGCCCCGGTAGGTCTGGCTGGTGGGGTTCGGGGACGAGCCCTCGTCGTCGTAGCCCCACTTGTAGGCGAAGTTGCGGTTGAGGTCGACGCCGTCGCCGGTGGTGATGGTGCCGTCCCCGTTGACGTCCCGCAGGTTCTTGCGCCACTGGCGGTTGGCGGGGTCGGCGAAGGTGAAGTCGTAGCCGTCGGGGTTGGCCGACAGCAGGAACCACACCTCGGTGGAGTCGACGATCTTCTTGATCCGCCGGTCCTTCTTGTAGTTGTCGAGGTAGTGGTGCATCAGGCGCCGGGTCATCTCCGGCGTGATCCACTCACGCGCGTGCTGGTTGGACATGTAGAGGACGGCCGGCTTGGAGCCGTCCTTCGTCCTCTTGGCGCCCTTGGTCAGCTTCAGCGCGAGGATGTCCTGGCCCTTGACGGTCTTGCCGATGGAGACGACCTTGGTGAGGTCCGGGTTCTCCTGGGCGGTGCGCAGCAGCTCCTCGCGCAGCCCGCCTTCGCCGCTGTACGGCCGGAACACGCGCTCGGCGGCGGCGTCGACGCGCTTCTCGGCCTTGGCCGTGAGGTCGTGCTCGGTGAGGTCGACGCCCTGCTTCTCCAGCTTCCGCGCCTGCTGGTCCGTCAGGTAGACCTCGACGGTGGCAGTGCCCTTCCCGGGCACCCGCTCACTGAGTTCGTGGCCGTCCTGGCCGGCCGCCAGCAGCAGGGGTACCTGCTTCTGTGTGACGTCGGCGCGGAAGACCTTGACCTCGTCCGGGTCGGACGGGGCCGGACTCCCGGGTTGTGCCTGGGCGATGGGTGCGATGCTCGCTCCGCCGAACAGGAGCGCGCCGACAGCGAGGATCGATCTCGCTCTTCGTCTCATGAACCCCCCTAGCGTGGGTCCGCCACAGCAGCGAACAGATGCCAGGCTCATGACAGACCATGATCGAGTCAAGGGGGCCTCGGACACGCGAAAACACCGGTGCCGACCACCCAAGTGGGCGTCGGCACCGGTGGGGTGACGGTGCGTGAGATCAGCCGACGAGGTTGTCGGCCAGCTCGTCGCTGAGGTTCGCCTCGGTACCCGGGATGCCGAGGTCGGAGGCGCGCTTGTCGGCCATCGCCAGCAGGCGGCGGATCCGGCCGGCGACCGCGTCCTTGGTCAGCGGCGGGTCGGCGAGGGCACCCAGCTCCTCCAGGGAGGCCTGCTTGTGCTCCATGCGCAGCCGGCCGGCCGCGGCGAGGTGCTCGGGCACGTCCTCACCGAGGATCTCCAGGGCGCGCTGCACGCGGGCGCCGGCGGCGACGGCCGCACGGGCCGAGCGGCGGAGGTTGGCGTCGTCGAAGTTGGCGAGCCGGTTGGCCGTGGCGCGCACCTCGCGGCGCATCCGGCGCTCCTCCCAGGCCAGCACCGACTCGTGGGCGCCCAGACGGGTCAGCAGGGCGCCGATCGCGTCACCGTCACGGACGACGACCCGGTCCACGCCGCGCACCTCGCGGGCTTTCGCGGGGATCTGGAGGCGCCGGGCGGCGCCCACCAGGGCGAGCGCGGCCTCGGGGCCCGGGCAGGTCACCTCCAGGGAGGAGGAACGGCCGGGCTCGGTGAGCGAGCCGTGCGCGAGGAACGCGCCGCGCCAGGCGGCCTCGGCGTCGCAGGTGGCCCCCGAGACCACCTGCGGGGGCAAGCCGCGGATCGGGCGGCCCCGCCCGTCGACCAGACCGGTCTGGCGGGCGAGCTGATCACCGCCGGCGACCACGCGCACCACGTACCGCGAGCCGCGGCGCAGACCGCCCGGTGCCATCACGATCAGTTCGGAGCTGTGGCCGAAGATCTCCAGGACGTCCCGCTTGAGGCGGCGGGCCGCCATCGCGGTGTCCAGTTCCGCCTCGATCACGATGCGGCCGCTCACCAGGTGGAGGCCGCCGGCGAACCGCAGGATGGCGGAGACCTCCGCCTTTCTGCAGCAGGTCCGGGTGACGGGGAGCCGGCTGATCTCGTCCTTCACCGCTGCCGTCATCGCCATGGGCCGATCCTTCCATGCATCCGAAAAATACGGTCGTACGCGGCGGCCAACAGCTCCGGGTCGTGCCTCGGGGTCCCGTCGGGCCTGGCCACCGGCGCCAGCTCGACCGCGGCCCCGAAGCGCTTGGCGGCGTCGGTCAGGGAGTCACGGTCGGGCACGGCGGCCTCGTCGGCCAGCACCACGTCCAGGGCGAGTTTAGGGGCGTGTCGTCCCAAAACCTCCAAATGACGCTGCGGGGAGAAGCCCTCGGTTTCTCCGGGCTGCGGGGCGAGGTTCAGCGAGAGTACCCGGCGGGCCTTGGTCTGCGAGAGCGCGTCCAGCAGCTCGGGCACCAGGAGGTGTGGAATGACCGAGGAGAACCAGGAGCCGGGGCCGAGCACCACCCAGTCGGCGTCCAGGACGGCCTCGACCGCCTCGGGGACGGCCGGCGGGTCGCAGGGCACCAGGTGCACGGACTGCACCTCGCCCGGGGTGAGGGCCACGGTCGCCTGGCCGCGGACCGTGTCGACCTCGTCGGGACGCGCCGGGTCGTGGCCCCTGACCAGGGCCTCGAGCTCCAGCGGCACGGCCGACATGGGCAGCACCCGGCCCTGGGCGCCCAGCAGGCGTCCCACCAGGTCGAGGGCCTGGACGTGGTCGCCGAGCTGCTCCCACAGCGCGACGATCAGCAGGTTGCCGACGGCGTGCTCGTGCAGGTCGCCCTTGGACTGGAAGCGGTGCTGGATGACGCGGGCCCAGGTCTGGCCCCAGTCGTCGTCCCCGCACAGCGCGGCCAGCGCCTTGCGCAGGTCGCCGGGCGGCAGCACGCCAAGCTCGTCGCGCAGCCGCCCGCTGGAGCCGCCGTCGTCGGCGACGGTGACGACGGCGGTGAGGTCGCCGGTGATCCGGCGCAGTGCGGCGAGCGAGGCGGACAGGCCCATGCCGCCGCCGAGCGCGACGACCTTGGGCTGGGCGCCGCGGCGGCGCGGCCGGCCGCCCCGGGCCTCGGCGGGCCGGCCGCCCCGTTGCCCGGTGCCGCCCTCGGGCACCACCCGGCGCAGCCGGCCCAGCCGCGGTGTACGTGGTGTCATTCGCGTCCCATGTCCCGGTGTACGACCACCGTCTCCACGCCCTCGGCGGCGAGCCGGGCGGCCAGCTTCTCCGACATGGCGACCGAGCGGTGCTTGCCGCCCGTGCAGCCCACGGCGATGGTCACGTAGCGCTTGCCCTCGCGGCGGTAACCGGTCGCGACGAGCTGGAGCAGCTCCGTGTAGCGGTCGAGGAACTCCTTGGCCCCGGGCTGGTTGAAGACGTAGCCCGAGACCTCCTCGTTGAGGCCCGTGTAGGGGCGCAGCTCGGGGACCCAGTGCGGGTTCGGCAGGAACCGGCAGTCGACGACGAGGTCGGCGTCGACGGGCAGGCCGTACTTGTAGCCGAACGACATCACCGTGGCCCGCAGCTCCGGCTCCTCCTCGCCGGCGAACTGGGCGTCCATCTTGGCGCGCAGCTCGTGCACGTTCAGGCTGGAGGTGTCGATCACCAGGTCGGCGTCGCCGCGCAGCTCGCGCAGCAGTTCGCGCTCGGCGGCGATGCCGTCGACGATGCGGCCGTCGCCCTGCAGCGGGTGCGGGCGGCGCACCGACTCGAAGCGCCGCACCAGGGCCTCGTCCGAGGACTCCAGGAAGACGATCCGGCGCGTGACGTGCTTGGCCTCCAGGTCGGCGAGGGACTCGCGGAGGTTGTCGAAGAAGCGGCGGCCGCGCACGTCGACGACGACGGCGATGCGGGCCACGTTGCCCTGGGAGCGGGCGCCGAGCTCCACCATGGTGGGGATCAGCGCGGGCGGCAGGTTGTCGACGACGAACCAGCCGAGGTCCTCCAGACACTTCGCGGCCGTCGAACGGCCCGCCCCGGACATGCCGGAGATGATCACCAGCTCGGGGATGGCCGCCTCGGGGACCTGCGCCTTGTCGTTGGGCTTGCCCGTACTCACCTGTGCTCCGTCTCCGGCTTGCTCGTCCGGCCCGTGGTGCTCGTTCACCTTCATGTCTCCTGCCCCCGTCGTTCGTCCGGGGCGCCCGCTGCCACGGGCTCCCCACCGGAACCCATCGTGCCCGGTTCCTCTTCCATGATCTCTCCAGTCGCCGTGTTGACGGCGGGTGCGGCCGGGGCCGAGCGGGCCAGGGCGACGGCGATCGTCTCGGCCGTCTTGCGGCCTATGCCGGGGACCTCGCAGATCTGGTCGATCGTGGCGGTCCGCAGCTTCTTCAACGAGCCGAAGTGCTTCAGGAGTGCCTGCTTGCGCATGTCGCCCAGGCCGGGGACGTCGTCCAGGGGGCTGGAACGGAAGCGCTTGGAGCGCTTGGCGCGCTGGTAGGTGATGGCGAACCGGTGGGCCTCGTCCCGGACCCGCTGGAGCAGGTAGAGGCCCTCGCTGGTCCGGGGCAGCACGACCGGGTCGTCGTCACCGGGGACCCAGACCTCCTCCAGGCGCTTGGCCAGCCCGCACACCGCGATGTCGTCGATGCCCAGCTCGTCCAGGGCCCGCCGGGCGGCGGCGACCTGCGGGGCGCCGCCGTCGACGACGACCAGCTGGGGCGGGTAGGCGAACTTCCTGGGGCGGCCGTCCTCCTCGGTGAGGCCCCCGGGGCCGACCGGGGCGCCGGAGGCGGTGAGCACGTCCGGCGCGGTGTCGTCGGGGGTGCCGGGGCTGTCGGGGGCTTGAGCGAGGGCGCCCGGGGCCGGGGTGCCTGTGCCGGTGAGGGGGGTCTGGTTCGCCGAGGGCTCGGTGCTGGTGAGGGGGGCGTGGCTTGCCGAGGGCTCCGAGCCGGTGGAGGCGTCCCGACCTGCCGGGGGCTCTGTGCCGGTGACGGGGTCATGACCGGCAGTGGGCTCCGTGCTGGTGAGGGCGTCCTGGCCGGCCGGGGGCTCCGTACCCACGAGGGCGTCCGTACTGGTGAGCGGCGTGTCACCCGCTCCGGCGTCGGCTCCGTCCGTCCACTCGCCCGTCTTCTCCTTCTCCGCCAGATAGCGGCGGAAGCGGCGGGTGATCACCTCGTGCATGGAGCGGACGTCGTCCTGCCCGGCGAAGCCCTTGATCTGGAAGCGCCGGTACTCGCTCTTGCGGGCGAGCCCGTCCTCGAAGACGACCATGGAGGCCACCACGTCGTCGCCCTGGAGGTGCGAGATGTCGTAGCACTCGATCCGCAGCGGGGCGCCGTCCAGGTCGAGCGCGTCGGCGATCTCCTCCAGGGCGCGCGAGCGCGTGGTCAGGTCGGAGGCACGCTTGGTCTTGTGCAGCACCAGCGCCTGCTGGGCGTTGCGCTGCACGGTCTCCATCAGGGCCTTCTTGTCACCGCGCTGCGGGATGCGCAGGGACACGTTCGATCCACGCCGCCCGGCCAGCCACTCCTGGACCGGCTCGACCGGGTCGGGCAGGGCGGGGACCAGGACCTCCTTCGGCACGGCGTCGCCGGTCTCCTCGCCGTAGAGCTGCTGCAGCGCGTGCTCGACCAGGGCGCCGGTGGTGATCTCCTCCACCTTGTCGGTGACCCAGCCACGCTGGCCCCGTACGCGCCCGCCACGCACGTGGAAGATCTGCACGGCCGCCTCCAGCTCGTCCTCGGCGACCGCGATCAGATCGGCGTCGGTCGCGTCGGCGAGCACGACCGCGTTCTTCTCCATGGCCTTCCGCAGGGCCTCGATGTCGTCGCGCAGGCGGGCCGCCCGCTCGTACTCCATCTCCTCGGCCGCCTCGCCCATCTGCCGCTCCAGACGGCGGATGTACGTGGTCGTCCGGCCCGTCATGAAGTCGCAGAACTCGTCGGCCAGTTCGCGGTGCTCCTCGGGGGAGACACGGTCCACGCAGGGCGCGGAGCACTTGCCGATGTAACCGAGGAGGCAGGGGCGGCCGGTGCGGGCGGCGTTCTTGAAGACGCCCGCCGAGCACGTGCGCACGGGGAAGACGCGCAGCAGCAGGTCGACCGTGTCGCGGATCGCCCACGCGTGCGCGTACGGCCCGAAGTAGCGCACGCCCTTCTTCTTGTGACCGCGCATCACCTGCACGCGCGGGTACTCCTCGTTCATCGTCACCGCGAGGTACGGGTAGCTCTTGTCGTCGCGGTACTTGACGTTGAACCGGGGATCGAACTCCTTGATCCACGAGTACTCCAGCTGGAGCGCCTCGACCTCCGTGGACACCACCGTCCACTCCACGGACGCCGCCGTGGTGACCATGGAGCGGGTGCGCGGGTGCAGTCCCGCCAGGTCCTGGAAGTAGTTCGCCAGGCGCTGGCGCAGGCTTTTCGCCTTTCCGACGTAGATCACCCGGCGGTGCTCGTCGCGGAACCTGTAGACCCCCGGCGAGTCGGGGATCTCGCCCGGTTTGGGGCGGTAGCTGGAGGGGTCGGCCATGCTCACACCCTACTGGCGAGGACCGACAGCGCGGCGGGCGGCGGGTCCTGCCCGGGCTCCGGTGAGCTGGCAGTTTCCAACGGCATGTCCCGCCCCGGGATTACCGGGGCCCGGGAGCGGGAATGCAGGCTTCCCACGGGGCACGGCGACGTCCGGGCGGGCGGAGGCGTGTCGGTGCAGACACAGGTTGTCAGGCGGACCGGCCGCTCCCACGCGGGGAGGTACGGGCCACGGGTCGGAGGGCTGCGCGGATGAAGCGGATGCGGATCGAGAAGAACCGGCGCACGACCCGTGCCCGCCGGTACGCGGACGAGCCGTTCGCCCTGAGCGACGTGCTGGACCCCCGTGACCCCGACATAGTGCGGGCGAAGAGGCTGGCCCTCGAGGAGCGCACCAGGAACGGACGCACCTAGAGGCACGACCTGGAAGCACTCCTTCACCTTGCTTCACCTTGAACGCCCGGGGCGCACGCCCCGGGCGTTCGTATGTCCCGGACCGTCCTGGCCCGCCTCGCCCATCCCGACCCGTCCCGCCCCGTACCGGCCTGAGTACGTCACTGTCCGGAACACTGCGGCCGGGAGTGCGTCACTGTCCGGAACGCTACGGCCGGGAGTGCGTCACTGTCCGGCATCAGGTGTTGTCGGGACCAGGTCAACACGCTTCAATGCGGGGGAACTCGGGGCCTGAACGTCGGCGTACGGATGTGAAGAACCTCTGTCCATCCCGACGGGGCACCCCGGGAGCACCGTGCGAACGGTCTGACCAGCCGTTGCCGACTCACAGAGAGGCCCCTGCATGCCGCACGCCACACAGCTCGCCGACGTCGCTCCCACAGAACTGGACGCGGTCCTGCGGGGCGGGCCCTTCCACGTCGCCCTGCGTGCAGCGATCGCCGCCCGGGGGCTGCCGCTGCAACGCGTGCAGCACCATCTGTCCCGCCACGGCGTGAAAGTGGGCGTCACCAGCCTCAGTTACTGGCAGCAGGGCGCGCGCCGCCCGCAGCGCCCGGAGTCCCTGCGGGCCGTGCGGGCCCTGGAGGAGATCCTGGACCTGCCCGAGGAGTCGCTGATCCGGCTGCTGGCCGAACCCGGCGACGGGCCGGCCGGGCAGCGGTCCGCCTCCCGCTCCTACCGCTCCCTCGTCGAGGCCTCGGGGGTCCTCGACCAACTGCTCGCCGAGCTGGGCAGCCCGGCGGACACGGGGCTGCACACCCTCGCCCACCACGAGCGTCTGCGCATCGGCGCCCGGCGCGAGCTGGCCGAACGCGAATCGCACCACATCGTGCGCGCCCACCGCGACGGCGTCGACCGCTTCGTCGCCGTCCACCACGGCGACCGGGGCGCCGATCCGGAGCGCATACGGGTGCACGCCCTGGAGAACTGCCGCCTCGGGCGCGTGCGCCGGCACAGCGACACGGGCGTCCTGGCGGCCGAGCTGCTGTTCGACACCCGGCTGCGCTCCGGGGACACGTTCCTCTTCCGCTACGGCGTGGAGGACGGGACGGCCGGCGCGTCACGCGAGTACGTCCGCGGCTTCGATTCACCCGGCGGCCAGTACGCGCTTCAGGTCTCCTTCGACGCCGCCGCCCTCCCGGAGCGCTGCCACCGCTTCACCCAGCACTCGGCGGCGGCACCGCGCAGCGGGTGCCAGGAACTGCGGATCAGCGGACACCACCGCTCTGTCCACCTGGTCGAGCCCCGGGTGAGAGTCGGGTTCCTGGGGATCGGGTGGGATTGGGAGTAGGGGGTAGGGCTGCTGCGTCCGGGGCGTGAGGCGTAAACGCTTGCGCAGGCGCTTACGCGAACGCACGAACGGTCTCACTCATGCGCAAGCCCACACGCTCGCGTAAGCGCTTGCGCAACCGTCAACGCGGGGCGCTTACACAACCGTTGACGCGGGGCGTTTGCCCAATCGTTGACGCGGGGCGTTTGCGCAATCGTTGACGCGGGCGGGGCGCCGGCGAACGCCTCTGCGTAAACGCCGTAAACGCTCGCGTAGGCGCTTACGCGAACGCTCCCACCAGCGCACCCGCACCCGCACCTCACCCGCTCGCTCACCCGAACCCGCACGCACGCACGCACATGCCCACGCCCGCAAACGTGCATCGGCAGACCCACAAATTGGTGCGCGTAAACGCTTACGTAAGCGTTTACGCGCACCCCGCAATGCGATACCTTCCCCGCCTGAGCCCGATCAGAGAGAAGGGAGCGGCATGGCCACCATGGCCGACGTCGCGCGGAGCGCCGGAGTCTCCGTGGCGACCGTCTCACACGTCCTGAACGACACGCGGCCGGTGCTCCCGCACACCCGCCAGGCGGTGCTGGACGCCGTGGAGGAGCTGGGCTACACGACGAACACGCTGGCTCGTTCCCTGGTGACGGCTCGAACCCGGTCCATCGGCCTGGCCGTGTCGGCGATCAGCAACCCGTACTTCACGGAGATCCTGCAGGGCGTCGAGGCGGCGGCTCTGGAGGCCGGCTACAGCCTGCTCATCGCCGATCCGCACGACGACCCGGAGCACGAGCGCAAGGTCGTCCGGTTGCTCCACGAACGCCGGGTGGACGGCATGATCGTCGCGCCCTCGGCAAAGCCGCGCAGGCTGCTGGCCTACCTGTCGCGGCACGGCGTGCCGGCCGTGCTGCTCGACCGGCTGGTGGACCCGCCGAACGTGGAGGGCGCCCCCCGCTTCGACCAGGTCTGCGCCGACAACGCCGAACCGATGTCCCGGCTGGTCGCCCATCTCGCCGGGCTGGGGCATCGGCGGATCGGGCTGGTGGCGGGGTTGCCGGGGCTCAGCACCACGAGCGAGCGGATCATGGGCTACCGCAGCGGTCTCGCCTTCGCAGGGCTCTCCTACGACGAGCGGCTCCTGGTGCACGGCGACTCCGCATCGGCCGGCGCCGAGCGGGCGACCGCCGACCTGCTCTCCCTCGGCGCGCCCCCCACCGCACTGGTGACCGGCAACAACGCCATGACCATCGGCACTCTGCGCGCCCTGCGCGCCAGCGGCGTGTCGGTACCGGACGGCATGGCCCTGTGCTGCTTCGACGACTTCGTCTGGGCTGACCTGTTCTCGCCGCGCCTCACTGCCGTGGCCCAGCCCAGCAAGGAGATCGGTGCCCGGGCCGTCCGCGTGCTGCTGGAGCGCCTGGGCGAGCCGGACCGGCCCGCCCGGACCGTGCGGCTCCCCTGCACCTTCGTCCACCGCACGTCCTGCGGTTGCCCCGACCCCTCGGAGACCGCGTCCACGAGCGGGCCGCACAACCGACCCGAGAAGCCGACCGGCGATCCGTCCGAGATCGAGACCCGCTCGTGAACCCATGCGAAAGCTCGCCTGTGAACCCGCCCGAAAGCTCGCCGTGAGCCCGCCCGAAAGCTCGCCCGTGAACCCGTTCGAGAACCTGCCCGTGAACCCGCCCGAGGACTCGTCCTCGCATCCGTCCGGAGAAGGGACCCCGTCGTGATCGTCGTCGCCGGTGAGGCATTGATCGACCTGGTACCGCGGGGCGCGGGCGCCCTTGCGGCGCTGCAGCCGGCGCTCGGCGGCGGCCCGTTCAACACGGCCGTGGCGCTCGGCCGTCTGGGCTCCCCCACCGCGTTCTGCTCGCGGGTGTCGGACGACGCCTTCGGCGAGGCCCTGCTGGACCGGCTGCGCGCGACCGGGGTGGACGTGACGTCGGTGCAGCGCGGTGGCGAGCCCACGACGCTGGCCGTGGCGACGCTCGGCGAGGACGGTTCCGCGTCGTACTCGTTCTACGTCGAGGGGACGGCGGACCGCCTGTTCACGGCACCGACCGCGCTGCCGCCCGGGACCCGTGCCGTCTCGTTCGGGACGTGCTCGCTCGTGCTGGAGCCGGGGGCGAGCGCGTACGAGAAGCTGATGCGTGCGGCGGCCGGGCAGGGTGTGTTCACGGCCCTCGATCCGAACATCCGGCCGGGGCTGATCGCGGATCCGGACGCCTACCGGGCGCGGTTCAAGAGCTGGCTGCCGTCGGTGTCACTGCTGAAGCTGTCCGCGGAGGACGCCGAGTGGCTCGGCGGCACCCCCCGGGAGTGGCTGGCCTCCGGACCGGCGGCCGTTGTGGTCACCCGGGGCGGTGCCGGTCTGACCGTGTACACGCGCGACGGCGGCGAGTACGCGGTGCCGGGCGAGCGGGTCGAGGTCGTCGACACGATCGGCGCGGGCGACACCGTGAACGCGGCGCTGCTGCACGGACTTGCCGTCCGCGATGCCCTCACCGACCGGGGCGTGGCCGGCCTGGGCGTGGACGGCTGGACGGAGCTGCTGCGGTTCGCGGCCCGTGCCGCGGCGGTCACGTGCTCACGCGCCGGCGCGGAGCCGCCGTACGCCGGCGAGCTGGAGGACTGACGGGCGTCGTCCCACAGGGCCGGACCCTTGGTGGGCCCGTCGGGCGTCCGGTCGGCCGGCCGGTTAGTGGGAGGCCCCTTGGTGCGCGGCCCCCTGGTGGGCGGCCCGACGAACGATGACGCGCCGTGCCCCGGGGAGGTCCCTGTGGAGCACGGCGCGTCATGGGCAGGCGATCGGCGTCCGCAGACGCCGAGGTCAGCCCTTGGTCGTCCGCGTCGTCTTCTTCGCGGTTGCCTTCGTGGTCTTGGCCGCGGACTTCTTGGCGGCGGACTTCTTGGCGGCGCCGACCGAGGTGGTGGCGGTACGAGTGGCCCTGGACTGCGCCGGGACCGTCTTCTTGGCCGTGCGGCGCGGCGCCTTCACCGAGGACGAGGACGCGTCGCTGACGCGGTCGGCCCCGAGGACCTCCCGCAGGAACTTGCCGGTGTGGCTGGCCGGAACGGCGGCGACCTGCTCGGGCGTGCCCTCGGCGACGACCAGTCCGCCGCCCGCGCCGCCCTCGGGGCCCATGTCGACGATCCAGTCGGCCGTCTTGATCACGTCGAGGTTGTGCTCGATGACGATGACCGTGTTGCCCTTGTCGACCAAGCCGGACAGGACCTTCAGCAGCTTGCTGATGTCCTCGAAGTGCAGACCGGTGGTCGGCTCGTCCAGGACGTAGACCGTGCGGCCGGTGGAGCGCTTCTGCAGTTCGCTGGCGAGCTTCACGCGCTGCGCCTCGCCGCCGGACAGGGTGGTCGCGGCCTGGCCGAGGCGGACGTAGCCGAGGCCGACGTCCTTCAGCGTGTTGAGGTGCCGGGCGATCGCGGGGACGGCCTCGAAGAAGTCGGTCGCCTCCTCGATGGGCATGTTCAGCACCTCGGCGATGGACTTGCCCTTGTAGTGGACCTCCAGGGTCTCCCGGTTGTACCGGGCGCCGTGGCAGACCTCGCACGGGACGTAGACGTCCGGGAGGAAGTTCATCTCGATCTTGATGGTGCCGTCGCCCGCGCAGTTCTCGCAGCGGCCGCCCTTGACGTTGAAGGAGAAGCGGCCGGGCATGTAGCCGCGGACCTTCGCCTCGGTGGTCTCGGCGAACAGCTTGCGGATGTGGTCGAAGACGCCGGTGTACGTCGCCGGGTTGGACCGCGGGGTGCGGCCGATGGGCGACTGGTCGACGTGGACGACCTTGTCGACGAGGTCGTCGCCCTCCACGCGCGTGTGCCGCCCGGGCACGTTCCTCGCGCCGTTCAGCTCGCGGGCCAGGTGCGTGTACAGGATGTCGTTGACCAGGGTCGACTTGCCCGAACCGGACACGCCGGTGACGGCGGTGAACACGCCCAGCGGGAAGGACACGTCGATGTCCTGGAGGTTGTTCTCCCTGGCGCCGTGCACCGTGAGCTGCCGGGAGGGGTCCAGCGGACGGCGGATCTCGGGCAGCGGGATGGCCTTCTTGCCGGACAGGTACTGGCCGGTCTGCGATTCGTCGTTGGCCAGCAGCTCCTTCAGGGATCCGCTGTGCACGACCTTGCCGCCGTGCTCACCGGCGCCGGGGCCGATGTCGACGACCCAGTCGGCGACCTTGATGGTGTCCTCGTCGTGCTCGACGACGATGAGCGTGTTGCCCATGTCGCGCAGCCGGACCAGGGTCTCGATGAGCCGGTGGTTGTCGCGCTGGTGCAGACCGATGGACGGCTCGTCGAGGACGTACAGCACGCCGACGAGGCCGGAGCCGATCTGGGTGGCCAGGCGGATGCGCTGGGCCTCGCCGCCGGAGAGGGTGCCGGCCGCGCGGTTGAGGGAGAGGTAGTCCAGGCCGACGTCGACCAGGAAGCGCAGCCGCTCGTTGACCTCCTTCAGGACGCGCTCGGCGATCTTCTTGTCGCGGGCGGTGAGCTTCAGCTCGCCCAGGAAGTCCGCGCAGTCGCTGATCGACATGGCGGAGACCTCGGCGATGGACTTGCCCATGATCGTGACCGCGAGGACGATCGGCTTCAGTCGCGTGCCCGCGCAGGTGGGGCAGGGCACCTCGCGCATGTAGCCCTCGAAGCGCTCGCGGCTGGAGTCGCTCTCGGCCTCGCTGTGCCGGCGCTTGACGAAGGGGACGGCACCTTCGAAGGCCGTGGTGTAGCGGCGCTCGCGCCCGTAGCGGTTGCGGTAGCGCACCTCGACCTGGGTCTTGTGGCCGTACAGCAGGGCCTTCTTGGCACGCTGCGGCAGACCGCCGAAGGGGATGTCCGTGCGGAAGCCCAGCGCGTCGGCGAGGGCGCCGATCAGACGGGCGAAGTAGTCCTTGGTGTGACCGTGGGACCAGGGGTGGATGGCGCCCTCGTCGAGGCTTTTGTCCGGGTCCGGGACGATCAGCTCCGGGTCGACCTCCATGCGCGTGCCGATGCCGGTGCACTCCGGGCAGGCGCCGAAGGGCGAGTTGAAGGAGAAGGAGCGGGGCTCCAGTTCCTCGAAGGACAGGTCGTCGTACGGGCAGTACAGGTGCTCCGAGAACATGCGCTCGCGCTCGGGGTCGTCCTCGGGGAGGTCGACGAAGTCCAACACGACCATGCCGCCGGACAGGCCCAGGGCCGTCTCGACGGAGTCGGTGAGGCGGCGCTTGGCGCCGTCCTTGACCGTGAGGCGGTCGACGACCACCTCGATGGTGTGCTTCTCCTGCTTCTTCAGCGTGGGCGGGTTCGACAGCTGCACCGTCTCGCCGTCCACGCGCGCGCGGGAGTAGCCCTTGGTCTGCAGGTCAGCGAAGAGGTCGACGAACTCGCCCTTGCGCTCGCGCACCAGCGGCGACAGCACCTGGAAGCGGCTGCCCTCGGGCAGTTCCAGGACACGGTCGACGATGGCCTGCGGCGACTGGCGGGAGATGGGGCGGCCGCACTCGGGACAGTGCGGCTTGCCGATGCGGGCGAAGAGCAGCCGCAGGTAGTCGTAGACCTCGGTGATGGTGCCGACCGTGGAGCGCGGGTTGCGCGAGGTCGACTTCTGGTCGATGGAGACGGCCGGGGAGAGGCCCTCGATGAAGTCGACGTCCGGCTTGTCCATCTGGCCGAGGAACTGCCGGGCGTAGGAGGAGAGCGACTCGACGTAACGCCGCTGCCCCTCGGCGAAGATCGTGTCGAAGGCCAGCGAGGACTTGCCCGACCCCGACAGGCCCGTGAAGACGATGAGCGAGTCGCGCGGGAGGTCGAGCGAGACGTTCTTCAGGTTGTGCTCGCGCGCTCCACGGACGATGAGACGGTCGGCCACGCCGGTCCGCACCTTTCTTGAGAGAAGTGACAGGGGCGGGGCCCCCGTCTTTCCCAGACTAGGGGGAGCCACTGACAACGCCGGAAGGATTCACGGGTGTCAACAATCCCCGGCTCTCCAGCATGCCCGACGCCACGTCCGACCATATAGCACGTGCTTTCGAATAACGGCACTCCTTCACCACCTTCACCCGAACGAGTGGCGGAGCTAGGGTCAGCACCATGATTGATCACGCTCATGACCTGGCGTCTGTACGTGACGCGACGGAACGGCTGCTGACCGCAGTCGGCAAACTGGACAACGCGGCTGTGACGCAGCCGTCACGGCTGCCCGGCTGGAGCCGCGGCCACGTCCTGGCCCACCTGGCCCGCAACGCGGACGCCCTCGTGAACGTCCTCCAGGGGCGCCCCATGTACGTCTCCGCCGAGGCCCGCAACCACGACATCGAGCGGGACGCCCCACGCGCCCTCGACACCCAGCTCGCCGACCTGCGCGAGAGCGCGGCCCGCTTCCAGGACGCCGGGGACGCCCCCGCGGACTGGTCGCGCACGGTGGAGCTGCGCAACGGCGTCACGGACTCCGCGTCGCGGGTGCCGTTCCGGCGCTGGGTGGAGGTGGAGCTGCACCACGTCGACCTGGGCATCGGGTACGAGCTGGAGGACCTGCCTGCCGAGTTCACCGAACGGGAGATCGAGTTCCTCACCGCACGGTTCAGCGGCCACCCCGACGTGCCGCCGACCCGCGTCACGGACGGCACGCGCGCGTGGAACACCGGTCGCGCCGCCGACGGCGGTGCCGCGGAGGACGGCCGTGCCGCGGTGACCGTCACGGGTTCCCCGGCCGATCTCGTGGGGTGGCTCGCCGGCCGCCGCACCGGAGCGGCACTGACCGTGGACGGCGGTCCGCTTCCGGCACTCCCGCCGCTCTAGGACCCGGGCCGCTCCCCCGCTATAGGCTGACGGGCATGACGTACAGCGGACAGGTGACGGTCGGCGGGCCTGCCGACGTGCACGAGCTCAAGGACCTGATGATCACCAAGATCGCGGTCGGCCCGATGAACAACAACGCCTATCTGCTGCGCTGTCGGGCCACGGACGAGCAGTTGCTGATCGACGCCGCGAACGACGCGTCCGCCCTGCTCGGCATGATCGGGAGCGACGGCATCGCCTCGGTCGTGACGACCCACCGGCACGGCGACCACTGGCAGGCGCTCGCCGAGGTCGTGGGGGCGACCGGGGCCCGCACGTACGCGGGCCGGGACGACGCCGAGGGCATTCCCGTACGCACCGATGTGCTCGTCGACGACGGCGACACCGTCCGGGTGGGGCGCGTGGAACTCACCGCGCGCCACCTGGTCGGGCACACGCCCGGCTCGATCGCCCTCGTCTACGACGATCCGCACGGGCATCCCCATGTGTTCACGGGGGACTGCCTCTTCCCCGGTGGTGTGGGCAACACCCACCAGGATCCGGAGGCGTTCGCCAGCCTGCTCCACGATGTCGAGACGAAGATCTTCGACGTCCTGCCGGACGAGACCTGGATCTACCCGGGACACGGCCACGACACCAGCCTGGGCGCCGAGCGTCCGCAGCTTCCCGAGTGGCGCGCACGCGGGTGGTGAGGCAGGGGCCGGGGTGCGCGCGTAGGGCGTGAAGGAGCGCGCGGGGCGCAGGCGTTGGGCAGTGAGCCGGGCACGCGTCCCGTGCGCATCGCTCGCACGCACCGGCGTCGCACCTACGCGTCGGCCTTACCCATGCCGGCCAGCGCGGCCACCCGCTCGACTCCGAACACGTACCCCTGCACCCCGCAGCCGGCGATGACCCCGTCGGCGCGCAGCGACACGTAGGAGTGGTGCCGGAACGACTCGCGCTGGTGGATGTTGGAGATGTGGACCTCCAGCACCGGCATGCCGTCGCAGGTGTTCAGGGCGTCCAGGAGGGCGACCGAGGTGTGCGAGTAGGCGCCGGGGTTGATCACGATGCCGCAGTGGTGCAGCCGCGCCTCGTGGATCCAGTCGACCAGCACCCCCTCGTGGTTGGACTGCCGGAAGTCGACCGTGCCGCCGTGCGCGGCCGCTGCCTTGACGCACCGGGCCTCGACGTCGGCGAGGGTGTCGGAGCCGTAGATCTCCGGCTGCCGCTGGCCGAGCAGGTTGAGGTTGGGGCCGTTGAGGATCATGATCGGGGCGTTGGCCAGGGTGCGGGGCACGGTTCCTCCGGTCCGGACGGGGTGGGCGGCCCATTGCGGACCGCTGCTCACCGCCGGTTTATCACGGTGCGCCGACGGCCCGTCCGGCCGTAGCCTCCGGGCATGACGAGCATGACGAGCCCGATCACCCCGACGTACCCGCCCAAGCCGTCCCCGGGTGACCGGATCGCCGTGATCTCCCCCTCCTCCGGCCTGCCGGCCCTCTTCCCGCTCCCCTACGAGCTCGGGCTGGAGCGGCTGCGTGAGGGGTACGGCCTGGAACCGGTCGAGTATCCGGCGACCAGGACGATGAATGCCACGCCCCGGCAGCGGGCCGACGACATCCACGCCGCCTTCGCCGACCCGTCCGTCAAGGCGGTCATGGCGTCGATCGGGGGTGACGACCAGATCACCGTGCTGCCGTACCTGGACCGGGAGGTGATCCGGGCGAACCCGAAGCCGTTCTTCGGGATGAGCGACAACACCAATCTGCTCGCCTTCCTGCACACCTGCGGCATCGTCGGCTATCACGGCGCGAGCGTGATGGTGGAGCTGGGCCGCCCCGGGGCCATGCATCCGCAGACCGCCGAGTCCCTGCGTGCAGCCCTGTTCACCCGGGGACCGTACGAACTCCGGCCCGCCGAGCGGTGGCGGGACATCGACCGGGACTGGGCCGACCCGGCGACCTTCGCGGCGGAACCCGAGACCCGGCCGGGAAGCGGCTGGGCCTGGGTGAACGCCGGCCGGATCGTCGAGGGCCGCACCTGGGGAGGCTGTCTGGAGATCGTCGCCTGGCTGCTCATGGCCGACCGTGAGGTGGACCACGATCTCTCCGCGTACGACGGCGGGGTGCTGATCCTGGAGACCTCGGAGGACATGCCGAGTGCCGCGGAGGTCTACCGGACGATGCGGAGCATGGGCGAGCGGGGGCTGCTCGGCCGGTTCGACGCCCTGCTGATGGGCCGCCCGAAGACCTGGTCCCTCGACCGTCCCACCGGTCCGGACGAGGCGGCCCAATACGCCGCCGACCAGCGCGAGGCGGTGCTGCGCGCGATGCGCGCCTACGCCCCCGACGCCACGGTCGTCCTCGACGTGGACTTCGGGCACACCGACCCGCAGCTGGTGATCCCGTACGGCGGCACCGTACGCGTGGACGGCCCGGCCCGGCGCATCACGGTCACGTACTGAGCGGCCCGGCCGGTAGGGGGGCGTGCGCGTACGGGGGGGCGTGCGCGCCTACGGGTTGATCGCGAGCTCCAGGTACGCCGCGAACAGCACCAGGTGCACTCCGCCCTGCAGCGGGGTGGCCCGCCCCGGCACGACCGTCAGCGAGGCCACCACCACGGTGAGGGCGAGCAGCACCATGTGCGTGGCTCCGAGGCCGAGCACCAGCGGGCCGGAGAGCCACAGGGAGGCGAGGGCGACCGCGGGGATGGTGAGGCCGATGCTGGCCATGGCCGAGCCCAGGGCGAGATTCATGCTGGTCTGCACGCGGTCGCGGCGGGCGGAGCGCAGGGCGGCGATGGTCTCCGGGAGCAGCACGAGCAGTGCGATGATCACACCGACGACGGCGTGGTGCAGCCCGGCGGCCTCCACTCCCGACTCGATGGTGGGCGAGACCCCCTTGGCCAGGCCGACCACACCGATGAGGGCGAGACCCAGCAGCCCGAGGCTGATCATCGCGGTGCGGGCGGTGGGCGCCTCGGCGTGCTCCTCCGCGGTGATGACCTCGCCGTGCCGGGTGATCGGCAGGAAGTAGTCCCGGTGCCGTACGGTCTGGGTCGCGACGAACAGGCCGTAGAGGACCAGTGAGGACAGGGCCGCGAAGGTCAGCTGGACGGTGGAGAACTCCGGTCCCGGCTTGCTGGTGGTGAACGTGGGCAGCACCAGGCTGAGTGTGGCCAGCGTCGCGACGGTCGCCAGCGCGGCGCCGGTGCCCTCGGGGTTGAAGACGGCCGTGCCGTGCCGCAGGGAGGCGACGAGCAGACACAGTCCGACGATGCCGTTGCAGGTGATCATCACGGCCGCGAAGACGGTGTCCCGTGCCAGGGTCGCGCTCTTGTCGCCGCCGTCGATCATCAGCGTGACGATGAGCGCGACCTCGATGATCGTGACGGCCACGGCGAGGACGAGCGAGCCGAACGGTTCCCCCACCCGGTGGGCCACCACCTCGGCGTGGTGGACCGCCGCCAGGACGGCACCCGCCAGGACGAGGGTCACCAGGGCGACGGCCGCCGCCGGCAGATCACGCCCCCAGGTGAGGACCAGCAGCACGGCAGCGAGCAGCGGCACCAAGGTCGTCCACTGCGCTGCGAGCGGCCTGCGCCGAGCGGTCATGCGGTGATCGTCCCAGAGGCGAGGGGGCCCCGCACTCCGGTCATGCCGGGGTCGTGGATGCGTGCGGCCGGGCTAGGTGAGGTCATGCTCGTCCACCACATCGCAGTTGGTGTACCTCCGTTCGCCGATGCTGAGTGCGTCGAGCCGTTCCGCCATGGCGCTCGTCTCCGGGTCGTCACTGTTGCGCATGGCCTCCTCGAACGAATCGAACTCGATCAGCGCCAGGTAGCGGTGGGGCTTGTCCCGGTCCTTGAGCAGCACGCTGCGGGTCGGGCCGCCGGAGCGGCCGGCGTTGCGCTGCCCTTCCTGAACCTCCCGCTGCATCTCCTCCAGGCGCTCGGTCTCGAAGTCGATGATCTGTACGAACTTCATGGTGTCTCCAGCCGGCCACCGCGTCCCCGGGCCGGGGAACGCGTCTGTGACCAAGCAAGCACCGGGAGCGGAGGTCGGCAATTCGCCGCATTCCGCTCCCGGCGGCTGTGGTTGCGCTGCACGCCGGGCGCGATCAGACGTCGACGCTGTCCTTCGTGGCGTCGCCGCCCTTGTCCTGCGCCGCCTCGGCCGCCGCCTGCTTCTTGGAGGCGCGCAGGCTGGTGATCGTGGTGACGATCAGGACGGAGCAGATCACGCCGAGCGAGACCGGAATGCTGATCTCGGGGACGTGCACCCCGGACTCGTGCAGGGCGTGCAGCACCAGCTTCACGCCGATGAAGCCCAGGATGATCGACAGCCCGTAGCTCAGGTGGACCAGCTTCTTCAGCAGGCCGCCGATGAGGAAGTACAGCTGGCGCAGACCCATCAGGGCGAACGCGTTGGCCGTGAAGACGATGTACGGGTCCTGCGTCAGACCGAAGATCGCGGGGATGGAGTCGAGGGCGAACAGGACGTCGGTGGTGCCGATCGCGAGCATCACGACCAGCATCGGGGTCATGACCCGCTTGCCGTTCTCCTCGATCCACAGCTTGGTGCCGTGGTATCGGTCCGCCACACCGAAGCGGCGCTCGGCCGCCTTGAGCAGCTTGTTCTCCTCGAACTCCTCGTCCTCCTCGTCGGCCCGGGCCTCCTGGATGAGCTTCCAGGCGGTCCAGATGAGGAAGGCGCCGAAGATGTAGAACACCCACGAGAAGCTGGCGAGGATCGCCGCACCGGCGGCGATGAAGATCGCACGCAGGACCAGGGCGATGAGCACACCGATCAGCAGCACGCGCTGCTGGTACTGCGTGGGCACCGCGAACTTCGCCATGATCAGGACGAACACGAAGAGGTTGTCGACACTCAGCGACTTCTCCGTGATGAAGCCGGCGAAGAACTCACCGGCCGGCTGTCCACCCGCGAACAGGAGCAGACCCAGTCCGAACAGGGCGGCCAGGACGATCCAGACGGCCGTCCAGATTCCGGCTTCCTTGATCGACACGTCGTGCGGCTTGCGGCCGATGAAGAAGTCGACCGCGATGAGGGCGGCGAGGCCCACGATCGTCAGGACCCATAGGGTCACGGAAACATCCACTGCGCCTCCGGCAGTCGTAACGGCAAATGTCAGCGTCGTCGCTGCCGGAGGTCTCTTCCACCCAGAATTGGGCCGACGCCCCGGGATCTGGCCTGATCCGTATTGACGGGTACGCCGCAGCAGACAGGGAGTACTCCCCTCCGTGCCGCCAACACTACCCAATCACCAAGAACGAGTAAAGCGCTTGGCAAAAGAACGGCCAAGACCGCAGGTCAGAGGTCTTTACCAATGCTTGGCGCGGGCCGCCGCGACCTGGCTGAGCACCTGCTGGAGCACCTGACTGCCGGGTGGCACGAGCGACGGCTCGTACGTCCAGGCATGGCCGACCCAGGGGTCGGCGAGGTGATCGTCCGCCACGGGCGTCAGTCGCAGCAGCGAACGCCACAGCGGATCGAGCAGAGGTCCGTAGGCCGAGGACTCCTCGCGGTCGGCCACCATCATCAGGTGGACGCCGAAGGCGGGCCCCTCGTCGGCGAGGTAGCGCAGCTGGTTCACGGCACGGTCGTCGAAGCCGTGCGGGAAGTCGTTGACGATCAGCAGCTGCTGCGCGGTGTCGAACCCGGGCGGAAGGGCGTCGGCGGCACCGCCGCGCACGGCCATCTGCACCAGGTCGACCCGCTGGGTGAGCCGGCCCAGCACGTCCGCCACCCCGGCGGCACCCACCGCCGGCGGGCCCGCCAGCACACCGGTCTGCACCAGCGGGGCCAGGGCCTGCGCGCCGGCGCCGGCCGGATCGACGACATGGACGGTGAACTCGCCGGCCGGGTAGACGGCGAGCAGCCGGGCGGCGTGCGCGACGGCCGTCTCCATGGCCAGACGCCCCATCGCGTGCGTGTCCGTGAGGGACCCGTCGGCGGACGGCACCCGTCCGCTGTCGATCCACAGCCCACGCTCCAGCGGCAGCCGGACCAGCATGGGGATGCGGATCTCCTCCGCCTCGGGGAGGTGCAGGTCGCCCAGGCGCAGGGCCATCGGGATCTCCATCGGCACCCGGTAGGCGTGCCAGACAGGGTTGTCCCAGCGGGCGTACGCGGCGGGCAGGGCCGGCTCGACGACGTCGGCCTCGGCCTTGAGCTGGGCGAGGTCCCGGTCGAGGGCCTCCCTGGCCTGGTCGACGAGCTGGGCGTGGCGGGCCCTGGCCGTCTCGCGGGCAGCGTCGCCCTGCCCGCCGATCCGGTTGCGCGGGTCCGACAGGACCTGCTCGAGCTCCTTGTCCATGCGGGACTCGGCGAAGTCGACGGCGCTGCGGTAGGCGGCGGTGGTGCGGGCCAGGTCCTCGAACATGCCCCAGACCTGGTTGTAGAGCCGCTCGTCCAGGGACCAGCCGGTGGCGTCGCCCGCGACGGGACGGGCGGGCTGCCCGGGTGGGGCCGGGGGCGCGGCCGGCGGGGGCGGCGGCGGTGCGGCGTTCTGCCGGCCCGGGTGGCTGTAGTCGATGGGGCCACCGGCCGGGGGCGCGGACGGCTGGGTCACCGAACTCGGGTCGGGTGTGCTCCCCGCGTACGGGTGCTGCGGTGCGGGCTCCCCCGGCGCGCCGGGCAGCTGACCGTCGTACGGGGACCTCGGGGGGACCGGGCCGGGCTGGGGTGCGGTGCCTCCGTGGTCGGGGCCGAGGGCGGGGGCCGCGGTCTGGCGCGAGCGGTCGCCGTCCGCGGTGCGCGGGGGCGGTGCCTGCACCGAACGGGCCAGTCCCTGGGCGACCGCCTCGTTGATGTCGGCCGCGAGCTGCCGGGCCTGGGGCAGGCCCTGGTCGGTGAGGAGTTCGGCGAGGCCGCCGGCGTAGCCCTGGCCGACCGCGCGCACCTTCCAGGCGCCCTGCCTGCGGTAGAGCTCCAGGGCGACGACGGCCGACTCGGTGTCCAGGCCGGTGAGGGTGAAGCTGGCGATCTCGGTGCCGTCGAGGCCGGTGACGGCGGTGAAGGGGGCGGCGACGGCCCCGAAACGGGTCGGGCCGGCCCCGCCCGTGGGCAGGGCGAGCAGTACGCCGACCCGGTGCACGGCCTCCGGTACGGCGTCCAGGTCCACCGCGAGGCGATGCGCCGCGGCGGCCTGCCGGGAGACCTCGAGACCCGGCTGGGTGGGTGCGCCCGGGTGGGCGACCCACTCCACGCCGTGGATCCGGCCGTTCTCGTCGCTGAGCGCGGCCGCGGCCACGATCGGCGTGCCGGCCGAGATCCGGATCTCGAGACGGGCCTGGGAGAGCGGGTGGTTCTGCCCCCGCACCAGCTCGGCCGTCATCGCCTTCGTCCCCCTGTGTCGTTGTGTGGTGTCGGGTGCTGCCCGCCGGCCGGGGCCGGCGTGCCCTCAGAGGAGCGGCAGGATCGCCGGCATCAGGTCCTGGAAGGTGCGGCCGTTGGCCGGGTTGCCCAGGGCCGTCATCGTCCAGCCGCTGCCGGAGCGGTGCACCTTGGCCATGATCTGCGCGGTGTACTGGCCGCCGCCGGCGAGCGTGTAGCGGGCGAGCTCCTGGCCGTTGGTCTCGTCGACCAGGCGGCAGAACGCGTTCTGCACCTCCTGGAAGGTCTGTCCCGTGAAGGAGTTCACGGTGAAGACGATCTGGTCGATGTGGACGGGGATCCGCGCGAGGTCGACGAGGATCGCCTCGTCGTCGCCGCCCTGCCCGACACCGCCGACGAGGTTGTCACCGGTGTGGCGCACCGAGCCGTCGTCGCTCACGAGGTGGCGGAAGAAGACCACGTCGACCGGCTGCTTGTCGGCGAACAGCACGGCGGAGGCGTCGAGGTCGATCTCACGCGTGCGCGAGCCGAACAGGCCGCGCCGGGGAGCCGCCTGCCAGCCGAGACCCATGCGTACCGCGGTCAGGCTGCCCCCGTCGTTCTTCTGCAGACTGATGGCCTGACCCTTGGTCATGTTGACGGTCACGCGCTGATTCCCCTCTCGAACGTCCCCTGTTGCCGCGCGGTCGCGGTTGACCAGAACCCTACGCAGGGGCACTGACAGTGACGTAGCCCCGGACGTACTTTGTGTCGGTCTTGCAACACAGCACGTACAGGGCACGCCGTCAGGCCAGGCCGGCCTCCTTCATCTGACGCAGTTCCTTCTTCATCTCGGATACCTCGTCGCGCAGCCGGGCCGCGATCTCGAACTGGAGGTCCGCCGCGGCGGCCCGCATGCGCGTGGTGAGTTCCTCGATCTGCTCGGCGAGTTCGGCCGCGGGGCGGTCGGTCACCGCCGGCTCGGCCGCCTTCCCCTTGCCCTTGGCGGACTTCGCCGACGCGGTGGCCTTGCCGAGGGCAGGCACGGGCGCCTTCGTGCCGCCGCCGTCCTTGCGGGACTTGCGGTAACCCGACCCGAGGAGCTGCTCGGTGTCGATGTCCTCGCGGGCGATCTGCGCGACGATGTCGTTGATCTTCTTGCGGAGGGGCTGGGGGTCGATGCCCTTCTCCGTGTTGTACGCGATCTGCTTCTCGCGGCGGCGGTTGGTCTCGTCGATGGCCTTCTCCATCGCCGGGGTGATCTTGTCGGCGTACATGTGGACCTGTCCGGAGACATTGCGCGCGGCGCGGCCGATGGTCTGGATCAGGGAGGTGCCCGACCGCAGGAAGCCCTCCTTGTCGGCGTCCAGGATCGCCACCAGGGACACCTCGGGCAGGTCGAGTCCCTCCCGCAGGAGGTTGATGCCGACCAGCACGTCGTACTCGCCGGCGCGCAGCTCGCGCAGCAGCTCGACGCGACGCAGGGTGTCGACGTCGCTGTGCAGGTAGCGCACCTGGATGCCGAGCTCCAGGAAGTAGTCCGTGAGGTCCTCGGCCATCTTCTTGGTGAGGGTCGTGACCAGGACGCGCTCGTCCCTCTCGGTGCGCTGCCGGATCTCGTGCACCAGGTCGTCGATCTGGCCCTCGGTCGGCTTGACGACGACCTCCGGGTCGATGAGGCCGGTGGGGCGGATGATCTGCTCGACGTAGCCGTCCGCGCGGGACATCTCGTAGGTGCCGGGGGTGGCCGAGAGGTAGACGGTCTGGCCGATGCGCTCCTGGAACTCCTCCCACTTCAGGGGGCGGTTGTCCAGGGCGGAGGGCAGCCGGAAGCCGTGGTCGACGAGGGTGCGCTTGCGGGAGGCGTCGCCCTCGTACATGGCGCCGATCTGGGGCACCGTGACGTGCGACTCGTCGATGACGAGGAGGAAGTCGTCCGGGAAGTAGTCCAGCAGGGTGTTGGGCGGGGAGCCGGGCAGGCGGCCGTCGAAGTGCATCGAGTAGTTCTCCACGCCGGAGCAGGTGCCGATCTGGCGGAGCATCTCGATGTCGTAGGTGGTGCGCATGCGCAGACGCTGGGCCTCCAGGAGCTTGCCCTGCTTCTCCAGCTCGGCCAGGCGCTCGCCCAGCTCCTTCTCGATGTCGTTGACGGCCCGCTCCAGGCGCTCGGGGCCCGCGACGTAGTGGGAGGCCGGGAAGACGTAGAGCTGCTGGTCGTCGCTGATGATCTCGCCGGTGAGCGGATGCAGGGTGGACAGCGCCTCGATCTCGTCGCCGAACATCTCGATGCGGACGGCGAGCTCCTCGTAGACCGGGAAGATCTCGATGGTGTCGCCGCGGACGCGGAAGGTGCCGCGGCTGAAGGCCATGTCGTTGCGCGTGTACTGGATGTCCACGAAGCGGCGCAGCAGCTCGTCCCGGTCGATCTCCTCACCGACGCGGAGCGGGACCATGCGGTCGACGTACTCCTGCGGGGTGCCCAGGCCATAGATGCAGGACACGGAGGCGACCACGACCACGTCCCGCCGGGTGAGCAGCGAGTTCGTCGCAGAGTGGCGCAGTCGCTCGACCTCCTCGTTGATCGAGGAGTCCTTCTCGATGTAGGTGTCCGACTGCGGGACGTAGGCCTCGGGCTGGTAGTAGTCGTAGTACGAGACGAAGTACTCGACGGCGTTGTTCGGCAGCAGCTCGCGGAACTCGTTGGCCAGCTGGGCGGCCAGCGTCTTGTTCGGCGCCATGACGAGCGTGGGGCGCTGCAGCTTCTCGATCATCCAGGCCGTGGTGGCGGACTTGCCGGTGCCGGTCGCACCGAGCAGGACGACGTCCTTCTCGCCCGCCTGGACGCGCCGGGCGAGGTCGGCGATGGCCGCGGGCTGGTCGCCACTGGGCTGGTAGGGACTGACGACCTCGAAGGGCGCCACCGAGCGTTCGATCTGTGAAACGGGCCGCATGGCATCAACGGTACGACCCCCCACTGACAACCGGCTCTGATCAGCGTTTCTGCGGTGCGCGGGCGCTCCGGTGCTCCACGGGGCGGTGGGGGCGCAGACGCAGGCGGCGGGCGGAGTGCCGGACGGTGGCGCGGGGGTGGGCGGGGACGCCGGGCTTGCGCTCGGGGGCGACGACGGCGGGTCGGCCCATGACCATCATCGGGTCGAACATCACCACGACCCCGGCGAGCAGGAGGAAGGCGAGCGGGCCGATCATCATGGGGGCGAGCAGGGCGGCGGGCGACTCCCCCGCGACGGCCCCGGTGGTGCCGTGCAGGTGGACGTCGAGGGCGGCCATCCCGGTGTAGTGCATGCCGGTCACCGCGAGGCCCATGACGAGGCTCGCGCCGACGCTCCACAGCCATCCCCTGACCTGGCCCGCCGCCCACAGGGCCGCGGTGGCGGCGGCCATGGCGATCGCCACGGACAGGCCGACGGTGAGGGTGTCGTACTCCAGCCGCCCGCGCAGTCGCATACCGGCCATGCCGAGGTAGTGCATGGAGGCGATGCCCAGGCCGGTGAGCGTGCCGCCGGTGAACAGGGCCGTTCCGCGGGCGCCCTTGTAGCCGACGATGAAGATCCCGACGCCCACCATCACGATCGCGACGGCCAGGCTCGCGAAGGTCATCGCCATGTCGTAGTGGATCGGGCTGCCGTGGACGGTGAAGCCCATCATCGCGACGAAGTGCATGGTCCAGATGCCGGAGCCGATGGCGGCCGAGCCGAGGGCGAGCCAGCCGGGGCGCCAGGACTGGGTGACGAGCATGGATCTGGCGGTGCACCGCAGGCCCAGTGCCCCGCCGAGGCAGGCCATGAGGTAGGCCACCAGGGGTGTGACCAGACCGTAGCTGAATCCGTCGACCGTGCCCTGCATGCGCGGCTGCCCTTCCCGCCGTTTGCTTCCCGCAATACCTGATGTGCGCCCCCTCCCAGGACCGCACGGGCGGTCAGGGTCGACGCGAAGAGTATGACTCCCACCGGAATGGTCGAACGACTTTCCGGCAAAGAAACACGGCCCCGCCGCAGTTGTGCGGTACCAGTGAGCGGAGTTGGGCCCCCTCTGTTCAACGCGTGGCCATCTCGCGCCCCTCTGTCGGCGACTCTCTGCTGTCACAGTTGTGCTGTCCGTGATGTCGCCGACCGCTCGACACGAGGAGTACGCATGCACGCGCGCGTTGTCGCCGCTTCGACCACAGCACTCCTGGGGACCGCCGCCCTCCTCTTTCCCCCCTCCCCCGCGCGGGCCGCCGACGACAGTCCGGTGCCCCTGGTGATCGCGCACCGGGGGGCTTCCGCGTACGCCCCGGAGAACACGCTGGCCGCCGTGGACAAGGCGGCGGAGCTGGGCATCCGCTGGGTGGAGAACGACGTCCAGCGCACCAGGGACGGTGAGCTGGTCGTCGTGCACGACGACAATCTGCGGCGCACCACCGACGCCGAGGAAGTGTTCCCCGACCGCGCGCCGTGGAAGGTGAAGGACTTCACCGCCGCGGAGATCGCCCGCCTCGACGCTGGCAGCTGGTTCGATCCCGCTTACGCGGGCGCGCGCGTGCCGACGCTGGAGCAGTTCGTGGACCGTCTGGAGCGCCGGCACCAGAAGCTGGTGCTGGAGATCAAGAACCCGGAGCTGTATCCGGGCATCGAGCAGCAGACGCTGAAGGTCCTCAGCAACGAGGGCTGGCTGGACCGGTCGCACGTGTCGGCGCGGCTGATCGTGCAGAGCTTCAGCCCGGACAGCGTGCGGACGGTGCACGAGCTCAGGCCCTCGGTGCGGACCGCGGTCCTCGGGACACCGCCGGTGTCCGGCCTGCTCGACTACGCCCGCTTCACCGACCAGGTCAACCCTTCGGTGAGCTCGCTCTCGCCGGCCTATGTGGCCGCGGTGCAGTCGTTCACCGGACCGCACGGCCGGCCCTTGAAGGTCTTCGTGTGGACCGTCGACGACGCGACGACGGCCCGCCGGTTCGCCGGGTACGGCGTCGACGGGATCCTCACGAACCGGCCGGACGTGGTGCGGGACGCCGTGGGCGGATGACCTGGCGTCGGCCCTCCGTCCTGCGCGGTCCGGCGTTGTCGGTGGCGCGACGTACGGTGGGCGCATGGACAGTCAGGGGCAGGCCGGGCCACGGGTGGAGTGGACGGTCGTCGAGAGCCGTATCGGGCCGTTGCTGCTGGCCGCCGGCCGGGACGGCCTGGTCAACGTCGTCTTCCACGCCACGGCCCCGGTCCGGGACCGCGCGGTCGAGCGACTGGCGTCGCGGCTGGGCACCGAGCCCGTCGAGGCACCGGATTCCCCCCTGCTGGCCGAGGCGATACGCCAGTTCGACGCCTACTTCGCCGGTGAGCGGCGCGTCTTCGACCTGCCGCTGGACTGGTCGCTGATCTCCGGCTTCCCTCGCGAGGTGCTGCGCGAGCTGGCCTGCGGCGTCCCGTACGGCACGGTCGTGGGGTACGGCGATCTGGCCGGACGGGTCGGGCAGCCCGGCGCCGCGCAGGCCGTCGGGATGGCGATGGGCGCCAATCCGCTGCCCGTGGTCGTCCCCTGCCACCGGGTCGTCGAGAGCGGCGGCGGCATCGGAGGCTTCGGGGGCGGCCTGGAGACCAAGCGGCAGCTGCTCGCCCTGGAAGGGGTGCTTCCCGAGCCGCTGTTCTGAGCGAGCGCGGGCGTGGTCAGTCGTAGTGGCGGGCCTCCAGGACGCTGCCGTCCGGGTCGCGGAAGTAGAAGCTGCGCGTGGCACTGCCGCGGGCGCCGAAGGAGTCGTACGACGGGTCCGAGACGGGGACCGAGCGTTCCCGGAGCCGGCCGAGGAGGGCGTCGAAGTCGCCGCGCGGCAGGGACAGGCACACGTGGTTCACGGGGTGCCCGGCGCTCTCGACGGAGCCCGGCAGCATCGTCATGCGGGGGGTGAAGGTCAGCGGCATGAGGTCGAGGAGGGTCTCGGCGTTGACGCGTACCGACGGGAAGGGCACCTCGCCGGCGGTGAACTCGGCCAGCCGCACCGGTTCCAGGCCGACCGCCTCCTCGTAGAAGCGCGCGGCGGCGACGGGGTCGCGCACCCAGAGGACGACGTGGTCGAGACGCGGCGTGTGATCCGTCATGCGTCCCAGACTCCTGATCGCGAGGGCGGCTCGCAAGGGCGCGGCCTTGGATCCGAGGGCTCGGACGCCGGGCGGGGGCCGGCAGTCGCGCGCGGGGGCCCGGCGTGCGTGGCGGACCCGCCCGGACGCGGGGGTTTGGCCCGGGGCGCCGCTCGCCAGAGATGAGGGTGAACCGACTGGCCGACTGACAGGAGGCGGGCGCGTGGTGCTGGTGGTGTCGGAAGAGGTACGGGCGGCGATCGAGGAGCGGCGTCCCGTGGTGGCCCTGGAGTCCACGATCATCGCCCATGGCCTGCCGCGGCCGCGCAACCTCCAGGTCGCGCTGGAGCTGGAGTCGGTCGTGCGGCAGGAGGGCGCGGTACCCGCGACGATCGCCGTACTGGACGGACGGCCCCGTGTCGGACTCGACAAGGAGCAGCTGGAGCGGGTCGCCAACGAGGACGGCATCCGCAAGCTCGGCCACCGTGACCTGCCGCCGGCGGTGTCGTCGGGTGCGAGCGGGGCGACCACGGTGTCGGCCACGGCCCTGCTCGCCGCTCTGGCGGGCGTGCGGGTGTTCGCGACGGGCGGGCTCGGTGGGGTGCACCGGGAGTGGACGGTGACGCAGGACGAGTCGGCCGACCTGGGGTTGCTGGCGCGCACGCGGGTCACCGTGGTGTGCGCCGGTGTGAAGTCGATCCTGGACGTGCCGGCGACCCTGCAGCGGCTGGAGACGCTGGGCGTCACGGTCGCCGGGTACGGCACGGACCGCTTCCCCGGCTTCTACCTCTCCGACTCGGGACATCCCGTCGACTGGACGCTGCGGACGCCCGAGGAGGTCGCGGGCGTGATGCGGGCCCAGGACGGGCTCGCCGGGCCGGATTCCGCGCTGATCGTCGCCAACCCCGTCCCCGAGGAGGAGCAGCTCGACCCGGAGCTGCACGCGCGCGTGCTCGCGGACGCGCTGCACGCCTGCGAGACCGAGGGCGTCACCGGGCAGGCGGTGACCCCGTTCCTGCTGGACTACCTGGTCCGGCACACCGACGGGGCGTCCCTGAGCGCCAACCTGGCGGCGGTGCGCGGCAACGTGCGCCTGGCGGCCCGGATCGCGGCGGCCTGGGCGCGGGGATGAGCGCAGCCAGCCGCTCGGCGGCGTGTGGCGTCGGTGGCCTGGGCCCCGGCACCGGCCCCACGAAGGCCGAGGCGGTCGGTGCCGGCGCAGGGAATCGCGCTGAGGGGCGGGCTCTGCTGGTCGTCGGGGACGTCATCACCGATGTCGTCGCGCGGCACCGCGGTCCGCTGGCGGCCGGTACGGACACGGCCGCGTCGATCCGCACGGTGCCGGGCGGGGCCGGGGCCAACGTCGCGTGCTGGGCGGCTCACCAAGGAGCGGCCGACGTGCGCCTGGTGGGTCGCGTGGGCGCGGACGCGGCCGCGTGGCACGAACGGGAACTGGTCGCCCGCGGGGTGCGTCCGCAGCTCGTCGTCGACGCCGATCTGCCCACCGGCACCGTGATCTGCATGGTGGACGCAAGCGCCGCGGCGGAGCGGACGTTCCTGACGGACAGCGGCGCGTCACTGCGGCTGGACGCCGCCGACTGGTCGGACGGGCTGCTCGACGGGGTGGCCCGGATGCACCTGTCGGGCTACCTCCTGTTCTCCGAACCGAGCCGGGCGCTGGTGGCGGTGGCGCTGCGGGCCGCACGCGCGCGGGGAGTGCCGGTGAGCGTGGATCCCGCGTCGGCCGGCTTTCTCGCCGGTCTGGGCCCGGCGCGGTTCCTGTCGCTGGTCGACGGCGTGGACGTGTTGCTGCCGAGCCGGGACGAGGCGTGCCTGCTGACGGGGCTGGGTGACGCGTCGGACGCGGCGGCCGAGTTGAGCCTGCGCGTTCCGCTGGTGGTGATCAAGCAGGGCTGCGAGGGGGCGCTCGTGGCGCGTGCGGGAAAGGTGACCGCCCGCGTCCCGGCCGTACCGGCGGCGCCCGTGGACACCACGGGTGCCGGTGACGCGTTCACCGGTGGGTTCCTCGCCGCCCTGCTGGCGGGAGCCGGTCCGCAGGACGCCGCGGCGCAGGGGTGCCGGGCCGGTGCGCTTGCGGTGGCGCGGGTGGGTGGCAGACCGCCGGCGAGCGGGTGAGGTGCGGCTCCGCACGGTCGCGTGCCGAGGCGACGCGCGCCCCGGCGCATCTCCCCGCCGCCCACCCGGCTACGGCTTGCGCCCCCACGCCGAGATCATCGGAGCCGTCGTCAGGTCGAGCGTGCCGGAGGTGACGTTCGACAGGTGCCGGTCGATGTCCTGCTCCGTGGCGAGGCCGGCGCCGACGAGCTGGTCGCGGATCTGGCGCATGGTGACGGCCTCCAACGCGGCGCAGGCCGGCGAGGCGAGCGGGAAGTAGGCGTCGGCCTGGACGCGGCTCAGTCCTGCCTCACGCAGGAGGCGCGGGAGGGTCCGGCCGCAGGGGAGGTCGGTGCCGCGCTCGGCGAGGAGCGTGCGGAAGCCCTGGCGCAGCCGGTTGGCGAGCTGCTGTTCGGGCCCGTGCTCGTCGGGGCAGGGCAGGGGCTGCAGAGCGGGGTCGGCGTCCTCGACGAGGAGGCGTCCGCCGGGGCGCAGCGCCCTGACCATGGACCGCAACGCCCGCTCCCGGTCGGTGACGTGGACCAGGGCCAGCCGGGCGTGCACCAGGTCGAAACCCTCCCCGGGCGGCTCCTGTGCGCCGAGTTCGTGCACCCGCACCTCGACCGGCGGCCGGGCGGCGGAGGCGAGCCGTGCGGGGTCGGTGTCCGTCGCCACGACGCGTCCGGTCGGGCCGACCTTCTTGGCCAGCCAGGAGACGACGGTGGTGCCGGCACCGACCTCCCAGCACCGCCAGCCCGACCCCACGCCGAGGGCGTCGAGCTGCCGGAACGTCGTGGGATCGAAGAGGGCGGCGAAGGCGCTGAAGTGCTTCACCGCCTCGTGCTTCCGGTCGTCGAGGACGTGTCCGTCGGTTTGCGTCATGCCGGGATCATCCCATTTGAGGCGACTTGTCGTACCGGTCGACGCTCCGGGACGGAGAACCGCGTGGCACCCGCCGGACGTCGAAGCGGTCAGTGCGCCAAGGTCGTCACGCCGGTGCGCCAGAGCCGTCACACCGGTGCGCGAGAGCCGTCACGCCGGGGCCACGGCCGCTGCGACCTGGCTTTCCACAGCCGGGAACCAAGCGGAACGAGCCGTATCCACAGGCTCGCACACCGTTCGCCCGAGGCTGGCAGACTGGCGCGCCAAGGCGCAGGACGGCGCGAGAAGTCCACGCAAGGAGATCCGGATGTCCATGGCAGGGAATCTGCGGAAGGTCACGAGCCTCGGCAGGGTCGGCGGCCTGCGCAAGGTGGCCCGTCTGGCCCGGCGGCGTCCGCGTGTCGACCTGAGTCACCCCGCGCGGTCCCCCCTGGGCTCGTCGGTGGTCAACTGCGTGACGTACCGGGACGGCGTGCGCGTCACCGCGAGCGGCGATCTGGTGGAGACCGTGGAGCGGGTGCGCAAGCACCGGGAGGGATTCGTCTGGCTCGGTCTGCACGAGCCCACGGACGCCGAGTTCGCGGGCATCGCCGAGCTCTTCGACCTTCACCCGCTGGCGGTGGAGGACGCGGTCGAGGCCCACCAGCGTCCGAAGGTGGAGCGGTACGGCGAGACACTCTTCGCGGTGTTCAAGACGGTCTGCTACGTGGAGCACGAGCAACTCACCGCCACCAGCGAGGTGGTGAACACGGGCGAGATCATGGTGTTCGTCGGGCACGACTTCGTCGTCACCGTGCGGCACGGCCGGCACGGCTCACTCGGGCCGTTGCGCGAGGAGCTGGAGTCGCGACCGGAGCAGCTGGCCAAGGGTCCGTCCGCGGTGCTGCACGCCATCGCGGACCACGTGGTGGACGACTACCTGAGCGTCACCGACGCGGTGCAACAGGACATCGAGCAGGTCGAGACGGACGTCTTCGCGGAGACCGGGGCGCGGGCGGACCCCGGGCGCATCTACCAGCTCAAGCGGGAACTGCTCGAACTGAAGCGGGCGGTGGTGCCGCTCAGCCGGCCGCTGGAGGATCTCGCCACCCGGCCGCAGCGGGTGGTGGACCCCGAGATACAGGCGTACTTCCGCGATGTGGCCGACCACCTGCTGCGCGCGAAGGAGCAGATCGCCGCCTTCGACGAACTGCTCAACTCCATCCTGCAGGCGCACCTCGCGCAGGTCACGGTCGCGCAGAACGAGGACATGCGGAAGATCACCGCCTGGGCCGCGATCATCGCCGTGCCGACGATGGTGTGCGGGGTGTACGGCATGAACTTCGACCACATGCCGGAGCTGCACTGGCGGTACGGCTACGGCATGGTCCTCGCCGTCATATCCGTCGCGTGCCTGGCGCTGTACCGGACGTTCCGGCGCACCGGCTGGCTCTGACCGGAGCACGCTGCGGGGTGCTCCGTCAGCCGCGACGACGAGGGTTCCCGGGTGGCGCCCCGCCCAGGGCGTGCCCGCCCGGTTGATGCTTCGCAGGGAGCGTCCGGGCGCGGGGCGGGTCAGGCCGTGGTGGTCCTGGCGTAGACGCTCTCCGCCCAGGCGGCCATCTGGCCGTCCGTCAGGTGCCGGGCCAGGTCGGCCTCGCTGATCATGCCGACCAGCCGCTTGTCCTGGATCACGGGGAGCCGGCGGATGCGGTGTTCCTGCATCTCGTGGAGCACCTCGCTGACATCGGCGTCCGCGTCGATCCAGCGGGGCGTGCCCTTGGCCAGGTCGCCGGCGGTGACGCGGGCGGGGTCGTGCCCCGCGGCCACGCAGCCGACGACGATGTCGCGGTCGGTGAGGATGCCGCACAGTCGCTCGTTCTCGTCGCTGATGGGCAGGGCACCGACGTTCAGCTCGCGCATGAGCTGGGCCGCGCGGTCGAGGGTTTCGTGCGCGGGGATCCACTGGGCGCCGCGGTGCATGATGTCTCCGGCGGTGGTCATGAGCTGCCTCCCGGTGCCGGACGGCCGGTGCGGCGCGGGACACGCCGCGAGTCCCGGCCCTCCATTCTCGCCGCGCCCCGACGTGCCCGCACACGGAGCCCGTCGGCGCGCCCGCCCGCTCGCTCGCGCTCCGGAGGCCGGGGACGTCTCGCTCGGCCGGTGACCGCGACACGGCAACGGTGGGGCGGATCCGCTCAGCCGCCCCACGCGGGGTGCCGTGGGTCGTCCGCCCTCACCAGGACGTCCGCCGTGTGGACCGGGTCGGTCTCCTGCTCGTAGCGCTCGAAGGCCGGGAGGGTCCAGTGCTCGTCCTCGGGAGTACGGCGGCGCAGGGCGCCCGGGGAGAGGAGGACGTGGACGCTCAGATCGAAGGGGAACCAGTGCCGAAGGAGGAAGGGGCCGTGCAGCAGCAGGACGCCGCCGGGCGGGAGTTGGACGTAGGGGGTGCGTGTGGCGCGGTCGGTCGCCGGGTCCCACAGGTCGGGCAGGACCCGCCCGTCGCCCGCGGCTTCGAGAGGGCCGAAGACCTCGCGCCACAGGGCGCCGGTGTCGTACCAGCCGCCGTAGTAGGCCTCCACGTCCCGGTGGCCGTACTCCAGACGCACGGAAGCGGGGCGCAGGAAGCCCTCCGTGCCGACGACGAGCGAGGGACGGCCGCGTACGCGCAGCGCCTCGCCGACGCGCCGGGCGAGGTCGCCGGGGCGGGCCGCGGGGGCGCCGTCGAAGGCGATACGCGGCCAGGGACTGCCGTCGGCGGGCTTCAGTTCGAGCAGGCGCTCGGCGAGCAGGTCGCCGAGCCGGTCCCAGGTGATCGCTTCCAGTCGCACACGGCCCATGATGCGTCAGGGAGCGGCAAGGGAGGTGGCGCGGACATCACCGGCCCCCGCGCGAGGGAGCGCGCTCCTTGGGCGGCCGGGAGGGCGGCGGCCACGTCGCCCCCCGTGATCGGCCGGCTCTCGTGCCGTGGACGTGGTGGGCGCCGCGTCAGAGGGAATGAACTCCTCATGGTCCCCCGCGTGACGCTCCCGCCCCTCGGCGGACTGGTCGCCTTCCAGCCGCTCAAGCGGCGGTACTGCGCCGAGTGCCGGCGCGGCCCGCTGCCGCTGCTCGCCCTCGAGGAGGGTGCCCCGCGCTGTCTCGACTGCGCCGACCTCGGGCATCTGGTGTTCCTGCCGAGCGGCGACACGGCGCTGACGCGCCGGGCCCGGGAGGAGAGTTCGCTGTCGGCGGTGGTGGTGCGGTTCAACCGCCGCAAGAACCGCTACGAGCGGCAGGGTGTCCTGGTCGAGGAGGCGGCGCTCGCCCGTGCCGAGCGGCGGTGCCTCGCGGACGCCGAGGCCCGGCGTCGGCGCCGTATACGGGACGCGCGGCGGCGGGCGGCCCAGGACGCGTTGTTCGCACGGGCGTTCGCGGCGGAGATCGTGCGGCTGTTCCCCGGGTGCCCGGCCGAGCGGGCGCTGGCCGTCGCCGCGCACGCCTCGGAGCGGGGCAGCGGCCGGGTCGGCCGCAGTGCGGCGGGGCGGGCGTTGTCTGAGGAGGCGGTGACGGCGGCGGTCGTGGCCTCCGTGCGGCATCTCGACACGCCGTACGACCGGCTGCTGATGAGCGGGGTGCCGCGGCAGGAGGCCCGGCGGCGGATCGCCCCGGTGGTGCAGACGGTGTTGCGGGGCTGGTCCGGGGCGGGGCTGGGTTCGGCTGGGTGAGGTCGGGCCGCACCCGACGGCCCGCCCTCGCCCGCCCTCGGCCACCCCCAGCCCCCTCACGCCGCCCTCACCCGCCCTCACCCGCCTTCGCCCGCCTTCGCCCGCCGCAGGCTCGCGCACGCTCACGCGTCGTCGGGTGGTGGACGCTCGCGCATGGCCCTGCGCCGCTCGGCCATGGCCCCGGGGAGCCGTCAGGCCATTCACTGGTGTGCGGGCGGATCGGAGCGGACGGCATCCGCCCCGACGGGTGGGAGAGGACATGATCGACGGACCGTACGTCGCGCTGACGGTGCTGACGGTGCTGGGAGTGCTGGGGACGGGTCTGGTGGCCGGGGTGTTCTGCGGCTTCTCGACCTTCGTCATGCGGGGTCTCGCGGCCCTTCCGCCGGAGCGGGGAGCCGCGGCGATGCAGGCGATCAACGGGGCGGCGGTGCGACCGCCCTTCATGATCGTGTTCCTGGGCACGGCCGTGCTGTGCGCGGTGATCGCCGTCGTGACCTTCGTGCTGCGGCCGGAGCGGGGAGCGGTGGAGCTGCTGGTGGGCAGTGCGCTGTATCTGCTCGGTTCGTTCGGACTCACCGCGGCGGCGAACGTGCCGCGCAATGACGCGCTGGCCCGGCTCGACCCCGGGTCGCCCCGGGCGGCGGCGTACTGGCCGGTGTACGTGCGCGAGTGGACGCGGTGGAACCACCTCCGCACCCTCGCCTCGGCGGGAGCGGCCCTGTCGTACGTGCTGGCCCTCACCTGAGCGCGCACGGCGGCGGGCACCGGGGCGGACGCGGACGTATCGTGGCGAAAGGAGCGCCGCCCGACGACGCACGGCCTGTCACCCCGCGCACGCAAGGAAGACGGCCATGGCCGATCCCAAGGGTTTCCTGACCACCCCCCGGCAGGACTGGCCGCGCAGGCCGGTGGAGGAACGGGTGCGGGACTGGGACGAGGTGTGCGTCCCCGGGGCGCTGCTGCCGATCGTCGGCGGGCAGGCCGGCCGGTGCATGGACTGCGGCATCCCCTTCTGCCACGACGCCTGCCCGCTGGGCAACCTGATCCCGGACTGGAACGACCTGGTGGCACGGGGGGACTGGCGGGCGGCCGCCGACCGGCTGCACGCGACGAACAACTTCCCCGAGTTCACCGGCCGATTGTGTCCCGCGCCGTGCGAGGCGGGCTGCGTGCTGGCGATCAACCAGCCGGCCGTCACGATCAAGAACGTCGAGTGCGCGATCGCCGACCGGGCCTGGGAGGAGGGCTTCGCGCCGCCGAGGCCGCCGGAGCGGCTGTCCGGCAGGACGGTGGCGGTGATCGGCTCGGGCCCGACCGGCCTGGCCGCGGCCCAGCAGCTGACCCGGGCCGGGCACACGGTGGCGGTGTACGAGCGCGACGACCGGCTGGGCGGGCTGATGCGGTACGGCATCCCCGAGTTCAAGATGGAGAAGCGCCATCTGGACCGGCGGCTGGAGCAGATGCGGGCCGAGGGGACCAAGTTCCGTACGTCGACCTCGGTGGGACGGGACATCGGCGCGGACGAGCTCCGGACCCGTTACGACGCCGTGGTCGTCGCCACGGGCGCGACGGCGTGGCGCGAACTGCCCGTGCCCGGCAGGGAGCTGACGGGCGTCTGCCAGGCCATGGAGTACCTGCCTCTGTCCAACCGGGTGCGCGAGGGGGACCTGGCGGCGTCCCCGCTGTCGGCGGCCGGCCGGCACGTCGTCATCGTGGGCGGCGGTGACACGGGCGCGGACTGCCTGGGCACCGCCGTGCGGGAGGGTGCCGCGTCGGTGACGCAGCTGGACATCTACGCCCTGCCGGAGCGGGAGCGCGACGAGGACGGCGAGCCGTGGCCGACGTACCCGGTGCGGCTCTACCGGCTGTCCGCGGCGCACGAGGAGGCCCGCGACCTGCGCACCGCTCCGCTCGCGGACGCGGACGCCCGGCTGTTCGCGGCGTCCACCCTGCGCTTCGAGGGCGACGGCGGCGGACGAGTGCGCGCGCTGCACCTGGTCGAGGTGGACGCGCGGCGCCGCCCGGTGGACGGCTCGGAGCGCTCGCTCCCCGCCGACCTCGTGCTGCTGGCCCTCGGCTTCACCGGCCCCGACCGGCACGACGGCCTCGTCGACCAGCTGGGGCTGGAGCTGGAGCCGCGCGGGACGATCGCGCGGGACGCGGAGTTCGCCACCAACGTGCCCGGTGTGTTCGCCGCGGGTGACGCGGCCCGGGGGCAGTCGCTCATCGTCTGGGCGATCGCCGAAGGGAGGGCGGTGGCGGCCGCCGTGGACCGTCATCTGACGGGCGCTTCGGTCCTGCCGGCTCCTATCGGGCCGTACGACCGGCCCATGTCGGTCTGAGCCCTCGCTCCCCACCGGACCTCGCTCCCCCACCGGACCCCGCTCCCCCACGGGGCCCCGCTCCCCCCAACCGGGTCCTGCCCCCCCAACCGGGTCCTGCCCCCCCCACCGGGTCCCGCTCACCGCTCGTCCGTGCCTGCCGCCTTCCTGGTGGCCAGGGCCACCCGGTTCCAGGTGTTGATCGCGCAGATCAGGGCGAGGATCTGGGACAGTTCCCGCTCGTCGAAGCGCGCCGCGGCCTCGCTGTGGACGTCGTCGGGGACGCCCGCGTCGGCCACGAGCGTCACCGCGTCCGTCAGGGCGAGGGCCGCCTGCTCGCGCTCGGTGAAGAAGTGACGGGCCTCGCGCCACACGGCCACCATGTGCAGCCGGTCCTCGCTCTCCCCTGCCTTGCGGGCGTCATTGGTGTGCATGTGCAGGCAGTACGCACAGTGGTTGAGGTGCGAGGCGCGGATCTGGATCAGTTCGACGAGGGCGGGGTCGAGCCCTTCCCGGGCGGCGGCGTCGAACGCGATGAGCGCCCGGAAGGCCTTGGGCGCGGTCTTCGCGAACTCGGGCCGGGAAGTGCCGAGTTCGGTGGTGGTCGTGCCGGTGTTCGTCGTCATGTGTTCAGCGTATGGACCGCAAAGACCGGCTGTAGGGTGCATTCCCGTGGTGGATTCATGGGTCAATCGGGCGGAATCGATCGGGTCGGACCTGCATCTGGAGCTGACCGGGCCGGGCGGCCGACGCGCGGCGCTGATCCGTGCGCTGCGGGACGCGGTGCGCGACGGCCGGCTGGCTCCGGGCACGCGGCTGCCGCCGTACCGCTCGCTCGCGGCGGACCTCGGTGTCGCCCGGAACACGGTGGCGGACGCCTACGCGGAGCTGGTCGCCGAGGGCTGGCTGACCGCCCGGCAGGGATCGGGCACGCGGGTCGCGGAGCGTGCCGAACCGCTGCGGCCCGCCGCGCGCACACCGAAGAAGGCACCGCACCGCGCACAGGGCCCCCGGCACGACCTGCGCCAGGGCAGCCCGGACAGCTCGGCGTTCCCTCGCACCGCCTGGCTCGCGTCCTACCGGCGGGCCCTGCAGCGGGCGCCGAGCGAGGTGTTCGGCCCGGGTGACCCCGCGGGGCGTGCCGAGCTGCGGGAGGCGCTCGCCGAGTACCTGGCACGCGCGCGCGGGGTGCGCACGGAGCCCGGCAGGATCGTGATCTGCTCCGGTTTCGCGCACGCGTTGCGGCTGCTGTTCGGCGGGGGCGTCCTGCGCGGGCCCCTGGCCGTGGAGGCGTACGGGCTGGGGTTCCACCGGGAGGCGCTGGCCGCGGCCGGGGTGCGCACGGTGCCGCTCCCGCTCGACGAGGACGGCGCCCGGGTCGACCGGCTGGGGCGCGAGCGGGCCGTGCTGCTCACACCGGCGCACCAGTTCCCGACCGGCGGACCGCTGCATGCCGCGCGCCGGGCCGCCGTGATCGACTGGGCACGCACGCGTGGCGGTCTGGTCCTGGAGGACGACTACGACGGCGAGTTCCGGTACGACCGCAAGCCGGTCGGCGCGGTGCAGGGTCTCGACCCGGAGCACGTGATCCACCTCGGTTCGGTCAGCAAGAGCCTGTCTCCTGCGGTCCGGCTGGGCTGGATGGTGCTCCCGGAGCGGCTGGTCGACGCCGTACTGGCGGCGAAGGGCGAGCGCGAGGCCTGGGCGAGTGTCCTGGACCAGCTGTGCCTGGCGGACTTCGTCGCGTCGGGCGCCTACGACCGGCATGTCCGGCGGATGCGGCAGCGCTACCGTCGCCGTCGGGACCGGCTCGTGGCGGCACTCGCCGGGCACGCGCCGCACATCGAGGTCACCGGCGTCGCTGCGGGGCTGCACGCGGTGCTGCGCCTGCCGCCCGGGAGCGAGGCGTCCGCCGTCAAGGCGGCCGCCTGGCAGGGCGTCGCCCTCGACGGTCTGGCCGCGTTCCGGCACCCGGAGACGGACATGCCGACGGCCGACGGCCTGGTCGTCGGCTACGCGACGCCCTCCGAACACGCCTATGGGCCGGCCCTGGAGGCGCTGTGCGGTGCGCTTCCGCCGCCGTGACCGGGCCCGTGCGGCCGGCGCGGCTGCCTCCGTGACCGGCCCGTACGGCGTGCAGCGCCGCCGCCATGCCCCGGGTGCGTCTACGCCGCCCCCTGACCCGCCCGTGCGGCCTGCACTGCCGCCGTCACAACCCGCCCCTACGCCTGCGCCTGCCACCCCCAGTGACCGGCCCATACGGCCCGCGCTGCCGCTGCCGTGACCCGCCCGCACGCCTGCGCCGTCGCCCCTTGACCGGCCCGTGCGCCTGCACTGCCGCCGCCCACGACCCGCCCGCACACCTGCGCCGCCACCCCCCGTAACGGCCCGCGCGGCGCGCGCTCGCAGTCGCGGCTCGGCCGCCGGCGCGACGGCTACGGCTTGCGCGCCACCGCCCCGTAGCCCGGGATCACCCCGTCGTCCTGCCCGGGCACGGGCTCGCCCAGCTCGGGGTGCCACAGGTGCGGCACCTCGATGCCGGGCTCGACGAGTTCGAGACCGTCGAAGAAGCGGGTGAACTCCGCACGGCTGCGCAGGGCGAGGGTGACACCGGCGGCGCGCAGTTTCTCCGTGGCGGCCGCCGACTCCTCCGGCGTGAAGTCGGAGGTGGCGTGGGTCATCACCAGGTGGCTGCCGGAGGGCAGTGCGGCAAGCAGCCGGCCGACCAGCTCGTGTGCGCCGTCCTCGTCGGGGACGAAGTGCAGCAGCGCGATCAGCGACAGGGCGACGGGCCGGGTCAGGTCCAGTACCTTCCGGGCGCCCTCCAGGATGGCGTCCGGGTCGCGGACGTCGGCCTGGAGGTACTCGGTCGTCCCCTCCTCCGTGCCGCGCAGCAGCGCCGCCGCGTGCGCCAGGACGATGGGGTCGTTGTCGCAGTAGACGACCCGGGCGTCGGGCGCGATCCGCTGGGCGACCTGGTGGAGGTTCGGCTCGGTCGGTATGCCCGTGCCGATGTCCAGGAACTGGGTGACGCCCTTGCCGGCGAGCCAGCGCGTGGCCCGGTGCATGAAGGCGCGGTTGACGCGCGCCATCACCGGCACCCTCGGGTCGAGGGTGAGCATCTGGCGTCCCATCTCCTCGTCGACCGGGTAGTTGTCCTTGCCGCCGAGGTACCAGTCGTACATCCGCGCGGGATGCGGCTTGGTGGTGTCGATCCGCGCGGCCGACGTGGGGTCCTGCCCGGTCATGAGGCACTCCATAAGGCACAGAGGATGGTGGTCAATTCAGCTCCGGCGATTCAGCACGAGAGGGAACTCGAGCGGGAACACGAGCAGCGACACGCGAGGGAACGCAGAAGAGAATTCGGACGAGGGATAAGCCGAGCCGGAGCGGGGCCGGTCGGGTCAGGACAGCAGGAAGTCCGCCTCCCCCGCCTTCGCCCCCTCGATGAAAGCCGTCATCTCGGCGGTGGTGTAGATCAGCGCCGGCCCGTCCGGGTCGGTGGACTGGCGGACGGCGATGCGGCCGTCGGCGAGCTTCATCGCCTCCAGGCAGTTCCCCCCGTTCCCCCCGCTCCACGGCTTGTGCCAGCCTTCGCTGCCCAAGTCGCGCGCGGGCATGCCGTTGTAGACGTGTGTGCGCGGCTTGATGCGATCCATTCACAGCTCCTTGCGGAGATCCCGGAGGATCTCCTTCGTGCGATGTGCCGTAGCGGCCTGCGCCGCCATGCGGTCCATGACCTCGAGGTGGGTCGCCACCTCGGGGCGCGCGTCGAGGTAGACCGCGCCGGTCAGGTACTCGCTGTAGACCATGTCCGGCAGTTCGGGCATGGCGAACCGGAACAGCACGAACGGCCCGTAGGTCCCGGGGTGCGGACCACTGGCGAACGGCGCCACCTGCAGCGTCACGTTCGGCAGGTGCGTGGCCTCGAGCAACCGGTCGATCTGGGCCCGCATCACCTCGGGGCCGCCGACCGGACGCCGCAGGGCGGTCTCGTCCATCACGACCCACAGCCGGGGCGCGTCCTCACGGGTGAGCAGGTCCTGGCGCTGCATGCGCAGGGCGACGTGACGCTCGATGTCCTCGGGCCGGGTCTGGCCGATGGCTCCGGAGCGCAGGACGCCACGCGCGTAGTCCTCGGTCTGCAGCAGCCCGGGCACGAAATGCGGCTCGTAGCTGCGGATGACACTGGCCGCGCCCTCCAGGCTCACGTACATCGAGAACCAGCCGGGCAGGATGTCGTGGAAGCGCTGCCACCAGCCGGGCTTGTTGGCCTCCTCGGCCAGCAGGACGAAGGCCTCGGCCTCCTCGTCGGAGATTCCGTAGGCCTTCAGCAGCAGCTGCAGGTACGGGATCTTGAGCGCGACCTCGGCCATCTCCATACGGCGGACCGTGGCGGGGGCGACGCGCAGGATGCGGGCGGCCTCCTCGCGTTTCATCCCGGCGCGTTCGCGCAGGTCGAGCAGGCGCCGGCCGAGGACGACCTGGCCGACCGTCGGCGCGGACCGCGGTTCGCTCACGCCCCACCTCCACGCTGTTGACGAATCGGCCGTTCGAGCACGCTGACAGCCCGGCGGCGCCCTTCGAGAACCCGTCGGAGGGTTTGTTCGAACAGGCTTTTCGAACGGATCTTCGACGATCTCAACTGGCGCCGCGCGGGGTGCTGTTGCGAGCAGTGTGCCACGCCGGTCCAGACCGTCACACAGCACTCTGCAATTTTCAGAGTGACACTTGCCAAGTGTTCACGCCGGGGAGATAGTGGCAAGCGTGATTCCGTCCGCGCCCTTAGGAACAGACGCCGCCGCAGGCCTTCCCGGCCTCGGCTCCGGAGCAGACCCCCTCGGGGCCGCTGCCCAGCGCCGGTTCCGCTTCGAGCTGGCCGCACATCCGGGTTCCCCCGCCCAGGCCAGACGCCTGACGCGGGCCCGGCTGACCGGCTGGTCGGTGTGCGAGGACACGTGCGACAGCGCGGCCCTGGTGGTCTCCGAGCTGGTCACCAACGCCATCGTGCACACGGCGAGCACCCACATAGTGTGCGAGCTGCACGACGGCGACGACCTGGTGCGCATAGCCGTGCGTGACGAGGGCTGCGCCCCGGGCCAGCCCCACGCCGCCAGCCGCACCCGGCCCGAGGAGGAGCACGGGAGGGGGCTGCTTCTCGTCGACGCCCTCTGTCATGCCTGGGGGGCGCACGAGCACGGTCCGGGACTGCTGGTCTGGGCCGAGCTGCCGCGCACGGCGGACCCGTCCACCGACCCCCTCGGGCCGTGGAACGACCTCGGCTGGGGCGAGCCCGGCCAGGACGGCCCCACGCACGCCCCGGGCCGGGACGAACCCGACCGCCACCGCACGGCCCCGCCCCGCGACGAACCGCGTAACGACCTCGGCTGGGGCACCCGCCCCAAGCGGGGCGCCTCCGGCGACCCGGAGGACGGGGAGGGCCCCACCCCCCAGGCGTCGCGCCGCACGTCCGGCGCCCCGGAGGTCCCCGCGCAGGAGCGCCGCACGGAGCGGGGGCCGGCATGAGCGCCCCGCACGGCGGCCCCGTGCTGAGCCTGGACACACTGGTCCGCCTCGGCCGCGGACTGCGCGCGCCGGGTCCGGTCCTGCGGCTGCCCGTGCCGGAGGGCATGACGGCCCCGCTCGGCTGCGACGCGGTCGCGATGCCCGCGCCTCTCGGCCACCGGGTCATGCCCCGCCTGCCGCGCGTGGGCTGTGTCTACGCCGACGGGACGCACTGGTGGTGGCTGGTGCCGGCCGACTCCGACCACGCACTGGAGTGGCCCGCCCCGGCGCAGTACGCCACGGGTGCGGCCGTCCCGGACGCCGAGCGGCTGCCCGCCCTGGTCCACCGCCCGGAGGGCACCCTGCCCTACACCCCGCCGATCCCGCTATACCTGGCGCTGTGCCGCGTGACGGGCACCGCCCCGTCCTGGTCACGGCCGGTCAGCGCGTAGGACCGCCCGCCGCCCGGCGCCGCCGGACCGCGTGGCACCGCTCGCCGTCCGGAGTCGCGGGACCCCGCACCGTCCCCGCGCCCGTCACCCCCGCCCCCGCTTCCCGCGCCGCCCCGTGCCTCCTCCGGTGGGGCCGTGCGCCCGCGCGCCTCCGGCGCCCCGGACTGCGCCCTGCACGGGCCCGCTCGGCCCCCGCGATAGTGACCGTTCACCCGCGCACGGACCTGCCTGCGCGGACCCGAGCGGACCACGAACGGGAGGTCGGTCGACGGTGGCGAAGAAGCGGACCGCGCCGGAGGTGTCCGAGTCGGAGCGGCTGCTCTTCGGCGGACCGCTGCGCTACGACATGGGCTGGAGTCAGCATGCCGACGCGTTCCTGGAGCTGAACTTCCGCGCCATGGTCCGGCGGTTGCCGTCCCTGCTGGCCTCCAGCCTGCAGCTCGCCCGGCAGGCCGATCCCGGTGCCGCGCGGACCGTCCTGGCCGCCGAGGCGGGCCGGGGCGTGGCGCAGGCGGTGAGCCTGCTCGCGGTGAACAGCGTGCTGGCCCGGCTGATGGGCGGCGGCCCGGTCGACGACCGGCTGCGCGGGGCCGCCCCGGCCCTGGTCACCGTGGCCGCCGTGATGCTGGTCGCGGCCCTGCTGCGGGCGGCCAGCACCTACGCCACCGGCCGTCTGGAGCCGAAGGTGGAGCGGGTGGCGACCGAGCGGTACCTGGAACGGGCCGCCGCCGTGGAGCTGTCCGCGATCGAGGACCACGCCTTCCACAAACTGCTGGACACCGCCCAGTACGGCGCTGCCTCCGCCCGCCGGATGATCTCCTACGGGACGCGCGTGATCAACGCGATGATCTCCCTGATCGCGGCGGCGGGTGTGCTGACCGTGCTGCACCCGGCCCTGTTGCCGCTGCTGGTCACGATGACCCTGCCGAGCGCCTGGAGCGCCCTGACCCTGGCCCGGCGGCGCTACGAGTCCTTCCACGCCTGGGTGCAGCACGCCCGGGCGGGCCGGCTGCTGGGCAGCCTGCTCATCGAGCCGGAGGCGGCCCCCGAGATCCGGGTGCACGGGGTGGGCGGCTTCCTGCTGCGGCACTTCCGCGCGATGTCGGAGACGGCCGAGGCCGAGCAGGCCCGGCTGGCCCGGCTCGCCGCGCGGACCGGACTGTTCGCGGCGGCGTGGACGGGGATCGCGACCGTGGCGACGTACGCGACGCTCGGCGGGTTGCTGCTGGCCGGGGCGATGGCCCTGTCCGTGGCGGGGACGGCCGTGATCGCGATCCGCACTGGCTCGCAGAGCCTCGACACGCTCGTGATCGAGGTGAACGCGCTGCACGAGGAGGCCCTGTTCGTCGGCGACCTGCACCGGCTGTACGCGGAGGCGGCCCAACGGGCCATCCCGCAGGGCGGCCGGGCCCTGCCGGAGGAACCCCGCGAGATCCGCTTCGAGAACGTCACGTTCCGCTACCCGGGGGACTCGGCCCGCCCCGCGCTGGACGACGTGTCGCTCACCCTGCCGCTCGGCCGGATCGTCGCGCTGGTCGGGGAGAACGGCTCGGGCAAGACGACGCTGGTGAAGCTGCTGGCGGGGCTGTACACACCGGACCGGGGCCGGATCCTGTGGGACGACGTGGACGCGGCCACCGCGGACCGGCACCGGCTGGCCGAGCGGATCGCGATGGTGGCGCAGGACTTCAAGCGGTGGCCGTTCACGGCCCGGGTGAACATCGCCCTCGGCCGCACCTCCACGCCGGTGAGCGAGGAGCGGCTGGCGGCGTCGGTCGCCGAGGCCGGGGCCGAACCCGTGGTGGCGGACCTGCCCCGCGGGCTGGACACGCTGCTGGCCCGCAACTTCAGCGGCGGGCACGAGCTGTCGGGCGGCCAGTGGCAGCGGCTGGGCATCGCCCGGGCGGCCTACCGCCGGGGCCGCATCCTGATCGTGGACGAGCCGACGGCGGCCCTGGACGCCCGGGCCGAGCTGGAGGTCTTCGAGCGGATCCGCGCCCTGGCCGACAGCGGCCAGACGGTCGTACTGATCACGCACCGGCTCGCGTCGGTGCGCCACGCCGACCTGGTGCACGTCCTGGACCAGGGCCGGCTGGTGGAGTCCGGCACCCCGGACGAGCTGCTGGCGACGGGCGGGCTCTACGCCGAGCTGTACGCGCTCCAGGCGGAGCAGTTCTCCCCGTCGGCCACGGCGGTGCCACCCGTGAGGAAGGTGCCGGCACCCAAGGCGGGCTGAGGCGCGCCTCAGGCGGTGGCGTCGGCGGCGTCCCCCCTGCGGACGATCACCAGGAACATGTCCGTGGCCAGGTCCATCACGACCTCGGCGGGCATGCCCTCCAGACGCCGCGCCTGCGCGAACTCCTCCGCAGGCCAGGAGCCTCTCGGTCCGCCGGCGGGGAAGCGCTCGAGCACTGTTCGCCCGTTCACCCTGCACCTCCATGTAGCGCTGTACTCGTAGAGTTAAACGCCAACCATGGGGTGAACGGCTCGCGAAGTGACGGTTCTGAGACGTTATCGACACGCGTTCACCGTGAAGTGTGAGGAAGTTCTCAGCCGCTTGGCTGATTTGCTCACTGCGGGTGTCAGTCGTCGTACTCGTCGTGATATCTGATGCGCTCGCTTCCCGCCGGCGCCCCGCAGGCCGAGGCGCGTCCCTCGGGCTCCTCCCACTCCTCCTGCCGGCCGAGCGCGGTCAGGTCCAGCAGGCTCGTCGTCGAGCCGAGCCCGTCGAGGCCGCGCTCGTACGTCGAGTAGGTGTGGAAGACGCGGTCGCGGTCACGCAGGAAGCAGCTCAGGCCCGGTCGCTCGACCGGCTCGCCCTCGTGCTCCAGGGTCACCTCGTGGTCCCGGTTGAAGTCGTTGCCGTGCGAGGAGTACCAGGGCAGCGTCCAGCCCATCCGCGCCTTGAAGGGCAGGATCCTCGGGTACGGCGCCCGGGACACCACGGCGAAGGACGTGCCGCGCGCCTTCAGATGGGCGAGGTGCCCGATCTGGTCCAGGAAGGCGGAGCAGCTGCGGCAGCCCGCGTCCCACTCGGGCGCGAACATGAAGTGGTACACCACGAGCTGGGGCCGGCCCTCGAAGAGGTCGAGCAGGGTGGCCTTGCCGTCGCCGCCCTCGAATACGTACTCCTGGGCGACCTCCACCATGGGCAGTCTGCGCCGCTCGGCGTTGAGCGCGTCCCGCGCGGGGGTCGCGGCCTTCTCCTGGACCAGCAGGTCAGCGCGCGCAGCGCGCCACTGTTCACGCGAGACGATCTCCGGAAGCGACATGGGCCCTCCTGTGACAACGGTCCGTCCCTCGTGCAGACCGGGCGCGCGGGCGGAACTCATCGCCGCCGGGGGGACGTTTTGCGCGGGACCCGCGGGAGGTCAGGTGTCGTAGCGCTGGATGCGCCGGCCGTGGCTGCGGTCGACGAGTGCGGGCAGCCGCTCGCCCAGTTCCCGCACGACCTCGGGCACGTCGACCGTCAGCAGTTCCCGGTCGCGCATCAGGACGCGGCCGTCGACGATCGTGGTGCGGACGTCGGCGGAGCGAGCGCTGTGCACGAGGGTCGCCGCGAGGTCGTGGACGGGCTGGGTGTGCGGGCCGGTGAGGTCCACCAGGACGATGTCCGCCCGGCGCCCCGGTGCGAGGGCGCCCACACTGTCCCCGAGGCCCACGGCCCGGGCGCTCTGCAGCGTCGCGTGGTGCAGGGCCTGACGGGAGGTCAGCCAGCGGGGGTCGCCCTCGGCGGACTTCTGGAGCAGCGAGGTGAGGGCCATGGACTCCCACACGTCGAGGGAGTTGTTGGAGGCGGCCCCGTCGGTGGCGAGGCCGACGTCGGCGCCGACGTCGCGCAGCGCGCGCACGGGCGTGGTGCCTGGCCAGGCGAACTTGAGGTACCCGCGGGGCGCGCTGGCGACGGCCGTACGCCCGTTCGCCCGGCGCAGCAGGGGCAGGTCCCGGTCGGTGATGCCGGTGCCGTGGGCGATGAGGACGTCGGTGTCGAGGACGCCGGTGCGTTCCAGCACTTCGATCGGGGTGACGCCGTGGCGGGCGAGGCTGGTGTCGGTCTGGTCGCGGTTCTCGGCGGCGTGCAGGTGCACGGGCAGGCCGTGTTCGTGGGCGAGCCGGGCGGTGGCGGCGAGGTCGGTGTCGTCGACGGTGTAGGGGGCGTGGGGCGCGAGGGCGGTGGTGATGCGCCCGTCGGCCGTACCGCGGTGGCGCAGCGCGAACTCCAGGGAACGCTCCCGCCCTTGGGGCCCCTGCGAGGAGAAGAAGGCCTCCCCGAGCAGGGCGCGCATCCCGCACTCCGTGACGACCCGGGCGACGGCGTCCATGGCGAAGTAGTGGTCGGCGAAGCAGGTGACGCCGGCGCGGATCATCTCGGCGCAGGCCAGCAGCGCCCCCAGTTCCACGTCCCGGGCGGTGAGGTTGGACTCCACCGGCCACACGACGTCGTTGAACCACTCCTCGGTCGGCAGGTCCTCGGCGAGACCGCGCAGGGCGACCATCGGCGCGTGCGTGTGACAGTTGATCAGCCCGGGCAGGGCGACCTGGCCGCGGGCGTCGACGCGCTCCGCGGCGGGCAGGTCCGCGACGGCGGCGGCGGTGGTGACGGCGTCGACGAGCCCGTCGCGCACGACGATCGCGGCGTCCTCGGCGAACCCCACCCGCTCTTGATCGTCGTGCACGAGGACCGTACATGCGCTGATGATGAGCTCGGCGGGACCGTCCGCGGCAGAAGGCGTCATCACGTCAACGTACGACTGTGTCGTGGGGCGACATGAGCCGAACCGCGCATCCCGTCACGGCTCTGTCGCGGGGCGGGCCAGGCGCGCACCCTGGCCTCACCACCCCGTCTGTCGGCTTCGGAAAGGAGCCCGGCATGCTCCTCGGCACCTGGAACCTGGAGAACCTCTACCGCCCCGGCGGTCCGTACGGCCCCGAGGACGAGGCCGCCTACGGGGCGAAGCTCGCCGCGCTCGCCGCCGTGATCACGGAACTCGACCCCACCCTGCTGGGCGTGCAGGAGGTCGGCGATCCGGAGGCCCTGAAGGACCTGACGGGGATGCTGGACGACGACTGGCACCTCGCCCTGTCCGACCACGCCGACAGCCGCGGCATACGGGTCGGCTTTCTCAGCCGCGTGCCGCTGACGGTGGTGGCGGACACGGCTTCCTTCCCGGCGGAGCTGCGTCCCGTGCAGGTGGACGACGCGGGGACGACGGTGTCCGGGGCGGGGCGGGGCTTCCTGGCCGTGGAGGCCGGGGAGGGCGGCCCCGCCGGGAGCGGGTCGCTGCGGGTGGCGGTCTGCCACCTGAAGTCCAAGCTGCTGTCGTACCCGGACGGCCGCTTCCAGCCGCGCGACGAGGGGGAACGGGCCCGCTACGGCGCGTACGCCCTGTACCGGCGGGCGGCCGAGGCGACGGCGCTGCGCGCCCTGGCCGACGCCTTGCTGGCCGGGGACGGGCAGGGGCGGGACGTGGCGCTGGTCGGCGACCTGAACGACGAGGTGCAGGCGGCCACGACCCAGATCCTGCTGGGCCCGCCCGGCTCGGAGATCGGCACCCCGGGGTACGACCGCCCCGACCGCGGCGACGCGACCCGGCTGTGGGACGTGGCCCCGCTCATCCCGCCCGGGCAGCGCTACTCGCGCGTGAACTCCGGGCGCCGGGAGCTGATCGACCATGTGCTGCTCAGCCACCGTCTGGTCCACCGGGCGACGGCGGCGGGCACGGGACTGCCGGAGGAGGGCCCGCCGGGCCTGCCGTCGATCGGCCCGGACCCGGCGGCCCGCCGGGGTGTGCCGGGCTCGGACCACGCGCCGGTGTGGGTGCGGATCGGCTGAGGGCCGCCGTACGGCGCCCGCTCGGGGCGGGGTCCGGGCGCTGTCCGCACTGTCCCCGCTATCCCCGCTGTCCGCGCTGTCCGCGCTGTCCGCGTTGACCGCGCTGTCCGGCGAGGGGTGTCCGGGGCAGCCGCAGTCCCAGCCGCGCACCGGGTCCGGCGAGGTCACCGAGCAGAGCGGTGAGCCGCTCGGTGTCTCCCGGCCCGATACGGCCCGTGTCGTCGAGATGGACGGCGCAGGCGGTGGTGGTGTCGACGAGGCGTTCGAGCAGGTCGGCCACCTCGTCCGCGCCCTCGGTGTGCCGGGCCAGGGCGGGCAGTTCGTGCGCGGCCAGTGTGAGGGCGGACCGGGCCTCGGCCAGGGTCCGGTAGGCCTCGCGGCGCAGCGTCCAGCGGGCGGCGCGGTGGTCGGCGGTGGTGTGGGGCCCCGGCGGTGCCGGGCGCCGGCCGGTGCGCGTCGCACCGGCCCGGGCACCGGCGGACGCGCGCGGGCCGGTGCTCTCCACGGGCACGGCGGCCGCGCCGGTGCGCGGGGTGCCGGCTTCGGCCAGGACGTGGGCGAGGTAGGCGTACGCGGCGTCGGCGGCCGCCGTGAGCCGGCCGCGTACGCCCCCGCCCTTCTGCCCCGGCATCGTCAGGTGCCCGACGAGCAGCACGATCACGCAGGCCAGCAGGGTCTCGCCGATGCGGCCGGCGGAGGCCTGGGGCTCACCGCCGACCATGACCAGGGCGAGGACGAGGACGGTGACGACGGCGGTCTGGGCCGCGAAGTGCCGGGTGGCGACGGGGATGAGCGCCCCGCTGAGGGCGACCAGCGCGACGAGCCCCTCGGGGCGGGGCAGGACGGCCGCGAGCCCGGCGAAGAGGAGAGCTCCGAGGACGGTCCCGGCGGCCCGGTTGAGCACGCGCGAGGCCAGCGGCCCGAGGTCGGGCTTGACGAGGAAGACGGCCGTGGCGGGCAGCCAGTACCAGTGGTCGTGCTGCCCGTACCACTGCGTCCGGTGCAGGGCCTGGGCGACCGCCGCGGCGGCCCCGAAGCTCAGGGCCACGCGCAGCCCGTACTCCCGCCCGGCGCTGCCGAGGGCAGCACGCAGCCGGAGCCGGGCGATATGGGGGCGGGTGTGCAGGTCGCCCCCGCGGCCCCGGTCGAAGACCTCGGCGGCGTGCAGCAGGGCGTCGTCGAGGGCGCGCAGGGCGGGCGCCGACCGGACGGGCGCGGGCAGTGGCCCGGTGTGGACGTCGCCGCGCACCGCGGCGGCCAGTCGCCGGGGGCCCTCCGAGGCACGTTCGGTGACGGGTTCACCGGCCCAGGCGAGGGCGGTCGCGGCTTCGGCGAGGGGCAGGGCGGCGGCGTACCGGGCGTGCAGCCGGCGCTCGGCGGAGGAGGACGCGTGCCGCCGCAGCCGGGGTCCGGCGAGGGCGTCCTGCGCGTGGTCGAGGGCGGCGGTGAGCGCTGCGCGCCGGGGGATGGCGTCCGGTCCGCCGACGGCGTCGAGCAGTGCGGCGACGGCGTCGTAGACCCCGGCCACGGCTTCGCGTTCCCCGTCGAAGCGGAAGTCACCGCCGAGGGAGCCGGGGGTGGGCAGGGCGAGCCGCAGCAGGAGCAGCCAGCCGGCCCCGGCGAGGAAGGCGAGGGCGCGCTCCCAGCCGGGTTCGGGCAGGGGCATCCCGGCCCCGACGGCGGCGCCGACGAGCAGCTGCGTGCCGGTGGCGGAGGCGACCGGCCCGACGGCGCTGATCGCACCGGCGACCAGACCCACGAGTGTGAGGATCACGGTCAGCACGACCGCGCCGGTGCCCTGCCCGGCGTACGTCCCGACGACCAGCCCCACGGCACCGCCCAGGGCGGGCACCCCGAGGCGCTCGACGGAGGCCCGCCGGCTGCCGGGCCGGTCGTTGATCCCGGCCAGCATCGCGGCGATGGCGGCGACGACACCCAGCGACGTGCGCCCGGCCTGCACCGCGACCAGCAGCAGCGGACCGGCCGACAGGGCCCCGCGGGTCACCGCGCTCCAGGGCACGGGCCCCCGCTGGGCACGCAGCGCGTGCGCGAGCCACGGGGGAAGACGGGGGGTGGTGCGGCGGGACACGGGGCTCCTGTCGTCTCGGCTCAGGCGGGGGCGGGCCTTCGGGCGACGGCGACCGGGGCGGGGTGGGGACATCCAGGGTAGGCCGGGTCACCCACCACGAGGTTTCGGGAACGTGTCGGAGGGGGGCGCGGTGGGGGTTCTTTATGAACGCAACCTCAGGTGCGAGCTGCGTCCACGGCCCGGGTGAGCAGTTCCTCCACCTCACGGAGGGTCCGGGCAAGCCGGTCCGGTCGGATCGTCAGCCGCCCGACGAGCGCGTCGGCCCAGCAGATCTGGTCCGCAACGGTGGACACGGCAGGCTCGCTCCTGGTCGGTCGGTGTCCCGGGCAGGGCAAGAGGAACGCCCGGCCCTGTGAACCGAAATACGGGTGCGTCCGCGTGCCGTGGCCCGCATGATCGGCGGGTTGCCCGATGCGCCGTCCCAGATCGGAGAACTGCCGTGATCCGCCGTGTCACCGTCCCGAGCCTGTTCCCGCCGCCCACCTACTCCCACGCGTCCGTCGTCGAGGCCGGCACGCGGCTGGCGTTCCTCGCCGGGGCCGTGCCCCTCGACGCGGAGGGCGAGCTCGTCGGCCCGCAGGATCCGGTGCGGCAGGCGGAGCAGGTCATCGCCAACCTGCGGGAGCAACTGGACGCCGTCGGCAGCGATCCGGCCCACGTCGTGTCGACGGACGTGTACGTGGTGAGCGCCGATCCTGCGGTGCTGTCCGCCGTCTGGGCCGTGGTCGAGGCGTCGGGACTCAGCGCGGGCCCGCACTCGTCGACGCTGATCGGCGTGGCGTGCCTGGGGTACACGGGCCAGCTGGTGGAGATCACGGCGACGGCGGTCGTCCCCGATCCAGGTTCTGCGTGAGTCCGTGCTGCCCACCGAGACCGCCGACCGCCCGTCCGGCTAGCCGTTCACCGGCAGGTCCGCCGCCTGCGCGGCCGTGCGCAGGACGTCCCGCAGCATCACCGGCGTGAGACGCCCGGTGAAGGTGTTGCGCTGGCTGACGTGGTAGCAGCCGAACAGCTCCAGCCCGTCCAGCCGGACCCGGCTCCCGTGGCCGAAGGCGGGACGCGGTTTCGGCACCGGCCAGCCCGCCTCGGCGAACGCGGGCAGCGCGGCCTGCCAGCCGAAGGCGCCCAGCACGACCACGGCCCGCAGGGTCGGGCGCAGCAGTCGCAACTCCTGCACGAGCCAGGGGCGGCAGGTGTCCCGCTCCTCGGGGGTGGGCTTGTTGGCGGGCGGGGCGCAGTGCACCGGCGAGGTCACGCGCACGCCGTACAGCTCCAGCCCGTCGTGGGCGTGCACGGCGGTCGGCTGGGAGGCGAGACCGACGTCGTGCAGCGCCTCGTACAGGACGTCTCCCGAGCGGTCGCCCGTGAACATCCGTCCGGTGCGGTTCCCGCCGTGCGCGGCCGGGGCGAGGCCCACGATCAGCAGCCGCGCGTCGGCCGGCCCGAACCCGGGCACCGGCCGCCCCCAGTACGTCCAGTCCGCGAAGGCCGCTCGCTTCACACGGGCCGTCTCCTCGCGCCAGGCGACCAGCCGCGGGCAGGCCCGGCACTCCGCGATGCGCCGGTCGAGAACGGGAAGGCCGCTGGTGTCCATCACTCCACCGTAGGACGAGGCGCGGGGCGGGTCTTTCGGGGGGCTCGATCATCGGCAGGGGCGGCTGCGGAGAGGGCGCCGGTCTCACCCCCGGCGGCGGTCGCCCGCCCGGTCCGATCACCGGCGCGCCCCGACCACAGCAGCGCACCGGCGAGCAGCACGGCACCGGTCAGCAGCCAGGGCAGCGGCCCCGGGCGCAGCACCCCCACGACCAACCCCGTGAGTGCGCCGACCAGTTGCTGGGCGAGGGACTGGACGGACAGGGCGGTGGCACGGCCCGCGCTGGAGACGCGACGGTGCAGCAACTCGTTCTCGTTCGGGGACGCGGCACCGAGGCCGAGGTAGACCAGGCAGAACCCGGCGATCGCGAAGGCCGTGGCCGTCGGGTGTCCGGAGGCCGCGGTGATCCCGAGCAGCAGCAGTCCGGCCGCCCCGGTCCCGAGACCGGCCAGCACGGCCCGTTCACCACTGCCGGCGACCCGGGCGGTGAGGGGCGCGAGGTGGCTGCCGGCCCCGCTGCACAGGAATCCGGCACAGGACAGTGCGGCGTAGACCATCGCACCGGAGTCCGGTGCCCCGGTCACCTGGGCCGTGCGCCCGGGCACGAGCAGTTCGACGGCGGCCAGGGCACTGCCGGCGGCCGCGGCGCTGAGCAGCACGCGACGGACCACTGCGTCCCGCCCGCCGAGCCTCAGCCCGTCCATGACGGTGGCCGGCACCCCTCTCACCACGGCAGCCAAGGTGGCCGGCGGCCGCGGGGGCTCCCGCAGTACGGCCAGGACGTAGCAGACGAAGACGACCCGGACCACGGCGCCGAGCAGCAGGGGGACGGCCAGGGGCAGCACCATCCCGCCGGTCGCCGCGCTCAGCCGGGCTCAGGGATCGGGCCCCAGGCCGAGCAGCCAGGGCACCGCGCCACCGAGCAGGATGCCGGCCGCGAGGGCGGCGGAGGTCGCCGAGCCGCCTCGGGCCAGCCCGGTGCGCAACTCCGCGTCCGGCCCGGAACACTCGTGGACGGTGTCGACGTACCAGGCTTCGGCCGTGCCGCTGGACAGCGCCCGGGCGGCGCCCATGAGCACCATGCCGGCGGTGAGCGCCCAGACCGTGCCGCCGAGGCCGAGCAGGAGGCTGGCCGCCACGTTCAGCACACCGGCCGCGGCGAGCACCGGCCTGCGCCCGAGGACGTCGGACAGTCCCCCGGTGGGCAGTTCCAGCGCTGCCACCGTCAGTGAGTGGACCGCGAACAGTCCCGCGATCGCGGCCACGGACATGCCGCGCTCGCTGAACAGCAGCACCATCGAGGCCATGCCCAGACCGGGCGGCAGCCAGAGGAGCGCACAGAGCGTGACGTAGCGCCGCCGGGCGCTCCGTATCCCCGGGGAGCCGGACGGTCCGGCGGCTCGGGCGCCGGGGCCCGTCATGAGTCGCCCTCGTCCCCAGCGGCCCCGGTGCCCTCCATGCCCTCGGTATCGCCGGGGTCCTCCTGTTCGTAAGGTGCGACCGGCAGCGCGGCGGTGAGGAGCACGACCCGCCGCGCGTCCGGGTCGTCCGCGTCACGCGCGGTCAGTTCCTCCAGCTTCGCCGCGACGGTCGCCCAGAGCTCCTCGACCGAGCCGGGCGTCAGCCGGGGCATGAGGTCACTGATCCCGGAGGGCTCCACCCACTCCGGACCCAGCCGCCCGGCGGCCATGTCCGACTCGTGCTGGGCGAGGGACACCTCCAGGTGCTCGATCTGCCTCCGCCGCGCCAGGCTGACGAACGCGCGCCCCGCCGAGGTCGACTCCATCGACTCGTTGCTCCACGACGTCACCGTGTGCAGCGCCCGCCAGCGCCGCTCCCGGCCGTCCCGGTGCTCGGCCTCGGCGATGAACCGGTACTTCGCCAGCACCCGCAGGTGGTAGCTGGCCGACGCCGACGACTCCCCCGTCCGCGCCGCCAGTTCACTGGCCGTCGCCGGCCCGTCCTGGCGGAGCAGCCCCAGCAGCCGGATCCGCAGGGGGTGCGTGAGGGCCTTCAGGGCGGCGGTGTCGTGCTCCGGGTCGAGTACGCGCTTGTGCTCGTCGCTCTCCATGCCGGGAGCGTAGGCGGCCGGAACCAGTCAGCAAAAGACTTTTTGCAAAAGTCTCTTTGGGAATGTCGGCCGGGCGCGGTCATACCCGTCCGGTCGGCCCCTCGGGAGGGCTAAGGTCGAAGGCATGGCTTCTCGAGGTACGGAGTACGGCGGTACGGACGCGGCAGGGAACGCGGTGCCCCCGGAGAAGGCACCCGAGCGCGGGTCGCCCGGCGACGTGCCGTCCCCGCACTCCCCCGCGGCCCCCTCCACCGACGCGTCCGCCGACACGTCGTCCGGCACACCCGCCACCGGCCCCGGGCCCGTTCAGGCCGGGGACCGGCCCCTCGACCCCAAGGTCGCCGCGGCCATCGCCGCCGCCGAGGCCGCCGGTCCGCAGAGCGGCCAGACCGTCCGCGTCGACAGCTGGATCTGGTCCGTACGTCTGGTCAAGACCCGCTCCATGGGCGCCACCGCGTGCCGGGGCGGCCACGTCCGCGTCAACGGCGAGCGCGTGAAGCCCGCCCACGCCGTGCGCATCGGTGACGAGGTGCGCCTGCGCCAGGAGGGCCGCGAGAGGGTCGTCATCGTGACCCGGCTGATCCGCAAGCGCGTCGGCGCTCCCGTGGCCGTCCAGTGCTACGTCGACAACTCCCCGCCGCCGCCTCCCCGCGAGGCCGTCGCCCCCGCCGGCATCCGCGACCGCGGCGCGGGCCGCCCGACCAAGCGCGACCGCCGCGAACTGGAACGCCTGCGAGGACTGCCCGGTTTCACAGGCGCTGTGCCCCGGGGCGCTGCTCCCGGAGGTGGTGTTCCCGGGAGCGGTTCCGGCAGCGGCCCCGGCCAGGGCCCTGGCCCTGCTCCGGGTCCGAGCAGGGGCCGAGGCAGGCCCAAGCCCTGAGCGGGCCGTCACGCACGCGGTCGAAGCAGCCGCAGCAGGTCCGCGTTGTGCCGCCGCCGCGCCCAGGCGATGAGGGCGAGCGGCACGAGGAGGATCAGCGGCGTCGCCGCGTTCTCCCCGTCGAACACGGTCACCTGGACCACGAACGCGCCCACCATCAAGGCGCCCAGCGCCATCGCCGCCACGGACTGGAGCACCGGTAGCAACAGGGCGATGGCACCGGCCAGTTCGAGCGCGCCGATCGTGTACATCCCGGCACTGCCCCAGCCGAGCCGGTCGAAGGACTCGGCGGCCGAGGCATGCCCGATCAGCTTGGGCAGGGCACTGGCGACCGCGTAGAACAGGGCCAGCAGGATCTGCAGGGCGCGCAGGGCGATCCGCGCACGCCGCCCACGCGCGGTCGCGGACTCGGCGACGACGGCACCGGCCCGGGCGGACGGGGCGGTGGCGGAGACGGGAGCGGGTGCGGGAACGGCGGTCTCGGACATGAAGGTCTCCTGGGGAAGCGATCCGCTGGTGTCGCGGGGATGGACCGCCCCCTCCTCGGAAACTCATCGCCGCCCGGCGGACGAGGACGGTGCCGGCGTAACCGGTACCGCTCGCACCCATGTCCGGTCCTCCGTAAGACAGCGGTCCACACGCAGCCCCGCCTCGGTCAGTGCCGCCTCGAACTGCTCCCTGCTCAGGGGGCGCGAGCGGAACGTCTGCGTCCAGACGGCATCGGGAAACTCGTACTCCGCCCGGACGGAACGCACACCGTCACCGATCGGCTCGGACGACACGACCCGTACGGTGAAGCCGCCGGGATCCACGCGCTCGCGCGGCACGTTCGCGTGGTAGTCCTCGCCTTCCCGCTGGATCAGAACGCAGCCGCCCTCGGCGACATGGCGGGCGCAGGTGCGCAGCAGGCCCCGGCGCACCCCGGCGTCGCCCGCGTGCACCAGGAACGACGCGAGCAGCACGACGTCGAACGTCTCACCGAGGTCCAGCTCCTCGATCGGGCTGCGTATCGTGCGGGCCCCGCGCACGCGCGCCAGCATCTCGGCGGACTCGTCCACCGCCGTCAGCGTGAACCCCCGCTCCCGCAAGGCGTGGGTCATCCGGCCGACCCCGCTGCCCAGCTCCAGGATGCGCACCCCCTCGGGCACCGCCGCGGCGATGATCTCCGGCTCCTCCCCTACGGGCAGGCGAGCGTAGAACTCCACGGCGCAGCCGTCCGGGGTGATCACCCCGGGGCCCGTCCCCTCGTACCCCTCACGCATTTTCTGTTCCATGTCCGTCCAACGGGCGGTCCCCGCACGCCCGTTCCCCCCTCCACTCCGTTCACCCGACCGAGTGACCGAGGGTCCTCACCGGGCCCGGACTGCCCTGTTGGTCAGCACCCGCGGCGCGGAGTACGTTGCAGACAGGAGTGGTGATCGCGATGCGTACAGGCAGTGAACCGAGGACCGCGCGCAGTGCCCTGCGGGCGCGCTTCTGGCTGAGCCTGTGGGGGCTGGTCTGGGCGCTGTTCGGCACGGTGGCGTTCGCCCTGGTGGGACGGACCGGCTGGGCCGTCGCGTGCGGAGTGCTGCTGCTGATCGTGCTGATCGACCTGACGGTCGTCCTCAGGCACATCCGCAAGGGCCCGCATTACCAGCCGGGCCCGGGCATCCCGCCGTACGAGCCGCCGGACACCCGCCGCTGAGGCGTGAATCCGGCCCTGTGGGGGGCCGCCGCCTACGAGTCGAAGTGTGCCGCCTTCAGGAACTCCGGGTTGGGGTCCAGTGCGGCCGCCAGACGGAAATGGCGTTTGGCCTGCTCGGGGCGGTTCTGCCGCTCATAGGTGCGCGCGAGGGCGAAGTGCGCGTACGCGTTGTCGGGCTCCCGCTCCAGAACGATCGAGAACTCCAGCTCCGCGGGCCTCAGCTGCGCCGCCGCGAAGAAGGCACGGGCGCGCAGCAGCCGCGCGGCGGTGTTCTCGGGATGCGCGGCGACGACTTTGTCGAGCAGCTTCACCGCGCCCCGCGGGTCCCGGGCCGCCAGGAGCTGCTCGGCGGCACGGAAGTCGATGACATGGGTCTCCGGGGTACGTCCGGCGGAACCGCTGGTCTCGGGCACGGCAGAGTCCTTCCCTCACTGGAGCAGTTCAACGCCCCGTGAGAGGGCTGCTATTCCGCGCTATTGCCCGTGCTGCTGGTCCGCGTGCTGCTGCCGCTGTTCCTCATGGATGTGCCCCTGTCCCTTCGAAGGCTGCGACTCTTCCGCACGGGGGGCCTTCGACCTGCGCACCAGCTCGGACCACACCTCCCGCACCCGCTGCTCCAGCTCGGCCAGTGGGACGTCGTTGTCGATCACGATGTCCGCGATCGCGCGCCGCTGCTCCCGGCCGGCCTGGGCGGCCATCCGCGCGCGGGCGTCCTCCTCGGTCATGCCGCGCAGCCGTACCAGCCGGTCGAGCTGGGTGTCGGTGGAGGCGTCGACGACGATCACCAGGTCGTACAGCGGGGCCAGGCCGTTCTCCGTGAGGAGCGGGACGTCGTGGAGGACGACCGCGTCCTCGGCGGCCGCCTCCTCCAGTGCCCGGGACCGCTCGCCCACCAGCGGGTGCACGATGGAGTTGAGGGTGGCGAGCTTGGCGGCGTCCGCGAAGACGATCGAACCGAGTCGCGGCCGGTCCAGGCTGCCGTCCTCGGCGAGAATCTCCTCGCCGAAGGCGTCGACGACCGCCGCGAGGCCGGGTGTCCCCGGTGCGACGACCTCCCGGGCGATGCGGTCCGCGTCGATCAGCACGGCTCCGCACTCCACGAGCAGCCGCGACACCTCGCTCTTGCCGGCGCCGATACCGCCGGTCAGGCCCACCTTCAGCATGAGCCGCAGCCTAGACGCTCCACCGGGACCGCCGGGGAGAAGGGTGCCGTTCAGCAGTCCGGGACTTCGTCGGTTCTCGCGGTTCCGGGTGCCGTCAGTTCTCGCCTTCTCGTTCCGCCAGGAACTTCTCGAACTCACGGCCGATCTCGTCCGCGGAGGGGATGTCCACCGGCTCGGCGAGCATGTTGCCGCGGGTCTCGGCACCGGCGACCGCGTCGTACTGGTGCTCCAGGCCCTCGACGAGCGCGGTGAGGTCCTCGTCGCCCTCGCGGATCTGCCGGTCGATCTCGGTCTGGGTGCGATGGGCGTCCGAGCGCAGGGCGTGGGCGATCCCGGGCAGGACCAGTCCGGTGGCCGCGGTGATGGCCTCGAGCACGGTGAGGGCCGCGTCCGGGTAGGGGGAACGCGCGATGTAGTGCGGGACGTGGGCGGCGACGCCCAGGACGTCGTGGCCGGCCTGGAGGAGCCGGTACTCGACGAGGGACTCGGCGCTGCCGGGCACCTGGGCCTCCTCGAACGGGCTGCGGTGGCCCGGGACGAGGTCCGTGCGGTTGCCGTGCGGGGTGAGGCCCACCGGGCGGGTGTGCGGAACGCCCATGGGGATGCCGTGGAAGTTCACGGACAGGCGGACGCCGAGTCGCTCCACGATCTGCCGTACGGCGGCCGCGAAGCGCTCCCACTCCACGTCCGGCTCGGGTCCGGACAGCAGCAGGAAGGGCGCGCCGGTGGCGTCCTGCACGAGCCGCACCTCGATGGCGGGGTCCTCGTAGTCGCTCCAGCGGTCGCGCTTGAAGGTCAGCAGGGGGCGACGGGCGCGGTAGTCCACGAGCCGGTCGTGGTCGAAGCGGGCCACGAGCTGGTTCGGCAGCGAGTCGAGCAGCCGGTCGACGATCTGGTCGCCGGTCTCGCCCGCGTCGATGTACCCGTCGAAGTGGTAGAGCATGACAAGTCCGGCCGACTCCTGGGCGAGCGCCATGTCGACGACGGCCAGGCCCTTCGGCTCCCATGCGTACAAATCCTGGGGATCAAGCACAGTGACCGCTCCTCCTCGTGTTTCACCGTCCACAACGCCGGTGCGGGCGTGGGCATTCCCGGCAGAGGAGATTCATGATCTTGGCGTGGGGGCGACCCCCTGCGTGAGGGGCGCGGGCAACTGCGCGACCAGCCCCCGCCGGCTTGCGGCCGACCGACGGGCCCGCTCGCGGCAACACCAAAGGGCCGTACCTCGAAAGGTACGGCCCCTTGGCTATCGGCTATGCCTCAGCGGCGAGCGTTCAGCTCTGACCGCCGGCCAGCTTCTCGCGAAGCGCGGCCAGCGCCTCGTCCGAGGCCAGCGCACCGGAGTTGTCCGGGCCCTCGGAGGAGTACGAACCGCCACCGGACGCGACCGGAGCGGCGGCCTCGCCACCCTCGGCAGCGGCCTTCTCGTCCGCCTCGCGGGACTTGATGACCTGCGCCTGGTGCTGCTCGAAGCGCTGCTGCGCCTCGGCGTACTGGGTCTCCCACGCCTCGCGCTGGGTCTCGTAGCCCTCGAGCCAGTCGTTGGTCTCGGGGTCGAAGCCCTCGGGGTAGATGTAGTTGCCCTGGTCGTCGTAGGACGCGGCCATGCCGTACAGGGTCGGGTCGAACTCGACCGAGGCCGGGTCGGCACCGAAGGACTCGTTGGCCTGCTTCAGCGAGAGGCTGATGCGACGGCGCTCGAGGTCGATGTCGATGACCTTGACGAAGATCTCGTCGTTGACCTGGACGACCTGCTCCGGGATCTCCACGTGGCGCTCGGCCAGCTCGGAGATGTGGACCAGACCCTCGATGCCCTCGTCCACGCGGACGAACGCACCGAACGGAACCAGCTTCGTGACCTTGCCGGGCACGACCTGGCCGATCTGGTGGGTGCGGGCGAACTGCTGCCACGGGTCTTCCTGGGTCGCCTTCAGCGACAGGGAGACACGCTCGCGGTCCATGTCGACGTCGAGGACCTCGACGGTGACTTCCTGGCCGACCTCGACAACCTCGGAGGGGTGGTCGATGTGCTTCCAGGAGAGCTCCGAGACGTGCACCAGGCCGTCGACGCCACCCAGGTCCACGAAGGCACCGAAGTTGACGATCGAGGAGACGACGCCGGAACGGACCTGACCCTTCTGGAGGGTCGTGAGGAACGTCTGGCGGACCTCGGACTGGGTCTGCTCCAGCCAGGCACGGCGGGACAGGACCACGTTGTTGCGGTTCTTGTCCAGCTCGATGATCTTGGCCTCGAGCTCCTTGCCCACGTAGGGCTGGAGGTCGCGGACACGGCGCATCTCGACGAGGGAAGCCGGCAGGAAGCCACGGAGGCCGATGTCGAGGATGAGACCACCCTTGACGACCTCGATGACGGTACCGGTGACGATGCCGTCCTCTTCCTTGATCTTCTCGATGGTGCCCCAGGCGCGCTCGTACTGGGCGCGCTTCTTCGAGAGGATCAGGCGGCCTTCCTTGTCCTCCTTCTGGAGAACAAGGGCTTCGATCTCGTCACCGACGGCGACGACCTCGTTGGGGTCGACGTCGTGCTTGATCGAGAGCTCGCGGCTCGGGATGACACCTTCGGTCTTGTAACCGATGTCGAGCAGGACCTCGTCCCGGTCGACCTTCACGATGACGCCGTCGACGATGTCGCCGTCGTTGAAGTACTTGATCGTCTCGTCGATCGCGGCGAGGAAAGCTTCCTCGTTACCGATGTCGTTGACCGCTACCTGCGGGGTGGTAGAGGTGGTCTCGGTGCTGCTCGTCATGTGGGAAAGGGCTCCGGTACGGACAGTGAGTCGTAGGTACTGCTTACGCCGGGAGCCCGTTTCGCTCTGAAGAAGCCGGACAGCCAAGGAAGCGCCACACAAACCCACTGGTGGCGCCTCGACAACCGAGGGGACATACAACAGATGCGAGCGCGACCTGCTACGTCTGAGGTGCGCAGGCCCGCAGCGCAACTTGTAGCATACGGGGGCAGCCGGGCAGGGTCAATGCGCGAAGCCGCCCACCCGGGGCGGAACGGCGCATACCCGGCACAATTCGAGTCGTTCGAGGCCACGCAGGGGGCACGAAGCCCCCTTTTGCGACGTCGCCGGGACCGGCTGGACGGAAGAGTACGACGAGGGAGCCGATCATCCAAGAGCCCGAAGCGCCCGAACCCGAGGCCACCCGCCGCGCCGCCGGGGCCACGGAGAGCTCCCGAGCCAATCGTGGCTGGTGGGACCGGAACGCGGACGAGTACCAGGTCGAGCACGGCACCTTCCTCGGCGACGACCGCTTCGTCTGGGGCCCCGAAGGGCTGGACGAGATCGAGGCCGAGCTGCTCGGCCCGCCCGAGGAGCTGAAGGGCCGCGACGTCCTGGAGATCGGCGCCGGCGCCGCCCAGTGCTCGCGCTGGCTGGCCGCCCAGGGGGCGCGTCCGGTCGCCCTGGACATCTCGCACCGGCAGCTGCAGCACGCGCTGCGCATCGGCGGCTCCTTCCCCCTGGTGTGCGCCGACGCCGACGCACTGCCCTTCGCGGACGCCTCGTTCGACCTGGTCTGCTCGGCGTACGGGGCGCTGCCCTTCGTCGCGGATCCGCGCCAGGTGCTGCGGGAGGTGCGCCGGGTGCTGCGCCCGGGCGGCCGTCTCGTCTTCTCGGTGACGCACCCGATCCGCTGGGCGTTCCCGGACGAGCCGGGGCCCGAGGGGCTGACCGTCTCGGCGTCGTACTTCGACCGCACGCCCTACGTCGAACAGGACGACGAGGGCCGCGCCGTCTACGTGGAGCACCACCGCACCCTCGGCGACCGCGTCCGGGACGTCGTGGCGTCGGGCTTCCGCCTGGTCGACCTGGTGGAGCCGGAGTGGCCGGCGTGGAACACCTCCGAGTGGGGCGGCTGGTCGCCCCTGCGCGGCAACCTGATCCCCGGAACGGCCGTCTTCGTCTGCGAGCGCGGCTGACCCTCCCGTGGGCTCAGACGGGCGCCCCGCGCGTGGGAGGCGTCTCGCCGGGCGTACGACACTGAGGGCGTGATCCGTTACGACGCCCTGGACGCCCTGCCCGTGCGCGGTGCGCTGCCCGCGCTGCACGACGCGCTGGAGGGGCACGGCACCGCCGTGCTCGTCGCGCCGCCCGGCACCGGCAAGACCACCCTGGTGCCGCTCGTCCTGGCCGGGCTGGTCGGGGACGGGCCGCGGCGGCGGGTCGTCGTGGCGGAGCCGCGGCGGATCGCGGCCCGGGCGGCGGCGCGGCGGATGGCGTGGCTGCTGGGCGAGAGGACCGGCGAGAGCGTCGGCTACACCGTGCGCGGTGAGCGGGTCGTCGGGCGGCACACGCGCGTGGAGGTCGTCACGACCGGTGTGCTGGTGCAGCGGCTGCAGCGCGACCAGGAGCTGGCCGGTACCGACGTGGTGGTCCTCGACGAGTGCCACGAGCGGCACCTGGACGCGGACACGGCGGCGGCGTTCCTGTGGGACGTGCGCCAGGCGCTGCGGCCGGAGCTGCGGCTGGTGGCTGCCTCGGCGACGACCGACGCGCAGGGCTGGGCCGCGCTGCTGGGCGGTGCGCCGGTGGTGGAGGCGCAGGGCACCGCGCATCCGGTGGAGGTGGTGTGGGCCCCGCCGGCGCGGCCGGTCCGGCCGCCGCACGGGATGCGGGTCGACCCGGCGTTGCTCGCGCACGTGGCGTCCGTGGTGCGGCGGGCGCTGGCCGAACAGGAGGGGGACGTCCTGTGCTTCCTGCCCGGCGTCGGCGAGATCGGCCGGGTCGCCGCGCAGCTCGGGGCGCTCGACGGGGTGGACGTGCTCCAGGTGCACGGCCGGGCTCCCGCCGCGGTCCAGGACGCGGTGCTGGTGCCCGGGGCGCGCCGGCGCGTGGTGCTGGCGACGTCCGTCGCCGAGTCGTCGCTGACGGTGCCGGGCGTGCGGGTCGTGGTGGACTCGGGTCTGGCGCGGGAGCCGCGGGTGGATCACGCGCGGGGGCTGAGCGCGCTGGCGACGGTGCGGGCGTCACGGGCGGCCGGGCGGCAGCGGGCGGGCCGGGCCGGCCGTGAGGCGCCGGGGACGGTGTACCGGTGCTGGGCGGAGGCCGAGGACGCGCGCCTGCCGCGCTTCCCGGCTCCGGAGATCGAGGCGGCCGACCTGACGGCGTTCGCGTTGCAGGTGGCGTGCTGGGGGGATCCGGACGCCTCGGGGCTGGCGCTGCTGGATCCACCGCCTTCCGGGGCCATGGCGGCGGCACGGGGTGTGCTGGAGGCCGTGGGGGCCCTGGATCACGAGGGCCGTGCCACCGAGCGCGGGGCCGTACTGGCCCGGCTGGGGCTGCATCCGCGGTTGGGGAGGGCGCTGGTCGACTCCGTGCCGCTCGTGGGGGCCGAGCGGGCCGCGGACGTGGTGGCGCTGCTCAGCGAGGAGACTCCGCGGGAGTACGGCGACGATCTGGCCGGTGCCCTGCGCCGTGCCCGGCGCGGCGGTGACGCCTACGCCTCGCGGTGGCGCGCCGAGGTACGGCGGCTGCGGGCCGTCGGCTCCGGGCTGTCCGGATCCCCCGCGGCCGGGGTGTGGCAGGGGCTGTCCGAGGACCGGCAGGTCGGGCTGGTGGCCGCCCTCGCCTTTCCCGAGCGGGTGGCGCGGGCCGACGGCGGGTCGTACCTCATGGTCTCCGGCACCCGCGCCGAGGCCGGTGACGCGAGCGCCCTGCGCGGGGCCCCGTGGATCGCCGTCGCGGTCGCGGACCGGCCCGTCGGGAAGGGGCACGCGCGCGTGCAGCTGGGGGCCGTCGTGGACGAGGAGACGGCCCGGCTCGCGGCGGGCGCGCTGCACGGGGAGCGGGACGAGGTGCGCTGGGACGGCGGGGACGTCGTCGCGCGGCGGGTGGAGCGGCTCGGGGCGGTGGAGCTGGCGGTACGGGCGCTGAGGGACGCCGATCCCGGACTCGTGCGCGACGCGCTGCTCGACGGGCTGCGGCGGGACGGGCTCGGACTGCTGCGCTGGCCGGCGGAGGCCGTCGTCCTGCGGCAGCGGCTGGCGTTCCTGCGGCTGCACCTCGGTGAGCCCTGGCCGGACGTGTCGGACGAGTCGCTCCACGCGCGCGTGGACGAGTGGCTGGAGCCCGAGCTGAGCCGGGCACGGCGGCGGGCGGACCTGGCGCGGATCGACACCGGGGAGGCGCTCGCCCGGCTGCTGCCGTGGGCTTCCGGGGAGGCCGGGCGGCTCGACGAGCTGGCCCCGGAGCGGATGACCGTGCCCAGTGGGTCGCGGATCCGGATCGACTACGGGCGGCCGGAGCAGCCGGTGCTGGCGGTGAAACTGCAGGAGATGTTCGGGCTGCAGGAGTCGCCCCGGGTCGCCGGGGTGCCGCTGCTGGTGCACCTGCTGTCCCCGGCGGGACGCCCGGCGGCCGTGACCGCGGACCTCGCCTCCTTCTGGCGGGACGGCTACCGGGGGGTGCGGGCGGAGCTGCGGGGGCGGTATCCGAAGCATCCGTGGCCCGAGGACCCGGCCGGGGCGGAGCCGACCCGCCACACCAACGCGCGGCAGAGACGCTGACGGGACGACGTCCCCCTCCCCCACCGGCACAGTGCACGGCACACGACGACGCCCCTCCCCGGCGAAGGAGGGGCGTCGTGCCGGTGCGCTAGGCGGCCGGTTCGGCCGAGGGGCTCGGCGCGGTCGTCTCGGCGGCCGCCACGGTCAGCTCGACGGTGAGGGTCGCGCCGCCCGCGGTGGTGACGCGCAGCAGGAAGGTGCCGCTGGTGTCGTCCGCGTACAGCTTCGGCAGGGTCAGCAGGCCCTTCGCGTCGGTCTTCAGGCCCGCCAGGGTGCGCACGGGCTTGCCGTCGGCGCCCTTGAAGTAGGGGCCCTTGTCGTTGGCGGCGGCGTCCTCCGCCGACTTGATCAATGTGGCCGTGGCCGCGACGCCGTCGGCGACGGCGCCGCCGTACGTGGCCTTCACCTGCACCTGGTGCGCGAACTCCCCGCCGGGGGCGCAGGTCAGGGCGGCCTCGCCGGTCCGTGTGAGCTTGTCGGCGGCGCGCTCGGTGACGGTGGCCTTGTAGTCGAGGCCCGCGACCGTACGGCCCACGACGGTGGCCCGGACGGTGACGGTGCCGGTCTTCTCCCCTGCCTTCAGCACGGGGGCGACCGCGACTCCAGAGCTGTTCGTGGAGACCGTGGCGACGCTCTCACCGCCCGTGAAGGTCGTGTCCGTGTCACCGAGGATCGTGAACCGGACGCGGACCTTGCCGACGGCCTTGCCGGCCTCGGTCTCGGCGCGGGTGCTGATCCGCTGCGCGAACGCGTCGCCGGCCATGGCGGTGAGCTTCGCCGTGCCGGCGTCCTCCAGGCGGTGCACCGTGTCGGTGGGCGTGGGGGGCGGGGTGCTCGGGTCGCCGGTGCCGGGCGGCGTGCTGGGCGGCTTCGGAGTGGTCGTACCGCCGCCCGGCTTGCTCGGGCCCGGTCCGGGATCGGGCTCGGACGTGGCCGGCGGCTTGGTGGCACCCGGGGTGCCGGGAGCGCTCGGGCCGGTGGGCGTGCCCGGGCTCGTACGGCCGGTGCCGGCTCCGCCGTCGCTGCGGTTGCCGGGCAGCGTGCCCGTGCCGTCGGGGACCTCGTGGGCGCCCTTGCGGTAGTAGTCCAGCCACCTCATCACGAGGTTGAGGTACTCGCGCGAGTTGTTGTAGCTGAGGATCGCCCGGTCGAGGTCGCCCTGGTCGGACAGGTCCCAGTCGTTGCGGCACAGGTAGTGGCCCGCGGCGAGCGCGGCGTCGTAGACGTTGTTGGGGTCCTTCTTGCCGTCGCCGTTGCCGTCGCGGCCCGCCCAGGCCCAGGTGGACGGGATGAACTGCATGGGGCCGACGGCCTGGTCGTAGGAGCTGTTGCCGTCGTAGGCACCGTTGTCGGTGTCCTTGATGAGGGCGAAGCCGTTGCCGTCGAGCTGGGGGCCGAGGATCCGCCCGAGCGTGGTGCCTTCGGCGTCCACACGGCCGCCGCGGGCCTGGCCGGACTCCACCCGGCCGATGGCGGCGAGCAGTTGCCAGGGCAGGTTGCAGCCCGGCTTCTTCTCGCGCAGTGCCGCCTCGGCCTTCTTGTAGGCGTCGAGGACGGTCGCGGGGATGCCGGACTCGGTACCGCCCTGCGCGATGGGCCCGGTTCCGGTGGTGGGCGACGGGTTGGGACTCTTGAGCGGTGGCAGGTCCGTGTAGTACGGGGAGTTGCCGGTGGCGCTGCCGTCGGATGCGCCGGCCTCCGGTGAGGGGACGGCGTCCGCGGCGGTCTGTCTGCCGTGGTCGCTGACGCCCGGAGCCTGGGAAGCGGACAGAGCCGCGACCGCTGCCGCGGCCACGGCGGTGGTTGCCGCTCCCTTGCGCAGCCTCCTGCCGAATTGCGCCGCCATAGAGTGAACCCCTCCCGTGGACGCCGTGACGTCCGATCTCCGCCTGCAGTGTTCGCCCTGTTGTGACGATCGGGACGCCCGAGTGGTTGCCCTCGGACGGTCACCTCTCTGTTGTCGTGCGCGTTCTGCGGTCCCTCGCGTGCCCTGCTGTGCGCCGTCCCCGTGCGGTGTGCAGCGCACCGGCGCGGCGACCTAGGCGACCCTACGACAACTTCGTTTCTCCGGGCACCCGTTCGTGACCGGTCTTCACCGATCGGCCATGTGCGATCGTGACGGTGCCGGCGCGGCGGCGTCCCGCCCACCGGGCGGCCGGCCGCCGGGCCCGCCGGCGGGCTGCCCAATCACCTGCGCAAGGAGCCGAGTTGCCGTTCACGTTGAGCCATGCGGCCGCCGTACTGCCCGCCGTCCGCAGCGACGGGACGGGCCGGGGCCGGCTGGTGCCGGCCGCTCTCGTCGCGGGGTCCTTCGCGCCCGACATGACCTACTACGCGGCGAGTGTGCTGCCCGGGGCGATGGAGTTCGGTGACGTCACGCACGGCCTGCCGGGGGTGTTCACGGTCGACGTGCTCATCGCCTGGGCGCTGGTGGGGTTGTGGCTGTTCGTGCGGGAACCGCTGGTGGCGCTGCTGCCGCGCAGGCGGCAGGGGCGGGTGGCCGCTCTGCTGCGGTGCGGGGTCCCGCGCGCCCGGGTGCGGCCGTCGCTGGTGGCGTGGTGGTACGTGTCCGCCGTGCTCGGGGCGCTGACGCACGTGGTGTGGGACGCGTTCACGCATCTCGACCGGTGGGGCATGCGGATGTTCCCGGTGCTCGGCCGGGAGGTGGCGGGCTCACCGCTGTACTGGTACCTGCAGTACGGCGGTTCCGCCCTGGCCGCCGTCGTGCTCGCCGTGTTCGTCGTGCGGGCGCTGCGGCGGGTGCCGGGAGGGGAGCCGGTCGGGGTGCCGGTGCTGTCCGGGCCGGACCGGTGGACGGCGGCCGCCGTGATCGGCGGTGTCGCACTGGCGGCGGCGGTGCAGCGCGCGTCGCGCTGGTGGGCGTACTGGGGGGCCGTGGCCAAGCCGTGGGAGCTCATCCCGACGGTGTGCTTCGGCGCGGGTGCGGGACTCGCCGTGGCGCTGCCGCTGTACGCCGCGGGGGTCAGGCTGTGGCGTCCGGCTCCGGTCCTTGCGGATCCTGCCCGCGACGCCGGTACGGAGCCGAGCCGTCCGGCCGCTCCCCGGGCGGGCCGCCGGGTGTCGTGATGTAGACGGTGATGGTGGTGGTGTGCGCCGGGCGGGGCCGCGGAGACAGCGTGAGCACGTACGTGAGGTAGTCCCGCGCCCGCCGGGTCCAGGGCCGGGCGAGGCCGCCCCGGGCCGCCCGGGTGCGCGGCGGCCGGGCCGCGTGGTGCGCTGCGGCAGGGGCGCCGCCCGGGCCGGTCGCGCCGTGTGGCGCGACGGCGGCCGGCCGATCGCAGGCGGGGCCGGTGAGGCCGAGGGCCGCGGTCAGGTCCCCCTGGTCGGTGAGACCGAGGGCTGCGGGCAGGTCGGCCGGGTCGTCGAGACCGAGCAGGGCGGCCAGGTCGCGGGGGCCGGTGATGCCCGGGCCGGTGGCGGGGGCGCCGGAGCGGGCCGGGTCCGCGGACGGCCCGCCCGGTCCGCCCGGGGTCAGACGCTGCCGCAGGCCCGCCGTCGCCTCGCGCAGGGCCGCGGTGAGGGTGAAGGGAACACGGACCGTACTCGCGGCGGCCTCGAACGCCGGAACCGACGCGTGCGCCGTGCCGGCTGCCCTGCGGCTGAGGAGCGTACGTATACCCATGCCCCGCATCCTGACCACGCTCGGAGCCGGGGGCGTCTTGTCGGGGTCCACGCGAGTGACGTGGTGGGCGGGGTCGCGGCGGGCGGCGAGGGCCCGGGGCGGGCGACGGACCGTCCGGCGCTCGCCTGGTCACAGGGGAACTCGTCCCGCCGAGCCAGGCATGGCTCCGTGACGTCCTGCTGCCACCCCACCGCCCCCGCCCGGGAAGCGGCCGGTGCTAGTGGGCCGCCGACTCCCAGTCGGAGCCCGCTCCGACCGAGACGCCCAGCGGGACGCGCAGCTCCACGGCGTTGGACATCTCGCGGCGGACCAGTTCCTCCGCAGCCGCCCGCTCCCCCGGGGCGATCTCCAGGACGACTTCGTCGTGGACCTGGAGGAGCATGCGGGAGGACAGGCCCGCTTCCCTCAAGGCGTCGTCCACCTTCAGCATGGCGATCTTGACGATGTCCGCCGCAGTGCCCTGGATGGGCGCGTTGAGGGCCATCCGCTCGGCGGCCTCGCGGCGCTGGCGGTTGTCGCTGTTGAGGTCGGGCAGGTAGCGGCGGCGGCCGAACAGGGTCGCCGTGTAGCCCGTGGCCCGGGCCTCGTCGACCGCCCGGCGCAGGTAGTCCCGGACACCGCCGAACCGCTCGAAGTACGCGTCCATCAGGGCGCGGGCCTCCGCCGCCTCGATGTTCAGCTGCTGGGAGAGGCCGAAGGCGGACAGGCCGTACGCCAGGCCGTACGACATGGCCTTGATCTTGCGGCGCATCTCGGCGTCGACGGCGGTCGGCTCGACCGCGAAGACCTGGGAGGCCGCCGTGGTGTGCAGGTCCTCGCCGGAGGTGAACGCCTCGATCAGGCCCTCGTCCTCGGAGAGGTGGGCCATCACCCGCAGCTCGATCTGGCTGTAGTCGGCCGTCATCAGCGACTCGAAGCCCTCGCCGACGACGAAGCCGCGGCGGATCGCCCGGCCTTCGTCGGTGCGGACCGGGATGTTCTGCAGGTTCGGGTCCGTCGAGGAGAGACGGCCGGTGGCGGCGACGGTCTGGTTGAACGTCGTGTGGATGCGGCCGTCCGCGGCGATCGTCTTGATCAGGCCCTCGACCGTGACGCGGAGCTTGGCCTGCTCGCGGTGGCGCAGCATGATCACCGGAAGCTCGTTGTCCGTCTGGGTGGCGAGCCAGGCGAGGGCGTCGGCGTCCGTGGTGTAGCCGGTCTTGGTCCGCTTGGTCTTGGGCAGGGCCAGCTCGCCGAAGAGGACCTCCTGGAGCTGCTTGGGCGAGCCCAGGTTGAACTCGTGCCCGGCCGCCGCGTGGGCCTCCTTGACCGCCTGCTGGACGGCGCCCGCGAACATCTGCTCCATGGCCTCCAGGTGGGACCGGTCGGCCGCGATGCCGTGCCGCTCCATGCGGGCGAGCAGGGCGGACGTGGGCAGCTCCATGTCGCGCAGCAGGTCGGCGGCGCCGACCTCCACCAGGCGGCCCTCGAAGGCCTCACCGAGGTCGAGGACGGTACGGGCCTGGATCATCAGGGCCTCGGCCTCGGCGGCCTCGTCGGCGCCGAAGGCGAGCTGCCCGTCGGCGGAGGCGGCCGGGGTCAGCTCGCGGTGCAGGTACTCCAGGGAGAGCGCGTCCAGGTCGAAGGAGCGGCGGCCGGGCTTGACCAGGTACGCGGCCAGGGCGGTGTCCATGCGCACGCCCTCGACGCTCCAGCCGTGCTCGGCGAAGACGCGCATGGCGCCCTTGGCGTTGTGGAAGACCTTGGGCCGGCCGGCGTCGGCGAGCCAGGCGGCGAAGGCCCTCTCGTCGGCCTCGTCCAGCTGGGAGGGGTCGAACCAGGCGGCGGCACCGCCCGGGGCGGCCAGCGCGACCTCGGCGACCGAGCCGGTGCCGAGCGCCCACATGTCGACCGTGGCGACGCCGAGAGGCTGGGCGGCGTGCTCGGTGAGCCAGGCGGACAGCTCGCCGGTGGCGATCACCGTGCCGTCCAGCTGCACGCCCTCCGTGCTGATCGGGGTGGCCTCGGCCTGCTCGGCGCCCGGGTCGACGGCGAACAGCCGCTCGCGCAGCGAGGGGTTCCTGATCTCCAGCGTGTCCAGCACCATCGCGACGGCCTTGCGGTCGTACGGGGCCCGCTCCAGCTCGGTGACGCCCTTGGGGAGCTCGACCCGGCGCTCCAGCTCGGTGAGGCGGCGGTTGAGCTTGACGGACTCCAGGTGGTCGCGCAGGTTCTGCCCGGCCTTGCCCTTGACCTCGTCGACGCGCTCGACGAGGTCGGCGAAGGAGCCGAACTGGTTGATCCACTTCGCGGCGGTCTTCTCACCGACCCCGGGGATGCCGGGCAGGTTGTCCGAGGGGTCGCCGCGCAGGGCCGCGAAGTCGGGGTACTGCGCGGGCGTCAGCCCGTACTTCTCGAACACCTTCTCCGGGGTGAAGCGGGTCAGCTCGGAGACGCCCTTGGTCGGGTACAGGACGGTGGTGTGCTCGCTGACCAGCTGGAAGGAGTCCCGGTCGCCGGTGACGATCAGGACCTCGAAGCCCTCGGCCTCGGCCTGTGTGGCGAGCGTGGCGATGACGTCGTCGGCCTCGAAGCCGTCCACGGCGAAGCGGGCGGCGCCCATGGCGTCGAGCAGCTCGCAGATGAGGTCGACCTGGCCGCGGAACTCGTCCGGGGTCTTGGAGCGGTTCGCCTTGTACTCCGTGAACTCCTGGGAGCGCCAGGTCTTGCGGGAGACGTCGAAGGCGACGGCGAAGTGCGTGGGCGCCTCGTCGCGCAGCGTGTTGGCCAGCATCGACGCGAAGCCGTAGATCGCGTTCGTCGGCTGGCCCGTCGCGGTGGTGAAGTTCTCCGCGGGCAGCGCGAAGAACGCGCGGTAGGCCAGCGAGTGCCCGTCCATGAGCATCAGTCGCGGCCGGCTGCCGCCGGAGGTCTGGTCGGTCGTCTTCGATGCTGTCTCTGCCACGCCCCCGATCCTGCCACGCCCCACTGACACTCCGCCCCGCCCCGCTCCCCGCACACGCGGGCGGTCGCCGACCGGTCGGGCACCCGGGGGGCCGGTGGCCCGGCCCGGCCGCCCTCCCGACCGCCCCCGTGCCCTGTCACCCCCGCGTGCGAGGATCGGAGACGTACCTCACAGCGCAGTGGAAGGGGAGCGGGCGATGGCCTCCAAGCCGCCCAAGAGTGATCCGGTTCAGGACGCGCCGCAGGTCGCCGGGCCGCAGCACGCGGCGGCCGGGCTCCCCGCGATCGGGCACACCCTGCGCGTCGCGCAGCGGCAGATGGGCGTCAGGCGCACCGCGCTGACCCTGCTGAGCGTGAACCAGAAGGACGGCTTCGACTGCCCGGGCTGCGCCTGGCCGGAGCCGGAGCACCGGCACAAGGCGGAGTTCTGCGAGAACGGCGCGAAGGCCGTGGCCGAGGAGGCCACCCTGCGCCGGGTCACGCCCGAGTTCTTCGCCGCGCACCCGGTCGCCGACCTGGCCGGCCGCAGCGGCTACTGGCTGGGCCAGCAGGGCCGGCTCACCCACCCCGTGTACCTGCCCGAGGGCGGCACGCACTACGAGCCGGTCACCTGGGAACGCGCCTTCGACATCGTCGCGGAGGAGATCGCCGCCCTCGGCTCCCCGGACGAGGCCGTGTTCTACACCTCGGGCCGCACCAGCAACGAGGCCGCGTTCCTCTACCAGCTGTTCGCCCGGGAACTCGGCACGAACAACCTGCCCGACTGCTCGAACATGTGCCACGAGTCGTCCGGCTCGGCCCTGTCGGAGACCATCGGCATCGGCAAGGGCAGCGTCCTGCTGGAGGACCTGTACAAGGCCGACCTGATCGTCGTGGCCGGGCAGAACCCGGGCACGAACCACCCGCGCATGCTGTCCGCGCTGGAGAAGGCGAAGGACAACGGCGCGAAGATCATCAGCGTCAACCCGCTGCCCGAGGCGGGGCTGGAGCGCTTCAAGAACCCGCAGACCGCGCAGGGCATGCTCAGGGGCGCCGCGCTCACCGACCTGTTCCTGCAGATCCGCATCGGCGGCGACCAGGCGCTGTTCCGCCTGCTCAACAAGCTGATCCTGGAGACGGACGGCGCGGTCGACGAGACGTTCGTGGCCGAGCACACGCACGGTTTCGCGGAGTTCGCCGAGGCCGCCAGCGCCGCCGACTGGGACGAGACGCTGACCGCGACCGGTCTGACCCGGCAGGACATCGAGCAGGCCCTGGCCATGGTGCTGGCCTCGAAGCGGACCATCGTGTGCTGGGCGATGGGCCTGACCCAGCACAAGCACTCGGTCCCCACGATCCGCGAGGTCGTCAACTTCCTCCTGCTGCGCGGCAACATCGGCAGGCCGGGCGCGGGTGTGTGCCCGGTGCGCGGCCACTCGAACGTGCAGGGCGACCGCACGATGGGCATCTTCGAGCGCCCCGCCCCGGCGTTCCTGGACGCCCTGGAGCGGGAGTTCGGCTTCGCCCCGCCGCGCGAGCACGGCTACGACGTCGTCCGGGCCATCGGCGCGCTGCGCGACGGCGAGGCGAAGGTGTTCTTCGCGATGGGCGGCAACTTCGTCTCGGCCTCGCCCGACACCGAGGTCACCGAGGCGGCCATGAGGCGGGCCCGGCTGACGGTGCACGTGTCGACGAAGCTGAACCGCTCGCACGCCGTCACGGGCGCGCGGGCGCTGATCCTGCCGACGCTCGGCCGTACGGAGCGCGATCTCCAGGGCGGCGGTGAGCAGTTCGTGACGGTCGAGGACTCGATGGGCATGGTGCACGCCTCCCGGGGCCGGCTGGAACCGGCGAGCCGGCACCTGCTGTCCGAGCCGGCCATCGTCTGCCGCCTGGCCCGCCGCGTCCTGGGCGAGAACAGCGCCACCCCGTGGGAGGAGTTCGAGAAGGACTACGCGACGATCCGGGACCGTATCGCACGCGTGGTCCCCGGCTTCGAGGACTTCAACGCGCGCGTGGCCCGCCCCGGCGGCTTCGCGCTCCCCCACGCCCCGCGCGACGAGCGCCGCTTCCCCACGGCCACCGGCAAGGCCAACTTCACGGCCGCGCCCGTGGAGTACCCCGAGCTGCCCGAGGGCCGGCTGCTGCTGCAGACCCTGCGCTCGCACGACCAGTACAACACCACGATCTACGGCCTCGACGACCGCTACCGGGGCATCCGGGGCGGCCGCCGGGTGGTGCTGGTCAACCCGGAGGACGCGAGGGCGCTGCGGCTGGCCGACGGCGCGTACGTGGACCTGGTGAGCGAGTGGCGCGACGGCGTGGAACGCCGGGCGCCCGGTTTCCGCGTCGTGCACTATCCGACGGCCCGGGGCTGCGCCGCGGCGTACTACCCGGAGACCAACGTGCTGGTGCCGCTGGACGCCACGGCGGACGTCAGCAACACCCCGGCCAGCAAGTCCGTGGTGGTGCGTCTGGAACAATCGGCGACCGACTGAGCGTTCGCTCAGGCACAGTGGTCGAGTGACGAGGACGAACGGAGCCGGGCCCCATGGGTGAGCAGCAGCAAGTGAAGTTCCCGCAAGAGGTCGTCGACGAGTACGCAGCGCTCGGCGTGGACCTCCCGGCCCTGTTCTCCGCGGGCCACCTCGGGACCCGCATGGGCGTGCAGATCATCGAGGCCTCGCCGGAGCGGGTCGTCGGCACCATGCCGGTGGAGGGGAACACCCAGCCGTACGGGCTGCTGCACGGCGGGGCGTCCGCGGTGCTCGCCGAGACGCTCGGCTCGGTCGGCTCGATGCTGCACGGCGGCAGCTCCAAGATCGCGGTCGGTGTGGACCTGAACTGCACCCACCACCGCGGGGTCCGCTCCGGTCTGGTCACCGGCGTGGCCACGCCCGTGCACCGGGGCCGCTCCACCGCCACCTACGAGATCGTGATCAGCGACGAGGACGGCAAGCGGGTGTGCACCGCCCGGCTGACCTGCCTGCTGCGCGACGTGCGGCCGGCCGACGCGGAGATCGTCCGCGGCGCGGGCTGACGACGTAGGGAAAACCCTGGAGGGGCGGCCGCGGCCTTGTCGCGGCCGCCCCCGCGCGCTTCACTGACGCTCCCCCCACAGGAGACGACCCGATCCACCCGCAGAAGGGTTTCTCTTGAGCTCCGTACGCGCCCTCTCCGTCACCGCGGCGGCCTGCGCCACCGTCCTCGCCACCGCGCTGCCGTCCTCCGCCGTCAACTCCTACAACGCCACGCCCGCCCCGGAACGCACCGAGGTCGGCGCGCTCGTGGCCACCTGGGACGACGACGGCGACCCCGCCACCCCCGACCGCGTGGACTGGGTCTGCTCCGGCACCATGATCGACGCGGACACCTTCCTCACCGCCGCGCACTGCACCTCGGACTGGCCCGACAACGTCCGCTTCCACGTCTCCCTGGACCAGGACGTGCAGGCCGGGCTCGACGCGGCGGCGCGCTCGCACCCGGGGGATCCCGCCGCGCAGGCCGCCGCCGTCGCCGTCCCGGGCACCGCGCACACGCACCCGGACTACCCGGGACCCGCCTCCGACACCCACGACATCGCGGTGATCCAGCTCGGCGCCGCCGCGGTCGAGGCCCGCTGGAGCTTCACCCCGGCCACCCTGCCCGGCGCGAACCAGCTCGGCCGGCTCGGCCCGCGGGGGCTGGACGCCGCCGGCTGGACCGTCGCCGGCTACGGCACCGAGGAGGCCGTCAACGGCCCCGGCGGCCAGACCCACCCCGGCGGCGGCGTCCGCATGAAGGCCCCGGTCTCCTTCAACGCCCTCAACGACTCCTGGATCCGGCTGCAGATGACGGCACCGCAGGGCAACGGAGGCGCCTGCTACGGCGACTCGGGCGGCCCCAACTTCGCCGTGATCGGCGGCAAGCGCATCCTGGCCTCGACCACCATCACCGGGGACACCCCCTGCTACGCCACCAACGTGACGTACCGCCTGGACACGCCCGGCGCCCGGGCCTTCCTGTCCCCGTTCGTGAAGCTGCCGTAGGCGCCCTGAACACCCTTTCCCGGCACGGAAGTTCCGGAGTGCGGCGGACGGCCGTCCGCCCCCCGTCCGCCCCGCACGGCGCGAGCCGGCGGGGCACCGGGGCGGGCCGCCGGCATCCGGTAGGCACTCGATCAACACCCGTGCCGGTACGGCCCGTTCGGTCGGCACTTCCGTCAACCAGCCACGCGGACCGGCATGTTCACCGGCAACGCGGCCGCGACGATCCGGCAGGACCGTCCACTCCGCGAGACGCGGGCAGGGCCCGGACCGGCGGGCCCTGCCCACCGGTCCCCCGGGAAAATCGACGAATCCGAATACCGGGAGTTTCCCGTGTACAGGGCACGCAATTCCCGGCGTGACGCTCCGTAACGCGCACGCAATACAAGGCCGAACTCCCGCCTTCGGCCGGGCCCACCCCGGGAACCTTTCCGATCTTGTCCACGGCCCGCACACCCGGCAAGAGCACGATCTCAGCCACGGCCAACCGGAAGTGCGCGTTCTCAGAATGCGGACTTCGGCGAAAATCCACCAAACCCGCCGAGAGTATCCGCGGTCGAGACCGGTCATCCATCGCGTCATAACAAGAAAGTCACAAGCGAGCCCACGCCGCTGACCCTGCCCTAACCCCGGGCTTAGAGTCACGGCCAGTCACCGCTCCATCGGGAGTTCGGTACCAGCGCGGCACTCACCCCCCGACCAGGGCGGGGCCTGCCTGTGAAAGGACTGATTGTGCGACAGCGTTCCTTGGTGATTCTTACCTCCGTTCTCACGACCGGAGCTCTGACTCTCACCGCCTGCGGTTCCCGAGACGACAGCGGTGACAAGGGCGGAGACAACGGGAGCAGCACCACTCTGACCATCGGCGTGGACGCGCCCCTGTCCGGAGAGAACTCCACCACCGGCCTCGGCATCCAGTACGGCGCCCAGATAGCCGTCGACGACGCCAACAAGAACAACTGGGTCCCGGGCGTGAAGTTCAAGCTCAAGGCCCTCGACGACAAGGCGCAGCCCGCCACCGGCCAGTCCAACGCGACCAACATCGTCGGCGACAAGACCGCCGTCGGCGCCGTCGGCCCGCTGAACTCCGGCGTCGCCCAGACGATGCAGCAGGTCTTCGCCTCGGCCAACATGGTCCAGATCTCCCCGGCGAACACCAACCCCGAGCTGACCCAGGGCAAGAACTGGCAGACGGACAAGAAGCGTCCCTACAAGACGTACTTCCGCACCGCCACCACCGACGAACTGCAGGGCAGCTTCGCCGCCGGCTACGCGTACAACGGCCTCAAGAAGAAGAAGGCCTTCGTCGTCGACGACAAGCAGACCTACGGCGCCGGCCTCGCCAAGATCTTCGGCGAGCAGTACAAGAAGCTCGGCGGCAAGCTCGTCGGCACCGACCACGTCAACACCGGTGACAAGGACTTCGGCTCCCTCGTCACGAAGATCAAGAACTCCGGCGCCGACCTGCTCTACTACGGCGGCCAGTACGACGAGTCCGCGCTGATCACCAAGCAGCTCAAGGACGCCGGCGTCAAGATCCCGCTGTTCGGCGGCGACGGCATGTTCGCCTCCACCTACATCGAGGCCGCCGGCAAGTCCTCCGAGGGTGACCTCGCCACCGCCATCGGTGTCCCCGCCGACACCCTGCCCGCGGCCAAGCAGTTCATCCAGACCTACAAGGACAAGGGCTACAAGGGTGACTACGGCGCCTACGGTGCCTACGCCTACGACGCCACCACCGCCATCATCAAGGCCGTGAAGGCCGCGGCCGACGCCAACGGCGGCAAGGTCCCCACCGACATCAACGACCTGCGCTCCAAGGTCGTCGACGGTGTCCAGAAGGCCGACTTCGAAGGCCTCACCGGCAAGATCGCCTTCGACGAGTACGGCGACACCACCAACAAGCAGCTGACGGTGTACCAGGTCGAGAAGGGCGCCTGGAAGGCCGTCGAGACCGGCACCGCCGACCTGCAGTAGTCCGGCCCCCCAGCAAGCCCCACGGGCCGCGCGGAAGGAGGACCCCGACCGCGCGGCCCGTTTTTCACACCCCCACACAGCACGCGACCACGCACGCACCCAGTGCACACGACCACCAGCGACATGGAGGCCATGCGGTGAACACCCTGCCGCAGCAGCTGGCCAACGGGCTGCTTCTCGGCTCGATGTACGGGCTGATCGCCATCGGCTACACGATGGTGTACGGCATCGTCCAGCTCATCAACTTCGCGCACGGCGAGATCTTCATGACCGGGGCCTTCGGCGCCCTCACGGTCTACTTCTACATCCTGCCCGACGGCACCTCGATGGCCCTCGCCGTACCGCTCATGCTCCTCGGCGGCGCCCTCGTGGCCATCCTCATAGCCGTCGGGGCGGAACGGTTCGCCTACCGACCACTGCGCGGAGCACCACGCCTGGCACCCCTCATCACGGCCATCGGCCTCTCCCTGGCCCTCCAGGAGGTCGTGCGCAACTTCTACCCCGGCGCCGACCGCGCCCGCGCCTTCCCCGGCCTCGACGCCACCCACGAGATCGGCTCCGTCACCATCAAGGACGCCGACATCTTCCTCATCCTGGCCGCCGTCCTCTGCATGGCCGCCCTCGCCTTCTTCGTGCGCCGCAGCCGCACCGGCCGCGCCATGCAGGCCACCGCGCAGGACCCCGACACCGCGCAGCTCATGGGCATCGACACCAACCGCATCATCGTCATCGCCTTCGCCATCGGCGGCTTCTTCGCCGCCGTCGCCGCCGTCGCCTACGGACTCAAGTACGGCAACGTCGACTACCGCATGGGCTTCCTGATGGGCCTCAAGGCCTTCACCGCGGCCGTCCTCGGCGGCATCGGCAACATCTACGGCGCCATGCTCGGCGGCATCGTCCTCGGCATCGCCGAGACCCTCGCCTCCGCCTACATCGACGAGATCCCCGGCATGCAGCAGCTGGGCGGCCAGAGCTGGGCCAACGTGTGGGCCTTCTGCCTCCTCATCCTCGTGCTCCTCTTCAGGCCACAGGGCCTGCTCGGCGAGCGCGTCGCGGACAGGGCGTGATCACATGACCGAGACGACCAAGACCGAAGTGCCGGACGCCGTCCCCACCCCGACGCCCGCACCCCGCGGCCTCGTCCCGCTGCCCCTCGCAGCCGCCCGCGGTCTCCTCCTCGGCGGCGGCATCGCCACCGCGGCCTCCGCGTTCCTCGCCTGGACCTGGACCTCCGAGTTCCCCGGCGACCTCACGATCAACGGCTACCCCGGCGGCCTGCAGTGGCTCACCTTCACCGCCGGCCTCCTCACCGCCCTGTTCGCCCTCGCCTCCTACGGCATCCGCGGACTCGGCTGGCTGCTGCCCGCCCGCAACAACGCACCCCTCGTGCTCACCGCCCTCGGCGGCTTCACCGTCACGTGGTTCACCGTCATCGCCATCAGCTCCAAGCTCGGCGGCGTCGTCAACCTCGAACCCGGCGGCTGGATCGCGGCCGTGGCCTCCCTGCTGCCCGTCCTCGGCGCCCTCGCCCTCCCCCAGGAGCGCACCGGCACCGGCACCAAGGCAGCCCTCAAGGACTACGTCGCCAAGCCCGAGCGCATCCCCGCCGCCCAGGCCACCGCGCCCTGGATCCAGCGGGCCGTCATCACCGTCGCGACGATCATCGGCCTCGGCGTCTTCACCTACGGCATCGACACCGAGTACGGCGAACTCTTCATCGGCTACCTCTTCGTCGTCGTCTTCGCCGTCTGGGCCCTGCACACCGCCGGCCTCCTCGACCGCTTCTCCGCGCTCATCGCCGCCAACCGCAGCTTCGCCCTCGCCATGGGCTTCGCCGCGGCCATCGCCTTCCCCTTCACCCAGACCGACGACCACTACGCCAACATCGGCGTCAACATCCTGATCTTCGGGACCGTGGCCCTCGGCCTCAACATCGTCGTCGGCCTCGCCGGACTCCTCGACCTCGGATACGTCGCCTTCCTCGGCGTCGGCGCCTACACCGCCGCCCTCGTCTCCGGCTCCGAGTTCTCCACCATCTCCGGCGTCCACCTGCCCTTCTGGGCCTCCGCCCTGGCCGGCGCCGCCGCCTCCCTCGTCTTCGGCGTCCTCATCGGCGCCCCGACCCTGCGGCTGCGCGGCGACTACCTCGCCATCGTCACCCTCGGCTTCGGAGAGATCTTCCGCATCGCCGTCAACAACATGGACGGCCAGTCCGGACCCGACGTCACCAACGGCCCCAACGGCATCCCCTCCATCCCCGACCTGAAGCTGTTCGGCTTCGACTTCGGGCGGGCCCACGACATCGGCGGGTTCACCCTCGGCCGGTTCGCCAACTACTACCTGCTGATGGTCCTCATCATGGCCATCGTCGTCCTCGTCTACACCCGCGCCGCGGACTCCCGCATCGGCCGCTCCTGGATCGCCATCCGCGAGGACGAGACCGCCGCCACCGCCATGGGCATCAACGGCTTCCGCGTCAAGCTCATCGCCTTCGCCCTCGGCGCCGCCCTCGCCGGCCTCGCCGGCACGGTCAGCGCCCACGTCACCTACAGCGTGGTCCCCACGCCGTACCAGTTCGCCGGCTCCACCCCGCCCAACTCCGCGTTCCTCCTGGCCGCGGTCGTCCTCGGCGGCATGGGCACCGTCGCCGGCCCGCTCCTCGGCGCGGCCCTGCTCTACCTGCTCCCCGAGAAGCTCGTCTTCCTCCAGGAGAAGTCGCTCCTCGCCTTCGGCATCGCGCTCATCCTCCTGATGCGCTTCCGCCCCGAAGGCATCATCGCCAACCGCCGGCGCCAGCTCGAATTCCACGAGACCGGCCAACTCGACGTACCGAAACAGACCACGCTGACCGACGAACCGGCCGTCACCAAGGCGGGGGCGTAACCATCATGACGACACCAGTACTCGAAGCCCGCGACGTCACGATGCGCTTCGGCGGCCTCACCGCCGTCCGCTCCGTCGACTTCACGGTCAACGCCGGCGAGATCGTCGGCCTCATCGGCCCCAACGGCGCCGGCAAGACCACCTTCTTCAACTGCCTCACCGGCCTGTACGTCCCCACCGAGGGCACCGTCTCCTACAAGGGCACCGTCCTCCCGCCCAAGCCCCACCTGGTCACCCAGGCCGGCATCGCCCGCACCTTCCAGAACATCCGCCTGTTCGCCAACATGACGGTCCTCGAGAACGTCCTCGTCGGCCGCCACACGCGGACCAAGGAAGGCCTCTGGTCGGCCCTCCTGCGCGGCCCCGGCTTCAAGAAGGCCGAACGCGCCAGCGAGGAACGCGCCATGGAACTCCTCGAGTTCATCGGCCTCGCCCACAAGCGCGACCACCTCGCCCGCAACCTCCCCTACGGCGAACAGCGCAAGCTCGAGATCGCGCGCGCCATGGCCTCCGAACCCGGCCTGCTCCTCCTCGACGAGCCCACCGCCGGCATGAACCCCCAGGAGACCAGGGCCACCGAGGAACTCGTCTTCGCCATCCGCGACAAGGGCATCGCCGTCCTCCTCATCGAGCACGACATGCGCTTCGTCTTCAACCTCTCCGACCGCGTCGCCGTCCTCGTCCAGGGCGAGAAGCTCGTCGAGGGCACCGCCGAGGTCGTCCAGGCCGACGAGCGCGTCGTCGCCGCCTACCTGGGCGAGCCCTTCGAGGGCGACCCCGGCGAGGCCGAAGCCGCCGAGGTCGAGGCCGCCGAAGCCGCCGCCGACGCGACCAGCACCACCAGCGCCACCAGCAGCACCAAGGGAGAAGCCAAGTGACCGCACTCCTCGAAGTCGAGGACCTCCGGGTCTCCTACGGCAAGATCGAAGCCGTCAAGGGCATCTCCTTCAGCGTCGACGCCGGCCAGGTCGTCACCCTGATCGGCACCAACGGCGCCGGCAAGACGACCACCCTGCGCACCCTCTCGGGACTGCTCAAGCCCACCGCCGGAAAGATCCTCTTCGACGGCAAACCCCTCAACGGGGTCCCCGCCCACAAGATCGTCTCCCTCGGCCTGGCCCACTCCCCCGAAGGCCGGCACATCTTCCCCCGCCTCACCATCGCGGAGAACCTCCAGCTCGGAGCGTTCCTCCGCAAGGACAAGGAAGGCATCGAGAAGGACATCCAGCGCGCCTACGACCTCTTCCCCATCCTCGGGGAACGCCGCAAGCAGGCCGCCGGCACCCTCTCGGGCGGCGAGCAGCAGATGCTCGCCATGGGCCGCGCCCTCATGTCCCAGCCCAAGCTGCTCATGCTCGACGAGCCCTCCATGGGCCTCTCCCCGATCATGATGCAGAAGATCATGGCGACGATCTCGGAGCTCAAGTCCCAGGGCACGACCATCCTCCTGGTCGAGCAGAACGCCCAGGCCGCGCTGTCCCTGGCCGACCAGGGCCACGTCATGGAGGTCGGCAACATCGTCCTGTCCGGATCGGGGCAGGACCTGCTGCACGACGAATCGGTGCGCAAGGCGTACCTCGGCGAGGACTGAGGTCCCAGGCGACGCGAAAGGCCCGCTTCCTCTCCCGGTGAGGGGGGAAGCGGGCCTTCGCCGTACCGTGCGTGCGGGATCAGCCCTTGCCGGCCTTCTTCTCCTCGGCGTCCTGGATGACCGCCTCCGCGACCTGCTGCATCGACATGCGGCGGTCCATCGACGTCTTCTGGATCCACCGGAACGCGGCCGGCTCCGTCAGCCCGTACTCCGTCTGCAGGACCGACTTCGCCCGGTCCACCAGCTTGCGCGTCTCCAGCCGGAGCGTGAGGTCGGCGACCTCCTTCTCCAGCTCCTTCAGCTCCGTGAACCGCGAGACGGCCATCTCGATCGCCGGGACGACGTCGCTCTTGCTGAACGGCTTCACGAGGTACGCCATGGCCCCGGCGTCCCGGGCGCGCTCGACGAGGTCCCGCTGGGAGAACGCGGTCAGCATCAGCACCGGCGCGATGCTCTCCTCGGCGATCTTCTCGGCCGCCGAGATGCCGTCGAGCTTCGGCATCTTCACGTCCAGGATCACCAGGTCGGGGCGGTGCTCACGGGCCAGCTCCACCGCCTGCTCACCGTCACCGGCCTCACCGACGACGGTGTACCCCTCCTCCTCCAGCATCTCTTTGAGATCGAGCCGGATCAGGGCCTCGTCCTCGGCGATGACGACCCGCGTCGTCATCGGAGGCACGTGCGACTTGTCGTCATCAGGCACGTCGACAGGCTGGGGCGACTCGGGGGCACTCACGTGGGCTCCTTGGTAGGGGCAGGCCGGTACTGCTCCCAAGAGCGTACCTAGCTGCGGTATGGTGGTCGGGCAGTGGGTCGAGCTCAACCTTGGATTCACTGGGCCCCGGTAGCCCAATTGGCAGCAGGCAATGGATTCAAAACCCATACAGTGTCGGTTCGAGTCCGACCCGGGGCACTTTTCCTTCCATTCCAAGGTCACCACTCTCAAGCGGATGTCCACGTTCTCGTGAACATCCGCTTTTTGCTGCGTGTCGCCGTGGCGTCACTTTCACAGTGGCCCTCATGTACGACATCAGCACGCGCAAGCGAACACTCGCATTGCTGAGCCAAGGGCGCAGCCTCAACTCGGTGAGTCGTGAGACAGGCATTTCCCGGGCCGCGATTCGCGCATGGCAGCAGCGCCTCGAACCGCGCTCGCGGACGACGCCGCCGGACCCCGGTCCGCCTGCCGATGAATCCGCCTACGCCTATCTGCTGGGCCTCTATCTCGGGGACGGCTGCCTCAGCGCTCATCCGCGCGGGGGCCATTACCTCAGGATCGCCTGTGCGGACGCCTGGCCCGGGCTCATCGCACAGTGCCGCGAGGCCATCGAACGCGTACGCCCCGGCACCGGCGTCTACGCGGTGCGGAAGCAGGGCTGCGTCGCGGTCACCAGTTACTCCCGGAGCTGGCCCGCCCTCTTCCCCCAGCACGGTCCCGGCAGGAAGCACGAACGGCGGATCGCCCTCGAACCATGGCAGCAGGCCATCGTCGACCATCACCCGTGGGACTTCGTCCGAGGGCTGATCCACTCCGACGGCTGCCGTGTCACCAACTGGACGACCCGGATCGTCGGCGGGCGACGCAAGCGCTACGAGTATCCGCGGTACTTCTTCACCAACGTCTCCGACGACATCATCCGTCTCTTCACCGCGGCGCTTGACCTGGTGGGCGTCGATTGGACGAAGGCGAACGCGCACAACGTCTCCGTCGCCCGCAGAGCCTCCGTCGCCCTCATGGACGCCCACGTCGGTCCCAAGTACTGACCGCCGCCACCTACTGCGGGGCGTCGTCCTCGGCGATGTGATGGACCCTGACCAGGTTCGTCGAGCCCGAGACGCCGGGTGGGGAGCCGGCCGTGATGACGACCATGTCGCCCGGGCGGCAGCGGCCGTACTTGAGCAGCAGTTCGTCGACCTGGTCGACCATCGCGTCCGTGGAGTCCACGCTCGGCCCGAGGAACGTCTCGACGCCCCAGCTGAGGCTGAGCTGGGAGCGGGTCGCCTGGTCGGGGGTGAAGGCCAGCAACGGGATGGGCGAGCGGTAGCGGGAGAGGCGGCGGGCGGTGTCGCCCGACTGGGTGAAGGCGACGAGGAAGCGGGCGCCGAGGAAGTCGCCCATCTCGGCCGCCGCGCGGGCGACGGCGCCGCCCTGGGTGCGGGGCTTGGTGCGTTCGGTCAGCGGCGGCAGGCCCCGGGCCAGGATGTCCTCCTCGGCGGCTTCGACGATGCGGGCCATCGTGCGCACGGTGTCGACGGGGTGCTTGCCGACGCTGGTCTCCCCGGAGAGCATCACCGCGTCGGTGCCGTCGATGACGGCGTTGGCGACGTCGGAGGCCTCGGCGCGGGTGGGCCGGGCGTTGTCGATCATCGAGTCGAGCATCTGGGTGGCGACGATGACCGGCTTGGCGTTGCGCTTGGCGAGGGCGATCGCGCGCTTCTGGACGAGGGGGACCTGTTCGAGGGGCATCTCGACGCCGAGGTCCCCGCGGGCGACCATGATGCCGTCGAAGGCGGCGACGATGTCGTCGATGCTCTCGACGGCCTGGGGTTTTTCGATCTTGGCGATGACGGGGAGGCGGCGGCCTTCCTCGTCCATGATGCGGTGGACGTCCTGGATGTCGCGGCCGCTGCGGACGAAGGAGAGGGCGATGACGTCGAAGCCGGTGCGCAGGGCCCAGCGCAGGTCGTCCTCGTCCTTCTTGGACAGGGCGGGGACGGAGACGGCGACGCCGGGGAGGTTCAGTCCCTTGTGGTCGGAGACGACGCCGCCTTCGCGGACGGTGGTGTGGATGCGGGGGCCGTCGACGCCGGTGACCTGGAGGCAGACCTTGCCGTCGTCGACGAGGATGCGTTCGCCGGTGGTGACGTCGGCGGCGAGGCCGGCGTAGGTGGTTCCGCAGCCGTCGCGGTCGCCCTCGGCGCCGTCCTCGACGGTGAGGGTGAAGGTGTCGCCGCGTTCGAGGAGTACGGGGCCTTCGGTGAAGCGGCCGAGGCGGATCTTCGGGCCTTGAAGGTCGGCGAGGGCGCCGACGCTGCGGCCGGTTTCGTCGGCGGCTTTGCGGACCCGGTGGTAGCGCTCCTCGTGTTCGGCGTGTCCGCCGTGGCTGAGGTTGAAGCGGGCTACGTCCATTCCGGCGTCGACCAGGTCTTTGATCCGGTCGTAGGTGTCGGTGGCGGGTCCCAGGGTGCAGACGATTTTTGCTCGGCGCATGGTACGAGCCTATGAGTTACCGACTGGTAGTGAATGGGACGGGCGTGACCACTCAACAGACTCTGGGTGAAGCGTTATTGACAAGTGTTGAATTGTGCGGCGGGGCGCTCCGATGAGCGTCCGGTGGGAATTCGGTCGCGTTTTCGGAAAGGGCCCCGCCCGGGGGTCACAGATTCGGCGGGACCATGGTGAAGCGGGCGTTCACCTGGGCGTGGACGCGCTGGCGCTGGGGTTCGAGGTCGAGGGGGGCGGGCGCGTCCTCGGCGGCGCCGGCGAAGGCGGCGGAGCGCATGCGGCCGGGGGCCTGGGGGTGGGCCGGCGGGGTGTTCTCGGCGCCGATGTCGGCGATCTCCACGAGGGCGGCGAGGGTGGTGCCGAGGGCGTCGGCGTACTCGCGGGCGCGCTGGACGGCTTCGTGTACGGCCTTCTTGCGGGCGTCGCGGTGGGCGGGCGAGTCGGGGCGCAGGGCCCACCAGGGGCCGTCGACGTGGGTGAGGTCGAGGTCGGCGAGGCGTGTGGTGAGTTCGCCGAGGGCGGTGAAGTCGGTGAGTTCGGCGGTGACGTGGACGCTGCCGTGGTAGGTGCGGATGCGTTCGCCGCGGCCGTGTTTGGTGAGTTCGGGGGTGATGGAGAAGGCGCCGGTCTCCAGGCGTTCGACGGCGTCTCCGTAGGACTTGACGAGGTCGAGGACGCCGGAGTTGCGGCGGGTGAGGTCGTCGAGGGCGGAGCGGCGGTCGCGGCCGCGGGCGGTGACGGTGATGCCGATGCGGGCGATCTCGGGGTCGACCTCGAGGCGTGCTTCGCCGCGGACGGCTATGCGGGGGGCGTCGGGAGTGCCGTAGGGGAGGGCCGGCTGGGGGGTGTCCGTGGGGGTGGTCATACGCCCCACTCTGTCACGGTGTGGCGGGCGTCCGGGGCGGAGTTGGGGGTTCCAGTCACCAGATCGCAACCTGCCGGGTCTGGTCGGTTCGGTCATGACCGGGTCAGAATCTACGCGCGTTATCTACGCGCGTTCACAGATTCCGCGAGGAGAGCCAGACATGCCGTTGAACCGCCGGAAGTTCCTGGGGAAGTCCGCTGTGACCGGAGCGGGGGTGGCGCTGGCCGGTGCGGTCTCGGCGCCGGGGGCCCAGGCGGCCGAGGCGCGCGGCGGGCGGCCCGCCAAGCGGTACGCGTTCACCGTGATGGGGACGACGGACCTGCACGGCAACGTCTTCAACTGGGACTACTTCACGGACAAGGAGTTCGACGACAAGGACCACAACGACGTGGGCCTGGCGAAGGTCTCGACGCTGGTGAACCGGGTCCGTGCGGAGAAGGGCCGCGGCAACACGCTGCTGATCGACGCGGGTGACACCATCCAGGGCACGCAGCTGTCGTACTACTACGCCAAGGTGGACCCGATCACCGCCGAGGGCGGGCCGGTGCACCCGATGGCGCAGGCGATGAACGCGATGGACTACGACGCGGCGGCGCTGGGCAACCACGAGTTCAACTACGGCATCCCGGTGCTGCGCAAGTTCGAGCAGCAGTGCCGTTTCCCGCTGCTGGGTGCGAACGCGCTGGACGCGAAGACGCTGCGGCCGGCGTTCGCGCCGTACAGCATGCACCGGCTGCGCACGCCGCACGGGCGGGACGTGAAGGTGGCGGTGCTGGGGCTGACGAATCCGGGCATCGCGATCTGGGACAAGGCGAACGTCCAGGGCCGGATGACGTTCCCGGGTCTGGAGGAGCAGGCGGCGAAGTGGGTGCCGAAGCTGCGCTCGATGGGTGCGGACGTGGTGATCGTCTCGGCGCACAGCGGTTCGTCGGGGACGTCGTCCTACGGTGACCAGCTGCCGTACGTGGAGAACGCGGCCGGTCTGGTGGCCGAGCAGGTGCCGGGCATCGACGCGATCCTCGTCGGGCACGCGCACACGGAGATCCCCGAGTACTTCGTCACGAACAAGAAGACCGGCAAGAAGGTCGTGCTGTCGGAGCCGCTCAAGTGGGGTCAGCGGCTGACGCTGTTCGACTTCGAGCTGGTCTTCGAGAAGGGCTGCTGGAAGGTCGAGAAGGTCGGCGCGAAGGTTCTGAACTCCAACACGGTGGAGGAGGACGCGAAGATCACCAGACTGCTCGCCGACGAGCACGAGAAGGTCGTCGCGTACGTCAACCAGGTCATCGGCACGAACGCGGCGGAGATGACGTCGGCCGAGGCGCCCTTCAAGGACGTGCCGATCATCGATCTGATCAACCACATCCAGGCCGACACGGTGAAGCAGGCCCTGGCGGGCACCGAGCACGCGGCGCTGCCGGTGCTGTCGCAGGCGGCGTGCTTCTCGCGCAGCGCGCGGATCCCGGCGGGCGAGGTGACGATCCGGGATGTGGCGGGGCTGTACGTCTTCGAGAACACGCTGGAGGCGCGTCTGATGACGGGTGCGCAGATGAAGGCGTATCTGGAGTTCTCGGCGAACTACTACGTGCAGACGCCGGCCGGGGCGCCGGTGGACCCGGCGAAGCTGACCAACGCGGGCGGCATCCCGGACTACAACTACGACGTGGTGAGCGGGCTGTCGTACGAGATCGACATCGCGAAGCCGGCCGGGTCGCGGGTGACGAACGTGCGGTTCGAGGGGCAGCCGCTCGCGGACGACGCGAAGTTCGTGTTCGCGGTGAACAACTACCGGGCCAACGGCGGCGGGAACTTCCCGCATGTCGCCGCGGCCCCGGTGCTGTGGTCGAACTCGGAGGAGATCCGCAACACCATGATCGCCTGGGTGAAGGCGAAGGGGTCGATCGACCCGGCCGTGTTCGCGGCGGTGGACTGGAAGCTGACGCGCGAGGGCGTGCCGGTCTTCTGAGTCGCGTCCGCTCACCTGCGGTCGTCGACCAGCGGGGTCAGTGCCGGTGCCTCGCGGGGCGGTGGCACGTGGCGGGGCTGGGTGAGGCCGAAGGTGGTGAAGGCGGTGCGGCGCGGGAGTCCGTAGGCTTCCCTGCCGGTCAGGGAGTTGAGGATGATCGCGCCGCGCCAGGCGGTGAGGCCGAGGTCCGGGGCGCCGACGCCGTGGGTGTGGGTCTCGGCGTTCTGGACGTGGACGGTGCCGGTGACGGACGGGTCGAGGACGAGCCGGTAGTCCTCGTCGATGCGGGGCCGCTCGGCGTTGTCGCGGCGCAGGTAGGGGTCGAGTCCGGCCAGGACGCGGTCCAGGGGGCGTTCGCGGTATCCGGTGGCGAGGACGACGGCGTCGGTGGTGAGGCGGGAGCGGCTGCCCTGCAGTTCGTGCTCCAGGTGCAGTTCCACCTTGGTGGTGGCGACCCGGCCGGCGGTGCGGACGCGCACGCCGGGGGTGAGGACGGCGTCGGGCCAGCCGCCGTGCAGGGTGCGGCGGTAGAGCTCGTCGTGGATGGCGGCGACGGTGGCGGCGTCGATGCCCTTGTGCAGCTGCCACTGCCCGGCGACGAGCCGGTCGCGGGTGGCCTCGGGCAGGGCGTGGAAGTAGCGGGTGTGGTCGGGGGTGAAGTGCTCCAGGCCGAGCTTGGAGTACTCCATGGGCGCGAACGCGCCGGTGCGGCCGAGCCAGTGGAGGCTTTCGCGGCCCGCGGGCCGGTTGCGGAGCAGGTCGAGGAAGATCTCGGCGCCCGACTGGCCGGTGCCGACGACGGTGACGTGCCCGGCGGCCAGGAGGGTGTCGCGGTGGTCGAGGTAGTCGGCGGCGTGCACGACGGGGACGCCGGGGGCCTGGACCAGGGGCTTGAGCGGGTCGGGGACGTGGGGTTCGGTGCCGATGCCGAGGACGACGTTGCGGGTGTAGGTGCGGCCGAGGGCTTCGGCTTCCCCGTCGGCGTCGAGCTGGGTGAAGTCGACTTCGAACAGGTCGCGTTCGGGGTTCCAGCGGACGGCGTCGACCTGGTGGCCGAAGTGCAGGCCGGGCAGGTTCTCGCTGACCCAGCGGCAGTAGGCGTCGTATTCGGCGCGGTGGATGTGGAAGCGCTCGGCGAAGTAGAACGGGAAGAGCCGTTCGCGGGATTTGAGGTAGTTGAGGAACGTCCAGGGGCTGGTGGGGTCGACGAGGGTCACCAGGTCGGCGAGGTAGGGCACTTGGATGGTGGCGCCGTCGATGAGCAGCCCGGGGTGCCAGCCGAAGGCGGGGCGCTGGTCGTAGAAGACGGTGTCGAGGTCGCCGAGGGGGTGGGCGAGCGCGGCGAGGGAGAGGTTGGCGGGGCCGATGCCGATGCCGACGAGGTCGCGCGGGGCGTCGGGTTCGTGGTGCGGGCGGGGCGCCGGGATGTGGTCGGGGTTCATCGGGGGGTGGGTCCTTCCTCGAGTGCCGCCCGGCGCGCTGCCACGAGGTGCAGCAGGGCGGCCAGGTCGTCGGGGCCGGTGGCGGGGTTGAGCAGGGTGGCCTTCAGCCAGAGCCGGCCGTCGAGGCGGGCCCGGCCGAGGACGGCCGTGCCGTCGGTGAGCAGGGCGCGGCGTACGGCGGCGACGGTGGTGTCGGGGGTGCCGGCGGGGCGGAACAGCACGGTGCTGAGGGTGGGCGGCGCGTGCAGGTCGAAGCCGGGGTGGTCGTGGACGAGGGCGGCGAACTCCTGTGCCTGGGCGCAGACTCGGTCGACGAGTGCGCCGAGGCCCTCGCGGCCGAGGGTCTTGAGGGTGACGGCGAGTTTGAGGGTGTCGGGGCGCCGGGTGGTGCGCAGGGAGCGGCCGAGCAGGTCGGGCAGTCCGGCGTCGGTGTCGTCGTCGGCGTTGAGGTAGTCGGCGCGGTGCCGCAGGGCGGTGAGGTCGCGGGGGTCGCGGACGGCGAGGATGCCGGCGGCGACGGGTTGCCAGCCGAGTTTGTGCAGGTCGAGGGTGACGGTGTCGGCGGCGTCGAGTCCGTCGAGCAGGGCGCGGTGCCGGGTGCTGAACAGCAGGGCTCCGCCGTAGGCGGCGTCGACGTGCAGCCGGGCTCCGTGGGCGGCGCAGCGGCCGGCGATCTCGGGCAGCGGGTCGATCAGGCCGGCGTCGGTGGTGCCGGCGGTGGCGGCGACGAGCCGGGGCCCTTTCGTGCGGGTGAGGGCCGCGTCGAGGGCGGCGGGGTCCAGCCTGCCGCCGGGGGCGGTCACGACGACGGGTTCGGGCAGGCCCAGCAGCCAGGCGGCGCGCGGCAGCGAGTGGTGTGCGTTGTCGCCGATGACGAGCCGTACGGTCCCGCCGCCGGCCTCGCGGGCGAGCAGCAGGGCGAGTTGGTTGGCTTCGGTGCCGCCGGTGGTGACGAGTGCGTCCGGGCTGCCGCCGGGTCCGTGGATCTCGCGGGCGAGAGTCTGCGTGACCATCGCCTCGAGTTCGGAGGCGGCCGGGGCCTGGTCCCAGGAGTCCAGGGAGGGGTTGAGGGCGGATGCGGCGAGGTCGGCCGCGGCGGCGACGGCCAGGGGCGGGCCGTGCAGGTGGCCGGCGCACCGGGGGTGGGCCGGGTCGGCGGCGCCCTCGGCGACGGCACGGACCAGGGTGTGCAGTGCCTGCGGGTCGCCGCGGCCGGGGAGGATCTCCCCCACCGTCCGGCGCAGCCGTGCGGCGACCGCCTGCGGCCCGCCCGGCGGCAGGGGCCCGCCGCGGGCCATGGCACCGGTGTCGAGCGCGTCGAGGACGGTGTCGAGCAGCGGTCGCAGGGCGCGGGGCCCTTCGGGGCCCGAGGCGAGGGACGGCGTGCGCATGAGCTGACCTCCGGGACACGGGGCGAACCGCCCGGACAGCCCAACGACGCAACCGGGCCGGAGGTGTTCCTACGCGCATCGCCAGTCGCGGGAAGGGGACCGCGGGGAGACCGACTGACGTCGTGTCGTGCCGGGTGCCGGGTGCCGGGGGCACGGGGGTGGCTGATCCGGCGCCCGGGGTGGCCACCCGTGTCGCGTCCCACCGGGTGCCGGGGGTACCGGGGTGGCCGACCCCGCGTCGCGTCCCGCCGGGTGCCGAGGGCACCGGGGGGTGGCTGACCCGGTGCCCGGGGTGGCCGACCCGTGTCGCGGCCCGCCGGGCATCGGGGGCGCCGGGGTGGCGACCCGACGTCGCGGCCCGCCGGGTGCCGATGGCGCCCAGGCGGCCGGTCCCGCGTCATGGCCCGCCGGGTGACGGTGGCACGGGGGTGGCTGATCCGGCGCCCGGGGTGGTCGACCCGTGTCGCGTCCCGCCGGGTGCCGGGGGCACGGGGTGGCTGACCCGGTGCCCGGGGTGGCCGACCCGTGTCGCGGCCCGCCGGGTGACGGAGGCACGGGGGTGGCTGACCCGGAGCCCGGGGTGGCCGACCCGCGTCGCAGCCCTCCGGGCATCGGGGGCGCCGGGGTGGCGACCCGCTGTCGACCCGCCGGGCACCAGGGCGCCGGGGCGGGCGGCCCGGCGTCACGGGCCGCCGGGTGCCGATGGCGCCCAGGCGGCCGGTCCCACGTCATGGCCCGCCGGGTGACGGAGGCGCCGGGGGGGCGACCCGTGTCGCGTCCTGCCGGGTGTGTCGGTGGTGCCCGATCATCCGTGCCGGCCGAGCCGGTTGCTCGTGTGGCCGCCGGGTGAGGGGGCCCGGGCGCCTCCGGGCCCGGCGGTGGGCGGTCCCCGCAGCCGCCCTCCGGGTCGTCCCCCGGTCAGTTCTCCGTTGCGCCCCTGACCCGCAGCGCACGCCTGAGGTCGTCCAGTTGGTCGGTCAGTTTGCGGCGCAGGGCCGGGCTGGGGGCGGCGTCCGTCAGGCACTGTTCGCCGAGACGGAGGTTGTCCGGGTCGACGGCGTGTGCGGGGAAGGCCCAACGGCCCGCCGCGTCGGCCATCGCGGGGCCGCGCCGGTCGGCGAGGGCGACGGCGTCGGCGTAGAAGCGCGGCACGTAGGGGCCGACGAGGTCGCTCTGCTCGGGCTGCCAGAAGCCGCGGGCGGTGGCGGTGAAGAGGTAGTTGGACAGGTCGTCGGAGCCGAACATGGCCTGCCAGGCGCGTTCCTTGGCCTCCGGGTCGGGCAGGGCGGCCCGGCACAGGGCGGCGCCCTCCTGGCCGGTGGCGCTCGGGTCGCGTGCGAGTTCCGCGTCGATGGCGGCCTCGTCGGTCGCGCCGAGGGCGGCGAGCCGGGCGAGCACGCGCCAGCGCAGCTCCGGGTCGAGCTCGGGTCCGCCGGGGACGGTGCCGTCGGCGAGCCAGGCGGCGATGGTGTCGGGGTGGGCGGCCACGTCGATGCGGTGGCGGACCGCGATCAGGCGCAGGCCGGGGTTGTCGCCGTCCTCGGTGCGGCGGATGAGGTCGCGGCACAGCTCGGACAGGGTGGCGAGCGCGGCGGGCCGCTGGTCGGGGGTGAGGTAGCGGTCGGTGACGTAGGTGGAGGCGAACGCGAGCACGCCCTGGACGACGGCCAGGTCGGTCTCCAGCGGCAGGTGGGCCCGGGCGGTCTCCAGGTAGGCGGCGGGGGCGAGTTCGCCGTCGCGTACGGCGTCGCGCAGGGCGTTCCAGACGACGGCGCGGGTGAGCGGTTCGGGCAGGCCGGACAGGTCCTTGCGGACGGTGTCGAAGGACTCGGGGTCGAAGCGGACCTTGGCGTAGGTGAGGTCGCCGTCGTTGAGGAGGAGCAGCGCGGGGCGCTTGCCGATGGGGTGGTCCCCGGTCTGCGGGAGGTCCAGGTGGAGGCGTTCGCGCAGGACGAGCTGTCCGCCGTCGTCACCGAGGTCGCGGTCGTACAGGCCGACGGCGACGCGGTGCGGGCGGCTGCCGGCGCGGTCGGTGGCGAGGGCGCACAGGCCCTGTTCGCCGGGGACGATCCGCGGGGTGAGGGTGTCGACGCCGGTGGTGCGCAGCCAGGCGTCGGCCCAGGCGTGGACGTCGCGGTCGGTGGCGCCGGCGAGGTTGTCGATGAAGTCGGCGAGGGTGGCGTTGCCGAACTTGTGCCGGGCGAAGTGGGCGTTGATGCCGGCGAGGAAGTCCTTCTCGCCGAGCCAGGTGACGAGTTGCCGCAGGGCGCTGGCCCCCTTGGCGTAGGAGATGCCGTCGAAGTTGAGCAGGGCGGAGGCGGTGTCGTCGACGGCCTCGGGGGCGACGGGGTGGGTGGAGGGGCGCTGGTCGGCGTCGTAGCCCCAGGACTTGCGCGTGACGGCGAAGTCGGTCCAGGTGTCGGTGAAGCGGGTGGCCTCGGTGAGGGTCTGGTAGCCCATGTACTCGGCGAAGGACTCGTTCAGCCAGATGTCGTCCCACCACTTGAGGGTGACGAGGTCGCCGAACCACATGTGGGCCATCTCGTGGGCGATGACCATCGCGCGGGTCTGCCGCTCGGTGTCGGTGACGGCGGAGCGGTAGACGAACTCGTCGCGGAAGGTGACCAGGCCGGGGTTCTCCATGGCGCCCGCGTTGAATTCGGGGACGAAGGCCTGGTCGTAGGAGTCGAAGGGGTACGGCTCGTCGAACTTCTCGTGGTACCGGTCGAAGCAGGCGCGGGTGACGTCGAGGAGTTCGTCGGCGTCGGCGTCCAGGTAGGGGGCGAGGGAGCGGCGGCAGTGCAGGCCGAAGGGCAGGCCGCGGTGCTCGGTGCGCACGGAGTGCCAGGGGCCGGCGGCGACGGCGACGAGGTAGGTGGAGATCAGGGGGGTGGGGGCGGCCCGCCACACGCCGTCGCTGTGTGTGGTGATGCCGTTGGCGAGGACGGTCCAGCCCTGCGGGGCGGTGACCGACAGTTCGAAGACGGCTTTCAGGTCGGGCTGGTCGAAGGCGGCGAAGACGCGCTGGACGTCTTCCATGAACAGCTGGGTGTAGACGTAGGTCTCGCCGTCGGTGGGGTCGGTGAAGCGGTGCATGCCCTCGCCGGTGCGGGAGTAGCGCATGCGGGCGTCCAGGCGCAGTTCGTGCTCGCCGGGGGCGAGGTTCCTCAGCGGGAGCCGGTTGCCGTCGAGGGCCTCGGGGTCCAGGGGCTGTCCGTCGAGGGTGGCGGAGTGCAGCTCGGCGGGCTTGACCTCGACGAACGTGTCCCCGGCCGCGCGGGCGGCGAAGCTGATCAGGGTGCGGGAGCCGAAGGTCTCGTCACCGCCGGTCAGGTCGAGTTCGACGGTGTAGCGGTGGACGTCGAGGAGCTCTGCTCGGGCCTGCGCTTCGTCGCGCGTCAGTACGGACATGCAGACATGCTGCCTGATGGCGTCGGCGCGGCACAGAGGCGGATCGGTACGTGCGCAATGTCCGGTCTCAGCCGCGGTCCTTCTCGAGCTCCCCGGCGTGCGCCCCCTGGGGCCGCTGGGTGGGTACGTGGGCGTCGGGGTGGGGCAGGACGGGGCTGGCGGGGTGTGCGGGGGTGCCGGGGTGCTCCCGGGCCAGGGTGCGCAGCCGGCGGACCTCCCGTTCCAGGGCGAGGTGCCGGCGGTGGGTGTCGTAGAGGTAGCGGACCTTGGTGCGCAGGGCCCAGGGGTCGACGGGCTTGAGGAGGAGGTCGGCGACGCCGAGGCGGAACGCGGTGGTGGCCAGGGCGTGGTCGACTCCGAAACCGGTCAGCAGGATGACCGGAATGTGCTGGGTCTGTTCGACGCGGCGCATGTAGCGCACCACCTCCAGGCCGCCCAGGCCGGGCATGCGCACGTCGAGCAGGAGCAGGCCGACCCCGCCGCGGAGGACCTGCTTGAGCGCCTCGTCACCGCTGGTGGCGCGGCTGATGCGGTGGCCCAGGGGGGCCAGGGCGCTCTCCAGCGCGTACAGCGTGTCCTCGTGGTCGTCGACGATGAGGATCCTGGTATCCGACGGCATGGCCCGACGCCCCCTCCCTCGTGGAGGACCAGAGTAGGTCCGGGACGCTGACGCGCAGTGCGCGTCGGCTGACATGCTGTGCTCAGCGCAGCATGCCCGGCGCGGGCCGCGGTGTCACTCCCCCGGTGGCCGGTCGCCGGTGGTGGCGGGGGTCTCGGCGGGGACGGCCGTGCCGTTGAGTGCTTCCTCGGCGATGCGCTCGTGGTGGCGGATGACCTCGGCGACGATGAAGTTCAGGAACTTCTCGGCGAAGGCCGGGTCCAGCTTGGCGTCCTCGGCCAGGGCGCGCAGCCGGGCGATCTGGCGGGCCTCGCGGGCGGGGTCGGCGGGCGGCAGCTGGTGCCGGGCCTTGAGGAGGCCGACCTGCTGGGTGGCCTTGAAGCGCTCGGCGAGCATGTGCACGACGGCGGCGTCGATGTTGTCGATGCTGTCGCGCAGGCGCGCGAGCTCCTCACGGACGCCGGGCCGGGCGTCGTCGGTACCGGTGTTGCTGGTGGTCATGGGGCGGAAGCCTACGGGGACGGGGCGGCCCGGCCGCGGGGCGTCTCACGCCTCGGCGGCCCGGTGCGGGTGCGTCCTCGTACACGGGTGCGTCCTCGTACAGTGGAAGCGGGTTCCCGGGCGTCCTGGGGGTGAGGCGTGGCGAACGACGGGCCGGTCGAGCACGGCTACCCGCATCTGGAGACGGTGCGCGCCGCCGTCACGGCGCTGTACCGGCGGCTGTCCCACGTCACGGTCCGGACGTTCGCGACGAGTGTGGTCCCGGCGGACGTGGCGTTCTGCGACACCGACGACCTGCATCTGGGGGCGCAGCGGGTGGCGCACGAGCTGGTGCGCCACTACCGGCTGCCGGACGCGCGGCTGATCGTGGGTTTCCGGGAGATGCGGCACGCGGCGAACGTGGAACTGACGGCGGGGCCGGAGTACTTCGTGGAGCTGAACGACCGGTTCCGTACGCATCGGCGGGACATCGGGGCGGCGCTCGCGCACGAGGTGGCGCATGTGTATCTGCACCGGCTGGACCTGTCGTTCCCGGGCGTGCGGGACAACGAGATCCTCACCGACACGGCGGCGGCCTACCTGGGCGCGGGCTGGCTGCTGCTGGACGCCTACCGGGAGGACGGGGCGTCGTCGCAGAAGCTGGGCTACCTCACGCCGGAGGAGTTCGGGTACGTGCTGGCCAAGCGGGCGCTGGTGTTCGGGGAGGACCCGGCGGTGTGGTTCACCAGCGCGCAGGCGTACACGGCGTACGGCAAGGGCATGGAACTGGCCCGGCGGGACGGGCGGCAGCCGCCGTTGACGGCGGCGGGCTGGGCAGGCCGGCGCCGCTACGCCCGGGACCGGCGGCTCGCGTCGGAAGGGCCGCAGCCGGGGGTGCGGTACGCCTTCTCGGCGGACGCGGACGGGCGGTTGCGGGTGTCGTTCCCCTGCCCGACCTGCGAGCAGCGCATCAGGGTGCCGGTCCAGGGCCGGGTGCGGGTCCGCTGCGCGCTGTGCCGGAGTGTGCTGGAGTGCGACACGTGACGCCGCGCCGGGCGGGCGTGCCGACCGGAGCCCGCGCGTCACCCCCTCGGGGTGTGCGCCGGGCGGGCATGCCGGCCGGGGCCAGCGCCGGGCGGGTATGCCGGCCGGGGCCCGCGGGGCATGCGGGTGTGCCGGCCGGGACCCGCGAGGGGCGCGGGGCCACCTACCGGGACCCGCGAGACGCGCGGACATGCTCACCGAGACCCGCGAGGGGCGCGGGTATGCCGACCGAGACCTCCGTGCGTGCGAGTGTGCCCGCCGGGACCCACCGGGCGGGTGTGCCGGCCGGCCCCGCGAGGCGCAGCGGGTACGCCCACCGGAACCCTCGGGGGCACGCGGATAGCCCACCGGAACCCTCGGGGGCACGCGGATAGCCCACCGGAACCCTCGGGGGCACGCGGATAGCCCAACGAGGCCCGCAAGGCGCGCGGGTACGCCCACCAGGACCTGCAAGGCGTGCGAGTGTGCCCACCGAGAACCGCAAGGCGCGCAGAAACGCCCACCGGACCCGCAAAGCGTGCGGATGTGCCCGCGGGCGAGGCGCGCGGGTCAGCCAGTGGCGCGGTCCCGGACGATGCCGGCGGCCCTCGCGGCCGTGAGCCACGCGGGGAACCCGTCCACCAGCCGGTCGTACAGTTCGGCGTCCGGCACCGTGCGGGGGTCGGTGCCGGCGTGGAAGAACCCGGCGTTGTCGACGGCCCGTCTGCCCGGCACGGCCAGTTCGTCGAGCTTGCGCAGGAAGTCGAACTGCTTGCTGTGCGGGTCGCCGAACCCGACGAACTGCCAGAACAGCGGCAGCCGGGCCGCCTTGCACAGGTAGCGCTCGGCGGCGAGCTTGTTGATCGGCCCTCCGTCGGTCTGGAAGACGACCAGGGCGGGTTCGGCCGTGCCGCTGTCGAGGTAGTGGTCGATGACGGCGTCCATCGCCAGGTGGTAGCTGGTCCTGCCCATGTGCCCGAGGCCGGCCACGATCTGCTCGATGCGCCCCTCGTGTCCGGCCAGGGTGATCTCGGTCTCGGCGTCGACGTCCGTGGAGAAGAACACCACCGGCACGGTCCCGTCGTCGTCGAGGTGCGCCGACAGTCCGAGCACCCGGTCGGCGAGCGCCTGCACGCTGCCGTCCTTGTAGTACGGCTTCATGGAGCCGGAGTGGTCGACGACGAGGTAGACCGCGGCCCGCAGCCCGTCCAGCCCGTGCTTCACGAGGCTGACCCCGGCGCTCCGGTAGTGGTCCACCAGCGCGGGGGCGCTCTCCTGCACCTTGCTCGGGCTGATCGCGGTCATGGCCTCACTCTCTCACTCCTCGACGACCACTCCGTCGCTCAGTTCCAGCACCCGGTCGGCCAGGCCGAGGAGTTGGGGGTCGTGGGTGGCGACGAGAGCCGTGACGCCCTCGCTGCGCACCACGGCCCGCAGCAGTTCCATCACCGCCAGGCCGGTGGCGGCGTCGAGCTGCCCGGTCGGCTCGTCGGCGAGGAGCAGGGCCGGGCGGTTGGCGAGGGCGCGGGCGATGGCGACCCGCTGCTGCTGGCCGCCGGAGAGCTCGGCGGGCCGCTGTGCCTCGTGCCCGGCCAGGCCCACCAGGGCCAGCAGCAGCGCCACCCGTTCCTCGCGTTCGCGCACCTCGGCCCGGCGCAGCCGCAGCGGCACGCCCACGTTCTCGGCGGCGGTCAGGATCGGGATGAGCCCGAACGACTGGAAGACGAAGCCGATCCGGTCGCGGCGCAGGGCGAGCAGTCCGCTGTCGTCCAGGGCCGACAGGTCGGTGCCGTCCACGACGACGCGGCCGCTCTGCGGGGAGTCCAGGCCGCCGATCAGGTGCAGCAGCGTGGTCTTGCCCGAGCCCGAACGGCCTTTGAGGGCGACGAGTTCGCCGCGCCGGACGGCGAACGAGGCCCCGCGCAGGGCGTGCACGGCGGCGGCGCCCGTGCCGTAGGAATGGTGCACGTCCTCGACCCGGAGCATCGGCTCGCCGGACGGGCCGTCGGCGAGGACGACGCCGGTTCCGGGGCTGGTGTTCTCGGTCATCACCGCATCCCATACGCAACGCGCCGAATGGTCAAGAGTGGGACGACTCCCCTTTCGCACACATGTGCCGGGCCGTCGACTCCGTGATATGCATGGCGCGTTGGGGGGAGGGAGCTGCTCGGCCGACGGGGTGGGGGAACAGTGACAGGCTTGGTGCTGCTGCGTCTGCGCGCGCATCGGCTGCTGATCGTCGCCGCCCTGCTCGCCGCGCTGCTGACCACCTCGGTGCTCGCCGCGCTCACGGCCTTCTCCGGCTCCGTCGGGGACGCCGCGCTGCGCTCCACGCTGGACGGCAGGTCCCGGGCCGCCGCCTCCCTCGTGGTCGAGGCGGACGTGCCGCCCGGGAAGCGAGGCGCGGCGCAGCGTGCGGTTCAGCGCGGGGCGCGCGAGGCGTTCGGCGGACTGCCGGTGACCGTACGGCGGCTGGAGCGTTCCGGGCCGTACGCGCTGCCCCGGTCGCTGCAGAGCGCGGACGCGCGTGCCGGGCAGCCCGATCTGACGTTGCTCGCCGCCCTGGACCGGTCCCGGGTCGAACTCGTCGCGGGCGCGCTGCCCGCTGCGGCTCCGGTGTCCCGGACGGGCGCCGTGCCCGTCGCCGTGCCGGAGCCGGCCGCCCACCGGCTGAAGCTGCGGCCCGGGGCGCGCCTCACTCTGACCGACCGGCTGGGCGGTGAGCCGGTGCGCGTGCGGGTGACCGGCGTGTACCGGACGGCCGACGGCTCCGACCCGTACTGGCAGGCCGACACGCTCGGCGGCCAGGGGGTGCGCACGGTCGCCTTCACCACGTACGGGCCGCTGCTGGCCGACGGGTCGGTGCTCGCCTCGGGTCGCGTCACGCGGGGTGGCACCGGCTGGGTGGCGACGGCCGACCACCGCGGGCTGACCACCGGCTCCCTCGGCGCCCTGCGCAGGGCGACCGTCCGGTCGGCCGCCCTGCTGCGCGAGGAGCCGGCCCTGGGCGGCTCGGCGGACGTGCGCACCGGGCTGCCCGAGGTCCTGGACCGCGTCGAGCGGGCCCTGCTGGTGTCCCGCTCCACCCTGCTGATCGTCTCCCTGCAGCTGGTGCTGCTCGCCGGGTACGCGCTGCTGCTGGTGGCGCGGCTGCTGAGCAGTGAACGGGCGGGAGAGACAGAGCTGTTGCGGGCCCGGGGCGCCTCGCGGGGCCGGATCGCGTCGCTGGCCGGGCTGGAGGCGCTGCTGCTCGCGGTGCCCGCCGCGGTATGTGCCGCGCTGCTGTCGGGGCCGCTGGCCCGGCTGCTCGCCGGGTGGTCCTCGCTGGAGCGGATCGGGCTCCGGCTCGGCGGCGCCCCGTCGGGCGGGGTGTGGCTGGTCGCGGGCGGGGTCGCGCTGGTGTGCGCGGTGGCGGTGGTGGCGCCCGCGCTGACGGGGGCGGCGGACGCGCCCGCGCGGCTGCGCCGGGTGCGGGCGGCGACGTCGGCCGCCCCGGTGCGGGCGGGTGCGGACCTCGCCCTGCTGCTGATCGCGGGCGTGGCGTACTGGCAGTTGCAGCGGCAGTCCGGTGCGGCGGGCGGCGGGGTGATCGGCCGGGACCGGGCCGGGCGGCTGGGCATGGATCCGCTGCTGGTCGCGGCGCCCGCGCTGGCGCTGCTGGCGGGCACGGTGCTGACGCTGCGTGTGCTGCCGTTCGCGGCGCGGCTGGCGGAACGCCGGTCGGCGAGCGGACGCGGACTGCCGGCGGCGCTGGCGGGCTGGCAGTTCAGCCGGCGTCCGCTGCGCGGGGCGGGTCCGGTGCTGCTGCTGATCGTCGCCGTCGCCACCGGCATGCTGGCCATCGGGCACGGCGCGTCCTGGGACCGGTCGCAGGACGACCAGGCCGACTTCCGCACGGGCGCCGCCGTCCGGGTGCTGGACCACCGGCCGGGCAGCCCCGGCCAGAGCGGGCTCTACGCGGCGCTGCCCGGGGCCCGCGCGGCCGCCCCCGCGCACCGTGCCGCGCTGAGTCTGTCCGGGGACCGGGAGGCGACGGTCCTCGCGCTGGACACCTCCCGCGCCGGGGACGGGATGCTGATGCGCGGTGACCTCGCCGACGAGCCGCCGGACGAGTTGCTGCGGGCCCTGGCCCCGCCCCCGCTCGACGAGGACCGGGCCGTGCGGCTTCCCGGGGGCACGCGGCGCCTGGCACTGGACGTGCGGATCACCGACGAGCGTGCCCCCGGCGGACGCTCCCCGTCGGGACGTACGCCCCTGCTGACGGTGGTGGTCGAGGACGCCTACGGCATCGCCTACCGGCTGGGCGCCGGGAACGTCCCGGTGGACGGCCGGGTCCACCGCGTGACGCTGGAGCTGGACCGGACGGCGACGGGCCGCCGTGCCGCTCCGGCCGGACCGCTGCGACTGACCGGTCTGCAGCTCGACGACACCGTTCCGGCCGACCGTGCCGAGCGGCACCGCTTCACCGTCGAGCGGCTGCTCGCCACGGGTCCCGACGGTCCCGCGCGCACCGTGCGGGTGGCCCCCGGGACCCGCTGGCAGGGCGGGCGGACCGTGACCCGCAACGGCGAGGTCCTCTCCCGCGCCTCCGCCGCACCGGACGCGTCGGACACCGCGCCGTTGTCCCTGTCGTACGCGACCGGCGCCGGTGGTGACGACGGGTACGGCGCGGCGCCGGTGTGGACGGTGCGGGCCGACACCGCCGGGGCCCGGGCCCCGCGCACCCTGGCCGCCGTGGCCACGCGGGACTTCCTGCGGGCCTCGGGTGCCGCGCCCGGCGACAGCGTCGACGTCCCGCTGGCCGGGGAGCAGTTGCGGGTGCGGATCGTGCGGGTGGTGCGGGAACTGCCCACCGCCGGCAGTGACACGGCCGGGCAGAGTGTGGCCGGCGGGGCGCTGCTGCTCGATCTGCGGGCCGTCGACGCCGTGCTGGCGCAGCGGGGCACCACGGCGCTCACGCCCACGGAGTGGTGGGTGAGCGCCGCGCCCGGCAGGGCCGCCGAGGTCGCGGCGGCGCTGCGGGCGCGACCGGACCTGGAGGCGCAGCAGGTGCTGGTGCGCGACGAGGCCGCGGCGGATCTGCTGCGTGATCCGCTGGGCGCCGGGCCGCGTTCGGCGCTGACGGCGGTGGCGGTGGCGGCCGTGGTCCTGGCCGCCGGGGGTTTCGCGGTGAGCGCGGCCGGGGCGCGGCGGGAGCGGTCGGCGGAGTTCGCGGTGCTGCGCGCCCTGGGCACGCCCCGCCGGGACCTGGCCCGGCTCGTCGCCACGGAGCAGAGCCTGCTCGTCGGGGTCGGTCTGCTGGCCGGGCTCGTGCTGGGCACGGTGCTGACCCGGGCCGTGGTGCCGCTGATCGTGCTGACGTCGGGGGCGGCGCGGCCGGTGCCGCCCGTCCTCGTGGAACTGCCGGTGGGGCAGGTGGCCCTGCTCGTCGCCGGGGTGGCCGCACCGCTGGTGCTGATCACGGCCGCGTCGGCGCTGCCACGCGCCGAGCCGGCGGTCGCGCTGCGTCACCAGGGGGAGGACTGACATGCCGTCGGACAGGCACGTAGCGGACGCCTCCTGGGTGCGCACCCGGCTGCGGACCGCGCCCTGGGCCGCCGTCGCCTTCGGGGTGCTGGTGCTGGTCACGGCCTTCCTCGCGGCGGTGCTGCCCCGGGCCGTGGAGGCCTACGAGACGCACGGGCTGCGCGAGGCCGTGGCCTCGGCCGCTCCCGAGTCGACCGTGCTGGAGCTGAAGACGGCCCAGCCCGGCCTGGAGCGGCCGGAGCGGGCGCGGGAGGACGAGGTCCGGCCGGAGGCGCTCGCCGAGGTGGACGCCCGGGCGCGGTCGCTGCTGCCCCGGCCGCTGCGGGTGGACCCGGCCCAGTCGGCGCACGGCGTGCGGACCGGCAAGAGCCTGCAGGCCCTGGACGCGGGGCTGCCCCGTCCGGACGGGCTGCCGCCCCGGTTCACCCTGCTCGCGCAGTCGGGCGCGGCCGCTCACGCCACGGTGCGGGAGGGCAGGGTGCCCGCCGCCGGCGGCCCGGTGGGCGTGGACACCAGGACGGTGGAGGGCGCCGTGACCGCCGAGACGGCCCGGACGCTGCGGCTGCGGGCCGGCTCCACGCTCACCCTGGACGGCTTCCCGGGCCGCCCGCTGACCGTCCGGGTCACCGGCGTCCTGGAACCCCGGCACCCGGGACGCAGCTACTGGTCGGCGGAGCCCCTCCTGCGCTCACCGGCACTGGCGAGCGACGGGGGCCGTCCGCCGCAGTTCTACTGGGAGGCGGGCGTCCTGCTGGCGCCGGAGGCAGCTCCGGCGCTGCTCGACGGGCTGGGCGAGCCGGAGCGGTACTGGCGGTTCGCGCCCGCCACGCAGCGGCTGACCGCGGCGGACGCCCCGGCGCTGCTCGACCGGGTGGCGTCCCTGGAGGACGGCCCGGGACTGGTGCGCATGCGCGGTGCCGCCGGTCCGACGGCGCAGGTGTTCACGGGCCTGGAGGAGGTCGTGGGCGGGTACGCCCGGACCCGTGACGCGATCACGCCCGTGGTCGCCGTCGGGGCCGTCGGGATCGGCGCGGTCGCCGTGGTCGTCCTGGTGATGAGCGGCGGTCTGGCGGCGGCCCGCCGGGACACCGAACTGGCCCTGCTGCGGGCCCGGGGCGGTTCCCTGGCCGGGATCGGCGGGCGGCTGCTGGCGGAGAGCGCCGTGCCGGCGCTGCCGGCCGCCGTCTGCGGTCTGCTGCTGGCGGTGCTCGCCGTGGACGGGGCCCGGCTGCTGCCGTCCGTGCTCGGGGCGGGCGCCGTGGCCGTGTTCGCCTGCGCCGCGCTGCCGGTGCGGGCGGTGGTGGCGCACCGCAGACCGCGTACGCACCCGGAGCGCGGCGACCTCACGCACGCCGGGCCCGGGGGGCGGCGGACGGTCGCCGAGCTGACCCTGCTGGTGCTGGCCGTGGGCTCGGTGGCGGCCCTGCGCCGCCGGGGCGCCGGAGACTCGGCGGACGTGCTGGTGAGCGCCGCCCCGGTGCTCGTCGGGCTGGTCGCGGCGCTGGTCCTGGTGCGGCTGTACCCGCTGCCCCTGCGGTGGGCCTCCGGCCCGGCCGGGCGGCTGCGCGGGGCGGTCGGGTTCCTGGCGCTGGCCCGGGCTGGCCGCTCACCGGCGGCGGTCGCCACGCTGCCGCTGCTGGCTCTGCTGACGGCCCTGACGACGGCCGCGTTCGGCGGGTCGGTGCTGAGCGGGGTGGCGGACGCCCGGGACCGGGCAGCGCTGCTGCGGACCGGCGCGGACGCACGGGTGGACACGTCCGACGGCTCGGCGCTCCCGGCGGGCCTGGAGCGGGCGGTGCGGGAGGTGCCGGGCGTACGGGAGGTGGCGGCCGTGGGTGTCTCCTACGCCGCGGAGCGCGTGTCCGAGGACAAGCGGTCCCTGACGGTGGTCGCCGTCGATCCGGACGCCTACGCGGCACTGGCCCGGCGCACGGGCCTCGGGGACTTCACCGCCGACCGGCTGGCGACGGGAGGCGGGGTGCTCGGTGCCGTCGCCTCCCCCGGGGTCGCCGAGCGGCTCGGCCGCGCCCCGCACCGGATCGGGACGGACGGCGGGCCCGTCACGGTGCGGATCACCGCCGTGCGGCCGGGCACACCGGCGGTCCCGGAGGGTGACTTCCTGCTGGTCGACGCGGCCGGTCTGCCCCGCTCCGGCGGTGCCACGGCCCTGCTGGCGGCCGGTCCCGGGCTGGACGGGGCCGCGCTGCGGGCGGCGGTACGCGGCACGGGGGCCGGGCTGTCGGTCACCCTGCGCAGCGAGGAGCGCGCCGCGCTGTCCGGCTCGCCGCTGCAGTCCGGCGCCGAACGGATCTACCGGTGGGCCGTCGCCGCGAGCACCGGCTACGCCCTGCTGTCCCTGGTGCTCGGCATGGCACGGACCGCACCGGAGCGTGCGGCCCTGCTGGCCCGGCTGCGCACCCTGGGCCTGACGAGCCGTCAGGGGAGGCGGCTGCTGGGCCTGGAGGCACTTCCCCTGGCGCTGCTCGCGGCGGGCGGGGGCGTGGCCGTGGGCTGGGCGGCGGTCCGGCTGCTCGCGCCGGGCATCGACCTGGACCGCCTCGCCCTGGCCGACGCGTACGGGGTCACCGTCCCGGGCGGTGCGGTGCTGCGGGCCGACGTGTGGTCGCTGGCCCTGCCGGCGGCGGGCGCGCTGCTGCTGGCCGGGGCGGTGGCCGTGGCACAGGCCTGGTGGGCGGGGCGCCGCACACCGATCATCCACCTCAGGGCAGGAGACTTGCGTTGAGCGCTACGACACGGTCGCTCGCAGAGCTGGAGCAGCGGGCGGCACACCACCGCGACCGGCCGGCCTACGGCCACGACGCCCTGATCGCCTGCGACCGGCTGGTGCGGATCTTCAGCCCGCGCGGCGGCGGGGACGCCGTGGAGGTGCAGGCGCTGCAGGGCCTCGATCTGCTGGTGCGCGAGGGCGAGTTGATGGCCCTGGTCGGGGCGTCCGGCAGCGGCAAGTCGACGCTGATGAACATCCTGGCGGGCCTGGACGTGCCCACGGCCGGGACGGCGCGGGTCGCGGGGCGCGACCTGCTGGCGATGGACGCGAAGGCGCGCCTGCGCTACCGCCGCGAGGTGGTCGGCTTCGTGTGGCAGCAGACGGCCCGCAACCTGCTGCCGTACATGACGGCGGCGCAGAACGTCGTGCTGCCGATGCAGCTGGCGGGGCGTCCGCGCAGGCAACGGGCGGGACGCGCCGAGGAGTTGCTGTCCCTGCTCGGGGTCGCCGACTGCCGGGACCGGCGGCCGCCGCAGATGTCGGGGGGCCAGCAGCAGCGGGTGGCGATCGCGGTCGCCCTGGCCAACGAGCCGGCCGTGCTGCTCGCCGACGAGCCGACGGGCGAGCTGGACTCGGCGACGGGGCAGCAGGTCTTCGCGGCGTTCCGCCGGGCCAACGAGGAACTGGGCACCACGGTCGTGGTCGTCACGCACGACCAGGCGGTCGCCGGCGAGGTCCGCCGCACGGTGGCGATCCGCGACGGCCGGACCTCCACGGAGGTGCTGCGCCGCACCGAGGTGGACGCGGCGGGCCAGGAGTCCCTGGTCGCCCGTGAGTACGCCATGCTCGACCGGGCCGGCCGGCTGCAGCTGCCGTCCGAGTACACGGCGGCCCTGGACATGCGGGACCGGGTGCTGCTGGAGCTGGAGGAGGACCACATCCAGGTGTGGCCGGACCAGGACCGCGACGGCTGAGGCCCCGGGCGGAGAAGCGCGGGCCCGCGGCGGGGACGGCCCGGGAAGGTTCGACGGCGCCTGCCCGGTCGTCCGGTCGGGGACAGTGGGCAGGCGCCGTCGGTGTTCCGCACGCCTTTGTGCGGGACGTCAGGGGGGTGCGCTCAGACCATCAGCGCACGGTCCGTCGGACGGATCGGGGCCGGCAGGTCGCTGGCGCCGGTGAGGTGGCGGTCCACCCCGCGCGCCGCCGAACGGCCCTCGGCGATCGCCCAGACGATGAGCGACTGGCCGCGGCCGGCGTCACCGGCGACGAACACGCCCGGCACATTGGTCTGGTAGTCGCCGTCGCGGGCGATGTTGCCGCGCTCGTCGAGCTCCAGGCCGAACTGCTCGACCAGGCCGTTCTCCCGGTCGGTGCCGGTGAAGCCCATGGCGAGGGTCACCAGCTGGGCCGGGATCTTGCGCTCGGAGCCCGGCTTCGGGGTCAGCTTGCCGTCGATGAACTCCACCTCGGTGAGGTGCAGCCACTGCACGTTGCCGTCCTCGTCGCCCTCGAAGTGGGTCGTCGAGACGGAGTAGACCCGCTCGCCGCCCTCCTCGTGCGCCGAGGTGACCTTGTACAGCATCGGGAAGGTCGGCCAGGGCTGGTTGGTGGGGTGCCGCTCCCCGCCCGGGCGGGGCATGATCTCCAGCTGCGTGACGGAGGCCGCGCCCTGACGGTGGGCGGTGCCCACGCAGTCCGCGCCGGTGTCGCCGCCGCCGATGACCACGACGTGCTTGCCCTCGGCCGAGATCGGAGTGGTGACGTAGTCGCCCTCCTGCACCTTGTTGGCCAGCGGCAGGTACTCCATGGCCTGGTAGATGCCCTTGAGCTCGCGGCCGGGCACCGGCAGGTCGCGGGCCGTGGTCGCGCCGACGGCCAGGACGACCGCGTCGTAGCGCTTCTTCAGGTCCGTGGCCTTCAGGTCGCGGCCGATCTCGACGCCGGTGCGGAAGCGGGTGCCCTCCGCGCGCATCTGCTCGATACGCCGGTTGATGTGCCGCTTCTCCATCTTGAACTCGGGGATGCCGTACCGCAGGAGGCCCCCGACGCGGTCCGCGCGCTCGTAGACGGCGACGGTGTGGCCGGCGCGGGTCAGCTGCTGGGCGGCGGCCAGACCCGCCGGGCCCGAGCCGACGACCGCGACGGTCTTGCCGGACAGCCGCTCGGGGATCTGCGGGGCGACGTCCCCGGTCTCCCACGCCTTGTCGATGATCGAGACCTCGACGTTCTTGATGGTGACCGGCGCCTGGTTGATGCCCAGCACACACGCCGACTCGCACGGAGCCGGGCACAGACGGCCGGTGAACTCCGGGAAGTTGTTCGTCGCGTGCAGGCGCTCGGAGGCGGCGGCCCAGTCCTCGCGGTAGGCGTAGTCGTTCCACTCGGGGATGAGGTTCCCGAGCGGACAGCCGTTGTGGCAGAACGGGATGCCGCAGTCCATGCACCGGCTGGCCTGCTTGCTGATGATCGGCAGCAGGGAGCCGGGGACGTAGACCTCGTTCCAGTCCCGGACGCGCTCCTCGACGGGGCGGGACGTGGCGAGCTCGCGCCCGTGGTTCAAAAAGCCCTTCGGGTCAGCCATTGATCGCCGCCTCCATCATCTTCTCGTGGGTCTCGGTCTCGGAGAGACCGGCTCGCTCGGCGGCGTCCTTGGCGGCGAGCACTGCCTGGTACGTGCTGGGGATGATCTTGCTGAAGCGCTCCACTGCGGTGTCCCACTCGGCCAGGAGCTTCTCGGCGACGGTGGAGCCCGTCTCCTCCTGGTGGCGGCGGACCACGTCGTGCAGCCACTGCTTGTCGGCGTCGTCCAGTAGCTGGACGGCGTCCAGGTTGCCGGCGTTGACGTTGTCCCGGTCGAGGTCGATGACGTAGGCGACGCCGCCGGACATGCCGGCCGCGAAGTTGCGGCCCGTCTCGCCGAGCACCACCGCGTGCCCGCCGGTCATGTACTCGCAGCCGTGGTCGCCCACGCCCTCGGAGACCACCGTCGCGCCGGAGTTGCGCACGCAGAACCGCTCACCGGTCTTGCCCCGCAGGAACATCTCGCCGCCGGTGGCGCCGTAGCCGATGGTGTTGCCGGCGATGACGCTGTACTCGGCGAGGTGGTCGGCCGCGCGGTCCGGGCGGACGACGATCCGCCCGCCGGACAGGCCCTTGCCGACGTAGTCGTTGGCGTCGCCCTCCAGGCGCAGCGTGACGCCGCGCGGCACGAACGCGCCGAAGGACTGGCCCGCGGAGCCGGTGAAGGTGATGTCGATGGTGTCGTCGGGCAGGCCCGCGCCACCGAACTTCTTCGTCACCTCGTGGCCGAGCATGGTGCCGACCGTGCGGTTGATGTTGCGGATCGCGACCTGGGCGCGCACCGGCTGGGCCTCGTTGGCGCCGGGTGCGGCGAGCGCGTCGGCGGCGAGCCTGATCAGCTCGTTGTCGAGCGCCTTCTCCAGCCCGTGGTCCTGGGGGACGACCCGGTGGCGGGCGGCGCCCTCGGGCAGTTCGGGCACGTGGAACAGCGGCTCCAGGTTCAGGCCCTGCGCCTTCCAGTGGTCGACCGCGCGGGTGACGTCGAGGGCCTCGGCGTGGCCGACGGCCTCCTCGATGGAGCGGAAGCCCAGCTCGGCCAGGATCTCGCGAACCTCTTCGGCGATGTACCGGAAGAAGTTCACGACGTGCTCGGCCTTGCCGGTGTAGCGCTCGCGCAGCACCGGGTTCTGGGTGGCGATGCCGACCGGGCAGGTGTCCAGGTGGCAGACGCGCATCATGACGCAGCCGGAGACGACGAGCGGCGCGGTCGCGAAACCGAACTCCTCGGCGCCGAGCAGCGCGGCGATGACCACGTCGCGGCCGGTCTTCAGCTGGCCGTCGGTCTGCACGACGATCCGGTCGCGCAGGCCGTTGAGCAGCAGGGTCTGCTGGGTCTCGGCGAGGCCGAGCTCCCAGGGACCGCCGGCGTGCTTCAGCGAGGTGAGCGGCGAGGCGCCGGTGCCGCCGTCGTGGCCGGAGATGAGCACCACGTCCGCGTGCGCCTTGGACACACCGGCCGCGACCGTGCCCACGCCGACCTCGGAGACCAGCTTGACGTGAATGCGCGCCTGGGGGTTGGCGTTCTTCAGGTCGTGGATCAGCTGGGCGAGGTCCTCGATGGAGTAGATGTCGTGGTGCGGCGGCGGGGAGATCAGGCCCACGCCGGGCGTGGAGTGCCGCGTCTTGGCGACCCACGGGTAGACCTTGTGGCCGGGCAGCTGGCCGCCCTCGCCGGGCTTGGCGCCCTGGGCCATCTTGATCTGGATGTCGTCGGAGTTGACCAGGTACTCGGAGGTCACACCGAAGCGGCCGGAGGCGACCTGCTTGATGGACGACCGGCGTGCCGGGTCGTACAGGCGCTCGGGGTCCTCGCCGCCCTCGCCGGTGTTGGACTTGCCGCCCAGCTGGTTCATGGCGATGGCGAGCGTCTCGTGCGCCTCCTGCGAGATGGAGCCGTACGACATGGCGCCGGTGGAGAAGCGCTTGACGATCTCGGAGACCGGCTCGACCTCGTCGACGGAGATCGGCTCGCGGCCGGACTTGAAGCCGAACAGGCCGCGCAGCGTCATCAGCCGCTCGGACTGCTCGTTCACGCGCTCGGTGTACTTCTTGAAGATGTCGTAGCGGCCGGAGCGCGTGGAGTGCTGGAGGCGGAAGACCGTCTCGGGGTCGAACAGGTGCGGCTCGCCCTCGCGGCGCCACTGGTACTCGCCGCCTATGTCCAGCGCGCGGTGCGCCGGGGCGATGCCGGAGGCCGGGTAGGCCTTGGCGTGCCGGGCGGCGACCTCCTTGGCGACGACGTCGATGCCGACACCGCCGATCTTGGTGGCCGTGCCGTTGAAGTACTTCGCGACGAAGGCCTCGTCGAGACCGACGGCCTCGAAGACCTGGGCGCCGCGGTAGGAGGCGACGGTCGAGATGCCCATCTTGGACATGACCTTCAGCACGCCCTTGCCGAGGGCGTAGATGAGGTTGCGGATGGCCTGCTCGGGCTCGATGCCGGGCAGGAAGGTGCCGGCGCGGACCAGGTCCTCGACGGACTCCATCGCCAGGTACGGGTTGACCGCGGCGGCGCCGTAGCCGATGAGCAGCGCGACGTGGTGCACCTCGCGGACGTCCCCGGCCTCGACCAGCAGGCCCACCTGGGTGCGCTGCTTGGTGCGGATGAGGTGGTGGTGCACGGCGGCGGTGAGCAGCAGCGACGGGATGGGCGCGTGCTCGGCGTCGGAGTGGCGGTCCGACAGGACGATCAGGCGCGCGCCGTTCTCGATGGCGGCGTCGGCCTCGGCGCAGATCTCCTCTATGCGCGCGGCGAGCGAGTCGCCGCCGCCGTGCACCCGGTAGAGACCGGAGAGGGTCGCGGCCTTGAAGCCGGGCATGTCGCCGTCGGCGTTGATGTGGATGAGCTTGGCGAGCTCGTCGTTGTCGATCACCGGGAAGGGCAGCAGGACGCTGCGGCAGGAGGCCGCGTTCGGCTCCAGCAGGTTGCCCTGCGGGCCGAGGGAGCTGCGCAGGGAGGTGACCAGCTCCTCGCGGATGGCGTCCAGCGGCGGGTTGGTGACCTGCGCGAACAGCTGGGTGAAGTAGTCGAACAGCAGCCGCGGCCGGTCCGAGAGGGCGGCGATCGGCGAGTCGGTGCCCATCGAGCCGATCGGCTCGGCGCCGGCCTTGGCCATCGGCGCGAGGATGACGCGCAGCTCTTCCTCGGTGTAGCCGAAGGTCTGCTGACGGCGGGTGACCGAGGCGTGGGTGTGCACGATGTGCTCGCGCTCGGGCAGGTCGGACAGCTCGATCTCGCCGGCCTCCACCCACTCCTGGTAGGGGTTCTCGGCGGCGAGCTGGGCCTTGATCTCGTCGTCCTCGATGATGCGGTGCTCGGCGGTGTCCACCAGGAACATGCGGCCGGGCTGGAGGCGGCCCTTGCGGACGACCTTGGCCGGGTCGATGTCCAGGACGCCGACCTCGGAGCCGAGGACGACGAGGCCGTCGTCGGTGACCCAGTAGCGGCCGGGACGCAGGCCGTTGCGGTCGAGGACCGCGCCGACCTGGGTGCCGTCGGTGAAGGTGACGCAGGCCGGGCCGTCCCAGGGCTCCATCATCGTGGAGTGGTACTGGTAGAACGCGCGCCGGGCCGGGTCCATGGAGTCGTGGTTCTCCCACGCCTCCGGGATCATCATCAGCACGGAGTGCGGCAGCGACCGGCCGCCCAGGTGCAGCAGCTCCAGGACCTCGTCGAAGGAGGCGGAGTCGGAGGCGTCGGGCGTGCAGACCGGGAAGATCCGGTCGATGGTCTTCTCGTCGGAGCCGAACAGGTCGGAGACGAGCTGCGACTCGCGGGCCACCATCCAGTTGCGGTTGCCCTTGACGGTGTTGATCTCACCGTTGTGCGCGACGAAGCGGTAGGGGTGGGCCAGCGGCCAGGACGGGAAGGTGTTCGTCGAGAACCGGGAGTGCACGAGCGCGATCGCGGAGGCGAAGCGGCGGTCGGACAGGTCCGGGAAGAAGGGCTCCAGCTGGCCGGTGGTCAGCATGCCCTTGTAGACGATGGTCCGCGCCGACAGCGACGGGAAGTACACGCCGGCCTCGCGCTCGGCGCGCTTGCGCAGCACGAACGCCTTGCGGTCCAGGGCGATACCCGCGGCGGGCGCCGCGGAGCCGTCGGCGACGAACAGCTGGCGGAAGACCGGCATGGTGGACCGGGCGGTGGCGCCCAGCAGCTGGGGCGCGACCGGCACCTCGCGCCAGCCGAGGACGGTGAGGCCCTCGTCGGCGGCGATCGTCTCGATCTGCGAGACGGCGTCCGCGGTGGAGTCCTCCGGCAGGAAGGCGATGCCGACGGCGTAGGAGCCCGCCGCGGGCAGTTCGAATTCGGCCACGTCACGGAAGAAGGCGTCCGGGACCTGCGAGAGGATGCCCGCGCCGTCGCCGGAGTCGGGCTCGGAGCCGGTGGCGCCTCGGTGTTCGAGGTTGCGCAGGACGGTCAGAGCCTGTTCCACCAGGGTGTGGGACGCCTCGCCGGTGAGGGTGGCGACGAAGCCGACGCCGCAGGCGTCGTGCTCGTTGCGGGGGTCGTACATACCCTGCGCAGCAGGGCGAGCATCCATGAACGACCAGTTCCGGCCGTTCGTGGAGTGCTGGGACGGCTGGCGCGGCGTACGCATCGGCTCTCCCGTCGTCGTCAGGTGGCATGTGCAGGTGCCGAGGGACGACGTTGGCCCTCGCGTGATCGCAAAATTTCGTGCAGGTTACATGATGGATCGGTTCTCGGGAAGCGGGATAATCCGTTCCATCATGCGGACACCACGGTCATGCGGACGGGTCACCGAACCGGTGGTGGAGGCTGTGGGAGACCAAAGGCAACGATCGGTCGGATCGGCCTGCCTCGGCCCGGGGGCGGAGCGGGCGCCGTCGCCCACCCCGTCGAGTGCGCGACGGGCGTCATTGCCCGCAGCGCTTACGGCTCATGCCCGGCCGCCACGCCCCCGAAACCAGCGAGTAACGAAAATCTATGCGGCCCTTTGCATAAGTCCGAGCCGCGCTATCCTACGGCCGTTCCGAACAGGGTGCCCAGGGCGTACGTCACACCGGCCGCGGCACCGCCCAGCAGCAACTGCCGCAGGCCGCTGTACCACCAGGTCCGCGTCGTCACCTTGGCCACGACCGCGCCGCACAGGAAGAGCCCGAGCAGCGCGAGCAGCACGGCCGGCCAGAGCGTGCTCGCGCCCAGCAGATACGGCAGCACCGGGACGAGGGCGCCCAGCGCGAAGGAGCCGAAGCTCGACACCGCGGCCACGGTGGGCGAGGGCAGGTCGCCGGGGTCGATGCCCAGCTCCTCCCGGGCGTGGATCTCCAGTGCCTGCTCGGGGTCCTTCGACAACTGCCGGGCGACTTCCCTGGCCAGCTCCGGCTCGACGCCCCGGGCCTCGTAGAGGGCGGCCAGCTCGGCCTCCTCGTCCTTCGGGTGCTTCTTCAGCTCGCGCCGCTCCACGTCCAGCTCGGCCTCGACCAGCTCGCGCTGGGAGGCCACGGAGGTGTACTCGCCGGCAGCCATGGAGAAGGCGCCGGCCGCCAGGCCCGCGAGTCCGCTGAGGACGACGGTGTGCTGACCGGCCGCCCCGCCGGCGACACCGGTCATCAGGGCCAGGTTGGAGACGAGGCCGTCCATGGCGCCGAACACCGCGGGACGCAGCCAGCCGCCGTTGACGTCCCGGTGCGTGTGGTTGTCCCGGTGCGCCTCGTGCAGCGCCGCCTCGGTCTCGATGATCGCCATGAAAGATCCGCTCCCCTGTCTGGACTGGTTCCAGATTTGTACAACCCCTAAAGTACGCCTGGAATTCCGCCCCCGCCAGCAAGGAAAGGCTGGGCTAACCTGCGGTTTTACCCTTCGTCGAGCCCTGCGCCCATTCTCCTTCCCGGCATCGACCGGGTGATGCTGGGGCCCCCGGTGCTCGCGTCACGCGCGCCGGTGGGACACATGCCCCATGGCATCGACCGCCGGCACACCCTCCGCCCCGGACCCCCAGGACGCCACCGGGCTGCGCGCCCGGGCCCGGGGCGCCCTGCTGGGCCTGGCCGTCGGCGACGCGCTCGGGGCGCCCGCGGAGAACATGAAGCCCTCCGAGATCCGGGCGCGCTGGGGCCGCGTCACCGGGTACGTGACCGAGAACCCGGCGGGCACGGACGACACCGAGTACGCGATCTTCTCCGGCCTCCTGCTGGCCCGGCACGGCTCCGCGCTCACCCCGGCCCATGTGGAGACGGCCTGGCACGAACTGATCGCCGACCGCGACGAGGGCCCGTTCCGGGGCGCCGGCTTCAGCGAACGCGGCACGCTGGAGAACCTGCGCCGGGGCCTGGCCGCACCCATCTCCGCCCAGCACCGGCACGCCTGGAGCGACGGCCTGGCCATGCGTGCGGCCCCCTTCGGCGTCTTCGCCGCGGGCCGCCCGGCCGAGGCGGCCCGGCTGGTCGCGATCGACGGCTCGGTGAGCCACGACGGCGAGGGCATCTACGGGGGCCGGGCGGTGGCGGCGGGCGTCGCGGCGGCCATGGCGGGCGCACAGGTGATCGCGGTGGTGGCCGCGGCCCTCGCGGTCGTCCCCGACGACTCGTGGACCGCGCGCTGCCTGCGCCGGGCCGTCACGGCCGCCCACCGCGGCGAACGCGCCGTGCGCTCCGCGGTCGTCATCGGCGGCTATCCCTGGACCGATCTCGCCCCCGAGGCGGTCGCGCTCGCCTTCGGCGCGTACGCGGCGGCCGACGGCGACTTCCAGCAGTCCGTCCTGACCGCGGTCAACATGGGCCGCGACGCGGACACGACGGCGGCGGTGGCGGGCGCACTGGCCGGGGCGACGCAGGGCGTGTCGGCGATCCCGGCCGCGTGGGCGGCGCCCATCGGCCCGGTGCGCGGCCGATGCCTCCCGGCGATGGCCGGCTACCACGTCCTGGACGTGGCGGATCTTCTGACGTCACCGTCCGCGTCCCCGGAACCCTCCCCACCGGTTCCCGAGCCGGTTCCGGCGGACGTCGTCCCGGCGGGGACCGAAACGGAGGGCTCCGTATGACCGCGGACCAGCTGACCCAGCGCGGTGGTGCCCGGCAGGCAGCCGCCACGCCACCCGACCCGCCGCCCGCCGACGGCGCGCACGCACCGCGGGAGACCAGGACCCCCCGGGTGACCGTCACGGGCAGTGCGTGGGTGGGAGAGGAAGGGGCCGACGGCGGAGCCGGGGCCGGGAGCCGGACCGAAGGGCTCCTGCTGGGTCTCGCCGCCGGCGACGCCGCCGGCTGGCCCGCGGCCCGGCACCGAGCCGCCCGCATGCCCGACTGGACCCGCCGCCTGACCCGCGAACTGGACACCTTCGCCGAGCAGAACGCCACGACCACCCTGCCCGTCCCCATCGCCCTGAACCAGCCCCCGGAGCCGTTGTGCCTCGGCCCCTCCGACGACGCCGAGTGGGCGGCCTTCGCCGCCGAGGCCCTGCTGAGCGCCGGCGAGGACACCGTCCTGGACGACCTCGGCCGGGACCGCCGTATCCGCGCCGCGATCGACCTCACCTGGAACGCCGTCGCCGGGGAGGTCGCCGCCGCGGCGGACCGCGCCCCGGAGATCGAGTCCGCCGTCCTGCCCCTGCGGGCCCGCATCTCCGTCCGCGCCGGCCTCGGCAACCTCGCCACCGGCCTGCGCCCGCCCGCCACCGGCCACGACAACCCGCACTACTTCGACGACGCCGCCTGCGTGCGCGCCTGCGTGCTGGCCGCGGCCCACCCCGGCGACCCCGCGAGCGCCGCCGCCCTGGCCGAGTTCGACGCCCGCTACACCCAGGACGGCGACGGGGTGCACGGCGCCCGCGCGATGGCGGCGGCCCTCTCCCTCGCCCTGGCCGGCGCGGACGTCGGCGCCTGTGTCGCGGCGGCCCTGGACGAACTGCCCGGATCCACGGAGATCGGCCGCAACGCCCGGCACGCCCTGCACCTGGTCGCCGCGGCGGAGAGCACCTTCGCCCTGGTCCCGTCCCTGGAGCACCAGATCGTCGACCACGTCTACAGCTACGGCATCGCCGCCGCCGAGACCGTACCCGTGGCCCTCGCCCTCGCCACCGCCGCCCGCGGCCGCATCGCCGAGGCCGTCCCGGCCGCGGCGTGCCTGTCCCGCGTCGCGGACTCCGCCCCGGCCCTGGCCGGAGCCCTCACCGGGGCCCTGGGCGGCGGCGCGTCGATCCCGGCGCCCTGGCGGGAGACCTGCCGCACCCTCTCCGGCTGCGTCCTGCCCCGCCTCACCGGCACCGACCTCGTGGAACTCGCCGGGCTGCTGGAAGCCGCGCAACCGGCCCGACCGGGAGGATGATGCGCCCATGCAGCCCGAATCACACCAAAACGCCTCACTGGACGAGCGGATCACCGGCGCCCTCGTCGGCGCGGCCGTCGGCGACGCCCTCGGCGGCCCCGTCGAGGGCTACAGCCCCGAGCAGATCCTGGAACGCCACGGCGGCCGCGTCCACGGCGTCGTCGGCCCCTGGCACGGCGACGACTGGCGCACCGCCCGCCCCCTGGCGCCGTACCACAAGGGCGACGGCCACGTCACCGACGACACCTTGATGACGCACGCCCTGATCCGCGTCTACGCCCGGGTCCGCGACCACCTCGACGCCTACGCGATCGCCGACCACCTGGTCCCCGACCTGATGACCGAACCCCGCTGGATCCCCGAGCTGGAGACCGAGGCGCTCCCCCTGCAGCGCCTCTTCCTCGCCGAGAAGTGGCTGGTCACCCGCATCCACTACGGCCACGCCGACCCGCGCGAGGCCGGCACCGGCAACATCGTCAACTGCGGCGCGGCCATGTACGCCGCCCCGGTGGGCCTGGTCAACGCGGCCGACCCGCGGGCGGCGTACGCCGAGGCCCTGGACATCGCGGGCGCGCACCAGTCGTCGTACGGCCGTGAGGCGGCGGGCGTGCTGGCGGCGGCGGTGGCGGCGGCCTGTGCTCCCGGGGCGAGCGCGGACTCGGTCGTCTCGGCGTGCCTGGCCCTGGCGAAGGACGGGACCCGAGCGGCGATCGAGCGGGTCTGCGAGGAGGCCGCGCGCCACACCGACTTCGAGTCGGCCCTCACCCCGCTGCGCGAGGCGGTCACCCCGTACGACACCGTGGGCCCCGACTACCGGGCTCCCTCCCTCGGCGCCCGCCGCCCGTCCCGGCTGCACGCCATCGAGGAACTCCCGGTGGCCCTGGGCATGTTGCTCGTGGCGCGCGGCGACTACCGCCACGCGGTCCTGGGCGCCGTGAACTACGGGCGCGACTGCGACTCGATCGCCACCATGGCGGGCGCCCTGGCCGGCGCCCTCGGGTCGCCGGTGCCCGAGGAATGGGCGAAGACCGTGGCGGAGGCCAGCCGTCTGGACCTGTGGGAACCCGCGGCGACGCTCGCGGCCGTGACCCGCGAGATCTTCGCCAAGGACGTGGCCCGCCGCCGCGCCCACGAGCGGGACTTCGCCGTGCTCGGAGGCCGGGAATGCTCCGACTGACCTGGGTCCAGCCGGAGGATCTGATCGGCCACGAGCTGCGCCAGGCGGCACAGGACGGACGCGAGCCGTCGCGGATCGCGGCCCGCTGGCGGGCGGCGGGCGGCCCCGAGGCCCCCCTCACGGCCGGGGCGTCCCCCACCCCGGTCTCCCGCTACCTGCGCGGCCTGGCGGAGGACCTCCTGGACGAACTGGCCGACCTGCCCAGCGCGTCGGCGGACGACGAGCCGGCCGGCCTGGAGGCGATCAGGGCCGCCTGCCCCGACTGGCCCGCTCCGGCAGGCCTCCTCACCACCACGCCCGACCGTCTGGAGGCCGCCTGGCTCGGCCGGGCCGCCGGCTGCGTGCTGGGCAAACCGGTCGAGAAGCTGCCCCTGGACGCCGTCCGCCGGCTCGCCCGCACCACCGGAAACTGGCCCCTCGCCGGCTACTTCACCGCCCGCGGCGTCCCGGCCGGCCTGCTGCGGGAACACCCCTGGAACCGCCGCTCGGCCGCCACCTCCCTCGCCGAGAACATCGACGGCACACCCGAGGACGACGACCTCAACTACCCGCTGCTGAACCTGATCCTCCTCCGGCGCCACGGCACGGACTTCACCACCGCCGACGTGGCCCGCACCTGGCTCGACGAACTCCCCGCGGGCCGCACCTTCACCGCCGAGCGCGTCGCCTACCGCAATCTCCTCTGCGGCCTGGAACCCCCGCACACCGCCCGCCACCGCAACCCGTTCCGCGAGTGGATCGGCGCCCTGATCCGGGCGGACGTCCACGGCTGGACCCACCCCGGCGACCCGGCCGCCGCCGCCGAACAGGCCTACCGGGACGCCGCGTTGACCCACACCGGCAACGGTGTCTACGCGGCGATGTTCACCGCCGCCGCGATCGCGGCGGCCGCGACCGGCGACCACGACGTGCACGCCTGCCTGCACGCCGGCCTCACCGTCGTCCCCCCGCGCTCCCGCCTCGCCGCGGCCGTCCGGCACGCCGTGCAACTGGCCGGCCGGCACGAGGACTTCGACACGGTCGTCGACGAACTCCACGCCGTCCACGCCGCCCGTCACCACTGGGTGCACGCCGTTCCCAACACCGCCCTGATCGCCGCCGCCCTCACCCACGCCGACGGCGACTTCGGCGGCTCCATCAGCCGCGCGGTCGGCGGCGGCTGGGACACCGACTCCAACGGCGCCACGGCCGGGAGCCTCGCGGGACTGCTGGCCGGGCACCCCGCGGCGCTGCCGGACCACTGGACGGCCCCCCTGAAGAACCGACTGGCCACGTCGGTGGGCGACTTCGACGGCATCGGCTTCGACACGCTCGCCCGCCTCACGCACCGGGAGATGCACCGCCCATGACCGTGCCCCAGCCCACTCCCCTGTCCGGTCTGCGCGTCCTCGACCTCGCCACCCTCTTCGCCGGCCCGATGGCCGCCACCCTGCTCGGCGACTTCGGCGCGGACGTCGTCAAGGTCGAGCACCCCTCGAAGCCGGACCCCTCACGCGGCCACGGCCCGTCCAAGGACGGCGTCGGCCTGTGGTGGAAGACGCTCGGCCGTAACAAGCGCACCATCACCCTGGACCTGTCCAAGCCCGGCGGACGCGCGACGCTGCTGCGCCTGGCCGCCACCGCCGACGTGATCGTCGAGAACTTCCGCCCCGGCACCCTGGAGAAGTGGGACCTGGGCTGGCCGGAGCTGTCGGCCGCCAATCCCCGGCTGGTCCTGGCCCGCGTCACCGGCTTCGGCCAGTTCGGCCCCTACGCGCACCGGCCCGGCTTCGGCACCCTCGCCGAGGCCATGAGCGGCTTCGCCGCGATCACCGGCGAACCGGACGCGCCCCCGACCCTGCCCCCGTTCGGCCTGGCCGACGCCATCGCGGGGCTGACGACGGCGTACGCCGTGATGACGGCCCTCGCGGCGCGCGAGCGGACCGGCGAGGGCCAGGTCGTGGACATGGCCCTGATCGAGCCGATCCTGGCCGCCCTCGGCCCGCAGCCCCTCTGGTTCGACCAGCTCGGCCACGTCCAGCCGCGCACCGGCAACCGCTCCCCCAACAACGCGCCACGCGGTGTGTACCGCACGGCGGACGGCTCCTGGGTCGCGGTCTCCACCTCGGCGCAGTCGGTCGCCGAGCGCGTGATGCACCTGGTCGGCCGCCCGGAACTGATCGACGAGCCCTGGTTCGCGACCGGCGCCGAGCGGGCCCGGCACGCCGACGTCCTGGACGAGGCCGTCGGCTCCTGGATCGCCGGGCGCACCCGCACCGACGTGCTGGCCGCCTTCGAGAAGGCCGAGGCGGCGGCGGCCCCGATCTACGACATCCGGGACGTGCTGGCGGACCCGCAGTACCAGGCCCTGGACACCGTCACCACCGTCGACGACCCGGAGCTGGGTCCGCTGCGCATGCAGAACGTCCTCTTCCGCCTGTCCGCCACGCCCGGCGCGATCCGCTGGGCCGGCCGGCCGCACGGCGCCGACACGGACGAGGTCCTCACCGAACTGGGCCTGACCCCGGCCGACCTCACCGCGCTGCGTACCGAGGGCGCCCTGTGACGGGGCACCCCCTCACCTGGCTCTACGCCCCGGGCGACCGGCCGCACGTGGTGGCGAAGGCCCTCACCCACGGCGCCGACGCGGTGGTGATCGACCTGGAGGACGCGGTCGCCCCCGACCGCAAGGCGTACGCGCGGGCCGCCACCGCCGAGTTCCTCGCCGAGGCGCCGCCGGTGCCGGTCCACGTCCGCGTCAACGCCCTGGCCAGCGTCTGGGGCGAGGAGGACGTCACCACCCTCGGGCGGGCGCCCGGCCTGTCCGGGCTGCGCCTGCCGAAGGTGACCTCGCCCGCGGAGATCGTCCGGGTCGCGAACCGGGTCACGACCGGTCTGCACGCCCTGGTGGAGTCGGCCCTCGCCGTGGAACGGGCGTACGTCATCGCCACCGCCCACCCGGGGCTGCGCGGCATCTCCCTCGGGGAGGCCGACCTGCGGGCCGACCTCGGCGTGCGCGACGACCGGGGCCTGGACTGGTCGCGTTCACGGGTGGTCGTGGCCGCCCGTGCCGCGGGGCTGCCGCCACCGGCCCAGTCGGTCCACCCCGACATCCGCGACCTGCCGGGACTGGCCGCCTCCTGTGCCCACGGCCGCGCCCTGGGCTTCCTCGGCCGGGCCGCGATCCACCCCCGCCAGCTCCCGGTGATCGAGCGCGCCTACCTGCCCACCGAGGAGGAGATCGAACGGGCCGAGTCGGTCCTGAAGGCGGCGGCGTCCGAACCGGGCGCCCAGGCGCTCCCCGACGGCCGCTTCATCGACGCGGCGATGGTGACGGCAGCCCGGCGAACCCTCTCCCTGACCCACCGCCACGGCACCCACCCCCGCACGCGCCACGGGTAAGGACCCGGGCGAGACCCACCGCCCTCACCACCCGCGAGACCCCGTCGCTCCCCCGCCCCCGGCCTCCGACCAGCCACCCCGAGAGACCACCGGCCGCGCCGCGAGCAAGAACCCCGCCGCACCGCCGCCCACCGCCTCCGGCCGGCTCCGGCGAGAGCCCCGGGCCCGCCGCCCATGAGCCCCTCGTCCGCCACCGCCGCCTGCGACTCGCCGCGTGTCGCCGGTGAGACGCATCGAGGGCGCCCCGGTTCGTCCCGGGGCGCCCTCGATGCCGTCTACGGAGAAGTCGGTCAGGTCTTCTTGCCCGACCCCGCCTCGTCCCGGGCCTCGTCCTTGTCCGCCGCGTCGGCCGGCTCGCCGGTGGTCTTCCGGGCGGGCTCGCCGCCCTCGTCCGCGGCCTCGGTCTTCCCCTCACCGTCGGCTCCGGCGTCGGCGCCGGCCTCGTCCGCCGGGGCTGTCGCCCCCGGCTCCACGACGTCCTCCCGGCCGGGCCGCTTCTTCGCCGACACCACGAAGTACGTCACCGCGAGCAGGAACACGAGGATCGCGGTCCACACGTTGAGCCGCAGGCCCAGGATGTGGTGCGCGTCGTCGACCCGCATGTACTCGATCCAGGCGCGGCCCGAGCAGTACGCGGCGACGTACAGGGCGAACGCCCGGCCGTGGCCCAGCCGGAAGCGGCGGTCGGCCCAGATGACCAGCACGGCCACGCCGACGCACCACAGCGACTCGTACAGGAACGTCGGATGGTAGGTGCCCGGCACCCGCCCGTCGGAGGAGGAGGTGATCTCCAGGGCCCACGGCAGATCGGTGGGCTTGCCGTACAGCTCCTGGTTGAACCAGTTGCCCCAGCGGCCGACGGCCTGCGCGAGGGCGATCCCGGGCGCGACGGCGTCGGCGTAGGCAGGCATGGGGATGCCACGACGGCGGCAGCCGATCCAGGCACCGAGCGCGCCCAGCGCGATCGCGCCCCAGATGCCGAGGCCGCCCTCCCAGATCTTGAAGGCGTCCACCCAGTCACGGCCCTCGCTGAAGTACAGCTCGTAGTCCGTGATCACGTGGTAGAGGCGGCCGCCGACCAGGCCGAAGGGCACGGCCCAGACAGCGATGTCGGCCACCGTGCCGGCCCGCCCGCCCCGGGCGATCCACCGCCTGTTGCCGAGCCAGACGGCGATGAAGACGCCGATGATGATGCAGAACGCGTAGCCGCGCAGCGGAACGGGGCCGAGGTACAGCACCCCGCGCGACGGGCTGGGAATGAAGGCAAGTTCCATGGCAAGGTCGACGCTACCGTGCCGGACCGGGCCCGGGGCGGGCGGCCCGGCTACGGGTCCATAACAGGGGCGGGTGAACCTGCCGTTATCCCTGGTTCGCCTTCTGCACCATCTGCTTGAGCTTGGCCGGGGTCATCGTCCGGTCCTGGTAGATGTTCTTGCCGTCGAACAGCACGGTCGGCGTGCCGGAGAAGCCGCCCTTGTCGAACGCCTGGTGGGACTTGGCGACCCAGGTGTTGTGCGTGCCGTCCTCGACACACTTGCGGAAGGCGGGCGTGTCGAGGCCGTCCACCTTGCCGGCCAGCTCGATCAGCCTGCCGTTGTCCGCGTAGGCGTCGTCGACCTCCTGCGGCTGGTTGTCGAAGAGCACGTCGTGGTACGCCGGGAACTTCCCGGCGTCCTGGGCGCAGGCCGCCGCGTTGGCCGCGTTGCGCGAGCCGCTGCCGCGCATGTTGCCGTCGATGAGGGTGACCAGGTGGTACTCGACCTTGAGCTGGCCGGCCTCGGTCAGCTCGTGGATCACCGGCCGGTAGACCGTCTCGAAGGACTTGCAGGCGGGGCAGCGGAAGTCCTCCCACACCGTGAGCGTGGACTTGGCGCCGTCCTTGCCGACCGGGATGGCCAGGCTGTCCTTGCCCTGCGCTCCCGAGGGCGCAACGACCGGGCCCGAGGCCTCGTCGCCCTCGTCCTTCCCGGCGTTGGCGGCGACGACGCCGATCACCGCCGCGAGTGCCAGGACGCCGACGACGGCACCGCCCACGATCAGCGCGCGCCTGCGCTTGTCCGCGGACTTCTGCTTCTCGCGCTCGACCGCCAGCCGCTCACGGGCGGTGCGCTTTCCCTCAGGGTTCTTCTCGCTCACACCCCGGAAACGAACCGGGGAGACGCACCGCGCCTCCCCGGCCCCAGGTCCACCCGTACGAGGGACCTGTATGACTTCCGGCGTGGTTACGCCTGTCCGCGCACGCCCTGGGCGAGGTCACCGGCGAGCGCGCGCACGGCCTCGACCCCGGCTGCCTCGTCGGGCGCGTCGAGCATGGCCTTGACGAAGGCCGAGCCGACGATCACGCCGTCGGCGAAGCCCGCGACCTCGGCGGCCTGGGCGGGGGTGGACACGCCCAGGCCGACGCAGACCGGCAGGTCCGTCCCGGTGGCCCGGGTGCGCTCCACCAGGTCGTGGGCCTGGTTGCTGACGCTGGCGCGGGTGCCGGTGACGCCCATGAGGGAGGCGGCGTAGACGAAGCCGCTGCCCGCCGCGGTGATCTGCGCGAGCCGCTCGTCCTTGCTGCTGGGGGCGACGACGAAGACGGTGGCGAGGCCGTGCTTCTCCGCGTGCTCCCTCCACAGCGCCGACTCCTGCACGGGCAGGTCGGGCAGGATGCACCCGGCGCCGCCCGCCTCGGCCAGCTCGGCCGTGAACCGCTCCACGCCGTAGCGGTCGATGGGGTTCCAGTACGTCATGACGAGGATGGGCTTGCCGGTGGCCGCGTGGGCCTCGCGGACGGTGCGCATCACGTCGGCGATCCGGACGCCGCCGCGCAGGGCGATGTCGTCGGCGGTCTGGATGACGGGGCCGTCGAGGACGGGGTCGCTGTGCGGCAGGCCCACCTCGACGACGTCGGCGCCGCCGTCGATGACGGCCTTGATCGCGTCGATGCCGCCGTCCACGGTCGGGAAGCCGGCCGGGAGGTAGGCGATGAGCGCCGAGCGCCCCTCGGACCGGGCCGCGGCCAGGGTGTCGCTCAACAGCCGGATGTTCCCGCTCACTTGGCGTCCCCCTCGATCTCGGCGGTGCCGGAGGCGTCCTCGGCGACCTGGGCGTCGGTGTCGTACAGGCCGAAGTAGCGCGCGGCGGTGTCCATGTCCTTGTCGCCGCGCCCGGAGAGGTTGACCACGATCAGCCCGTCCTCGCCGAGTTCCCGGCCGACGTCGAGGGCGCCGGCCAGGGCGTGGGCGCTCTCGATGGCGGGGATGATGCCCTCGGTGCGGGACAGCAGGCGCAGGGCCTGCATGGCCGCGTCGTCGGTGACCGCGCGGTACTCGCCGCGGCCGGAGTCCTTCAGGTGGGAGTGCTCGGGGCCGATGCCCGGGTAGTCCAGGCCGGCCGAGATCGAGTAGGGCTCGGTGATCTGGCCCTCCTCGTCCTGCAGGACGTAGGACCGGGAGCCGTGCAGGATGCCCGGCTCGCCCGCGGTGAGGGTCGCCGCGTGCTCGCCGGTCTCGACCCCGTGCCCGGCCGGTTCGCAGCCGATCAGGCGGACGCTCTCGTCGGGGATGAAGGCGTGGAACAGGCCGATGGCGTTGGAGCCGCCGCCGACGCAGGCGATCGCGGCGTCGGGCAGGCGCCCGGCGCGCTCCAGGAGCTGGCGGCGGGCCTCGACGCCGATGACGCGGTGGAAGTCGCGGACCATGGCCGGGAAGGGGTGCGGTCCGGCGACCGTGCCGAAGAGGTAGTGGGTGCGGTCGACGTTGGCGACCCAGTCCCGGAAGGCCTCGTTGATGGCGTCCTTGAGGGTGCGGCTGCCGGACTTCACGGCGATGACCTCGGCGCCGAGCATGCGCATGCGGGCGACGTTGAGGGCCTGGCGCTGCGTGTCGATCTCGCCCATGTAGATCGTGCAGTCGAGGCCGAACAGGGCGCAGGCGGTGGCGGTCGCGACACCGTGCTGGCCGGCGCCGGTCTCGGCGATGACCCGGGTCTTGCCCATGCGCTTGGTGAGCAGGGCCTGGCCGAGCACGTTGTTGATCTTGTGCGAGCCGGTGTGGTTCAGGTCCTCGCGCTTGAGGAAGACGCGGGCGCCGCCGGCGTGCTCGGCGAAGCGGGGCACCTCCGTGAGGGCGGAAGGGCGGCCGGTGTAGTCGGCCAGGAGGCCGTCGAGCTCCTTGGCGAACTCCGGGTCGTGCTTGGCCTTGTCGTACTCGACGGCCACCTCGTCGACGGCGGCGACGAGGGCCTCGGGGATGAACTTGCCGCCGAAGGCCCCGAAGTAGCCTTCGGGGTCGGGCGATTGACCCTCGGGGTCGGGGATGAAGAACTGGCTGGGCATGCGGATACCTCACGGTGAGTGTGGGTGGATCACTGATCGCCGTGGGGGCAGGGCTGTTTCGTTGACCGCGGGCCGTATGTGGCTGATCGCGCGGTTCCCCGCGCCCCTAACGGGCGCGCTGCCATCGCATGCCGTTGACCTGGCCCGGCTCGTCACCGATGACGTACCGGACGCGGCGGCCGTGGACCCGGCGGGCGGGCGCACGGCAGCCGCGGGGGCGGCAGCCGCGCGCGAGGCGGGCGTACCGGTCCACGGTCGTCAGGGTGGTCGTCATCGGGGCAAGCCTAGCGGCAGGTCAGCTCCGGCCGTGCCGGAGAGCGGGGTGTTCACCGGCGGCCACCAGGTCGGACACCGCCGTCCTCGGGTCCTTGCCGGTGACGAGGGACTCGCCCACCAGGACCGCGTCGGCGCCGGCGTTGGCGTAGGCGATGAGGTCGTGCGGGCCGCGCACGCCGGACTCGGCGATCTTGACGATGTGGTCCGGGATCTCGGGGGCCACGCGCTCGAAGGTGCCGCGGTCGACCTCGAGGGTCTTCAGGTTGCGGGCGTTGACGCCGATCACCCGGGCGCCCGCGTCGACGGCGCGGTCCACCTCGTCCTCGTCGTGCACCTCGACGAGCGGGGTGAGCCCGATGGACTCGGCGCGCTCGATGAGGGACTCCAGGGCCGGCTGGTCGAGGGCGGCGACGATCAGCAGGGCGACGTCGGCGCCGTAGGCGCGGGCCTCCCACAGCTGGTACGAGGTGACGATGAAGTCCTTGCGCAGCACCGGGATGTCCACCCGGGCGCGCACGGCCTCCAGGTCGGCCAGCGACCCGCCGAAGCGGCGCTGTTCGGTGAGGACGGAGATGACGGCGGCGCCGCCCGCCTCGTAGTCCGCGGCGAGGCCCGCCGGGTCGGCGATGGCGGCCAGGGCGCCCTTGGAGGGGCTGGAGCGCTTGACCTCGCAGATGACCTTGACGCCGTCGCCGCGCAGTGCGGCCGCCCCGTCCTTGGCGGCGGGAGCCTTCGCCGCGCGCTCCTTGAGCTCGTCGAGGCTGACGCGCGCCTGCCGCTCATCGAGGTCGGCTCGGACTCCGTCGATGATCTCGTCGAGCACACTCACGCGAGCGGCCCCCTTCCAGACTCTTGACAGTTCCAGCGACCGATCGAAAACCGATGGTCACTGCGATGGTATCCGCAGCGGGGCGTAGGCCTCACATCCGGTTGACGCCGGTCCCACTACCTGGACATACCGGAGTTGATCAAGGATGGAGCCAGCCACCGAAGGGCAGGTTCCGGACAACCGTGAAGACCAGCAGCAATGCCCCGAGGCTCCACAGCAGCCCGGCGGGAGGGTCGATCCGCAGCGGGCGCCCGCGGACGGCGTGGACCACCCAGACGGTCCAGAGCACCGCGCAGGCGAGGTAGCCGGCGACCGCCAGGGCGTTGTCCTGGAGGGCGGCGGGGAGGTCGCCGTGGACGAAGGCGTGGGCGCTGCGCAGACCGCCGCAGCCGGGGCAGTACAGGCCCGTGTAGCGCAGCAGCGGGCAGGCCGGGTAGTGGCCGGGCTCGTTGGGGTCCACCGCGCCGACGTAGGCGAAGGCGGCCGCGATGGCCGCGAGCACCCCGGCGGGGACCGCGAGGCGGCCCGGGAGGCCGGTCGTCACCCGGCGGCGGTCGGTGTTCACACCAGGCATTGTGCCCCGCGCACGCGCGAGGGGCGGCTGCGGCACGTGCGTGCCGGCCGCCCCTCGTGCGAGGACGCCCGAGGGCGCCGGGCTCAGCCCTGGGCGCCCGCCGGCTCGCGGTCGCCGGTCATCTGGTGCGGCTGGTTGTGCTCCTTCGGCTGGCCCAGGCCCATCATCCGCATGATGCCGCCGACCACACCGCCGAGGAGGGTGACCGCGATGCCCGCCCAGAAGCCCGCCGGCTGGTCCATCACCATGAAGGCGCCCGCGACGCAGAAACCGATGAAGGCGATGATGACACCGGTCCAGGCGGCCGGGGTGTGACCGTGGCTGCTGCCCGCCATTGCTTGCTCCTCGTTGCTGTGTGCGTGTCTGAGCAGGACGCTCGGGGACATTGTCCCGCACGCGCGCCCGCCGGGTCACCGGGGGTGTGCCCCGCGCTCACCCGTGCGGCTCAGGCGCCGGTCGGGTCCTCGCCCCGGTCCAGTGCCTTCCACAGGTCCTCGGGCCGGTCGGGGTCGCCGGCCGGGGCCGCGCGGCGCGGCTGGGGCCTGCTGCCGCCGCGCTCGTAGCGGCCGGACATCCCCGGCCACAGGCGGCCGTAGCGCAGGGCGAGCAGCCCGGCGAGCAGGATGAGGACGCCGCCGACGGCCGCGACGTACGGCCATGCGGTGTGGCTGAGGGCGCCGACGGAGGCGGAGGTGTCGCCGGTGGCCTGGGCGGCCTGCTCGTCGAGCGCGGAGGAGTCGGAGGCGCCGAACAGGGCGGCGACGACGATGCCCGCTCCGGACAGGGCGAGCAGCGCGGCCACGACGAGACGGCCGGCGCGGCGCACGGCGAAGACGGCGACGAGCGCGGCGAGGCCGACTATGGCGAGCGCCGCGGGGACGCCCGTGACGTCGCTGCCCGTGGCGGTGAGGGGGAGCGCGCCGCCGGCCACCGTCGCGGTGCCCTCCGACCACTGCTGCCGGGTGGCGAGCAGGGCCACGGCCGCGCCGAGCGCGCCGCCCAGCAGGGCGACGGCGAGGCTCAGGCGGCCGGCCCGGGCGGGTCCGGCGGCTTCGGAACGGGGGTGAGGTACGGCAGTCACGTACTCCACTATCGCCTGAACCCGGGGCGATACGTCACCCGGGGTTCGTCTCAGGCCCCGCCCAGCCGGTTGGCCGTGTGCACGGCGCGCAGCACCGCGGCCGCCTTGTTGCGGCACTCGGTGTCCTCGGCGACGGGGTCCGAGTCGGCGACGACACCCGCTCCGGCCTGCACGTACGCGGTGCCGTCGCGCAGGAGGGCGGTGCGGATGGCGATGGCGGTGTCGGAGTCGCCGGCGAAGTCGAGGTAGCCGACGCAGCCGCCGTACAGCCCGCGCCGGGACGGTTCGAGTTCGTCGATGATCTGCATCGCGCGGGGCTTCGGGGCGCCGGAGAGGGTGCCGGCCGGGAAGCAGGCGGTGAGGACGTCGAAGGCGCTGCGGCCGGGCGCCACCCGGCCGGTGACCGTGGAGACGATGTGCATCACGTGCGAGTAGCGCTCGACGGACATGAAGTCGACGACCTCGACCGAGCCGGGCTCGCAGACCCGGCCCAGGTCGTTGCGGCCCAGGTCGACGAGCATGAGGTGCTCGGCGCGCTCCTTGGGGTCGGCCAGCAGTTCCTCGGCGAGGGACTGGTCCTCCTGCGGGGTGGCACCGCGCCGGCGGGTGCCCGCGATGGGGTGCACCATGGCCCGGCCGTCCTCGACCTTGACCAGGGCCTCGGGCGAGGAGCCGACGACGTCGAACCCGTCGAAGCGGAAGAGGTACATGTACGGCGAGGGGTTGGTGGCCCGCAGCACCCGGTAGACGTCCAGGGCGCTCGCGGTGCAGGGCGTCTCGAAGCGCTGGGAGGGCACGACCTGGAAGGCCTCGCCGGCCCGGATGCGCTCCTTGATGTCCTCGACGGCCTCCTGGTAGTCGGGGCCGCCCCACAGCGCGGTGTACTCGGGCAGTTCGGAGGGCGGGAGCACGGCCGGGGGCTGGGCGACCGGGCGGGTCAGGTCGGCCTGCATGGCGTCGAGGCGGGCCACCGCGTCCGCGTGGGCCTCGTCGACGCCCGTCTCCAGGTCGTTGTGGTTGATCGCGTTGGCGATCAGCAGCACCGACCCCTCCCAGTGGTCCATGACGGCGAGGTCGCTGGTCAGGAGCATGGTCAGTTCGGGGAGCCGGAGGTCGTCGCGCTCGCCGGGGCCGATCTTCTCCAGGCGGCGGACGATGTCGTAGCCGAGGTAGCCGACCATGCCGCCGGTGAAGGGCGGCAGGCCCTCCTGGTGGGGGGTGTGCAGGGCCTCGATGGTCGCGCGCAGCGCGGCGAGCGGGTCGCCGCCGGTGGGGACGCCGACGGGCGGGGCGCCGACCCAGTGGGCCTCGCCGTCGCGCTCGGTCAGGGTGGCGGCGCTGCGGACGCCGACGAAGGAGTACCGGGACCAGGAGCGGCCGTTCTCCGCCGACTCCAGCAGGAAGGTGCCGGGGCGCTCCGCGGCGAGCTTGCGGTAGAGCGCCACCGGGGTGTCGCCGTCGGCGAGGAGCTTGCGGGTGACGGGGATGACCCGCCGGTCGGTGGCGAGCTTGCGGAACGTCTCGAGGTCCATGGCCAGTGACCTTACTGATCCGTGCCGGGCGCGCCGGTGCCGCCGTCCGTCAGCAGCACGTCCTCGTCGAAGCAGGTGCGCGCGCCGGTGTGGCAGGCGGCGCCGACCTGGTCGACCTGGACCAGGATCGTGTCGGCGTCGCAGTCCAGCGCGACGGACTTCACCCACTGGACGTGGCCGGAGGTGTCGCCCTTGACCCAGTACTCCCGGCGGCTGCGCGACCAGTACGTGCACCGGCCCGTGGTCAGGGTGCGGTGCAGGGCCTCGTCGTCCATCCAGCCGAGCATGAGCACCTCTTTGGTGTCGTACTGCTGGGCGATGGCGGGCAGGAGGCCGTCGGCGCTGTGCTTGAGGCGGGCGGCGATCTCCGGGTCGAGGCGGCCGGGCCGGTCGGGCGTGCTGGTCATGCCGACCATTGTGCCGCGCCCGGCCACCGGACCCGTTCCGGTGTCCACTGGGCGGACCGGCGCGGCGGCCCCGACCGGCACGTCTGCTGGGCGGACCGGGGGGCCGGTCGTAGGCTGGCCGCATGTCGACCCATGCCAAGCGTGAACGACTTCTCCTCGCCGACCTGTTGGAGACCGCGGGCCCGGACGCGCCCACCCTGTGCGAGGGCTGGCTGACCCGGGACCTCGCCGCCCACGTGGTGGTGCGCGAGCGCCGCCCGGACGCCGCCGGGGGCATGCTGATCAAGCAGCTCGCGTCCCGGCTCGACCGGGTGATGGCCGAGTACACGGACAAGCCGTACGAGGAGCTGATCCAGCTCATCCGCACGGGCCCGCCGCGCTTCTCCCCCTTCTCCCTCAAGCCCGTCGACGAGGCGTCGAACATCGTCGAGTTCTACGTCCACACCGAGGACGTGCGACGCGCCCAGCCGGACTGGTCCCCGCGGGAGCTCGACCCGGTCTTCCAGGACGCGCTGTGGTCCCGCCTGGAGCGCACCGCCCGGCTGATGGGCCGGGGCGTCCCGACGGGCCTGGTGCTGCGCCGCCCGGACGGCCAGACGGCGGTCGCCCACCGCGGCACACCGGTCGTCACGGTCACCGGCGAGCCGTCCGAACTCGTCCTGTTCTCCTACGGCCGCCAGAGCGCGGCCAAGGTCGACCTGGCCGGCGACGAGAACGCCATCACCAAACTCCAGCAGTCGAAGCAGCTCGGGATCTGAGCGGTCCTCTTCCGGCGGCCGGGCCCGGTCAGTGCGGGAGTTCGGCGCGGCGCAGCGGGGCCGAGCACAGGGTGACGAGGGCACCCAGGCCGCAGATCGCCGCGCACACCGCGAAGACCGGGCCCGTCGACCACCGCTCGACGGCGGCGCCGACCACCGGGAAGGTCAGCGGGGCGATGCCGAACCCGGTGAGGGCGGCGACGGAGGTGACCCGGCCGAGGTGGGCCGGGCTCGCCGTGACCTGGAGCAGGGCCCCGCGCAGGGCGCCGCCGAGTCCCGCCGCCAGGCCGACGACGAGGGCCACGGCGGTCGCGGCGAGGGCCGACGGGGTGTGCGCGAGCCCGGCGATGGCCAGGGAGCCGGCGATCTCTCCCCCGGCGATGACGAGCCCGGCACGGGGGACGCGGCCGCGCAGGGTGAGCAGCAGCGAGGCGGCCCCGGCCCCGGCGCCGAACCCGGCGAGCACCCAGCCCATGCCGGCCGAGCCCCACCCCTTCTCCTCGGCCAGCAGGATCAACCCGAGGTTCATCGGCCCGACGAAGCCGAGGTCGCCCAGGGCCGTGGCGATCACCAGCGGCCGCAGGACCGGGTGCCGGGCGATGTGCCGCAGCCCGTCCCGCAGACCACCCGGGGCATCGCCCCCTGCGCCCTCGGACGGGTCTGCGGCAGCACCCGGGACGACACCCGCAGCGTGACCGGCCCGCACCGAGCCGCCCTCGGCCGCCCCACCGGTGCCGGAGGGGGCCGCACCCGGTGAGGGCGCCGGGCCGGGCGCGGCGGCACCCGGCGAACGGGCCTGGTCCGTGGGAACAGCAGCCTCCGCATCATCCGGACCGCCACACGGCGCGACCGCCGAATCCGCCGGGACGCGGCACGGTGACCCTCCGGTGCCGGAGGGGGCCGCACCCGGTGAGGGCGCCGGGCCGGGCCGTGGGGTCTGGGGTGTGCGTGCCGCGTTCGACGGGGGCTCCGCGTCTCGAGCGGCCCGCACGGCCCGCATGAACGGCAGCGACCCGCCGATGAGCAGCGCCGCCAGTGCGAAGGCCCCGGCCGTGCCGCCCAGCGCGACGCCGAGTCCTCCCAGCGGGCCGCCCAGGACGATGGCGAGGCGGGTGGCCAGGCCGCGCATGCCGTGGACGCGGGCCAGCTGGCCGCGGCCGGTGATGCGCGCGGGCAGCGCACCCGCGGCGGGCAGGAAGACGGCGTCGACGGCCCCGAACAGCAGCGCCACCGCGCCGAGCGCCCACAGCCCCGGGTCGGTCACGAGGAGCATCCCGGCCGCCACGACCACCAGCACGAAGCGCAGCGCGCTGCTGGACAGGACCACCCGGTGTGGGCCGTAGCGGTCGGCGATCACTCCCCCGCCCGGCATCAGCAGGGCACGCGGCGCCGCGCTCACCGCCGTCACCAGTCCGGCCTCGGCCGGGGTGCCGGCCCGTACGGCCGCCCAGGACAGGGCGACGTAGTAGACGGTGTCCCCGACCGCCGACGACGTGTACGCGCCGAGCCAGCGCAGCACGTTGGGGTCGCGGTGGGCGGCCGTCTCAGAGGCGGAAGGGGAAGGCATGGGTGTGCAGCGCGACGTTCTCGCGCCCCTCGGTGTCCCCGGCCGCGTCGGCCGCCCGTCCCCGCTCCTGGTACTTCCGCGTCACCTCACGCAATTCGCCGGCGAGTTGGGCGAGTTCGCGAGCCGTGAGCCGCAGGACCGACTCCGAGGACTCCGCCGCGGTGCTCCACTTCCGGGGCCAGTGCGGGCGTTCGTCGAGGTACCGCCGGTACATGTCGGCCTGCTGGTCGAAGAAGAGACGGCTGGCCGCGGTGTGCGCGGCGGCCCGCTCGGGGCCGTCGCGGAAGTCCTCGCCATGGATGCTGACGCCGTCCGACGCCGGCTGCCACCAGCGTTCCCGCCCGTCGGCGCTCTGCGGTTCGGCCTCCTCGATCAGGCCGTGTTCGGCGAGCTTGCGCAGGTGGTAACTGACCAGCGAGACGGCCTCGTCGACCTGTTCGGCCAGGTGCGAGGCGGTGGCGACCCGGGCGATCCTGAGGTGGCGCATCAGCTGGATGCGGAGCGGATGGGCCAGCGCCTTGAGGGTGCCCACGTCGGTGATGCGGCGGTCTCTCTCCTTGCCTGCCATGCCCATGACCGTAGAAGGGAAAGGAACATTGCACAACTCCCTTTGCGCAATATTCTTTTCCCATCCGGCACGAGAAGACCCCGGCCGCTGGGCGCGGCCGGGGCCCTGGAACTCGGCGGGAGCTCACCGCACCGGGTGGCCCGCTTCCCGCAAGGTCTGCTTGACCTGGCCGATGCGCAGGTCGCCGAAGTGGAAGACCGACGCGGCCAGGACCGCGTCCGCGCCCGCCTCGACGGCCGGCGGGAAGTCGGCCAGCGCGCCCGCGCCGCCCGAGGCGATGACCGGGACCGTGACGTGCTTGCGGACGGCCCGGATCATCTCCAGGTCGTAGCCGTCCTTCGTGCCGTCCGCGTCCATCGAGTTGAGCAGGATCTCCCCCGCGCCCAACTCGGCCGCCCGGTGGGCCCATTCGACGGCGTCGATGCCGGTGCCGCGGCGGCCGCCGTGGGTGGTCACCTCGAAGGAGCCGGACTCGGTGCGGCGCGCGTCGACCGACAGGACGAGGACCTGGCGGCCGAAGCGCTCGGCGATCTCGCGGATCAGCTCGGGGCGCGCGATGGCCGCCGTGTTGACGCCGACCTTGTCCGCACCGGCCCGCAGCAGCCGGTCCACGTCCTCGGCCGTGCGCACGCCGCCGCCGACCGTGAGCGGGATGAACACCTGCTCGGCCGTGCGGCGCACCACGTCGTAGGTGGTCTCCCGGTCGCCGGACGAGGCGGTGATGTCCAGGAACGTCAGCTCGTCGGCGCCCTCGGCGTCGTACACCTTCGCCATCTCGACGGGGTCGCCCGCGTCGCGCAGGTTCTGGAAGTTGACGCCCTTGACGACCCGGCCGTTGTCCACGTCCAGGCAGGGGATGACTCGGACCGCCAGGGTCATGAATCGTGCTCCTCTAGTGTTCCGCTGAGGGAGTGCCTCTGAATGCTTCGACTTCCACCGACACCAGGACCCGGGAGTCGATGAACCCCTGCACGACCAGCAGGGTCGCGGCCGGACGCACGGCGTCGAACATCTCCTTGTGGGCCCGTCCGACCGCGTCCACGTCACGCGCGTGGGCCAGGTGCACCCGGGTGCGGATCACCGAGTCGGCGGTGAGGCCGAACTCGGCGATCGCCTCCAGGGCGCTGGTGAAGGCCACCTTGGCCTGTTCGTAGGGGTCGCCCTCGCCGTAGAGCACGTCGCCCTTGAAGGCGGTCGTGCCCGCGACGAGCACACGGTCACCCGCCGCCACGGCCCGTGCAAAACCGAAGGAATCTTCCCAGGGACTTCCGCTCTGCACACGCCGTACGGCTTCGGACGTCATGACGACACAGCCTCCAAGGCTTCTTCCAGGGTGAACGCCTTCGCGTACAGCGCCTTCCCTACGATCGCGCCCTCGACACCGGCCGGAACCAGCCCGGCGATCGCGCGCAGGTCGTCCAGGGAGGACACGCCGCCGGAGGCGACGACCGGCCGGTCGGTGGCCGCGCACACGTTCTTCAGCAGCTCCAGGTTGGGGCCCTGGAGCGTGCCGTCCTTGGCGATGTCGGTGACGACGTAGCGGGCGCAGCCCTCCTTGTTCAGGCGCTCCAGCGTCTCGTAGAGGTCGCCCCCGTCGCGGGTCCAGCCGCGGCCGCGCAGGGTGGTGCCCCGGACGTCCAGGCCCACCGCGATCTTGTCGCCGTGCTCGGCGATGACCTTGGCGACCCACTCGGGGGTCTCCAGGGCGGCCGTGCCCAGGTTGACGCGGGTGCAGCCGGTGGCGAGGGCGGCGGCGAGGGTGTCGTCGTCGCGGATGCCGCCGGACAGCTCCACCTTGATGTCCATGGCCTTGGCGACCTCGGCGATCAGCTCGCGGTTGTCGCCGGTGCCGAACGCCGCGTCCAGGTCGACCAGGTGCAGCCACTCGGCCCCGGAACGCTGCCAGGCCAGGGCGGCCTCCAGCGGGGAGCCGTAGGAGGTCTCCGTGCCGGACTCGCCGTGCACCAGGCGGACGGCCTGGCCGTCACGGACGTCGACGGCGGGCAGGAGTTCGAGCTTCGAAGCCATCAGAGGGTTCCGATCCAGTTGTTCAGCAGCTGGGCTCCGGCGTCGCCGGACTTCTCGGGGTGGAACTGCGTGGCCCACAGGGCGCCGTTCTCGACGGCCGCGACGAACGGCTTGCCGTGCGTGGACCAGGTGACCTTGGGGGCCTCGATCGCCGGGTTGTGCGTCTCCAGGGACCAGTCGTGGACCGCGTAGGAGTGCACGAAGTAGAAGCGGGCGTCCGCGTCGAGGCCGGCGAACAGCCGCGAACCGGGCGCCGCCTCCACGGTGTTCCAGCCCATGTGGGGCACGACCTCGGCCTGCAGCGGCTCGACCGAGCCGGGCCACTCGTCGAGTCCGTCGCTCTCCACGCCGTGCTCGATGCCGCGCGCGAAGAGGATCTGCATGCCGACGCAGATGCCCATGACGGGCCGGCCGCCGGACAGGCGGCGGTCGACGATCCAGTCGCCGCGCGCCTCGCGCAGCCCCGTCATGCAGGAGGCGAAGGCGCCGACGCCGGGCACGAGCAGGCCGTCGGCGTTCATGGCCTTGTCGTAGTCACGGGTGATCTCGACGTCCGCTCCCGCGCGGGCGAGGGCGCGCTCGGCGGAGCGGACGTTGCCGAAGCCGTAGTCGAAGACGACGACCTTCTTCCGCGTCGTCAGGGGGCTGCTCAATTCCACACCTCCAGTCGCACGACGCCGGCGACGAGGCACATGGCCGCGCCGATCGACAGCAGCACGATCAGTCCCTTGGGCATCTTCTGCTTGACGAACGAGTAGACCCCGCCGGCCAGGAACAGGCCGACGACGATCAGCAGGGTCGAGATGCCGCTCACAGGGCGCCCTTCGTGGAGGGGAGGATGCCGGCCGCGCGCGGGTCGCGCTCGGAGGCGTAGCGCAGGGCCCGGGCCAGCGCCTTGAACTGGCACTCCACGATGTGGTGCGCGTTGCGCCCGTAGGGCACGTGCACGTGCAGGGCGATCTGCGCCTGCGCCACGAAGGACTCCAGGATGTGCCGGGTCATGGTGGTGTCGTACTCGCCGATCATCGGCGCCATCTTCTCGGGCTCGGTGTGCACGAGGTAGGGGCGGCCGGACAGGTCGACGGTGACCTGGGCGAGGGACTCGTCCAGCGGGACCGTGCAGTTGCCGAAGCGGTAGATGCCGACCTTGTCGCCGAGGGCCTGCTTGAAGGCGGCGCCGAGGGCGAGGGCGGTGTCCTCGATCGTGTGGTGCGAGTCGATGTGCAGGTCGCCCTCGGTCTTCACGGTCAGGTCGAACAGACCGTGCCGGCCGAGCTGGTCGAGCATGTGGTCGTAGAAGCCGACGCCGGTGGAGATCTCCGTCTTGCCGGTGCCGTCGAGGTCTATCTCGACGAGGACCGAGGTCTCCTTGGTCGTCCGCTCCACGCGTCCGATGCGGCTCATTGACTCTGCTCCTTCTTCAGTGCACGGACCGCGTCGAGGAACGCGTCGTTCTCTTCGGGGGTGCCGGCCGACACGCGCAGCCACCCGGGGATGCCGTTGTCCCGTACCAGCACCCCGTGGTCGAGGATCTTGCGCCAGGCCGTGTGCGCGCCGCCCTCGCCGTCGAACCGCCCGAACTGGACGAAGTTCGCGTCGGAGTCCACGACCTCGTAGCCGGCCGCCCGCAGCTCGGTGACCAGGCGGTCCCGCTCGGCCTTCAGCTGTTCCACATAACCGAGCAGCGTGCCCGTGTGTTCCAGGGCGGCCAGGGCGGTCGCCTGGGTGACGGCGGACAGGTGGTACGGCAGCCGGACCAGCTGGACCGCGTCGACGACGGCCGGGTGGGCGGCCAGGTAGCCCAGGCGCAGGCCCGCCGCGCCGAACGCCTTGGACATGGTCCGCGAGACGACGAGGTTCGGGCGTCCCTCCAGCAGCGGCAGCAGCGAGTCGCCGTGGCTGAACTCGATGTACGCCTCGTCGACCACCACCATCGACGGCTTCGCCGCCTGCGCGGCCTCGTACAGCGCGAGGACGGTCTCGCGCGGGACGGCGTTGCCCGTGGGGTTGTTGGGGGTGGTGACGAAGACCACGTCGGGCCGGTGCTCGGCGATCGCCTGCCGGGCGGCGGCGAGGTCGATCGAGAAGTCCGCACCCCGCGGCCCGGAGATCCAGCCCGTCCCGGTGCCCCGCGCGATCAGCGCGTGCATCGAGTACGACGGCTCGAAGCCGATCGCCGTGCGGCCCGGGCCACCGAAGGTCTGCAGCAGCTGCTGGATGACCTCGTTGGAACCGTTGGCCGCCCAGACGTTCGCCGGACCGACCTCGTGGCCCGAGGTGTCGGTCAGGTACTCCGCCAGGCGGGTGCGCAGCTCGACCGCGTCGCGGTCGGGGTAGCGGTTCAGGTTCCTGGCCGCCTCGCGGACCCGCTCGGCGATGCGCTCGACCAGCGGCTCGGGCAGCGGATAGGGGTTCTCGTTGGTGTTCAGCCGTACGGGGACGTCCAGCTGGGGCGCGCCGTAGGGGGACTTGCCGCGCAGCTCGTCGCGTACGGGGAGATCGTCGATCGTTACGTCGCTCACTTGCCCTGCGGAACCTTCCAGTCGAACCTCGCCTTGATCGCCGCGCCGTGGGCCGGCAGGTCCTCCGCCTCGGCCAGCGTGACCACGTGGTGCGCGACGTCGGCCAGCGCCTCGCGCGTGTAGTCGACGACGTGGATGCCGCGCAGGAAGGACTGCACGGACAGGCCCGAGGAGTGGCAGGCGCAGCCGCCGGTGGGCAGGACGTGGTTGGACCCGGCCGCGTAGTCGCCCAGCGACACGGGCGCCCACGGGCCGATGAAGATCGCGCCGGCGTTGCGGACCCGGTCGGCCACCGCGGCGGCGTCGGCGGTCTGGATCTCCAGGTGCTCGGCGCCGTACGCGTCGACCACCTTCAGACCCTCCTCGACGCCGTCGACCAGGACGATCGCCGACTGCCTGCCGGACAGGGCCGGGACGATCCGGTCCTCGACGTGCTTGCTGGCGGCGACCTGCGGCTCCAGTTCCTTCTCGACGGCGTCGGCGAGGTCGGCGGAGTCGGTGACCAGGACGGCGGCGGCCAGCGGGTCGTGCTCGGCCTGGCTGATCAGGTCGGAGGCGATGTGCACCGGGTCGGCGGTGTCGTCGGCGAGGACGGCGATCTCGGTGGGGCCGGCCTCGGCGTCGATGCCGATCTTGCCGGTGAAGTAGCGCTTGGCGGCGGCGACCCAGATGTTGCCGGGCCCGGTGACCATGTTCGCGGGGGCGCAGGACTCGGTGCCGTAGGCGAACATCGCGACGGCCGTGGCGCCGCCGGCCGCGTAGACCTCGTCGACGCCGAGCAGGGCGCAGGCGGCGAGGATGGTCGGGTGCGGCAGGCCGCCGAAGTCGGCCTGCGCGGGCGAGGCGAGCGCGACGGACTCCACGCCGGCCTCCTGCGCGGGCACCACGTTCATGATCACGGAGGACGGGTAGACCGACCGGCCGCCGGGCGCGTACAGCCCGACGCGCTCGACCGGAACCCACTTCTCGGTCACGGTTCCACCGGGCACGACCTGGGTGGTGTGCGTGGACCGGCGCTGCGCGCGGTGGACGGTCCGGGCACGGCGGATGGACTCCTCCAGGGCCGCGCGCACGGCCGGGTCGAGCTCCTCCAGCGCGCGGGTGAGCGCGGCGGCGGGGACGCGCACCTGGTCGAGCCTGACCCCGTCGAACCGCTCGGCCGCGTCGATCAGCGCCGCGTCGCCCCGATGATGCACGTCCTCGCAGATCGGACGCACCTTCTCCAGGGCGGCCTGTACGTCGAAGTCGGCTCGGGGCAGCAGGTCACGCAGGGCGGGGCCCTCGACGAGGGCGTCGCCGCGCAGATCGATTCGGGAGATCACGTGCTCAATTCTCTCAGACCCGGGTGAGGCACCGTCCGCGCGTATCAGTGGCTGATACAACGCGTCGCGCCATCCGGGAATCCGCCCTCACTCCTTGCTTTCGGACCGTCACTCTGCGGGCATGAACAGTTGTACGAAGGAACCAACCGGCGAGTACCCGGGGAGGGAGGGAGTCCTGTGACCGAGGGGGACGGCGTGCGCGCCGGTGAGCTGCCCGACGACCTCACCGCCGCCGAGGCGGGCATGTGGCAGGCGTTCCGCAACGGCAGCGTGTACGACCTGAGCAGCGGGGACGCCGTGGCGGACGACCCGCACGGCGGCGGGCCGTGGGACGCGGAGCGGACCGTGCGCGCGCGGATCGTGTGCTGGCTGCTGCTGGACGGACCGCCCGCCCTGGCCGGGCGGGTGGCGTCGCTGAAGCTGGTCGGGGTGCAGGTCAGCGGCTCGCTGGACCTCGCGGGCGGCACGGTGGAGCCGTACGTGGAGCTGCGCCGCTGCCGGTTCGAGCAGGACGTGCTGCTGCCGGAGGCCCGCTTCACGACCCTGCGGATGGTGGACTGCTCGGTGCCGCGACTGGAGGCGGCCCGGGTGCAGACGGAGGGCGACCTGCACCTGCCGCGCTGCCGCTTCCACCACGGCATCCGGCTCACCGACGCGCAGATCGGCACGGACCTGATGCTGAACCAGGCGGTCGTGCACCGGGACCGCAGCGGCCGGTCGATCGCGGCGGACGGCCTGACCGTCGGCCAGGACCTGCAGGCCGAGCTGCTGGAGTCGCACGGCGAGCTGAGTCTGCGCGCGGCCACCGTCGGCGTGTCGCTGAGCCTGCGCGGAGCCCGTCTGGCCCATCCGTACGCCCGGCTGGCGCTGAACGCCCCGCAGCTGACCGTCGAGCGCAGTCTGTACCTGACCCCGGCGGGCGTGGGCGCGCAGGCGATGAGCGGGATGACCCCGGCGGAGGGGACACGGATCCAGCGGTTCGCGTGCGAGGGCGGTATGCGGCTGGACGACGGGCGGTTCGGCGACGCCGTCGACTTCGAGCTGGCCCGCTTCACCCTCGCGGACGACCAGGAGGTGTCGCTGCGCCGGGTGCAGACGCCGGAGCTGCGGTTCCTCGGGGAGCGGCCGGCGCGCGGGCGGGTGGTGCTGTCCGGGGCGAAGGTCGTCAACCTGATGGACCGGGCGGACGCCTGGCCCGGCCCCGGGCGGCTGCACATGGGCGGCTTCGCCTACGAGAACCTCGTGCCGCGCGGGCCGTTCCCGCTGGACGAGCGGCTTCGGTGGGTCGCCGCGGCGACCGCCGAGTACAACCCGGAGCCGTACGAGCGGCTCGCGGCCGTGCTGCGGGCGGGCGGGGAGGACCAGGACGCGCGGGAGGTGCTGCTGGCCAAGCAGCGACGGCACCGCGAGAGCCTGCCGCCGGCGGCCAAGGTGTGGGGCTACGCGCAGGACTGGACGGTCGCCTACGGCTACCGGCCGGGGCGGGCCGCGGTGTGGATGGTGGTGCTGTGGGCGGCGGGGTCCGTCGCCTTCGCGCAGGCCGGGCACCCGCCGATGAAGCGCGGCGAGCACCCGGAGTGGAGCCCGGTGCTCTTCACCCTCGACCTGCTGCTGCCGGTCATCGACCTGGGCCAGGTGGGCTTCTGGCAGCTGCGCGGGGGGTGGCAGTGGCTGGCGACGGCCATGATTCTGCTCGGCTGGATCCTGGCGACGACGGTCGCGGCGGGCGCGACCCGGCTGCTGCGGCGCACATGATGTGCGCCCTGTGATCAAAGATGAAGAACGGTCACGTTTTTACCTTCTCTTGACCACACGCCATACAACTTTCGTCGATTTGCCGGAACGATCTGGCGCCGCCCCGAGCGGCCGACTTTCAATGGTCGGCACCATGGCCATGCAGTTGCCGTTCATCCGCGCGAGCCGGATGACAAGGACCCCCCACCCCGCCGGCCACCCGGACGACGACGAGGTGCTGCTCGACGCGCCCGACGCGCGGCTCAGCCCCGCGCTGGTCGCAGCCGCCCGCGGCGAGCACGGCCCGGCCGCCGCTCTGCTCCTCGCCACCCGGACGGCCGGGGAGTGGGAGCGACGCGACCGGTACGTGACCCGGCTGGCCGCCTTCGCCCGCTCGCGCCCCGAATGGCTGGACGCCTGGCTGGCCCTCGCCCCGAAGGACCCCGACGCGCTCCTGGTCCGGGCCCAGCTCGCGGTCGACCGCGCCTGGGACTCACCGGCCCGGGCCGAACTGCTGCGCGAGGTGAGTCCGCTGATCACGGCGGCGGCCCGGGGCGACCAGCGCGACCCCGTGCCGTGGCGCCTCGCCCTCGACCACGCCCGGGGCGCCCAGGCCGGGCACACCTACTTCGAGGAACTGTGGGCGGCGGCCGTCCGCCGCGCCCCGCACCACTACGGCTGCCATGTCGCGGCCCTGCGCTACCTGGCCGCCTCCTGGCACGGCTCGCACCGCGAGTGCTTCGACTTCGCCGACCGGGCCGCCCAGGACGCACCCGCCGGCACCCTCGTCCAGGCCCTGCCGGTCAGGGCCGCCTTCGGCTACCTCACCGACGGCTGCGGGCCCGAGGTGCCGCGCGAACGGCTCGACGCGGCCGCCGACCGGGCGATCGCCCTGTCCCCGCTGCTCCCCGCGGCCGACCCCTGGCCCGCCCGGATGCGCAACCTGCTGGTCTTCGTCCTGGTGCGCCTGGAGCGCTGGCAGGACGCCCGCGAACAGCTGCGGCTGAACGGCCCGTACGCCACCTCCTTCCCCTGGGACCGGGTGTCGGACGACCCGCTCGGCCACTTCCTGGAGGTGCGCGAGCAGGTCATGGCCGCGGCGGCCGGGGAGCCTCCCCGGCATCCACAGGGTGAACGGGGCGGACGGGTCCGCGGCGGCGACCATTAGGCTCTTGGGTCGTGACCACCGTCCGGCTCCCCCTCTTCCCCCTGAACTCGGTGCTGTTCCCGGGGCTCGTGCTCCCGCTCAACGTCTTCGAGGAGCGGTACCGCGCCATGATGCGCGAGCTGCTGAAGACGCCCGAGGACGAGCCGCGCCGGTTCGCCGTCGTGGCGATCCGCGACGGCCACGAGGTGGCTCCGAGCTCACCCGGCCTGCCCGATCCGACCGCCGTGCCCGAGCGGGGGCCGCTGGCGGGCTTCGGCCCGGACCCCGCCAAGGCGTTCCACAAGGTCGGCTGCATCGCGGACGCGGCGACCCTCCGGGAGCGCACCGACGGCTCCTTCGAGGTGCTGGCGACCGGCACCACCCGGGTGAAGCTGCTCTCGGTCGACGCGTCCGGTCCCTTCCTGACGGCCGAGCTGGAGCCGCTGGCGGAGGAACCCGGCGACGAGGCCGCGCCGCTCGCGGAGGGTGTGCTGCGCTCCTTCCGCCAGTACCAGAAGCGCCTGGCGGGTGCGCGCGAGCGGTCCCTGACGACCGGGGCGGACCTGCCGGACGAGCCGGGCGTGGTGTCCTACCTCGTCGCTGCGGCGATGATGCTCGACACCCCGACCAAGCAGCGGCTGCTCCAGGCGCCCGACACGGCGTCGCGCCTGCGCGACGAGCTGAAACTCCTGCGCGCCGAGACGGCGATCATCCGTAATCTGCCGTCGTTGCCGGCGTCGGAGCTGACGCGCGGCCCGATGAGTCTCAACTGAGCGGACCGGCATGGCGAAGAAGGCGAAGAAGCAGCAACAGGGCGGCACACCCGCCACGGTGGCCCTCACGGCGGCCGGGGCGCAGTACACGGTCCACGCCTACGACCACGACCCCGCCCACCCCTCCTACGGCGAGGAGGCCGCCGAGGCGATGGGCGTCTCCCCCGACCGGGTCTTCAAGACCCTGGTCGCGGACGTCGACGGCGCGCTGACGGTCGCGGTGGTCCCCGTGGCGGGCCAGCTCGACCTCAAGGCCCTGGCGGCGGCGGTGGGCGGCAAGCGGGCGGCCATGGCCGACCCGGCGCTCGCCGAACGCACCACGGGGTACGTCCGGGGCGGCATCTCCCCGCTGGGCCAGCGCAAGCGGCTCCCGACCGTCCTCGACGCGTCGGCGTCGGCCCACGCGACGATCTGCGTCTCGGCGGGGAGGAGGGGCCTGGAGGTGGAACTCGCCCCGGAGACCCTGGCGACCCTCACGCAGGCCGTCCTGGCCCCGATCGGCCGCCCGTCCTGACCGGACGCGCTCCCCCGGCACGGGCGGCACACCACGACGCCACGGGACCCGCGACGCCCCGCCCCGCCATCCCCGAGGAACGCGCCCGGCGCTCCCGGGCACAGGCCGACGCACCACTCCGACCCGGCACCGCAGAACACACCACGCCCCGCCGCTCCGACGCAGGGGCCCACGGCGCACCGCCCTCGGCGCCCGGCCGACGCGCTGCACACCCCGTCCGCGGCGGCCCGGCCCGCCGGGGCAGGCCCCTGCGCGGGAACCGCCAACCCCCGAGCAACGTGCCCGGCGTTCCCGGGCACAGGCCGACGCACCACTCCGACGCGGCGTCACAGAACACACCACGCCCCGCTGCCCCCCGAGCAACGCGCCCGGCGTTCTCGGGCACGGGGCGACCCACGACTCCCGGCGCGGATCCGGCCCGGCGCTCCCGGCACGGGCGGGGCGACTCGCCGCTCGCCGGGTGGCCCCGGCACGGGCCCGTGCATCGCTCCCGGCACCGCCCGCACCCCCGCCGTTCCGGCGCCGGCCGGCTACTTGGCCGGCGGCTGCCCCCCGTAGGGCCCGACCGGGCCGTCCGGCCCGTCCGGGAAGTCCGGCTCCGGGTCCCGGGGGCCGAACAGTGCCGTGAGCCCGAGGTGCACCACCAGGGCGGCGAGCGGCCAGGCCAGCAGCGCCCCCTTGGCCCCGAGCTTCAGCGGCGCGGAGAACGTCACCCCCTTGCCGACCTCCCGCGCGTGCGCGATCACGTCCTGCTCGGGTCCGAGCCAGACCCCGAGCCGCCAGGCGAGCAGCGAGCCGAGCAGGCCGCCGAGGGCCAGCCCCACCACCAGCGGCACGCCCCCGCGCCGCCGCAGCAGGAACACCACCAGGGCACTGACCAGCCCGAAGCCCAGCGCGAGCAGCACGAACGTGCCGTCGACGCCGATCGCCTGCTCGCCCTCGGTGTCCTTGAGATAGACGACCCAGTTCCCGCCCGTCGCGTCCCCGACCAGCGGGACGTGCGGCGCGAGCTTCCACCACAGCAGGCCCAGCAGCACCCCGCCGAGGGCCACGGCCACGGCGACCACACCGGCCTCGCGTACTTCCGTCCTCATGCCGGGGCCGTCCTGTCCGTACCAGCCGTCTGCGGTGTGCCCGGCGTGCCCGGAGCCGGGTGCCACGGGCCCGTCGGCCGGCGGCTGCCACGGTCCCTGAGCGGAGTGGTCGTGCGGTGGCGGTGGCGGAGTCAGCGGTGCGGTCACCCTGTCATCGTGCCAGGCCCGCCTGTGTGCCGCGTCACCGGACGACCCGTCCCGACTCACCGGACGGCCGCCCGGCGGTAGGCCCAGGTCGCCACGGCCAGCGAGACGACGCCCACGGCCCCGCACACGGCGAGGTCCCCCAGCACGAACGCCCAGTCGGGGTCCGGACCGAACGTCCGCGCGAACGCCTCCACCCCGTAGGTGGACGGCAGCAGGTCCCGCGCGAAGCGCACGAACTCCGGCATCCGGTCCGCCGGGAGCACCCCCAGCAGCAGCGCCGCCGACATGCCCAGCTGCCCCAGCAGCGTGGCCAGCTCGGGCCGGGGCGCGAGCAGCCCGAGGGCCGCCCCCAGACCGGCGAGCGCGGCGCCCGCGAGCGGGATGACGGCCAGAAGGATCCACAGATGGGCCAGCGGCAGCCCGAAGAGCACACAGCCGAACACGGCCGTCACGACCGTCCCGGGCACGGTGAACGAGGCGTACGCGCCCGCCGCGCCCAGCACCACGGCCGCCGGCGGCACCGGCAGAGTCGCGTAGTGGTCGAGCCCGCCGCTCGCACGCAACTGACCGAAGTACTGCGCGAGCAGGTTCAGCGCCACGAAGGCGACGACCAGGACCGAGGATCCGGCGACGACCGCCTGCGCCTCCGCCCCGTCGTCCACGACCCCGCGCATCAGGATCATGATCCCGACCGACTGGAAGGTCGCCACGAACAGCAGCGGGATCCGCGCCACCCGCGCCCGGGACAGCTGCGCCCGGTACACGGCCGCCAGCGAGGGCCACAGCCGCGCCCGGGGACCGAGCTCGGCCGCGCCCGCGGCGGGCTCCTCGGCGGCCAGGGCACCGCCCGGCAGGACATCGGCGGGTACGACACTCACGTCGCGCTGCTCCCCTTCGTCGGGTCCACTGCGGCAGTCGGTACGTACGGGCAGGCCCGACTGCTCAAGGCCGGCGCGGCTCACGCCTTCACCAGCCCCTGCTGCGCGGCCCCGCCCAGGGCCAGGTAGACGTCCTCCAGGCTGGGCGTGGTCAGCGTGAAGTCGTCCAGCGCGGCGAAGGCGGCCCCGCCGGTGACGGTCGCCACGACAGCCCGGGCCTCCTCGGGCCCGAGCCGCAGCGTCCAGCGGCGGCCCGACTCCGCGACCCGGTCCCGCAGCGCGGCCACCTCCGGGACGTGCAGCGGCGCGGCCTCCCGCCACACGAGGTCGACCCGCACCTCACCGGCGACCCGTTCCTTCAGCCCGGCCGGCGTGTCACAGGCGATGACCCGCCCCCGGTCCAGCACGGCCACCCGGTCCAGCACGGTCTCGGCCTCGATGACGTTGTGGGTGACCAGCAGCACCGTCGTCCCGTGCTCGGCGCGCCGCCGGTCGACGGCGGACCAGACGGCCCGCCGGGCCACCGGGTCCATGCCGGTGGTCGGCTCGTCCAGGACGAGCAGCGGCCGCTGCCCCACCAGGGCGGCCGCGAAGCACGCCAGGCGCCGCTGGCCCCCGGAGAGCTTCTTCAGCGGCCGTCCGGCCAGCGGGGTGAGGCCCAGCTCGTCCAGGACGGCGTCCCGTTCGGTGCGGGCCCGCCCGGCGTCCAGTCCGCGCAGCCGCCCGGTGGTCTCGGCGGCGAGCGACACGGTCAGCTCGTCGAGGGCGGTCGACTCCTGACCCAGGTAGGCGAGGATCCGGGCGGCCCGTTCCGGGTGGCGCACGACGTCGTGACCGAGGATCTCCACGCTGCCGCGGTCGGGCCGCATGAGTCCGGTGAGCTGCCGGACGAGGGTGGACTTGCCGGCGCCGTTCGGTCCGAGCAGGCCGAAGATCTCGCCCCGGCGGATGTCCACGTGCACGTCGTCCGTGGCCCGGACCTCGGGGGTGGCGGGCACCCCGCGCCGGCCCCGCACCGCCGGATAGGTCTTGGTCAGCCCGCGCACCGCGCACACGATGTCCCCATCGTGCCGAAATGCCTGTGCCGCGCGCGTACTCACAAGGGACGAGACTACGGGGTCGGGGACCCCGGCCCGCTCTCGGGGCGGCGGGTGAGCGGAAATCCGCCCGGGGAATTCTCAGTCGCCGGCCGGGGCGTGCTCCACACCCGTGCGGACGCCGATCTCCTTCCAGAAGCCGGCCCGGATGGCGTAACGGTCCCGCTCGTCGATCTGGTCGTCCTTGTGGGCGAGGAGACCGAAGCGGGCGGCGTAGCGCAGCAGCTCGCCGTCGACGCGGTGCGGGATCCGGGGGTACATCCCGGACAGTTTCTGCAGGTGGCTGTGGTCGCCGAGGCGCTCGACCCAGCGCCGGGCGAAGACCTGCCCCACCTCGAAGGGGTCGCCGCCGACCGTGGTGATGTCCTCCTCGCGATCGGCCCAGCGCTGCTCGGCGGAGGTCAGCTGGGCCAGCGTCGGCATCGAGGCGGCCTCGGGGGGCTCGGGCGCGGGCCGGTCGACCCACCCTTTGTCGGAGGACCAGCGCAGGGTGGCGGAGGAGGGCTGCCGCTCGGGCTGGGCGCCGGGGGCCCGCAGGGCTGCCAGGTCCTTGGGGGTGGGGACCCCTTTGGCGGCGGCGGGCACCCGCTCGCCGGTGCCGTTGGCCGCGGGGGCGGCCACCTGGTGGTCGGGCTGCGAGGCGGGCCGCTGGGGAGGGGCGGACAGGGCGGAGTCCGGCAGGGGCGCGGAGAGGATCGCGGCGATCTCCGGCCGGGGCGCGGGCTGCGGGGCGCACACCCCCGGGTGCTCCTTGGCGCGGACGGCCTTGGTGATCCACGTCCGGTCCAGCACGCGCCGCTCGTCGGCCTCGGCGACCAGGTCCTCGGACTGGTTGTAGTCGCCGTCGGCGGCCTGGACGGCCCACAGGTGGACCGCGACGCCGTGCTCCTTGGCGGCCATCATGCCGGGCAGCAGATCACCGTCGCCGGTGACCAGGACGATGTCGGAGCAGGCGCGGTTGCGGGCCAGTTCGGTGAGCTCGGCGTGCATGGCCGCGTCCACGCCCTTCTGCGCCCAGCGGCCGTCGCTGCGGGTCAGTGCGCCCAGGCGGACGGTGACCCGGGGCATGACGCGCAGCCGGCGGTGCTCGGGCTGGGGAACGCGGTCGGGGGCGCCGTCGAACCAGTAGATGCGCAGCAGGGGCTGCGCGGTGTCGGACTCGGCGCGCTCGCGCAACGCCTGGATGAGGGCGGCGTGGTCGACGGTGATGCGGGACCGCGAGGGCTCCCCGGCGAGGAGGCTCGCCGCGGCTCCCAGCAGATATCCGGCGTCCACCAGGACGATGCAGCGGTCCACGCGACTCACCCGCTTCCCAGGAGGTTTGCTTCGGGGCTCGCTTCGAGTCTGCCCGACGGCGCGGAGGTTAACGGCCGGAACTCGATCTTCGGCGTGGCGTTTCGCCCCGCCCTTCTCCGACTACCCCTGTCACGCAGGGTGATTGCCCGACATGCGATCGTTGTCGGCGTGTGTGAATCTGGTCCCGGCCCTGGCCCCTAGATCCCCCACAGGAGGCATCACCATGGCCAAGAACAAGAACCGTGACCGTAAGCAGCAGCGTCCGACCGACCGCGGACAGCGGGCGGACCGCCGTCCGGCGGCGGAGGCGGAGGCCCAGCCCGAGGTCGAGTTGACCCCCGGCGACGTGGCGACCCGCAAGCGGAAGCGCAGCTTCGGCCACAACTGACGTCTGTGTAAAGGGTTGTAGACCCCCCACACACGTGCACGAGGGGCGTACCAGGTACCGGGTACGCCCCTCACGCGCGTCGAAGGTCCGCGCCGGCCGGGTCAGCCGGCCAGGCAGGACGGGCCGAGCAGCACCTTCAGGTCGCCGAAGAGCGCCGGGTCGGGCTTGACCCGGTGCCGGTCCAGCCGCAGCACGGTGGTCTTGGTCGGCCCCTGGAGCCTGATCCGGACCTCGCTGTCGCCCTTGTGGTGGCTGAGGACCTCGCCGAGGCGGCTGACCAGCGGCGGCGTGACCCGGGTGGCCGGGATGGTGAGGACCACGGGCGCGTTCGCGCCGGCGTTGGACAGGTCCGGGATCATCAGCTCCATCGCGACCAGGCGCGGCACGTCCTCGCGCTTGTCGAGCCGGCCCTTGACGAACACCACGGCGTCCTCGACGAGTTGCGTCGAGACGAGCTGGTACGTCGCCGGGAAGAACATGCACTCGATGGAGCCGGCCAGGTCCTCGACGGTGGCGATGGCCCAGGCGTTGCCCTGCTTGGTCATCTTGCGCTGCAGGCCGGAGATGATGCCGCCGATGGTGACGACCGCCCCGTCCGCGTGCTCTCCGCCGGTCAGCTGGGAGATGCCCGCGTCGGCCTTGTCGGACAGGATGTGCTCCAGCCCGAACAGCGGGTGGTCGGAGACGTACAGACCGAGCATCTCCCGCTCCTGGGCGAGCAGATAGGTCTTGTCCCACTCGTCGGTGGAGAACTCGACGTCGAGTCCGAAGCCCGGTTCGCTGGTCTCGGCCTCGCCCATGCCGCCGAAGAGGTCGAACTGCCCCTCGGCCTCCTTGCGCTTGACCGCGACCACGTTGTCGATCATCGGCTCGTACTGGGCGGTGAGGCCCTTGCGGGTGTGGCCCATGGAGTCGAAGGCACCGGCCTTGATGAGCGACTCGGTGGTGCGCTTGTTGCAGACCACCGCCTCCACCTTGTCCAGGTAGTCCGGGAAGGAGGTGTACTTCCCCTTGGCCTTGCGGCACCGGATGATCGACTCGACCACGTTCGTGCCGACGTTGCGGACGGCGGAGAGGCCGAAGAGGATCACGTCGTCGCCCTGCGCGGCGAAGTTGGACATCGACTCGTTGACGTTCGGCGGGAGCACCTTGATGCCCATGCGGCGGCACTCGTTGAGGTAGACGGCTGACTTGTCCTTGTCGTCCTTCACCGAGGTGAGCAGGGCGGCCATGTACTCGGCGGGGTGGTTCGCCTTGAGGTACGCCGTCCAGTACGAGACGAGTCCGTACGCGGCGGAGTGCGCCTTGTTGAACGCGTAGCCGGCGAAGGGGACCAGCACGTCCCACAGCGCCTGGATGGCCTCGTCGCTGAAGCCCTTCTTGCGGGCGCCCTCCTGGAAGAGGACGAAGTTCTTGGCCAGTTCCTCGGGCTTCTTCTTGCCCATCACGCGGCGGAGGATGTCGGCCTCGCCGAGCGAGTAGCCGGCGATGATCTGGGCGGCCTTCTGCACCTGCTCCTGGTAGACGATCAGGCCGTAGGTGACGTCCAGGACCTCCTTGAGGGGCTCCTCCAGCTCCGGGTGGATCGGGGTGATCTCCTGCTGGCCGTTCTTCCTCAGGGCGTAGTTGGTGTGGGAGTTCATGCCCATCGGGCCCGGGCGGTACAGGGCCGACACGGCGGAGATGTCTTCGAAGTTGTCCGGCTTCATCAGCCGGAGCAGGGAGCGCATGGGCCCGCCGTCGAACTGGAAGACGCCGAGCGTGTCGCCGCGCTGGAGCAGGTCGAAGGTCGTGGGGTCGTCGAGCGGGAGGCTCAGGAGATCGATGTCGATCCCCTTGTTGGCCTTCACCATCTTGACGGCGTCGTCCATGATCGTGAGGTTGCGCAGGCCGAGGAAGTCCATCTTCAGCAGGCCGAGCGACTCACAGCTCGGGTAGTCCCACTGCGTGATCGTCACGCCGTCGGTGTGCCTCACCCAGACCGGGACGTGGTCGGTGATGGTCTCGCTGGACATGATCACGCCGGCCGCGTGCACGCCCATCTGCCGGACCAGGCCCTCCACACCGCGGGCGGTGTCGATGACCTTCTTGACGTCCGGCTCGTTCTCGTACATCCCGCGGACCTCGCCGGCCTCGCTGTAGCGCGGGTGGTTGGGGTCGGTGATGCCGGAGAGCGGGATGCCCTTGCCTAGGACGTCGGCGGGCATGGCCTTGGTGATGCGGTCGCCCATCGCGTACGGGTAGCCCAGCACGCGCGCGGAGTCCTTGATCGCGTTCTTGGCCTTGATGGTGCCGTACGTGCCGATCATGGCGACCTTGTCGGCGCCGTACTTCTCGGTGACGTACCGGATCACCTCGACGCGCCGGCGCTCGTCGAAGTCGATGTCGACGTCGGGCATGGAGATGCGCTCGGGGTTGAGGAACCGCTCGAAGATCAGGCCGTGCGGGATCGGGTCGAGGTCGGTGATGCCGAGCGCGTAGGCGACGATGGAGCCGGCCGCGGAGCCTCGGCCGGGGCCGACCGCGATGCCCTGCTTCTTGGCCCACATGATGAAGTCGGCGACCACGAGGAAGTAGCCCGGGAAGCCCATCGAGATGATGGTGTCCATCTCGTACTCGACCTGCTTCATGCGGTCGTCCGGGATGCCGTCCGGGAAGCGGCGGTGCATGCCGCGCAGGGTCTCCTCGCGGAACCAGCTGACCTCCGTGTACCCCTCCGGGATGTCGAACTTCGGCATCAGGTCGCGCTTCTCGAACATGCCGGTCGTGTCGACCATCTCGGCGATCAGGCGCGTGTTGGCGCAGCCCTCCTGCCAGGCGTCCGAGGAGTCGATGGCGTACATCTCGTCCGTGGACTTGAGGTAGTAGCCGGTGCCGTCGAACTTGAAGCGGTCCGGGTCGGAGAGGTTCTTGCCGGTCTGGATGCACAGCAACGCGTCGTGGGCGGTCGCCTCGTGCGCGTAGGTGTAGTGCGAGTCGTTGGTGACCAGCGGGGGGATGCCGAGCTTCTTGCCGATCTCCAGCAGGCCGTCGCGGACGCGGTGCTCGATGTCGATGCCGTGGTCCATCAGCTCCAGGAAGTAGCGGTCCTTGCCGAAGATGTCCTGGTAGTCGGATGCGGCCTTGAGGGCCTCGTCGAACTGGCCGAGCCGCAGCCGGGTCTGGACCTCGCCCGAGGGGCAGCCGGTGGAGGCGACGATCCCCTCGGACCACTGGGAGATGGTCTCCTTGTCCATCCGGGGCCACTTCTGCAGCCAGCCCTCGGCGTACGCGTCGGAGGAGAGCCGGAAGAGGTTGTGCAGACCGGTGCTGTTCACCGCCCACATCGTCTTGTGGGTGTAGCCACCGGAACCGGAGACGTCGTCCCGCTTCTGGTGCGGCTGGCCCCACTGGATCTTGCGCTTGTTGCGCCGGGACTCGGGCGCGACGTACGCCTCGATGCCGATGATCGGGGTGATCCCGGCCTTCTGCGCGGAGTGGTAGAAGTCGTACGCCCCGTGGAGGTTGCCGTGGTCGGACATGGCGATGTGCGACATGCCCATCTCGTTGCACGCGTCGAACATGTCCTTCAGCCGCGCGGCACCGTCCAGCAGCGAGTACTGGGTGTGGACGTGCAGGTGCGTGAACGGCGGCTTCGACACGGCTGCGGCCTCCAGGGAAGACGTGGGCGGACGGGGCCCGACAGGCTGCGGACAGTCTGGGGGACAGCGTCGAAGTCTATGCCTCGGCACCGACAGCCCGAGGCTGACCCGCGTACCTTCTTGGCGTGGGTCGCGGGCACTCGAGCCGGCCGCCGCACGTTAGGCAAGGGGCGGACTCGCCGCCCGCAGACGTCTGCACCAGGAGGCACCCAGCGATGTCGTTCCCGCAGCTCAGCGACGAGCAACGCGGTGAGGAGATCCTCGCCGTCTTCGACACCGCCTTCGGCCAGCTGCTGTCCGCCGACCCGGCCGCGTTCCGCGTGAAGTTCCGCAAGATGGCCGCCTCGGCGTTCGCCTTCTACCGGGGCACGGCGTGCCTCTTCTACCACGACCTGGACGAGGAGAAGGACGGCGGGCGGGCCGGGAGGGCACCCGGCCCGCCCTACCTGGACGAGCGCACCTCGCGCGTGTGGATCCACGGCGACCTGCACGCGGAGAACTTCGGCACGTACATGGACTCCACCGGCCGCCTGATCTTCAACGTCAACGACTTCGACGAGGCCTACGTCGGCCCCTTCACCTGGGACCTGAAGCGCTTCGCCGCGTCCATCGCGCTGATCGGGTACGCCAAGGCGCTCAGCGACGAGCAGATCTCCGAGCTGGTGACGGTCTACGCGGTCGCCTACCGGGAGCGGATACACGCGCTGGCGACCGGCGCCAAGAGCGACGAGGTGCCGCCCTTCACCCTGGACACCGCGCAGGGCCCACTGCTCGACGCGCTGCGCGACGCCCGCTCCCTGACCCGGTTCGGGCTGCTGGAGTCGATGACGGAGATCCGCGAGTTCGAGCGCCGCTTCGCGCCCGGCGGCGGCTCCGTGGAGCTGGACGCGGCCACGCGGTACAAGGTCCTCGCCGCGTTCGACGGCTACCTGGAGACGCTCCCGGACGACTCCCTGGCCCGCCCGGACTCCTACCGCGTCAAGGACGTCGTGGGCCGGCGCGGGATCGGCATCGGCTCCGCGGGACTGCCGTCGTACAACATCCTGCTGGAGGGGCACAGCGACGCCCTGGAGAACGACGTGGTGATCTACATCAAGCAGGGCCAGACCCCGGCGGTCTCCCGGCACATCACCGACCCGGCGATCCGCGACTACTTCCGGCACGAGGGGCACCGCACGGTCATCTCCCAGCGGGCCCTGCAGGCGCACGCCGATCCGTGGCTGGGCTGGACGGAGCTGGACGGGGCGGGCCAGCTGGTCGCCGAGGTCTCGCCGTACGCGGTGGACCTCGACTGGGGGGACATCGACGAGGCCGAGGAGATCGCGCAGGTGGTGGCGGACCTCGGCCGGGCGACGGCCGCCATGCACGCGGCGGCCGACGACCAGTCCGGCGAGTCCCTGGTGCCGTTCTCCACCGAGCGGGCCATCGACGCGGCGATCGCGGCCGACGAGGAGGGCTTCGCGCCCCTGCTGGTGGACTTCGCCCACGGCTACGGCGCCCGCGCGCGGGCCGACCACCAGATCTTCGTGGACCTGTTCCGCAACGGCCGCATTCCGGGGCTGTGACGAACAGCACCTTTCACAGCCACCCTTTAGGGGTCTCTTACCGGACCGCGTGACAGACTCTCCTATCGCTATGGACATATCCGGGATCCCGCTCAGAGCCGTACGCGCGGCGCTGTTCACGGCCGTGGTCGTGACGCTCAGCACCGCGTCGCACGTGCTGCTGTCGCGGGTCCCCCTGCCGGTGGGCACGGTGAGCGCGGTCGCCGCCGCCGTGTTCGCCCTCGCGTTCGCCCTGGCGGGTCGCGAGCGCTCCTTCGCCCGGATCGCGGCCCTGCTGGTCCCGCTGGAGCTGGCCGCCGACACCGTGTTCACCACCGGCCAGCACGCCTGCTACGGCCGGGCGGGCGGCCCGGTCGCGGGCCCGCTGCGCTCGGTCGGCCTGGAGGTGCTCTGCGGCGGCGGCGAGATCGGCGGTCCGCTGGCCCGGGTGGCCGACGCCACCGGCACCGAGCGGCTCGCCGCCACGATCGCCCACGCCGACCCGGCCACGGCCTGGCTGCTGCTCGGTGCGCACCTCGGGGTCGGCCTCACGGCCGCCCTCTGGCTGCGCCGGGGCGAGCGGGCCCTCGCGCAGCTGCTGCGGGCGGTGGCCGCGACGACGTTCCGGCCGCTGCTGCTGGCGGTCGCCGCGGTCACGGTGGAGCGGGCCCCCGCCGGACGCCGGCCGGCCGGCCCCGCGGCCCGCCGCGGGGCCGGCGCCCGCGGCCGGCTCCTCGCGTACTCCCTGGGACGGCGTGGACCGCCGTGCTCGCCCGTCCTCGTCTGAGGCACTCCCCCGAGCACCCGCAGTCCCCCTCACGTAGTCCGCGCACCGGCGTGTGCGCGTCCCCCACTGGAGAACACCACCATGAGCAAGCGGAACAGCCAGGCGGCCAAGACGGCGGCCCGCGAGCGGCTGCGCATCGAGCGCGAGCGCGAGGCCAAGCGCGCGAAGACCAGGCGGCAGGTCATCGTCGCCGGTTCGATCGTCGCCGTCCTGGCGATAGCCGGCGGCATCGGCTACGCGGTCGTCCAGGCCAACGAGCCCGACGGATGGGACGCCGCGAAGGACGCCAAGCTCGTCAAGCCGGCCAACACCTCCGGCAAGGACGGCACCACGGTCGTCATCGGCAAGGACAGCGCCGAGAAAACCCTCGTCATGTACGAGGACCCGCGCTGCCCGGCCTGCGCCGCGTTCGAGCAGTCCGTCGGCCCGACCGTCGACAAGGACGTCGAGGACGGCAAGTACAAGATCCAGTTCGTCGGTGCGACGTTCATCGACAGGAACGTGCCGGGAGTGGGCTCCAAGAACGCCCTGAGCGCGCTCGGCGCCGCCCTGAACGTCGGCCCCGAGGCCTTCATGGAGTACAAGACGGCGTTGTACTCGACGAAGTTCCACCCGGAGGAGACCGAGGACAAGTTCAAGGACGACGACTACCTGATCGAGGTGGCGAACTCCGTCGACGGTCTGAAGGGCAACAAGACCTTCCGGACGGCGGTCGAGAAGGGCACCTACGACAAGTGGGCGCTGGTCATGAGCGAGAAGTTCGACGCCGACGGCAAGAAGTACGGCTTCCAGGGCACGCCCTCCCTGGTCATGGACGGCAAGAAGATCACCGGCAGCGACGGTGAGAGCACCCCGATGACCACCGCCGACTTCACCAAGGCGATCGACGCCGCCCTCAAGAAGTAGCCGGGCCCTCCCGGCCGGTCCGCGGGCCCGGCCCGCGGTAGCACGGGACGACGCCGCGCGCGGGCCGGCCGGGGGGATGTGAGGAGCCACTACTCAAACAGCGGGCGAACTTCGGGAGTTCGCCCGCCCTGGGTCATACCGACCGGTAACCTGATCGGCCGTGACCAGTCGATACAGATCATCGAACACGTCCGAGGGCCTCAACTCCCTCACTCCTCGCCGCCGTACGGTCGTCAAGGCCGCGGCGGCGACTGCTGTCCTGGCCGGGCCGCTGGCGGCAACCCTGCCCGCCCGCGCCGTGGATCAGGCCCCCGCCTTCCTGCACGGCGTCGCCTCCGGCGACCCCCTGCCGGACGGCGTCCTGCTGTGGACGCGTGTGACGCCCGTCCCGGAGGCGATACCGGGCTCCGGTGCCGGTCCGGACACCGAGGTGAGCTGGATCGTCGCCCGGGACAAGGCGTTCACGAACATCGTCGCCAAGGGCTCCACCCTCGCGACGGCCGCCTCCGACCACACCGTGAAGGCCGACATCCGCGGTCTGGAGCCGGCCACCGACTACTGGTTCCGCTTCTCCGCCGGCGGCACCGACTCCCCCGCCGCCCGCACCCGCACCGCCCCCGCGCACGACGCGGCCGTCACGGGCCTGCGCTTCGGCGTGGCCTCCTGCGCCAACTGGGAGGCCGGCTACTTCTCCCCGTACCGGCACCTCGCGGCCCGCGGCGACCTGGACGCCTGGCTGCACCTGGGCGACTACATCTACGAGTACGGCACCGGCGAGTACGGCACCCGCGGCAAGGTCGTCCGCCCGCACGCCCCGGCGCACGAGATCGTCACGCTGGCCGACTACCGCACCCGGCACGCCCGTTACAAGACCGACCCGGACCTGCAGGCGCTGCACGCCGCGGCCCCGGTCGTGGCGATCTGGGACGACCACGAGTTCGCCAACGACACCTGGTCGGGCGGCGCGGAGAACCACACCGAGGGCGCCGAGGGCAGCTTTTCCGCCCGTCAGGCCGCCGCGAAGCAGGCCTACTTCGAGTGGATGCCGGTGCGTCCCGCCCTCGCGGGCACCACCTACCGCCGGCTGCGCTTCGGCAAGCTGGCCGACCTCTCGCTGCTCGACCTGCGCTCGTTCCGCTCCCAGCAGGTCAAGGTCGGCAACGGCGAGGTCGACGACCCGGACCGCACCCTCACCGGCCGCGCCCAGCTCGACTGGCTCAAGGCGGGCCTGAAGGCGTCCGACACCACCTGGCGCCTGGTCGGCAACTCCGTGATGATCTCACCGTTCGCCATCGGCTCGCTCTCCGCCGACCTGCTCAAGCCGCTCGCCAAGCTGCTGGGCCTGCCGCAGGAGGGCCTCGCCCTCAACACCGACCAGTGGGACGGCTACACCGACGACCGCCGCGAGATCCTGGCTCACCTGCGCGCGAACGCCATCCGCAACACGGTCTTCCTCACCGGCGACATCCACATGGCGTGGGCCAACGACGTGCCGGTCGACGCCGGCACCTACCCGCTGTCCCCGTCGGCCGCGACGGAGTTCGTCGTCACCTCGGTCACCTCGGACAACCTCGACGACATCGTCAAGGTGCCGGAGGGCACGGTCTCCGCGGTCGCCTCGCCGGTGATCCGCGCGGCCAACCGGCACGTGCACTGGGTCGACACCGACCGGCACGGCTTCGGCGTCCTGGACCTCACGGCCGAACGCGCGCAGATGGACTACTACGTCGTCTCCGACCGCGCGAAGCGCGACGCGACGGCCAAGTGGTCCCGCTCGTACCGCACCCGCAGCGGCACACAGAAGGTCGAGCGCACCTACGACCCGGTGTAACCGCTACAGGGTCTCGAGGAAGCCGAGTGCCACCCCCCAGGTGGCCTCGGCGGCCTCCGCGTCGTAGTCGGGCAGGTCGGGGTCGGTGTAGAGGTGACCGGCCCCGGCGTACCGGTACACCTCGACGTCGGCTCCGGTGCGGCCCATCTGCAGGTACCAGGCGCTGAGCCAGTCGTCCGTCTCGAAGGGGTCCGGCTCCGCCACGTGCAGCTGGACCGGCAGGTCCTCGGCCGTGGCGCCCGGGGCGATGTCCGACGTGCCGTGCAGGAGCAGCAGGCCGCGCGCCTTGTCGTCGCCGAGGGCGAGGGTCTGCGCCACGGAGGCGCCGAGCGAGAACCCGGCGTAGACCAGCCCGCGCTCCGAGTAGGGCGCGGCGGCCAGCACCGCCCGCCTCAGCAGCTCGTCCTTGCCGATCTTCTCCTTGTGCTCCATGCCCTCCTCGGCCGCCTCGAACGTGCGCCCCTCGAAGAGGTCGGGCGTCCACACCTGGTGCCCGGCCGACCGCAGCCGGTCGGCGGCCTGATGGACGGCGGGCCGCAGCCCGTAGGTGGAGTGAAAGAGCATGATGTTCATGGGGCCATGGTGCCAGCCGGGTGTGGGGGCCCGTGATCGCGGCAGTACCCCGGACGCAGTGGAAGTCACATGTTCATGTCCCCGGTGAGCCGGTTAGGTTCGGTGGCATGGAGAACCTGCTACGACCGCTGATCGTGGTCGGTGGCTCGGTCGTGCTCACGCTGGTGATCGGCTGGGCCACCGACTTCCTGCTGCGCAAGGCCGACCGACGGCACCACGACACCCCGCTGTGGGGTCTGCTCCGCCGTGCCCGCATCCCCTACCAGCTCGTGCTGTGCGCCGCCCTGCTGAGAGGGTCCTACGACCAGGCGCAGCTGCTGCAGAGCCGTGAGGAGGCCGTCGGGCGGACGCTGACCCTGGTGCTGATCGGGTCCACCGCCTGGCTGGTCATCCGGATCGCGGCGGCGATCGTCGAGACGTCCTACAGCCGGTACGCCCACGCCCGGGCGCACCGGGACCCGGCCCGGGTGCGCCGCGTGCGCACCCAGGTGTCGCTCATCATGCGGGTGGTGTCCGCGATCGTCGGCGTGGTGGCCGCGGCGAGCATGCTGCTGACCTTCCCGGCGTTCAAGGCGGCCGGCGCGTCCCTGCTGGCCTCGGCCGGCATCCTCGGCATCGTCGCCGGTGTCGCCGCGCAGTCCACGCTGAGCAACATGTTCGCGGGCTTCCAGATCGCCTTCGGCGACATGGTGCGCATCGGGGACACGGTGGTGGTGGACGGCGAGTGGGGCACGGTCGAGGAGGTCACGCTGACTTTCCTGACCGTCCGTACCTGGGACGAGCGCCGGATCACCATGCCGGTGTCGTACTTCACGTCCAAGCCGTTCGAGAACTGGTCGCGCGGCACTCCGCAGATGACCGGCATCGTGTTCTGGCACGTCGACCACTCGGCGCCCGTGGAGGCGATGCGCGACAAGCTCCGCGACATCCTGCGCGAGTGCCCGGCCTGGGACGGCCGCGCCTACAGCCTGTCCGTGACGGACAGCACACCCAGCACCATGGAGGTGCGGGCGCTGGTGACGGCCAAGGACGCGGACGACATCTGGACCGTGCGGGTCACCGTCCGCGAGGAGATGATCCGCTGGCTGACCGCGGAGCACCCCTACGCCCTGCCCCGGGTGAACACCGCCGACGCGGTGCTGCCCCCGTCCCGCAACGGCCACCGCTTCTCCCACGACAGCGTGCCGGTGCCGCAGCGCCGGTACCACGGCTCGGGCCGCACCGATCGCTGAGCCGGGCCCTTGACCGGGAGGGCCGCCCGCGAGTTGCGCGGGCGGCCCTCGCGCGTGCTCGCCCGGTCAGTGGCCGCGCTCGGCGCCACCGTTGACCTGGATGATCTGGGAGGTGACGTGCCGGGCGCCCGGTGAGGCCAGCCAGTGCAGGGTCCCGGCGACGTCGCCGGGGGTCCCGGCCCGTCCGGTGGAGGTCTCGGCGATGAGCCGCTCCCGCCGCTCGTCGGCCATCGCGTCCCCGAAGAACTCGGTGTCCTCGACGTATCCCGGCGCGACGACGTTCACGGTGATGCCGCGCGGGCCCAGCTCCCGGGCCAGTTCGTGGGCGTACGGGTGGAGTCCGGCCTTGGCCGCCGCGTAGGCCCCGCTGCCGGATCCCCGGAAGGCGGCGATGGAACCGAGGAACAGCACCCGCCCGCCGGGCTCGGCCAGGCGCGGCTTCAGCGCCTCGGTCAGCAGCACGGCGGTCAGCAGGTTGAGCCGGAAGTTCACCGTCCAGGTGTGGGCGACGCCGTGCAGCGCGTCGCCGTCGCCCCCGTCGTCCGCCTCGAGCAGTCCGTTGCCCCCGGCGCTGTGGACGAGCACGTCCACCGCGCCCAGTTCCCGCTGCACGAAGGCGGCGACACCGCGCACGTCGTCCGGCTCCGCGAGATCGGCCGCGTAGGTCAGCGCGCCGGGCACGCCGGCCTGCTCCAGTACCCCGGCCCGCCGGCCGAGCAGCAGCACCCGGTCGCCGTCCGCCGCGAAGACCCGCGCCGCCGCGAGCCCGATTCCCGTGCCGCCACCACTGATCACCACGTTGCGTGCCATGCGCACGACCTTACGACCCGTCAGGCGGCGCGTGCGAGTTCATCGCAGGCTGCGCACGTCCAGGTGCCGCATGACCCGGTCCACCACCTCCGGGTCGGCGCCCGGCTCGCTGCGCGCCGACAGCACCTCGTGGCGTGCCGCGCTGAGCATCTGCTGCTGGATCTGCCGGACCCGCTTCACCCGCCGGGCGCGCTCCCGGTACGCCTCGCGGCGCTCGTCCTCGGCCAGCTCCGGGCTGATGCGCACCGCGATGTCCATGGCCCGGCGCAGCATCTGCTCGGACAGCTCCTCCGGAAGCTCCTCGTCCTCCTCGATCTCCCGCAGCCGCCCCTTGGCCGCCTTGGCCGCGCGCAGCGCCAGGGACTTGGCGAACTCCTTCTCGTGGTCGGTGTCGGCCTTCACGCCCAGGCGCCGCACCAGCCAGGGCAGGGTCAGGCCCTGCAGTACCAGCGTCGCCATGATCACGCCGAAGGCGATGAAGATGATCTCGTCGCGGCTGGGGAACGGGGAGCCGCTGTCGGTCTCCAGCGGGATCGCCAGCACCAGTGCGACGGACGCGACGCCGCGCATCCCCGCCCACCACATGACGACGGTCTCGCGCCAGCTGACGGGGATGTCCTCGTCGTAGTCCCGCCGCGCGTGCAGCCGCTTGGTCAGCCACGTCGCCGGCAGCAGCCACAGCAGCCGTACGAACACGACCACGCACACCACGAGCGCCGCCCAGCCGAGCAGTTCGCCCCACCGCCCGGACGCGGTGTTGATCGCGTTGTGCAGCTCCAGGCCGACCAGTCCGAACGCGACGCCGGTGACGAGCGTGTCGACGATGTTCCAGAAGGTGTGCCCGGCCAGCCGCGTCATGACGTCGTCGGCGTCGGAGCCGTGCTCGGCGAGGAACAGCGCGGTGGTCAGCACGGCGAGCACGCCGGAGCCGTGCAGTTCCTCGGCCATCACGTAGGCGGCGTACGGCACCAGCAGGGTCAGCCCGATCTGCAGGGTCGCGTCGCCCAGGAGGTCCATCAGCTTGTTGGCGCCCCAGCCCAGCGCGAGCCCCACGGCCACCGCGACGACGGCCGACAGCACCAGGTCCAGACCGGCCTGCCAGGGCGAGAACGTCCCGCTGACGGCGGCGGCGATCGCCACGTGGTAGAGCACGATGGCCGTGACGTCGTTGAACAGGCCCTCGCCCTCCAGGATCGACACCAGGCGGCGGGGCAGACCGAGCTGTCCGGCCACGGCGGTCGCGGCGACCGGGTCGGGTGGTGCCACCAGCGCCCCGAGCGCGAACGCGGCGGCGAGCGGCAGGCCCGGCACGATCGCGTCCGCCGCAGCGGCCACACAGGCCATGGTGACGAACACCAGCGCCACGGCCAGCAGGAAGATGGGTCTCTTGTTCGCCGTGAACTGCCGCCACGAGGTACGCCGTACGGCCGCGTACAGCAGGGGCGGCAGCAGCAGCGGCAGGATCAGGTCCGGCGGGATCTCGACGTTCGGCACGAACTCGAGCAGGGCCAGGACGATGCCCAGGAGCGTCATCAGCACCGGAGCGGGGACGCCGAGCCGGTCCCCGAGCGGAACACTGATCACGGCCCCGAGCAGCAGGACGAACAGCAGGGCCAGCTGATCCACGGTCAGCGCTCCGGGAGGTCAGAGGTGCACACGACTGATCTCAAGACTGCCACGCGACTGCCTGGGCAAACCGTTTCTGCACCCCTGCGGCACCGGCCGGAACGGCTCAGAGGGAACGCCGCATCCCCTGATGCGGAATGCCGGCCTCCAGGTACTCGGGCCCGTACGGTTCGTAGCCGAGCCGCGCGTAGAAGCCGAGCGCGTGCGTCTGCGCGTGCAGGTCCATGGCCACGAGTCCGCGGGCGCGCGCCGCCTCCTCGACGGCCCGCACGAGGGCGGCCCCGACCCCGAGCCCGCGCGCGTGGGCCGCCACCGCCAGCCGGCCCAGGCACCCCACGGAAGGGTCCGCACCGGTCTGCGCCACGGCCGCCGCCCCGGTCAGCAGCCGCCCGGTCCCGAGCGGCGCACCGTCCTCCCGGACGGCCAGCACGTGCACGGCCCCGGCGTCGTACGCGTCGTACTCGAGGTCCTCGGGAACGCCCTGCTCGCCGACGAAGACCTCCTTGCGCACCGCGAAGCACGCCTCGCGGTCCGCCGGATCCTCTGCGACCCGCACCGCGTACGTCCCCGTGCTCACGCGTACGTCTCCTCCCGGACCTGGTCCAGGGCCTGCTGCAGGTCCTCCGGGTAGTCGCAGGAGAACTCCACCCACTGCCCGTCCCCGGGGTGCTCGAAGCCGAGCCGCACCGCGTGCAGCCACTGCCGCGTCAGCCGCAGGCGCTTGGCGAGCGTCGGGTCGGCGCCGTAGGTCAGGTCGCCGACGCAGGGGTGGCGGTGAGCGGCCATGTGGACGCGGATCTGGTGGGTGCGGCCGGTCTCCAGCTTCACGTCCAGCAGGGACGCCGCGCGGAAGGCCTCGATCAGGTCGTAGTGCGTCACCGACGGCTTGCCCTCGGCGGTGACCGCCCACTTGTAGTCGTGCTGGGGGTGCCGGCCGATGGGCGCGTCGATGGTGCCGCTGGTCGGGTCGGGATGGCCCTGGACCAGCGTGTGGTACCGCTTGTCGACCGTGCGCTCCTTGAACTGGCGCTTGAGCGACGTGTACGCGTACTCCGACTTCGCGACCACCATCAGGCCGGACGTGCCGACGTCGAGGCGGTGGACGATCCCCTGGCGCTCGGCCGCCCCGGACGTCGAGATCCGGTACCCGGCGGCGGCCAGGCCCCCGATGACGGTCGGGCCGGTCCACCCGGGCGAGGGGTGCGCGGCCACGCCGACCGGCTTGACGATGACGACCACGTCGTCGTCGTCATGGACGATCTCCATGCCCTCGACCGGCTCGGCCACCACCTGCACCGGCGCGGGCGCCTGCGGCATCTCGACCTCCAGCCAGGCGCCGCCGTGCACGCGCTCCGACTTGCCGACCACCGATCCGTCGACCGTGACCTTTCCCGCGGCGGCCAGCTCGGCGGCCTTGGTACGGGAGAAGCCGAACATGCGGGAGATGGCGGCGTCGACGCGCTCGCCCTCCAGGCCGTCGGGCACGGGCAGGGTACGGATCTCGGGAATCGTGCTCACCCGTCGAGTATGCCGGACGGCTCCGACAGGGCCGTACGCGCGCTCAGTCCTTGTGGACGGTCCCGTCGGGGTCGAGCCCCTTGAACGACAGCAGCACGATCAGGATGCCGCCGCACACGATCGCCGAGTCGGCCAGGTTGAACACGGCGAAGTGCTTGGGTGCGATGAAGTCGACGACCGCGCCCTCGAAGACGCCGGGAGCCCGGAAGATCCGGTCGGTGAGGTTGCCCAGCGCACCGCCGAGCAGCAGGCCCAGCGCGATCGCCCAGGGCAGGCTGTACAGCTTGCGGGCCAGGCGGGCGATCACCACGATCACCGCCGCCGCGATCACGGTGAAGATCACGGTGAAGGCCTCACCGAAGCCGAAGGCGGCGCCCGCGTTGCGGATCGCCTCGAACCTCAGCCAGTCCCCGACGATCTCGATCGGCGGGTGATGCTCCAGCTTCGCCACCACGATCAGCTTGCTGACCAGGTCCAGGGCGTAGGCGAAGGCGGCCACCGCGAACAGGACCGCGATCCGGCGCCTGCCCCGGGGCCGCCCGGCGGCCTCGGACCCGTCGGCTCCGGCGGCTCCGTCGGCCACCGGGGTCCGGTCGGTGCCCGACCCCGCGGTGGGAGCGCCCTCGGAGCCGGCGCTCCCACCGGGCGCCGCGTCCTCGCCGGGCCGCTCCCGCCCGGCCCCGGCCGCGTCCGGAGTGTCCGGCGTACCGATGATGCGCTCCGCCTCTGCCACGTGAGTCCCTCGCCTAGGTGCCTGACTGAGCACGAGGGTACGACACGCCCGCCGCGATCCACGTGCTCAGGAGGCATTCGGCACCGGTCAGTACCTGCGCTCCTGCTTCTGCTTGCACTCCACGCACAGCGTGGCCCGCGGGAAGGCCTGCATCCGGGCCTTGCCGATGGGGTTGCCGCAGTTCTCGCACAGGCCGTAGGTGCCCGCGTCGAGGCGCTCCAGCGCGCGCGTGGTCTGGTCGAGCATCTCGCGCGCGTTGGCGGCCAGGGCCAGCTCGTGCTCGCGCGTGATGTTCTTGCTGCCGGTGTCGGCCTCGTCGTGCCCGGCGCCGTCACCGGAGTCCCGCATCAGACCGGCCAGCGACCGCTCCGAGGACGCGATCTCCTCCCGCAGCCGGGTCTCCTCCGACATCAGCTCCGACCGCGCCTCGTCGACCTCCTCCGCAGTCCAGGGGTCCTCGCCCGGACGTACCGCGAGCTCACCGGGCTCGGCCGCGCCGCGCGCCTTCGGCACGGCGGTCTTGGCCGCCGTCGCCGCGCCAGGAGTCTTCTTCGCACTCACCGTGGTCGCTCCCGTCTGCTGCGCGGCGTGGGCCGCGCCCGCCTTCTTGGCCGTGCTGCTGCCGGCCGTGTCCTGTGTGACCGCGCCGGTCCGGGCGGTGCCCTTTCCGGTCGCGCCCTTCGTGGTGGTGCTCGTGTCCGTGGCGCCCTGCCCGGCGGCGCCCCGGGCGCCCTTCTCCGCGACGGTCTCCCCCGCCTGCGCCGTGCCGCCCGCCACCTTCCGCGCCGGGGCCTTCTTGGCAGTGGTCTTCTTACCCGGCGTCTTCTTGGCAACGGCCTTCTTGCCCGGCGTCTTCTTGGCGGCGGCCTTCTTGGCGACCGTCTCCTTCGCGGCGGTCCCAGCGGCCGCGACCGGTCCGGTCTCGGACTCCCCGCCGGCGGACTCCTCCGCAGCTGCCTTCGCGGACGCCGCCCCCCTCGAAGCCGCAGCCGACCCGCGCGCGGACTTCCCGCCCGCGGACTTCCCCGCAGCCGCCTTCGCAGAGGCCACCCGCCTCGAAGCCGCAGCCGACCCGCTCAGGGGTTCCCCGCCGGGGGACCCCTCCGCAGCCGCCTTCGCGGACGCCGTCCTCCTCGGGGCCGGCCCGTCCTTCCCCTCGCTCGCCTTCCCCGTGGGCGCCCCTCCGGCCACCGCCCTTCCGGCCGCCGCCTTGCCGCCCGACGCCTTGCCGGCCGCAGGCTTCCCGGCCTCGGTCGCCCCCGGCGTGTCCGTCTCGCCCCCGGCGTCCTTCCCGCCCGGGGCAGTCCTCTTCACCGCCGCCTTCGTCTTGCGGACGACCGCTTTCGCCCCCTCGGTCGCCTTCTGCGCCGCCCCCTTCGCCGCCCGCCCCGCCGGCCCCGCCTGCGCGGACTTCTTCCCGCCGATGTCCTTGGCCGCGCCGCCGGAGGACCCCGCGGACCTGCCGGACGCCGGCTGCTGTACGGCGGTCTTCTTCGCCACCATGGCCGCGGCCCCTTCACATATTGTGATCTTGCTCGCGAATCGTGCTGGGACGATAAATCGACTCGAGTCCCGCGGCAACGGGGCACACCGCCCGATTCGCCCGCCTCGCGCACGCCGCGCGGCGGACCTGCATCCGTTGTGCCCAGCTCCCCGCCTGGTAATCCGCCGGTCAGGGCGTCCCAGGATCCGAACACCCATACCCGCTCCATTCGGGTCATCAAACCCATTCCGCCCTCGGTGCCCCTCCCGGTCCTCCGACCAGCCCCTGCCCGGCCCGGAAAGCGGGTCGGCCGCCACCCGCCCGGCGCCGTACACTGGGCGGAGCGAGAAGCGTGGATGGGGACGAGTAGCGGCGTACGCAGCCCAGAGCGACCCGGGGACGGTGGAAGCCCGGGGGCGAGCGCGACGTGAAGATCACCCCGGAGCCGCCGGAAGAACGCCGCAGCCCAGGCAGCGGCCAGTAGACCCGGCATCGCGACCCCAATGAGGGGGCTCACCGGCGCACACCCCGTGCCGGGGGGCCAAGGAGGGTGGTACCGCGGGAGCGCGCCGAAGGCGGCGCAGGCAGACGTAGCTCTCGTCCCTCCGGACGGAAGGCAGCAAGTCCGCCGGAGGAAGCCCGCTGATGACATCGCCGACGTACCGCCAGGTACCCGCCCAGGTCGACCTGCCCGCACTCGAGCACGCCGTGCTCGACTTCTGGCGCGAGCAGAAGATCTTCGCCAAGAGCCTGGAGCAGTCCGAGGGCCGCCCCGAGTGGGTGTTCTACGAGGGCCCGCCCACCGCCAACGGCATGCCCGGTGCCCACCACATCGAGGCCCGCGTCTTCAAGGACGTCTTCCCCCGCTTCCGCACCATGCGCGGCTACCACGTCGCCCGCAAGGCCGGCTGGGACTGCCACGGCCTCCCGGTGGAGCTCGCCGTCGAGAAGGAGCTCGGCTTCTCCGGCAAGCAGGACATCGAGGCGTACGGCATCGCCGAGTTCAACGAGAAGTGCCGTGCGTCGGTGACCCGGCACACGGACGCCTTCGAAGAGCTCACGACCCGCATGGGCTACTGGACCGACCTGAACGACCCGTACCGCACGATGGACCCCGAGTACATCGAGTCGGTCTGGTGGTCGCTGAAGGAGATCTTCAACAAGGGCCTGCTGGTGCAGGACCACCGTGTCGCCCCCTGGTGCCCCCGCTGCGGCACGGGCCTGTCCGACCACGAGCTGGCGCAGGGCTACGAGACGGTCGTCGACCCCTCGGTCTTCGTCCGCTTCCCGCTCACCTCCGGCCCGCTCGCCGGCGAGGCCGCGCTCCTGGTGTGGACGACGACCCCCTGGACCCTGGTGTCCAACACGGCCGTCGCCGCCCACCCCGAGGTCACCTACGTCGTCGCGACGAACGGTGAGGAGAAGCTCGTCGTCGCGGAGCCGCTGCTCGCCAAGGCCCTCGGCGAGGGCTGGGAGGCCACCGGCCGGACGTTCACGGGCGCCGAGATGGAGCGCTGGACCTATCAGCGCCCCTTCGAGCTGATCGAGTTCCCCGAGGTCGCCCACTTCGTGGTCAACGCGGAGTACGTCACCACCGAGGACGGCACGGGTCTGGTCCACCAGTCCCCCGCCTTCGGTGAGGACGACCTCAAGGTCTGCCGCTCCTACGGCCTGCCCGTGGTCAACCCGGTCCGCCCGGACGGCACCTTCGAGGAGGACGTCCCGCTCGTCGGCGGCGTCTTCTTCAAGAAGGCCGACGAGAAGCTCACCGCCGACCTCGACGGCCGCGGCCTGCTCTTCAAGCACATCCCGTACGAGCACAGCTACCCGCACTGCTGGCGCTGCCACACCGCGCTGCTCTACTACGCCCAGCCGTCCTGGTACATCCGCACCACCGCCGTCAAGGACCGCCTCCTCGCGGAGAACGAGGGCACCAACTGGTTCCCGGACACGGTCAAGAACGGCCGCTACGGCGACTGGCTGAACAACAACATCGACTGGGCGCTGTCCCGCAACCGCTACTGGGGCACCCCGCTGCCCATCTGGCGCTGCGAGGACGACCACCTCACCTGCGTCGGCTCGCTCACCGAGCTGACCGAGCTGACCGGCACCGACCAGTCGGGCCTGGACCCGCACCGCCCGTTCATCGACGAGGTCGCCTTCGCCTGCCCGCAGGGCGGTTGCGGCAAGACCGCCACGCGCGTGCCCGAGGTGATCGACGCCTGGTACGACTCGGGCTCGATGCCGTTCGCGCAGTGGGGCTACCCGTACAAGAACAAGGAGCTGTTCGAGGCCCGCTATCCGGCGCAGTTCATCTGCGAGGCCATCGACCAGACGCGTGGGTGGTTCTACACGCTGATGGCGATCGGCACGCTCGTCTTCGACAAGTCGTCGTACGAGAACGTGGTCTGTCTCGGTCACATCCTCGCCGAGGACGGCCGCAAGATGTCCAAGCACCTGGGCAACATCCTGCAGCCGATCCCGCTGATGGACCAGCACGGCGCCGACGCGGTCCGCTGGTTCATGGCGGCCGGCGGCTCCCCCTGGGCGGCCCGCCGCGTGGGCCACACCACCATCCAGGAGGTCGTCCGCAAGACCCTCCTGACGTACTGGAACACGGTCGCCTTCCAGGCCCTGTACGCCCGTACGTCGAACTGGGCCCCGTCCGAAGCCGACCCGGCCCCGGCCGACCGCCCGGTGCTGGACCGCTGGCTGCTGTCCGAGCTGCACGCCCTCACCGACCAGGTCACCCAGGCGCTGGACGCCTACGACACCCAGCGCGCCGGCAAGCTGCTGTCCGCGTTCGTCGACGACCTGTCCAACTGGTACGTGCGCCGCTCCCGCCGCCGCTTCTGGCAGGGCGACAAGGCGGCCCTGCGCACCCTGCACGAGGTCGTCGCGACCGTGACGCAGCTCATGGCCCCGCTGACCCCGTTCATCACCGAGCGGGTCTGGCAGGACCTGATCGTCCCGGTCACCCCGGGCGCCCCCGAGTCGGTCCACCTGTCGTCCTGGCCGGAGGCGGACCTGTCCGCCATCGACCCGGAGCTGTCGAAGCAGATGGTGCTGGTGCGCCGCCTGGTCGAGCTGGGCCGCGCCACGCGCGCGGAGTCGGGCGTCAAGACCCGGCAGCCGCTGTCCCGCGCGCTGATCGCGGCGACCGGCTTCGAGACGCTGGACACCGAACTGCGCGCGCAGATCACGGAGGAACTGAACGTCGAGTCCCTGGCGACGCTCAGCGAGGTCGGCGGTTCCCTGGTGGACACCACGGCCAAGGCCAACTTCCGCGCGCTGGGCAAGCGGTTCGGCAAGCGCGTCCAGGACGTGGCCAAGGCCGTGGCGAACGCGGACGCGGCCGCCCTGTCCCTGGCGCTGCGCGAGGGCACGGCGTCCGTCGAGGTCGACGGCGAGACCATCACGCTGGCCCCCGACGAGGTCATCATCACCGAGACCCCGCGCGAGGGCTGGTCGGTGGCGTCCGACGCCGGTGCGACGGTCGCCCTGGACCTGGAGATCACCGAGGAGCTGCGCCGTGCGGGCCTCGCCCGTGACGCGATCCGCCTGATCCAGGAGGCCCGCAAGAACAGCGGCCTCGACGTGGCCGACCGCATCGCGCTGCGCTGGACCGCCACGGACCGGGCGACGGTGGAGGCCCTGACCGACCACACCGGTCTGATCGCCGACGAGGTGCTCGCCACCGACTTCGCCCAGGGCGAGGCGGACGGCGCCTACGGGGAGCCCTTCACCGACGAGGGCCTGACCCTCACGTTCCGCCTGCGCAAGGCGTAACCGCCGCAACGCCGAAGGCCCGGTCCCGCCGAAGATCTTGGCAGGACCGGGCCTTCGGCGTTGCGTACGCGGAACGCGGTCGCGGACGGTGAACGCAGGTGCGTACGGCCGAACGCCGGCGTGTGCGGGAGGCGAACGCGCGTAGCACAAGGGCGAGGCCCCGGGAGGGATCCCGGGGCCTCGCCCTGAACGCTGCCGACCGCTACGCCGTACTACCGGCCGTCAGGCCGTCAGTTGTCGTCCTCGTCGATCAGGAAGCCCCGCATGGGCGAGGGCGCCTGACCCATCGGCGACGGACCCTGCGGACGCACCGGCGCCATGGGCTGGGTCATCGCCGGGGACATCTGCTGCTGGCCACCGTAGGACGGGCCGGACGGCGAAGGGGCGCCGCCCATCGTCTGGTTGCCGCCGTACGACGGGGCGCTCGCGCCGGCCGGAGCCATCGAGGGCGCCGGGGACGGCGGGAGGGACGCGGTCGCCGGGGTGCGCGGCGGGGCCAGCGAGTCGTCGGCCTGGGTCTCCAGCTGACGCAGCTGCGACTCCAGGTACGACTTCAGACGCGTGCGGTACTCGCGCTCGAAGCCGCGCAGGTCCTCGACCTTGCGCTCCAGCGTGGCGCGGGCGGACTCCAGGGAGCCCATCGCGACGCGGTGCTTCTCCTGCGCGTCCCGCTCCAGGGCGTCGGCCTTGGCACGGGCGTCGCGCTCCAGACCCTCGGCACGCGAACGGGCCTCGCCGACGATCTTGTTGGCCTCGGAACGGGCCTCCGCGATCGCCTGGTCGGCGGTCTGCTGGGCCAGCGACAGGACACGGGCGGCGCTGTCGCCACCGGGACCCTGCTGACCGGGGCCGCCCATCGGACCGCCCATGGGGCCGCCCATCGGGCCGCCCATCTGCTGCATCGGGGGCTGGCCCATGGGACCCGGACCCTGGCCCATCGGGCCGGGACCCTGGGGGCCGCCCTGACCGCCGGGACCGGCGGGCAGCTGCGGGGCACCGCTCGGCAGCTGGGGCGGACCACCCATGGGGCCACCCATCTGCTGCTGCGGCGGGCCCGATATGCCGGCGGGGACGGGACCACCCGGACCGCGCATGCCCTGCTGCTGTTGCTGCTGGTCCTGCTGCTCCGGGGGCTTGCGCATGTTCTGCTGGTTCTGCGCGGCCGCACGCGTGGCCGCGGCCAGCTTGGCGCGCAGGTCCTCGTTCTCGCGGAGCAGGCGGGTCAGTTCGGCTTCGACCTCGTCGAGGAAGGCATCGACCTCGTCCTCGTCATAGCCTTCTCGGAGGCGGACGGTCGTGAACTGCTTGTTCCGCACGTCCTCGGGGGTCAACGGCATCTCTTCACCTCAACGTAGTCGTCGGCAGTCGGCAAGACCGTAGCTGTCACATCGCTCACATCGCGTTCCGCACGAGTGTGATCAGGATGTAGACGATGATCATCAGTACGAAGAAGGACAGGTCGAGCGCCACGCCCCCGAGACGCAGCGGCGGAATGAACCGCCGCAGAAGCTTGAGCGGTGGATCGGTGACAGTGTAGGTGGCCTCCAGAACGACCACCATCGCCTTGCCGGGTTGCCACGAGCGGGCGAACTGGAAGACGTAGTCCATGACCAACCGGAAGATGAGCACGATGAGGAAGCACATCAGCGCGATGTAGACGACATCCAAAACCACGCCCATGACCTCTTGCTTCCCTCTCCCCTGTGCCCTGCTGTGTTGCGTTGTGTACTGATGTTCCCGGTGGTGCGTCTCAGCTCTGGTTGAAGAACCCGCCCTCTGCGATGCGGGCCTTGTCCTCCGCCGTGACATCGACGTTAGCAGGCGACAACAGGAACACCTTCTGCGTCACCCGCTCGATACTGCCGTGAAGACCAAACACCAAACCGGCCGCAAAGTCGACAAGTCGCTTCGCGTCTGTGTCATCCATCTCAGTCAGATTCATGATCACCGGGGTGCCCTCACGGAAGTGTTCCCCGATGGTACGGGCCTCGTTGTAGGTCCGTGGGTGGAGTGTGGTGATCCGGTAAGGCTCTCGTTCGGACACGACCTTGGGCATGATCACCGGTGCGTTCTTCTCCAGGTTTGCGCGTTCTTGTGTGATGGATGCCACGGGCGCGATGCGCGCCGGGCGGCTGGATTCCGCGGGGAGCGAAGCGGAGCGGGCGGCCGGTTCGCGAGGAGCGGGCGGCTGTACGACTCGTACCTCTTCGTCCCTTTGGGGCTGATGTGAGACGTGCGGCTGGTGGGACGGCTCGTGCCGTCGGTGGTCCCGCTCGGGCTCCGGGTCCAGTTCGGGTTCGAAGTCGTCGTCGGGGTCGAATCCGCGGCCGTCGTACCCATCGTCCTCCACGAGGCCGAGGTAGACCGCCATCTTGCGCATCGCGCCGGCCATGCTCTGAGTCCTCCGCTCTGTGGTGGATCGGCTGACGACTGCCAAGTGCCTGCGATCCACGTGGTCCTTGAATCCGCCTTTCGGCGGCAATGACCATATTTTCTGCTGTGGTCCGACTTCTTGGCGACGTTACCGGAGCCTGGGGCGGACTCCGAGTACCGCGCTGCCGACGCGCACATGTGTCGCTCCGGCCGCCACGGCCTGCTCGAGGTCCGCACTCATCCCTGCCGAGACCATGGTGGCAGCCGGATGACTCCGGCGCAGGTCGGTCGACAAATCCATCAACCGCCCGAACGCCGCCTGTTCACGTCCCGCGTACTCCCCCGTGAGCGGCGCGACGGTCATCAGTCCGGCGAGCCGCAGGCCCGGGGCGCCGGCCACCAGATCCGCCAACTCGCCGATACGGTCGGGCGCCACGCCACCGCGCTCCCCCCGGGCACTCTCCCCGGCGTCCAGGGCGACCTGCAGCAGGCAGCCCAGTTCGCGCCCCGACCGGACGGCCTCCTTGGAGAGGGCGGTGACCAGCTTGGCCCGGTCGATGGACTGCACGAAATGCGCGTAATTCACCACCGAACGGACCTTGTTGGTCTGGAGTTGACCCACGAAGTGCCAGGTGAGGGGCAGATCCGCACAGTCGGCGGCCTTGGGGGCCGCGTCCTGGTCGCGGTTCTCGGCGACGTGCCGCACGCCGAGCTCCGCGAGGAAGCGGACGTCGCTCGCGGGGTAGGTCTTGGTGACCACGATCAGGGTCACCTCCTCGCGTGCCCGCCCCGCGGCCGCGCACGCCTCGGCGATGCGCCGCTCCACCTTCGCCAGGTTCGCGGCGAGTTCGTCCTTGCGCTCCGTCATGCCCATCAGTCCAGCCACACATAGCCCGCGAGCCGACCGGTGGTGCGGTCGCGGCGGTACGAGAAGTGATCGTGTGATTCCAGCGTGCACACCGGTGACCGCTCCCGGTCGCGCACTCCGAGCCGTTCCAGCTGGGCGTGCACTCCGGCGCTCACGTCGACCGCCGGCGTGCCCCAACTCGTCTCGGCGTACGCCGCCGGCTCGACGGCGGACACCTCGGCGCGCATCTCGCCGGGCACTTCGTAGCACCGGCCGCACACGGTGGGTCCGGTGCGGGCGACGATGCGGGAGGGCTCGGCCCCCAGTTCGGTCATGGCGCGCACCGCGGCAGGGACGACACCGGCGACCATGCCCGGCCGGCCCGCGTGAGCCGCCGCGGCGATCCGGGCGACCGGGTCGGCCAGCAGCACCGGCACGCAGTCGGCGGTGAGCACGGCCAGGGCGAGACCCGGGCGCGTGGTGACGATCGCGTCGACGGACGGAAGGCCGGCCGACGATTCCCACGGACCGTCGACCACCGCCACGTCCGCGCCGTGCACCTGGTTCATCCAGACGACCAGCTCGGGTGCGACGCCCAGGGACTTGGCGGCCAGCTCCCGGTTGGTGCGTACGGCTTCGGGGTCGTCGCCGACCGCTCCGCCGAGGTTGAGCTCCTCATACGGAGCGGCGCTCACCCCGCCCCACCGGTCGGTGAAGGCGAAGTGCGCGCCGCTCACGCTCTCGCGCTGTCCTATCACGTCAGAAGGATCACTTGAGGAAGTCCGGTACGTCCAGTTCCTCGGCCGCGCTGTCCGAGTAGGTCCGCGGCGCCGGCGGGACCGGCGGGGCGACCGGGATGTCCTCGACCGGCTTCGGCGCGGGCTCCGGGTCCTCCTTCGGGGTCACGCTGCCGAGCGACCCGAAGGACGGGCGGCTCTCGGCCTGGCGGACCGGGGCCGGCTCCTCGCGCTTGGCCGAGGAGGAGCCGAGGACGTTGTCCCGGCGGGCCGGGGGCTGGCCCCCGTCGAACCCGGCGGCGATCACGGTGACCCGGACCTCGTCACCGAGGGCGTCGTCGATGACCGCGCCGAAGATGATGTTGGCCTCGGGGTGCGCGGCCTCGCTGACCAGCTGGGCGGCCTCGTTGATCTCGAACAGGCCGAGGTCGGAGCCACCGGAGATCGAGAGCAGGACACCGCGGGCGCCGTCGATGGACGCCTCCAGCAGCGGCGAGGAGATCGCCATCTCGGCGGCGGCCACCGCGCGGTCGTCGCCGCGGGCCGAGCCGATGCCCATGAGGGCCGAGCCGGCCTCGGACATGACCGACTTGACGTCGGCGAAGTCCAGGTTGATGAGGCCGGGGGTAGTGATGAGGTCGGTGATGCCCTGGACACCGGAGAGCAGGACCTGGTCGGCCGACTTGAAGGCGTCGAGGACCGAGACCTGGCGGTCCGAGATGGACAGCAGCCGGTCGTTCGGGATGACGATGAGGGTGTCGACCTCTTCACGGAGCTCGGCGATGCCGTCCTCCGCCTGGTTCGCCCGGCGCCGTCCCTCGAAGGTGAACGGGCGCGTGACCACACCGATGGTGAGGGCGCCCAGGGAGCGGGCGATGTTGGCCACGACGGGCGCGCCGCCGGTGCCGGTGCCGCCGCCTTCACCGGCTGTCACGAAGACCATGTCGGCCCCCTTGAGGACCTCCTCGATCTCCTCGCGGTGGTCCTCGGCGGCCTTGCGGCCCACGGCCGGGTTGGCTCCGGCGCCGAGTCCGCGGGTGAGTTCCCTGCCGACGTCCAGCTTGACGTCGGCGTCGCTCATCAACAGAGCTTGCGCGTCGGTGTTGATGGCGATGAACTCGACGCCCTTGAGACCGACCTCGATCATCCGGTTGATGGCATTGACACCACCGCCGCCGACACCGATGACTTTGATGACTGCGAGGTAGTTCTGCGGTGCTGCCACGTCGAAGGCCTCTCGCCTCGAGTTACGTGTCGCCGGATCACCGTGACGCCTTGCGCCCCGCGACCCGACGACTGATGCCGAATGGGACGGTCCGTATCGCCGACCCGAACCCTAACCCTGAAGTTTAGGGTTACCAGTGTGTCTGTTCCTTGGAGTCTTCTGAACAGGACACTAAGTCGACAAGTGGCGCACGTTCAACGAACACGCCGAACCTCCCGTTTTTCTTTTCACCCTATGTGATCAGCCGTAGCACTGCCCAACCAGGGTGCTGGCCTGCGCGGATGTGCGTCAACTCCCCGATGACGCGGGAGCGGTGGGCACACTCACGTCGAAGTACCCCGCATCGGGCGTTGCTTTCATCAGGGCGGTGAGGGTACGGGCCTTCGCGGGGCCCTTCTCACTGCTGCCCCACGCGACGGTGCGGCCGTCCCGCAACTCCAGCGAGATGTCGTCGTAGGAACGGACCTTGACGGTCCGCGTGTCGCGCGCGACGGCCGCCGGGACGGCGCGTGCGACGGCGACGGCCTCGCGCACCAGCCGGGCCTCGCCGAAGCGGCGCAGGCTCGCCGCGGCGGATCCGGACCTGGACAGCGTCAATTCCAGTGCGGGAACGCCTTTTGGCGCCTTGGACACCGTGGCGAAACGGACACCTTCGTCGTCCACTTCGACGAACTTGCCGCTGGTGCGGACCACCAGAACCGGAGTCCGCTCGACCACGTCCAGGTCGATGCCATGGGGCCAGGAACGGACGACGTCGACCGAGTCGATCCGGGGCAGTTCCCGGCGCAACCGCGCCTCGATCGCGCCGGTGTCGACGGAGACGAGCGGATCGCCGAGGGGAACGTCCGCGGCCGCCTCGACCTGAGCCGGCGTCAGGACCCGGGTGCCCGACACCGAGACGTGCTCGGCGCGCAGCCAGTCGGAGCCGTAGAACAGCCAGACGCCCGGGATGCCGAGGAAGACCAGGGCCAGCACCAGGATGACGATCACACGAACGTGGCGCCGCCGCAGGCGTCTTGCGGGCGGCGGGCCGGACGACCTCTGCTGGCGTTCACCGCGCTCGGCGGTGGTCGATCCGGCCACGCTCCCCTGCCTTCCGTCATACGGGCCTAGCGGTGTGCACGAGCGGCGGCGATCGCCTCGTACACCATGCCGACGAGCAGGTCGTCGGCGTCCCGGCGGCCGAACTCGGCGGCGGCGCGGGACATCTGGTACAGCCGGTGCGGGTCGGCGAGCACGGGCAGGACATTCTGCTGGACCCACTCGGGGGTCAGCTCCGCGTCGTCGACCAGCAGGCCGCCGCCGGCCTTGACCACCGGCTGGGCGTTGAGCCGCTGTTCGCCGTTGCCGATGGGCAGCGGGACGTAGGCGGCCGGGAGCCCGACGGCGGAGAGTTCGGCGACGGTCATCGCGCCCGCGCGGCAGAGCATCATGTCGGCCGCGGCGTACGCGAGGTCCATCCGGTCCAGGTAACTTACCGGTACGTACGGCGGCATTCCCGGCATCTGGTGGACCTGCGGCAGTTCGTTCTTCGGCCCGACCGCGTGCAGGATCTGGATTCCGGCCTGCTGCAGCCAGGGCGCGACCTGCTGGACGACCTCGTTCAGCCGGCGGGCGCCCTGGGAGCCGCCCGTGACGAGCAGCGTGGGCAGGTTGGGGTCGAGCCCGAACGCGGCCCGGGCCTCGGGGCGTACGGCGGCCCGGTCCAGGGTGGCGATGGAGCGCCGCAGCGGGATGCCGATGTACCGGGCGCCGCGCAGCTTGCTGTCCGGGGTGGACACGGCGACCTGGCTGGCGTAGCGGGAGCCGATCTTGTTGGCCAGGCCCGGCCGGGCGTTGGCCTCGTGGATGACGATCGGCACACCCAGGCGCTTGGCCGCGAGGTAGCCGGGCAGGGCGACGTAGCCGCCGAAGCCGACCACCGCGTCCGCCTTGGTGCGCTCCAGGATCTGCTCGGTGGCCTTGATCGTGCCGCGCAGCCGGCCCGGGACCGTGATCAGCTCGGGGGTGGGCTTGCGCGGCAGCGGAACGGCCGGGATCAGCGCCAGTTCGTACCCGCGCTCGGGTACGAGACGGGTCTCGAGCCCGCGTTCCGTGCCCAGGGCCGTGATCCCCACGGTCGGATCCTGCCTGCGCAGGGCGTCCGCGAGGGCGAGCGCGGGCTCGATGTGGCCCGCGGTTCCTCCGCCGGCGAGTACGACATGCACCGAAATTCACCGCTCTCCGGACGGACGCGCCACCGAGGCGCGCCGTCGCATCGTGTTCCATCTCCGGGGACTCCGACCGGAACGGGTGCCCCCAGCCCCCCGCTTTCTACCAAAGCGGGGTTGCCGCATCGCAAGCGCCGCCCGCGCAGCGGGCTCGTCGCGTGCGAAGGCGATCAGCAACCCGATGGCGAACATGGTCGGCAGCAGGGCGGATCCTCCGTAGGAGAACAGCGGGAGGGGGACACCGGCGATCGGCAGCAGACCGAGCACCGCACCGATGTTGATCACGGCCTGGGCCGTGATCCAGGTGGTCACGCCTCCCGCGGCATACCTGACGAAGGGGTCCTCCGTGCGTCCGGCCACGCGGATACCCGCATAGCCTAGAGCCGCGAAGAGGGCGAGGACCGACAGCGTCCCCGCGAGGCCCAGTTCCTCACCGGTGACGGCGAAGATGAAGTCGGTGTGGGCTTCGGGTAGTTGGCCCCATTTCTCCACGCTCGCGCCCAGCCCGGAACCGAAGATCCCGCCGGAGGCCAGGGCGTAGATGCCGTGCACGGCCTGCCAGCAGTCGACCGGGCCGGACTGCGGCTCGGTGGCGCCCAGGCACTGCAGGCGGGCCATGCGGTTGGGGCTGGTCTTGATGAGGATCAGGCCGAGCACGGCGGCGACCGACAGCACGCCGGCGAACAGCCGCGTGGGCGCCCCGGCCAGCCACAGCAGGCCGAACAGGATGGCCGTGAGGATGATCGCGGTACCCATGTCGCCGCCGATCATGATGAGGCCGAGCAGCATGAACGCGGCCGGCACCAGCGGCACCAGCATGTGCTTCCACTGGTTCAGCAGCCGCTTGTCCTGTTTGCGGGCCAGCAGGTCGGCGCCCCACAGCACCAGGGCGAGCTTGCCGAACTCACTGGGCTGGATCTGGAAGGAGCCGCCGAGGGCGATCCAGTTCTGGTTGCCGTTGACCGAGACTCCTATCCCCGGCACCTGCACCAGGGCCATGAGGCAGACGGCGCCCGCGAGGATGGGGTAGGCCAGCGCGCGGTGCAGCCGCACCGGCATGCGGGACGCGGCGAGCAGCAGTCCGGTGCCGATGGCGGCCGCGAGCAGCTGCTTGCGGAAGAAGTAGGAGCCCGGCAGGGACATCTGCAACGCGGTGATCTGGGAGGCCGAGTAGACCATCACGAGCCCCAGCACGGTGATCAGCGCGCTGCCGCCCAGGACGAGGTAGTACGCCGTGAGCGGCCGGTCCCAGCCCCGGCGCGCCCGGTCGTAGAAGGCCGAGACGGGGTTGTCGCGCAGCGAGCGGGACGGGGCGGGGCGCTTGGGTGCGCGCGCGACGGGGGGCCGTCCGGTGCGGCTGGTGGGCATCCGCGCTCACCCCGCCGTGCCGGAGGGGATCGCCTTGCCGTGCGGGCCGTCAGGCCACTGCTCGGGCACCAGCCGCATCCGTGTCACGCGTCCCTCCCAGGTACGCCCGGCGTCCCCGCCGGGCGTGGCGGAACCCGGGTCAGCCCTCGGCGGAGCCGAGCTCACGAACGGCGTCCGCGAAAGCGTCCCCGCGCTTGTTGTAGTTGACGAACATGTCCATGGAGGCGCACGCCGGTGCCAGCAGCACCGTGTCGCCGGGGCGGGCGAGCCGCCGGGCCTCGTCGACCGCCGCGCGCATCGCCCCAGTGTCGGTCCGGTCGAGGTCGACGACGGGTACTTCCGGGGCGTGTCGCGCCAGGGCTTCGCGGATGAGCGCGCGGTCGGCGCCGATGAGGACGGCGCCGCGCAGCCGGGCCGCCGACTTGGCGACCAGCTCGTCGAAGGAGGCGCCCTTGGCGAGTCCGCCCGCGATCCACACGATGGACTCGTAGGCCGCCAACGAGGCTTCTGCGGCATGCGTGTTGGTGGCCTTGGAGTCGTCGACCCAGGCCACGCCGTCCACGTCGGCCACGTGCGCGATGCGGTGGGCGTCGGGCGTGAAGGCCCGCAGGCCGTCCCGTACGGCCTTGGCGGGGACGCCGTAGGCGCGGGCGAGGGCGGCCGCCGCGAGGGCGTTGGCGATGTTGTGCGGGGCCGGCGGGCTGACGTCGGCGACCTCGGCGAGCTCCTGGGCGTTCTTGTGCCGGTCCTCGACGAAGGCGCGGTCGACCAGGATGCCCTCGACGACGCCGAGTTGGGAGGGTGCCGGGGTGCCGAGGGTGAAGCCGACGGCGCGGCAGCCCTCCTCGACATCGGCCTCGCGGACCAGGTCCTCGGTGGCCTTGTCGGCCACGTTGTAGACGCAGGCGATGCGATTGCCCTCGTAGATGCGGCCCTTGTCCTTGGCGTACGCCTCCATGGAGCCGTGCCAGTCGAGGTGGTCGGGGGCGAGGTTCAGCACGGCCGCGGAGTGGGCGCGCAGCGAGGGCGCCCAGTGCAGCTGGTAGCTGGACAGTTCCACGGCCAGGACGTCGTACGTCTCCTCGCCGAGGACCGCGTCCAGGAGCGAGACGCCGATGTTGCCGACGGCGGCGGTGCGCAGCCCGGCCGCCTTCAGGATCGACGCGAGCATCTGGACGGTGGTGGTCTTGCCGTTGGTGCCCGTGACGGCGAGCCAGTCGGCGGCGTCGGGGCCGCGCAGGCGCCAGGCCAGTTCGACATCGCCCCAGACCGGCACGCCCGCCTGCTCCGCCGCCCCGAACAGCGGCTTGTCCGGCTTCCAGCCGGGCGCGGTGACGATCAGCTCGGTGCCCTCCGGGAGGCTGTCGCCGTCGCCGAGGCGCACGGTGATGCCGAGCGCCTCCAGTTCGGCGGCCTGCGCCCGGGCGCGCTCGTCCGCGCCGTCGTTGACGACCGTGACGCGCGCGCCGAGGCCGTGCAGCACCTTGGCCGCCGGGACGCCCGAGACGCCGAGCCCGGCGACGGTGACGTGCTTGCCCTGGAAGTCGAAGGGCTCCGAGGAGGTCACTTGTCCGCTGCCCATCCCGCATAGAAGAGGCCCAGTCCGACGATCACACAGATGCCCTGGATGATCCAGAAGCGGACCACCACCAGGACTTCGGACCAGCCCTTGAGTTCGAAGTGGTGCTGGAGTGGCGCCATCCGGAAGACGCGCTTTCCGGTCAGGCGGAAGGAACCGACCTGGATCACCACGGACATGGTGATGAGGACGAACAGGCCGCCGAGGATGGCCATCAGCAGCTCGGTGCGCGAGCAGATCGCGAGGCCGGCGAGCACACCGCCGAGCGCGAGCGAACCGGTGTCGCCCATGAAGATCTTGGCCGGCGAGGTGTTCCACCACAGGAAGCCGAGGCAGGCGCCCATCAGCGCGGAGGCGACCACCGCGAGGTCGAGCGGGTCGCGCACCTCGTAGCACGCGCCGGGGTTGGTGAGGGTCTGCGCGTTGGCGCAGGACTCCTGGAACTGCCAGACGCCGATGAAGGTGTAGGCGCCGAAGACCAGCACCGAGGCGCCGGTGGCCAGACCGTCCAGACCGTCGGTCAGGTTCACGCCGTTGGACATGGCGAGGATCATGAACAGCGCCCAGACGACGAACAGCACGGGGCCGATCGTCCAGCCGAAGTCCGTGATGAACGACAGCTTCGTGGAGGCCGGGGTGTTGCCGCGGTTGTCCGCGAACTGCAGCGACAGCACGGCGAAGCCGATGCCGACGATCAGTTGGCCGGCCATCTTCGCCTTGGCCCGCAGACCCAGCGAACGCCGTTTGACGATCTTGATGTAGTCGTCGAGGAAGCCGACCAGGCCCATGCCGACCATCAGGCCGAGCACCAGCAGACCCGAGAAGGTGGGCGCCGCGTCGACGTCCGGGTCCACGTAACCGGTGATCACCTTGGCCAGGAAGTACGCGGCGACGGTCGCCAGGATGAAGGCGATACCGCCCATGGTCGGCGTACCGCGCTTGCTGGCGTGCTCGCGCGGGCCGTCGTCGCGGATGTACTGGCCGTAGCCCTTGCGCGCGAGGAGCTTGATCAGCAGCGGGGTGCCGATCAGTGTGAGGAACAGACCAATGACTCCCGCGAACAGGATCTGCTTCATCATCGGGCGGAAACCTCACCCTCGGCACCGGTCTCGAGCAGCGCCTGGGCCACCGTCTCGAGCCCGACCGAACGGGACGCCTTCACGAGTACGACGTCCCCCGGGCGCAGCTCGCTGCGCAACAGGTCGACCGCCGCCTGTGCGTCGGACACGTGCACCGACTCCTCACCCCACGAACCCTCGTTATATGCGCCCAGTTGCAGCCAGGCGGCTTCCCTGCCACCGACCGCGACGAGCTTGCTGACGTTGAGCCGGACGGCGAGCCGTCCGACCGCGTCGTGCTCGGCGAGAGCCTCGTCCCCGAGCTCGGCCATCTTGCCGAGCACCGCCCACGTACGACGCCCCTTGCCGATCGCCACCAGCGCGCGCAGCGCGGCCTTCATGGACTCGGGGTTCGCGTTGTAGGCGTCGTTGACGACCGTCACGCCGTCCGGGCGCTCGGTGACCTCCATCCGCCAGCGGGAGAGGGAGCCCGCCTCGGAGAGCGCGAGGGCGATCTCGTCTGCGGACATGCCCAACTCGTGGGCGACGGCGGCCGCGGCGAGCGCGTTCGACACGTGATGCTCACCGTACAGGCGCATGGTCACATCACTTGCACCGGAGGGTGTGTGAAGCCTGAACGAGGGCTGTCCGGTGTCCGTGAGTCGCACGTTCTCGGCACGAACGTCCGCTTCGCCGGACTCTCCGAAGAACAGCACCTTCGCCTTCGTACGGGAGGCCATGGCCCGGACGTAGGGGTCGTCCGCGTTGAGGATCGCGGTGCCGCCGTCGGCCTCGGCGGGCAGGGACTCGACGAGTTCGCCCTTGGCCTGGGCGATCTGCTCGCGGCCGCCGAACTCGCCGATGTGGGCGCTGCCGACGTTGAGGACCAGACCGACCCTGGGGGGTGTCAGGCCGGTGAGGTAGCGGATGTGCCCGATGCCGCGGGCGCCCATCTCCAGGACGAGGAACTTCGTCTCCTCGGTGGCGCTGAGCGCGGTCAGCGGCAGGCCGATCTCGTTGTTGAGCGAGCCGGGCGTGAACACCGTGGGGGCCTTGCGCTGGAGCACCTGCGCGATGAGGTCCTTGGTGCTGGTCTTGCCGGCCGAGCCGGTGAGGGCGACGAGGGTGGCGCCGAGCCGGGCCACGACGTGCCGGGCGAGGGCGCCGAGGGCGTTCTGCACGTCGTCCACGACGATCGCGGGCACGCCGACGGGACGGGTGCCGAGGACGGCCACCGCTCCCGCCTCGACGACGGCCGCCGCGAAGTCGTGGCCGTCCACCCGCTCGCCGGCGAAGGCCACGAACAGGCTGCCCGGTCCCGCCTCGCGGGAGTCCCGGACGACCGGGCCGGTGACCTCGACGGACGGATCCGGTATGTCGTGCGTCTGCCCGCCGACGACTTCTGCGATCTCGGCGAGGGAGAGGGCGATCACAAGTTCATCCCCTGGGTCTTCTGGATTTTCATCCCTGGGTCTTCTGGATGGCTTCGCGCAGCACCTGGCGGTCGTCGAAGGGACGGACCACCCCGGCGATGTCCTGGCCCTGCTCGTGGCCCTTGCCGGCGACCAGCACGGTGTCGCCCGGTTCGGCGCGGGCGACGGCGGCGGCGATCGCGGCGGCCCGGTCCTCGAAGACCTGCACCTCGCCGCGCTCGTGCGCCGGCACGGACGCCGCGCCCTGCAGCATCGTGGCGAGGATCGCGAGCGGGTCCTCGGAGCGGGGGTTGTCGGAGGTCAGCACGGCGGTGTCGGCGAGCCGGGCCGCGGCGGCGCCCATCGGCTCGCGCTTGGTGGTGTCCCGGTCGCCGCCGCAGCCCAGGACGATGTGCAGCTTGCCCTCGGTGACCTTGCGCAGGGCGCGCAGCACGGACTCGACGGCGTCGGTCTTGTGCGCGTAGTCGACGACCGCGAGGTACGGCTGGCCGGCGTCGACGCGCTCCAGACGGCCCGGCACGCCCGGGACGGCGGCGACGCCGTCGGCGGCGGCCTGCGGGTCGAGCCCGGCGACGGCCAGGGCGACGATCGCGGCGAGGGTGTTGGCCACGTTGAACGGGCCGGGCAGCGGCGACCTGGCCGCGATCCGCTCCCCCTTGGGGCCGACGACGGTGAACGTCGAGTCCAGCCGGCCGATCTCGACGTCCTCGGCGCGCCAGTCGGCGTCGGGGTGGCCCTCGGCGGAGTAGGTGACGACCGGGACGGTGGCCTCGTTGGCCAGCCTGCGGCCGTACTCGTCGTCGACGTTGACCACGCCGAGCCTGCCGCGTTCGGGCGTGAAGAGCTGCGCCTTGGCCCGGAAGTAGTCCTCCATGTCGGAGTGGAACTCCATGTGTTCCGGGCTGAGGTTGGTGAAGACGCCGATGTCGAAGACGCAGCCGTCGACCCGGCCGAGGACCAGGGCGTGGCTGGAGACCTCCATGGCGACCGCCTCGACACCGCGCTCGCGCATGACGGCGAACAGGGCCTGCAGGTCGGTGGCTTCGGGGGTGGTGCGCTCGGACTTGATGCGCTCGTCGCCGATGCGCATCTCCACCGTGCCGATCAGGCCGGTGGAGCGGACCGTCTTCAGGCCGCCCTCGACGAGGTAGGCGGTGGTGGTCTTGCCGGAGGTGCCGGTGATGCCGATCTGGAGCAGGTCCCGGCCGGGGTGGCCGTAGATCGTGGCGGCCAGTTCGCCCATCCGCCCGCGCGGGTCGTCGACGACCAGGACCGGCAGTCCGGACGCGGCGGCGCGCTCGGCGCCGGTCGGGTCGGTCAGCACGGCGGCGGCACCGAGGCCCGCGGCCTGGGTGACGAAGTCCGCTCCGTGCAGCCGGGCGCCCGGCAGGGCGGCGTACAGGTCGCCGGGGCGGACGGCGCGCGAGTCGTGGGTGATGCCCGTGACCTCGGCGGCCTTCTCCGGCGTGGGAGCACCCAGCTGACCGGCGAGTTCCGCGAGGGGTGTGGCGGACACCTGCACCGGCCGGGGCGGCCCGGGGTATGTCACGGGATGGCCCTTCTGGGTGGTTTGGGACTGATCAGCGTGTGGCACGGCGGTGAGCGTACCGGGCGTACCCGCCTCCGGGCGAAGCGAGGGGCCGGGGCTGTTGTGGTTCCCGGGGCCGGGAGTGATCGTCGTCACGAGGTGGTTCCTGGTGTGTTCCGTGCTGACCTGGGCCTGCGGCCCGTCAGCGCTCGAAGGTGACGGGGAGTTTCGCGGGCGGGGCGCCGGTCGGCGGGACCTGGAGGGACTTCAGTGCGAACTCCATGACCTGCTTGTAGACCGGCCCGCAGATCTGCCCGCCGAAGTAGCTGCCCTGCGTGGCGTTCTGGATGGCGCAGTAGACGGTGATGCGGGGCTTGTCGGCGGGCGCGAACCCGGCGAACGACGAGGTGTAGCCGTGGTACTTGCCGGTGGCCGGATCCACGCGGTTGGCGGTGCCCGTCTTGCCCGCGACGCGGTACCCGGGAATGCGCGCCTTGGTGCCGGTGCCCTCCTGGTCGTCCACCACGGACTCCAGCATCTGCGCGAGGGTCTTGGCCGTCTTCGCGCTGACGACCCGTGTCTTCGCGGGCTTCGGGGCGGGGGTGTAGCGGCCGTCGGGTCCCTTGGTGCCGCGCACGAGTGTGGGCTCGACGCGTACGCCGCCGTTGGCGATGGTCGAGTACACGGAGGCCGCCTGCATCGCGTTGATGGACACGCCCTGGCCGAAAGGGATCGTGTACTGCTGCGAGGTCGACCACTTGGCGGGCGGGGCGAGGATGCCCGGGGTCTCGCCGGGGAAGCCCAGGCCGGTGTAGTGGCCGAGGCCGAACCTGCGCAGGTAGTCGTAGAGGATCTTGTTGGACCGGGCCTGGGTCTTGCCGAGCTGGCCGGTGGCCAGGATGGTGCCGATGTTGCTGGACTTGGCCAGGACACCGTTCAGCGTCAGGTACCAGGTGGGGTGGTCGATGTCGTCCTTGAACAGCCGGTCGCCGCGGTGCAGCCGGTTGGGCACGACGACGTGGGTCGCCGGGGTGGCCGCGTCTTCCTCCAGCACGGCGGCCATCGACATGACCTTGGCCGTGGAGCCGGGCTCGAAGGCGTCCTGGAGGGCCGCGTTGCCCAGGGCTGCGGGGTCCGCACCGGAGAGGTCGTTCGGGTCGAAGCCGGGCGAGTTCGCCATGGCGAGGATCTGCCCGGTCCGGGTGTCCTGGACGATGACGTAGCCGCGGTCGGCCGCCGACTCCTTCACCTGGTCGGTGATGGCCTTCTGGGCGGCCCACTGGATGTCCCGGTCGATGGTGAGCTCGACGTCGCTGCCCGGGACGGCCGGCGTCTCGGTCGCGCCTCCCGCGGTGGGCACGAGCCGGCCGCCGGACTGGGCGTAGCGGATCTTGCCGTCCTTGCCGGCCAGCCGCTTGTCCAGCTGCAGTTCGATGCCGCCGCCGGGCTTGCCCTCGGAGTTGACCCAGCCCAGTATCCCGGCGGCGAGTTCGCCGTTGGGGTACACCCGCTTGCTGGTGGCGACCGAGAAGACCCCGCCGAGGACGTTCCGCGCGGACTTGTCGGTCTCCGCCTTCTTGGCGAGCGCGGACTTCAGGTCCTTGATCTGCTTCCAGACCTGCGGGGTCTGCCGGGAGGCGAGCTTCACGTACCGCAGGGCCTCGTTCTTCGGGCGGAGCTTGCCGACCAGGTCCTCCTGGTCCTGGCCGAGGATCGGGGCGAGAAGGGCCGCCGCCTGCTCGGGCCCGTCGTCGATCTTCAGCATGTCCGGGGCGAACATCGTGGGGTCGGCGGTGATGTCGTAGGCGTCCTCGCTGGTCGCCAGGGCCACTCCGGACCGGTCGGTGATCTCGCCGCGGTCCGCGGCCAGCACCTGCCCGACGTAGCGGTTCTGCTCGGCCTTGGCGGCGTAAGTACTCGCGTCCACGGCCTGCACCTGGAACAGCCGCACCACGAAGGCGGTCAGGACCAGGGTCAGGGCGAGCCCCACCAGGCGCAGGCGGGGGCGGGGGCTGCCGAGCCGGAGCTGCTTGGCGGGGGCCGGGCGGCGGCCCGGTGACGGCCGCCGGGCGGGGCGGGCGCCCGGGCCGGGGCGGCGCCGGGCGTCGGGGCGGGCGGGCCGTGCGGGGCCGGGCACGCGACGGCGGGGCGGTTCCCTGTCGGACACTTCCGTCACCTGCCGGGGGTCTGGGTGGGGCCGTCGGTCATGGCCTCGGGGGCGAGGACCGGGGGGATGTGGGTGTCGGTGCGGCGGATGCCGGAGGCGGGACCCGGGACGCCCTTGACCTTGCCGTCGGGGCCGAGGAAGGCGGGGTCGCCGCCGGGGACCATGCCGAGCTCGCGGGCGCGGCGCTGGAGGGCCTCGGGCGCCGAGTAGGCGTCGATGTCCCGCTGGAGGGCCTGCTCCTCGTCGGTGAGGCTCTTGGTCTCGCGCTGGAGGTCGTCGAGCTTGAACGCCCCTTCGCTGAGGGCGGAGTTCAGCACCAGCAGGCAGATGAGTCCGCCGCCGAGGAGGAGGACGACCAGGAGGACGAAGGGCGTGCGGGCCGCCCGGCCCGGGCCGTTCGGGAAGAGCCGCGCGAGACGGGCCGCTCTGCCCTTCAGTTCGGGTTTGCTGCTCACTCACGCTCCTCGGTCCGGGACGGCCACCCGCGGCTCACTCGACGTCCGCCCTGATGCGCTGCGCTCCGCGCAGTCGCGCGGGCGCGGCACGCCGGTTCTCGGCGATCTCCTCCTCGGTGGGGAGTTCGGCACCCCGGGTCAGCAGCTTGAGCCGCGGCTGGTAGCGCTCGGGCACGACGGGCAGTCCGGGCGGCGCGGTGGTGGCGGCGCCGGCCGCGAAGACCTGCTTGACCAGCCGGTCCTCCAGCGAGTGGTACGACAGCACGGCGATCCGGCCGCCCACGTCGAGGGCCTTCACGGCGGCCGGGATCGCCCGCTCCAGGACGGAGAGTTCGCCGTTGACCTCGATGCGCAGGGCCTGGAAGGTCCGCTTGGCCGGGTTGCCGCCGGTGCGCTTGGCGGCCTGCGGCAGGGCGTCGCGGATCAGCTCGACCAGCCGCGTGCTGGTGGTGAACGGCTCCTTCTCGCGCTCGCGCACGATCGCGGCGACGATCCGCTTGGCCTGCTTCTCCTCGCCGTAGGCCCGCAGGATGCGCACGAGTTCGCCCGGCGGATAGGTGTTGAGGACCTCGGCGGCGCTCATCCCGGTCGTCTGGTCCATGCGCATGTCGAGGGGGGCGTCCTGCGCGTAGGCGAAGCCGCGGTCGGCCTCGTCGAGCTGCATGGAGGACACGCCCAGGTCGAACAGGACGCCCTGCACGCCCGCGATGCCGAGCCGGTCGAGCACCTCGGGCAGTTCGTCGTAGACGGCGTGCACGAGGGTGGCGCGCTCGCCGTGGGGTGCCAGGCGCTCGCCGGACAGGCGCAGGGCCTCCTTGTCGCGGTCGAGGGCGACGAGGCGGACGCCGGGGAACCGCTCCAGCAGGGCCTCGCTGTGGCCGCCGAGGCCCAGAGTGCAGTCGACGACCACCGCGTCCGGGCCCTCCAGGGCGGGTGCCAGCAGATCCAGGCACCGCTGGAGCATCACCGGGACGTGTCGACTCTGGCTCAAGGGGCCCTCTCAGATCCGGCGGGCCCGTACGCACCGCCGGGTCCCCGCCCTCCCCCGGCTGGGGGCCCCGGTGACGGGGGGCCCGCCGGCGCCGGGGGCGTCAGCCGACCGGGAGCGGGAGGAGGCCGAGCCGTACGTACGCGCCGCGCACGCGGGGAGATCTCCGGTCGTCGCCGGGATCTCCGGGGAAGTCATGACAGCGAGGAGGTCCCGCCTCCCGCTTCGCGTCACTTTAGTCCACGGTGTCTCGCGGTCAATCAACCGGCCTGCGCGTCGCAGCCGCCGGCGCGGGAGCCGCCGGCGCGCGTCTGTGCAATACCTCACAACCCCGCCCGACTGACATTTTTTGTCCACTCTCACAGGAGGTTCGCAGGGCGTCCGACCAGTAACGTCATGACTATGACGACTTCTGCATCGGTTCCCACAGGTTCGGAGAACGCCGCGAACGGTGGCGGCACGGTCACGGACCGTCTCGTCGAGGCGAACGCCCGCTACGCCGCCTCCTTCACCGACCCGGGAATGGACGCCCGCCCCGTCCTGAACGTCGCCGTCGTGGCCTGCATGGACGCCCGCCTCGACCTGCACAAGGCGCTCGGCCTGCAGCTGGGTGACTGCCACACCATCCGCAACGCGGGCGGCGTCGTCACCGACGACGTGATCCGTTCCCTCACCATCAGCCAGCGCAAGCTGGGCACGCGCAGCGTGGTCCTCATCCACCACACCGGCTGCGGCCTGGAGAGCCTCACCGAGGACTTCCGCAACGAGCTGGAGGCCGAGGTCGGCCAGCGCCCGGCGTGGGCGGTGGAGTCCTTCCGGGACGTCGACCAGGACGTGCGGCAGTCGATGCAGCGCGTGCGCACCTCGCCGTTCGTGCCGCACACCGACGACGTGCGCGGCTTCGTGTTCGACGTGCGCACCGGCCTGCTGCGCGAGGTCGACCCGGCCTCCTGACCGGGGGCCGGCGGCCCGGTGACGAGGGCCGCCCACCGTACGACCACGGAAACCGCCGCTGTCGAAATCCTGTCAGTCACATGTTCGAATGGCCCCAAGGCCGACATATCGCGGCCAGTTGTCCACAGTCGAGTGACACGAATCGGTAACGGCAGCAAGAATGCGGGAGTGGCGTCGCGCGGGGCTGTGCGCGCGTGGTGCCCGTGGTTCGGGGTGGGCCGGCCCGCGTCATGCGGCGTCGGCCCGGGAAATTGGGGTATCCCGTGCTCCCTGGGAGAGCGGGAAAGGCCGAGGAGGGCCGGGTGACGACCTATGACGATCGAGCGAGCCTCACTGATCTGACCGCCGTGGTGGAGCGCGTGCGGGAGTCGGTGGAAGGCGTGATCGAGGGCAAGCCCGAGGTCGTACGGCTCTCGCTGACCGTGCTGCTCGCCGAGGGACACCTGCTGATCGAGGACGTTCCCGGTGTCGGCAAGACCATGCTGGCCAAGGCGCTGGCGCGGTCCATCGACTGTTCGGTGCGGCGCATCCAGTTCACGCCGGACCTGCTGCCGTCGGACATCACCGGCGTGTCCATCTGGGACCAGCAGCGGCGCGACTTCGAGTTCAAGCCGGGCGCGATCTTCGCCCAGGTGGTGATCGGCGACGAGATCAACCGCGCCTCGCCCAAGACCCAGTCCGCGCTCCTGGAGTCCATGGAGGAGCGCCAGGTCACCATCGACGGCAAGACCTACGAGCTGCCCAGCCCCTTCATGGTGGTGGCGACGCAGAACCCGGTCGAGATGGAGGGCACCTACCCGCTGCCGGAGGCCCAGCGCGACCGCTTCATGGCCCGCGTCTCGGTCGGCTACCCGAGCGCGGAGGCCGAGCTGCAGATGCTGGACGTGCACGGCGGCGTCTCCCCGCTGGAGGACCTCCAGCCCGTGGCGCACGCGCACGAGATCCTCAAGCTCATCGAGGCGGTGCGCGGGGTGCACGTCGCGGAGCCGATCCGGCGCTACGCGGTCGAACTGGTCGGCGCCACGCGCACGCACCCCGACCTGAGACTGGGTGCCTCCCCGCGCGCCACGCTCCACCTGCTGCGCGCGGCGAAGGCGTCCGCGGCCCTGAGCGGCCGCGAGTACGCCCTGCCGGACGACGTACAGGCCCTCGCCGTGGCCGTCCTGGCCCACCGCCTGCTGCCCACCGCCCAGGCCCAGCTCAACCGCCGCACCGCCGAGCAGGTCGTCGAGGAGATCCTGCAGGGCACCCCGGTCCCGTCCGCGCCGCAGCAGAGCGGCTACGGCGCCGTGGGCCGGGCCGCACCGGCCTATCCCTCGCACCCGCCCCGGAGGCTGTGATGAGCACCGCGGGGACGGGGCAGGCGGTGGCCGACCGGGGTGAGAAGGGCGGCATCCGCACCGCCCTGGCCGGTCTGACCACCCGCGGACGCTCGTTCCTGGCCGCCGGTGTCGCGGCCGCCGTGTGCAGCTATGTGCTCGGGCAGGGCGACCTGCTGCGGGTGGGACTGCTCCTGGCGGTGCTGCCGCTGGTGTGCGCGGCGGTGCTCTACCGCACCCGCTACCGGGTCGCGGGCAGCCGCCGCCTCTCCCCCGCACGCGTGCCCGCCGGCAGCGAGGCGCGGGTGCACCTGCGGATGGACAACGTCTCGCGGCTGCCCACCGGCCTGCTGATGCTCCAGGACCGCGTGCCCTACGTCCTCGGGCCCCGGCCCCGTTTCGTGCTCGACCGGGTGGAGGCCGGCGGCCGGCGCGAGGTGTCCTACCGCGTCCGCTCCGACCTGCGGGGCCGCTACCCGCTGGGCCCGCTCCAGCTGCGCCTGACCGACCCGTTCGGCATGTGCGAGCTGACCCGCTCCTTCTCGTCGTACGACACGCTGACGGTCATCCCGCGGGTGGAGCCGCTGGCCCCGGTCCGGCTGAGCGGCGAGGCCAAGGGGTACGGCGAAGGGCGGCAGCGCTCCCTGGCCCTGGCCGGCGACGACGACGTGATCCCGCGCGGCTACCGCTACGGCGACGACCTGCGCCGGGTGCACTGGCGCTCCACCGCCCGCTACGGCGAGCTGATGGTCCGCCGCGAGGAACAGCCGCAGCGCGCCCGGTGCACGGTGCTGCTCGACACCCGGGGCATCGCCTACCGGGGCGCCGGACCGGACTCGGCCTTCGAGTGGGCCGTCACGGGCGCCGCGTCCGTGCTGGTGCACATGCTGGAGCGGGGCTACTCGGTGCGGCTGCTGACGGACACCGGCAGCACGGTGCCCGGCGAGGGCGGTGACGGCTTCGCCGGCGTCAGCCAGGAGTCGGCGGACGCGGCCGGGCTGATGATGGACACCCTCGCGGTGATCGACCACTCCGACGGGGCGGGCCTGTCCCGCGCCTACGACGTGCTGCGCGGCGGCAACGAGGGGCTGCTGGTGGCCTTCCTCGGCGACCTCGACGAGGAGCAGGCCGCGGTGCTGGGCCGGATGCGTCAACGCAGCCCCGGGGCGGTCGCCTTCGTCCTGGACAGCCGCACCTGGGTGCGGGAACCGAGCGACGTGCCCGGTCCGTCGGACACGAGCGGGGAGCAGCTGCGCATGCTGCGCGAGGCCGGCTGGACGGCCCTGGGCGTGCCGCGGGGCGCCTCCCTGGACGGGCTGTGGCGGCAGGCGGACCGTGAGCGCCGGGGCGTGGCCGCGGCGAGCGGCGGGGAGGGACCGCGATGAGCGGGCGGATACGACTGACGCTGGGGGCCTGGACGGCCACGATGCTGGCCGCGTGCGCGCTGCTGCCCCTCGTCCAGCCGGCCACGTGGATCGTGCAGGCGGCGTTCCTGCTCGCCGTGCAGGCGGGCGTCGGCACGGCGGCCCGCAGGATGCTGCTGCCCCGGCCGCTGACGGTGGCGGCCCAGGCCGTGGTGTCGGTCGCGCTGCTGACCTTCCTGTTCGTCCGCGAGCAGGCCCTGGCCGGGCTGATCCCCGGCCCCCAGGCCCTGGACCGTTTCGCGGCCCTGCTCCAGCAGGGCGGCGACGACATAGCGCGCTACGCGATCCCGGCGCCCCTGGACTCCGACGGCATCCGGCTGATGCTCATCGGCGGGGTGCTGATCATCGGTCTGCTGGTGGACACCCTGGCGGTGACCTTCCGCAGCGCCGCCCCGGCCGGGCTTCCGCTGCTCGCGCTGTACTCGGTCGCGGCGGGGCTCTCCGACGGCGGCACGGACTGGCTGTGGTTCGTGCTGGCGGCCGCCGGTTACCTCATGCTGCTGCTCGCCGAGGGCCGGGACCGGCTCTCCCAGTGGGGCCGGGTCTTCGGCGGGCCCACGCACACCGCCGGGGCCGAGGAGAGGGGCACCGTCGCCCCGGTCCGCACGGGCCGGCGCATCGGCGTGGTCGCGCTGGGCATCGCCCTGGTGGTGCCGCTGGGCCTGCCGGCGATGAACGGCGGCCTGCTGGACTCGGTGGGGACGGGCGCGGGCGGCGGCGCGGGCGGCGGGGGCACGATCTCCGCCGTGAACCCCCTGGTGTCGCTGCGCGACAACCTGAACGCGGACGAGGACCGGCAGGTGCTGTCCGTGCGGACGAAGATGCCGGACGTCGCCGACCTGTACCTGCGGATCGTGTCCCTCGACGACTTCGACGGCACCACCTGGAAGCCGTCCCGCCGGTCCATCACGGCCGTCCCGGACGGCACGTTTCCCACGCCGGCCGGCCTCAGCCCCGACGTGAAGCGCACGGAGGTCGCCACCACGATCTCGGCGGCGGACTGGTACGCCCAGGACTGGCTGCCCATGCCGTACCCGCCGAGCAGCGTGCGGATCGGCGGCAACTGGCGCTACGAACCCCAGGGCATGACCCTGGTCGGCGACCACGGGCAGAACACCCGCGGACTGACCTACCGGGTCGAGAGCCTGGACGTGCAGCCGACGGCGGAGCAGCTGGCGTCGGCAGGGCCGCCGCCCGCGGACGTCCTGCGCGACTTCACCGAGCTGCCCGACTCCCTGCCGTCGTCGGTGCCGCGCACCGCCCGCAAGGTCACCGCGGGCGCGGCCGACCCGTACGACCAGGCCGTCAAGCTGCAGGACTGGTTCGCCGTGACCGGCAGCTTCGAGTACGACACGCAGGTGCAGGTCGGCAGTGGCTCGCAGGCCATCGCCCGCTTCCTGCGCGACAAGCAGGGCTTCTGCGTGCACTTCTCGTTCGCCATGGCGGCGATGGCCCGCTCGCTGGGCATACCGGCCCGGGTCGCGGTGGGTTTCGCGCCGGGTTCCCCGCAGGCGGACGGTTCGGTGTCGGTGGGACTGCGGGACGCGCACGCCTGGCCCGAGCTGTACTTCGAGGGGGTGGGCTGGACCCGGTTCGAGCCCACGCCGAACCGGGGCTCGATGCCGTCGTACACCCTGCCGGACACCCCGGACAGCTCGGCGCCGGAGTCCGCGCGGCCATCGGAGTCGGCGTCCGCGGCGCCGTCCGCGGCGCCTTCACGCAGCGAGGACTGCACCCCGGAGCAGAAGAGGCTGGACGGCGGCTGCGCGAGCGAGTCGCCGCAGGCGGCGCTCCCCGTCGACGACGACGGCCCGAGGTGGTACGCGCTCGTGCTCTGGACGCTGGCCGGACTGGCGGTCCTGGCACTGCCACTGGCGCCGATGCTGTGGCGGTTGCGGACCCGGGCTGCCCGGCTCGGGGCCCATGGGCGGGCCGAGGCGGACGCCGTGCCGCACACGCTGGCCCTGTGGCAGGAGCTGATCGACACGGCGTGGGACTTCGGCATCGTCCCGGAGGAATCCCGGACCCCGCGCAAGGCGGCCGCCCGGATCGTCCGGCTCGGCCGGCTCGACGACACCGCGGCGGCCTCGGTGCACCGGCTGGCGGACGCCGTGGAGCAGGCCCTCTACGCGCCGCGCCCCCGTCCGGTGGCGGGGCTGACGGAGGACGTCCGGCTCGCTGCGGCGGGCCTCGGCGCGGCGGCCGGCCGCTCCACCAGGCTGCGCGCCCGCCTGGCCCCCCGCTCCACGGTCCGTGTGGTGTGGGCGGCATCGGCCTGGTGGTCGGGCGTGCGGGAACGGGCCCTGGCCCTGCGGCCGACCTGGCGGAAGACGTCGGGCCAGCGGGGCTGAGACACCGCGCGGGCAACGGCCGGGGCCGCAGTCGGCCCCGGCCTTCCGACGTCCGGGGTCCTGGGTCCGGGTCCGGCCCGCGTCGGTCGGTGCGCGCTCATGCGTCAGGGGGTGACCACCGAGTCGGTGGTCACCCCCTGGCGGATGAGATCACGTGGCGCGGACGGGGCCGGTCGAGGGGCTAGTGGCCGCCCTGCTCGTCACGGCGCTTCTGCCAGCGCTGTTCGATGCGGTCCATCATGGAGCGCCGCGAACGGCCCTGGCGGCGGGCCTGGGGCCCTCCGGCGGCACCGGCGGCCTGCTGTTCGCCCGGCTTGGGCGCCTTGCGCCATCCGGTCACCGCCAGCACGGCACAGCCCAGCATGACGAGGAAGCCCACGACACTGAGCCACACCTGCTTGGCGACCATACCGGCCATGAGGAGCGCAATACCCACGAGGAAGCCCGCGACCGCCTGGTAGACCCGCCGACGGGTGTACGTACGCAGCCCGCTTCCCTCGAGCGCCGACGCGAACTTGGGATCTTCGGCGTACAGCGCTCGCTCCATCTGCTCGAGCATGCGCTGCTCGTGCTCCGAGAGCGGCACGGAGTCCTCCTCATCGTGCAGTCGCCGGGGCGACCCGGGGGGTCCCTTCAGGATAGGCAGGGAATCGCCCCCGTGAAACCCGCCCCTCTGCGCCAATTGCCAACCGGCACCCGCCATGGACATCCGGCTCGCTGAGGCTTCCATTCCCCGGCGGCCGACCCGTCATGCCGGAACGGTCTCCCTCGATCATACGGCGCGAAGCCCCCATTCGGGGGGCCTGTGGCGTACTCCATGCGCAGCCGCGCCGCTGATCAGCGGCGGTGCCCCAGGGGGCTGCTCAGCTCCCGGCGGTACCGGTGACCCCACCGGCATCGCCCGTCCCAGCACCCCCGGCAGGCTCATCGGCCCCGGCCGACTCCGCCAGGACGTGGAGCTGCGTGGCCACGGACCGGAACGCAGGGAGTCCGGCGGCGGCCTCCTCCAGCTTCAGCAGGGCCTCCAGCGCTCCCGGCTCGGTGTCCACCAGGACGCCCGGCACCAGGTCTGCGAAGACCCGCACACCGTGCACGGACGCGACCCGCAGGCCCGCGCCCTCGACCAGGTCCGTGAGCTGCTCGGCGGTGAAGCGGCGCGGCACGGGGTCACCCGAGCCCCATCGTCCGTTCGGGTCGTCGAGGGCCTGCCGGGCCTCCTTGAAGTGCCCGGCGAGGGCCCGGGCGAGCACGGCACCGCCGAGACCGGCGGCGAGCAGGCTCAGGACGCCGCCGGAGCGCAGCGCGGCCACGGCGTTGCGGATGCCCTCGGCCGGGTCGTCGACGTACTCCAGGACGCCGTGGCACAGCACCGCGTCGTAGCCACCGCGCTCGGCGACGTCGAAGAGGCCGTGGGCGTCGCCCTGCACGCCCTTGACCCGGTCGGCGACGTCCGCCTCGGCGGCGCGGCGCTCCAGGGCGAACAGCGCGTTGGGGCTGGGGTCGACGACCGTGACCCGGTGGCCGAGGCGGGCTGCGGGCACCGCGAAGTTGCCGCTGCCGCCCCCGGTGTCGAGGACGTCGAGCGCTTCCCGACCCGTGGCCTTGACCCGGCGGTCCAGGGCGTCCTGGAGGACCTCCCAGACCACGGCGGTACGGAGTGAGGCGCGGGGGCGCATCGGGTCCGGCACGGCAGTTGACTCCTCGGCGCGGCACCGCCTCTTGCACGGCGGCGCTAACGGGGTGCCTCCCCCGGCGCCGTACGAGCGGGCGGGGAAGACCTCAGGCGTCCCCCACCCTATTGCCTCGGGCACGGCGACCGGCATGCCCCGGTCCTGGGACGACCGCGCGGTGAGCACGCGCACCTGCCCCGGAGGGGCCTGAGCCCCGGCCACACCGAGGCGGGATCACGCAGGAGCCGGTCGGGCCGGGAGCCGGTCAGGCCGGGAGCCGGTCGGGTCAGGTCAGAGCCGGGCGGACTCCGGTCCGGCGTGGTGTCCGTCAGCCCGCGTCCGGCATGTCCCGCTCCTGGTCCGGGCCCTCCGGGCGGACTCCGGTCCGGCGTGGTGTCCGTCAGCCCGCGTCCGGCATGTCCCGCTCCTGGTCCGGGCCCTCCGGGCGGTCCTGGTCCGCACGGGGCTGCGGAAGCACCGGCTGGAGGACCAGCATGCGCTCCACGAGACGGAGGAACATCGACACGTCCCGTATCAGGTCGTCGGCGTCCCGCTCGCCGGCCGCGCCCTGGATGCCGGCCTCGGCACGGGCGCGGCGCCGGGCGCCGGCGGCGAACAGGGCGCTCCACTCGGCCAGTTCGGGCGCGATCTCCGGGAGCACCTCCCAGGCGCTTCGGATCTTGGCCCGGGCCCGGGGTGACGTCTCGGGCCGGCCCCGGGCGGCGAGCACGGCGGCGGCGGTGCGCAGCGCGGCCAGATGGGCCGTCGCGTAGCGCTCGTTGGGGGTTTCCAGGACGGTGGCCTCGTCGAGACCCGCGCGCGCCTGGGCGAGCAGGTCGAGGGCGGCGGGCGGGGCCGAGGCCCTGCGCAGCACGGGGTGGACATCGCTCGCGGGGCCGGTCAGTGAGGGGGCAGGGCCGGTGGCGCGGCGCCGGCGGGCGGCTGCTGCGTTGTAGGTGGCCATGACGAACCTCCTGTCGTCTGTGTGACGGCACGTCAGTGCCGTATGCCCCCATCGTGCGGTATGGCACTGACAATCCGATCCGACCTGCGGTTTTGCCTCGCTCGTAGGTTCGGAGTAGTTTTTGCACTGACCAGTCAGTTCAAATATGGGGGAGTCTCGTGGGGGAACGGACGGGAGGGGTGCGGATCGCCGCCGAGAGCCTCGGGGTCAGGGGGCCACGGGGCTGGGCGGTCCGCGGGATGTCCGTCGACGCCGGGCCGGGATCGCTCGTCGCGGTCGAGGGCCCGTCGGGGTCCGGCCGCACATGCCTGCTGCTGGCGCTGACCGGGCGGATGAAGGTCGCGGAGGGCACGGCGGAGGTCGGCGGGGCCCGGCTGCCGAAGCAGCTGTCGGCGGTACGCCGCTTCAGCGCACTGGCACACGTCCCGGGGGTCACCGACCTCGACCCCGCCCTGACCGTCGGCGAGCACCTGCGCGAACGGGCGCTGCTCCAGCGGCGGTTCGGCGGCTCGTTGCGCGGACTGCTGCGTCCGCGCCGCGAGCGGGCGGCCGAGTCGCGGCGCCGTGTCGACGAGGCACTGGACGCCGCCGGGCTCGACGTGGAGGCGCTGCCGAAGGGGCTCCGCACGGCGGTGCGCGACCTGGAGCGCCTGGAGGCGCTGCGGCTGTCCGTGGCCCTCGCACTGATCGCCCGGCCGCGCCTGCTGGGCGTCGACGACGCGGACTTGAAGCTCGCCGGACCCGAACGGGCGCAGGTGTGGGACCTGTTGAGGTCCCTCGCCGAGGCGGGGACCACGGTGGTGGCGGTGTGCAGCGAGGCGCCGGAGGGAGCCGTCCGGCTCTCCACACACCCGGACCACGACGGTGACGGCGCGGGCGACGACGGCCGACGGGCCGCGGCGGGCAAGGACCGGGACCCGCACGCCGACGCCACCGTGGCCACCGGGTCCGCGGAGGAGACCGACGCCGCGGGCACCGCCGACGACGGCCGGGCCGACCACGACGGTCAGACCGACCAGACCGACCACGACGGCCAGACCGACCACGACGGCCAGACCGATCACGACGGCCAGGCCGGCCACGACGGCCAGGCCGGCCACGACGGCCAGGCCGGCCAGGGGAAGGGGACGGGCGATGCGTTCGCCGAAACTCGCCGCGCTTGAGCTGCGCCGCTTCGGCCGGGGGAAGCTGCCGCGGGCCGCGCTGGTCGCGCTGCTCGTCCTGCCGCTGCTGTACGGGGCGTTGTACCTGTGGTCGTTCTGGGACCCGTACGGCCGGCTGGACCGGATCCCCGTGGCCCTGGTCAACGACGACAAGGGGGCGACGGCCGACGGGAAGAAGGTCACGGCGGGCGACGACATCACGGAGCGGCTGCACGACAGCAAGACCTTCGACTGGCGCGAGGTGAGCGCCGAGGAGGCCCGCCGGGGCGTCGAGGACGGCACCTACTACCTGTCGCTCACCATGCCGGCCGACTTCAGCGAGCGCATCGCCTCCAGCTCGGGCAAGTCCCCGGAGACCGGGGCCCTCCAGGTCCGCACGAACGACGCCAACAACTACATCGTCGGGCAGATCTCCCGGACGGTCTTCAGCGAGGTGCGCCAGGCCGCCTCCACGAAGACCTCGCGGAACTTCCTGGACAAGATCTTCGTGTCGTTCTCCGGCATCCACGGCGAGACCGTGAAGGCGGCGAAGGGCGCCGACCGGCTCAAGGGCGGCATCGGCAAGGCCGAGAAGGGGTCCAAGGACCTCGCCGACGGCCTGCGGGACGCCAAGGACGGCAGCGGCGACCTGTCCACGGCCCTGACGAAGCTCACCAGGGGGGCCGGTGCCGTGGAGGACGGCACCCGGGGTGTCGCCGACGGCACGCAGCAGCTCGCCGACCGGGTCAACGGCACGGCCGGCAAGGTGGGTCCGTTCCTCAAGGGCAACGAGAAGGCCATCGGTGACACGGCCCAGCTGGTCGCCGACCTCTCGGGCGCGATGCGCAAACACCTGGACACCCTGGTGGAGCGAGCCCCCACCGCCGCCAAGGACGCCCGCGCCGCCTCCGGCACGCTGAACGACGTGTACGCCCGGCGCTGCGACGACCCGGTGCTGTCCGACGCGGCCTGCGCCGACCTGAAGAAGGCCAAGGACGCCGCCGCCGACGTCACCCTCATCGCGGACGACCTCAACACGCTGATCGCGGACCAGGACGGCGACCTGGACCGACTGGACAAGCACCTCGCCACCCTGCAGAAGCAGTCCCAGGCGCTCGCCGACCGCGCACCGCACCTCGCCGAGGACCTCGACGACGCCGTCAAGAAGATCAACAAGCTGAACGACGGTGCGGCCAAGGTCGCCGCGGGGGCGAAGAAGCTGCACACGGGGCTCGGCAAGGCCAGGACCGGCGCCGCCGATCTGGACAAGGGCGTCGGCAAGCTGAAGACCGGCGCGGACGACCTCAACGGCGGCATCTACCAGCTCGTCGGCGGCTCCGGGAAGCTCGCCGGCGGTCTGCACGACGGGGCGGAGAAGATCCCCGACTACGACAAGCAGGACCGCGACCGCCGCACCGAGGTCATGGCCGACCCCGTGCGCATGGCCTCCCACGACCTGCACAAGGCGCCGAACTACGGCACCGGATTCGCTCCGTACTTCATCCCGCTGTCGTTGTGGGTGGGGGCGATGGTGGCCTACATGCTGATCACGCCGATGAACCGGCGTGCCCTCGCGGCCGGTGCCCCGGCCTGGCGGATCGCGCTGGCCGGCTGGCTGCCGGTGGTGGCGATCGGCGTGCTGCAGACGGCCGCCCTGATGTCGGTGCTGCACTGGGCCGTCGGCCTGGAAATGGTCCGGGCGGCCGGTACGGTGGCCTTCCTGTTCCTCGTGACGGCGTGCTTCGCGGCGATCGTGCAGTGGCTGAACGCACGCTTCGGGGCGGCGGGCCGGATCCTCGTCCTGGCGCTGCTGATGCTGCAGCTGACCTCGGCGGGCGGCACGTACCCGGTGCAGACCAGCCCCGGCTTCTTCAACGCGCTGCACCCGTATCTGCCGATGAGCTACGTGGTCGAGGCGCTGCGGCGGCTCATCACGGGAGGCGGACTCGGGCCGGTGTGGCAGGCGTGCGTGGTGCTGACGGCGTTCACCGCCGGCGCCCTCGCGCTGACCGCCGTGGCGGCCCGCAGGCGCCAGGTGTGGACGCTGGACCGGCTGCACCCGGAGCTGAGCCTGTGAGTGCCTCCGTCACTTCTCCCGGAAAGGTTCCTGTGACAATCAGGGCCATGGAAAGCAGCAGTGCCGCGTCGGGCGGCAGCACGCGCCGCGAGGCCACCCGGCAGAAGCTCTACGAGGCGGCCGTCACGCTCATCGCCGAGCAGGGGTTCTCCGCCACGACCGTGGACGAGATCGCCGAGCGTGCCGGGGTCGCGAAGGGCACGGTGTACTACAACTTCGCGAGCAAGTCCGTCCTGTTCGAGGAACTGCTGCGGCACGGCGTGGGCCTCCTCACCGCCTCCCTGCGGGACGCGGCCGAGCAGACCGCGGGCCGGGGCGGCAGCAAGGTCGACGCCCTGGACGCGATGATCCGCGCGGGGCTGGTCTTCATCGACCGCTACCCGGCCTTCACGCAGCTGTACGTGGCGGAGCTGTGGCGCACCAACCGGGCCTGGCAGTCGACCCTGATGGTGGTCCGGCAGCAGGCCGTCGCCGTGGTGGAGGACGTGCTGCGCGAGGGCGTGGGCAACGGCGAGTTCAGCGACGAGATCGACGTGCCGCTGACGGCGGCGGCACTGGTCGGCATGGTGCTCGTGGCGGCCCTCGACTGGAAGTCGTTCCAGCCGGAGCGTTCCCTGGACGACGTGCACGCGGCCCTGTCCCGCCTGCTCCAGGGACGCGTGAGCGGCTGCCGCTGACCCACCGTCCGGTGCACAGGTGAAAGCGCCGGTCCGGTGTGGCCGCGTCCCCCGCGGGCCACCTCGAACCGGCGCCTTCCCCACTCCCCCGTTTCCTTCTCCTGCTCCCCCGTGCGTCCCTCCCGCAGGACCCCCGTTCGGTCGTCCCCCGGTTTCTTCCCGTTCCCCCGGTTTTCCCCCGGTTCTCCCCCGTGTCTCGCTCCCGCCGACACCGCCGGCGGAAGGAGCGGATCGCGGGCCGGCTCCGTTCCGGCGCCCCGTGCCGCCGGTGCCGGAGCCGTGCCCCTCTCCGTGGCTCCACTCTCCCGTCCCCGCAGGTGTCCTCCCATCCGCGCGCGTACTCAACTCCCCGCCTGAGTACGGGTACTCACCCCTGCGCACCTGCCCCCGGAACGCCTCGTGGCCGGCTGGTCACGATCACGTCCGCGCCCGTACTCGCGGGTGGCCGGGGGAAGTGCTCCGAGCAGGGCGGATAAAGTCCCTGGCATGGCACGGATTGCGGTGATCGGCGCCGGGATGGGCGCGATGACGGCCGCCGCCCGGCTGGCCGTCGCGGGCCACCGGGTGGCGGTGTACGAGCGGACGGACACGTACGGCGGAGCGGTGCGCCGCTTCACACGCGACGGGTTCTCCTTCGACACGGGCCCCGGTCTGCTGCCGCTGCCCGCCGTCTACCGGGACCTGTTCGTCAAGACCGGCAAGGAGCCGCTGGAGGCGTGTGCCGACCTCGTCCAGGTCGACCCGTCGTCACGGCACGTGTTCGCGGACGGCACCGCGGTGTCCCTGCCGAACGCCTCCCGCGCCGGTGTGGTCGCCGCCCTGGACGTGGCTCTCGGCGCGGGCGCCGGGCAGCGCTGGGGCGACTTCCTGGTCCGGGCGCGCGAGGCCTGGGACCGGACCCGGCGGCCGCTTCTCGAAGAGCCGCTGTGGCCGAACTGGCAGGTGCTGGCCGAGCGCGAGCCCTACCCGGCGGTGCCGCACAAGCGCCTGCTGCGCACCCGCAGGGCCGGCACCCTCGCCGAGGTCGGCGCCTGGGAACTGCGCGACCCGCGGCTGGTCGCGCTGCTGGAGAGTTACGCCCTCACGTACGGTCTGGACCCGCGGACCGCGCCCGCGAGCACGGCCGTCCTGCCGTACATGGAGCACGCGTTCGGCACCTGGTACGTGCGCGGCGGGATGCGGGAACTGGCGCGGGCGGTGCACGAGCGGTGCCTGGCCCGCAGGGTCGCGTTCCACTTCGGTGCCGAGGTCACCGGCGTCCTGGAACAGGACGGCCGGGTCTCGGGGATCGAACTGGCCGACGGGACGGCCGTGGAGGCCGATCACGTGGTGGCCGGGGTCTCCCCCGGCACGCTGGACCGGCTGGCGGCGGGCCGGGCGGTGCGCGGTGGGAGCGGGGTGCGCCCGCAGCCGGCGGCGGCCGCACGGCTGACGCTCCTGCTCGCCCTGCGCGGCGCCCGCCCCGAGGGCACGGCTCACCGCACGGTGGTACATGCCCCGGACCGCGAGGCCGAGTTGGACGCCCTGTCCGGCCGGGCCGAGCCGGCCGGACAGCCGACGGTGACGGTTCTGCGGCCGGGCGACGAGCGGGCGGCCCCGGAGGGCCACGAGGCGGTCACCGTCACCGCGGTCGTCCCCGCGCGGCCCGACCGCTCCTGGGACGACCTGGCCGAACGGATGCTGGCCGCGGCCGGACAGGCCGTGCCCGGGCTGCGCGAGCGGCTGCTCTGGCAGGAACTGCGCACCCCGGCCGACATCGTGGACGCGACGGGCGCCGAGGGCGGTGCGGTGCCGGTCCCGGCGCTGGCGGCGGCCGGCGGGCGGCTGCTGCACCCGTCCAACTCCACCGGCCTGCCGGGCCTGTTCGCCGTCGGCGGCTGGGCGCACCCCGGCGGCGGGCTGCCGCACGCGGGCATGTCGGGGGCGCTGGTGGCCGGACTGATCGTGGAGGGACCCGGGTTCCGCGGCTCGCAGTGACCTGCCACCGCGCGGACTTCAGAAACGGTACTGCGCTCAGAAACGGTGCCGCGCTCAGAAACGGTACTGCTCGTCGAAGCCGTTCCCCTGCGGCTGCTGCCCGCCGCCCTCATGGGGATAGTGCTGCTCCGGCGGGAGTTCCTGGCCGTACTCGTCGGTGTTGCGCTGCTGCGGCACCCACACCCCGCCGGGCGGCGTCTGACCGGCGTAGGTGCCGGAGTACGCGTCCTGTCCGTAGCCCTGCTGGTCGTAGTACTGCTGGTCGCCGTAGCCGGTGTCGTAGGAGGCACCGGCGTAGTTCGACGAGCCGATGTACGGGTCGGAGTAGGCGGCGTACTGCTGCTGGCCGGTGCTGTCATAGCCCTGCTGCTGGCCGTAGCCCGAGTAGTCGTAGGAGTAGGACTGGTCGGCGCCCTGGGCCGCGTACTGGTCCTGGGGCTGGCCCGGGTAGCCGGTGTCGCCGTAGACGCCGTAGGTGCCGGTGTCGTCGGGCATGGGCTGCGGCTCGTAGACGGCGGTGTTCCCGTCGTCGGCCGCGCGGCCCTGGCGCACCGGGGTGAACACGTCGTCGTGGTCGTCGTCCTGGCCGTACGCGTCGGTGTCCCGGCTGTGCCCGTGCCCGGCCCCTTCGTCGCCGTAACCGCCCTCGTCCTCCAGGCCGGAGACCTCCAGGGTCGGCTCCTGGCGTCCGCGCTCACCGCGGCGGCGCTTGCTGCCGCCGAGCACCGGCGCGTTGACCGCCCAGCCGGCCGCGAAGCCGCTGCGGAACGACAGCGTGACGTAGGTCTGGCCGACCGCGAAGGCGGCCGCGCCCAGTCCGATCACCACGACCGACGGGATCAGGACACCGACGACGACACCGAGGAAGCCGACGAAGGCCAGCAGACGCCAGCGCAGCCGCGCCTTGTACTGCAGGAGCACCTCGCCCAGCAGCCACAGCGCGACGATGCCGAACGCGATGTAGAGGACCGCCCAGCCCATGTACGCCCCTCTCCCAGTGGCCGTTACGCAGTGTGTCGTATACCGGTGCGAACGGTCTAGGCCTGCGATGGGTGGTGCAGGCCCAGGTTCTCGTAGATCTCCAGGGTCGCCGTGGAGTTGTTGAGCGTGATGAAGTGCAGCCCGGGCACGCCTTCGGCGAGCAGCCGCGCACAGAACTCCGTGGCGAATTCGATCCCAATGGAGCGTACAGCGGCCGGATCGTCTTGTGCTGTGAGGATCCGCTCTTTCAGGGCGTCCGGGAACGCGGCGTTGGTCAGGGAGCCGATGCGCTCCAGCGTCCGCACGCTGGCGATCGGCATGACCTCGGGGATGATCGGGGTCTCGCAGCCGGCGGCCGCGACCCGGTCGCGCAGCCGGAGGTAGTCCTCCGGCTGGAAGAACATCTGCGTGATGGCGTAGTCGGCGCCCGCGCGGCACTTGTCGACGAAGTGGCGGACGTCGGTCTCCCAGTCCGCGGAGCGCGGGTGCATCGCCGGGAAGGCGGCCACGCCCACGCAGAAGTCACCGGAGGCCTTGATCAGTTCGACGAGCTCGGCGGCGTAGGCCAGCCCCCGGGGGTGCGGCACCCAGTCGCCCATGGGGTCGCCGGGCGGGTCGCCGCGCAGGGCGAGCATGTTGCGGATCCCGGCGTCCGCGTACTGGCCGATGATGTTGCGCAGGTCGGCCACCGAGTGGTCGACCGCGGTGAGGTGTGCGATCGGCGTGAGGGTGGTGTCGGAGGCGATCGCCTCGGTCGCCTTGACCGTCCCGGCGCGGGTCGAGCCGCCCGCGCCGTAGGTCACGGAGACGAAGTCGGGTGCCACGGCCTCGACCCGGCGCAGCGCGTTCCACAGGTTCCGCTCGCCCTTCGGGGTCTTGGGCGCGTAGAACTCGAACGAGTACGTCGTCTTGCCGGTCGCGAGCATGTCGCGCACGGTGCGAGCGTGGTCCGACCTGATGGATGCGGTGCCGAGGGCCATACCGGCAGGTTAGCCAGGGGTGGGCGGTCCCCCAACCGGGCGCGGCATTTTGCCCCTTTTGTCCACTTGTTGTCCATCCCTCTGTCCACTCCTTGGACAGAGGGATGGTTCAGCGCGGGACGGTTCAGCGCTCGCGCAGGCGCTCGGCGAACTCGGCCGCCGCGGCACCGGGGTCACCGGCCTCGGTGATCGCCCGTACGACGACGACCCGCCGGGCGCCCGCGTCCAGGACCTGGTCGAGGTTGCCGAGGTCGATGCCGCCGATGGCGAACCAGGGACGGTCCGTGCCGAGACCGGCCGTGTACCGGACCAGGTCCAGGCCGGGGGCGTGCCGGCCGGGCTTGGTGGGGGTCGGCCAGCAGGGGCCGGTGCAGAAGTAGTCCACGCCCTCCTGCCGGGCGGCCGCGGCGGCCTCGGGCTCGGCGTGGGTGGAGCGGCCGATCAGGACGTCGTCACCGAGGACGGCCCGGGCCGCGGGGACCGGGAGGTCGCCCTGGCCGAGGTGCAGGACGTCGGCGCCGGCGGCGTGGGCGACGTCCGCCCGGTCGTTGACCGCGAGCAGCTTGCCGTGCCGGGCGCAGGCCTCGGCGAACACCTCCAGGTGCGCCAGCTCCTCGCCGGCCTCCATGCCCTTGTCGCGCAGCTGCACGATGTCGACGCCACCGGCGAGGACGGCGTCCAGGAACGCGGGGAGGTCGCCCTGGCGCTTGCGGGCGTCGGTGCAGAGGTAGAGCCGGGCGTCGGCGAGTCGGGCGCGGGCGGTGGTGGCGGTGGTGGTGCCGGTCATGCGAGTCCCCCTCGGTGTCGGTGGCGCGGACCCCCTCCGCCTGCCCGTGCGGAGCATGCGGGCGTCGGGGCCCGGTGGTCGGCGCGGGCCGGCCCGCCCGTACGCCGTGGGCGGGCGCGGGCGCGGTTACCCGGCCGGTGGCTGCGGGCGGCCCCGCGCACCCGCCCGCTGCGCGTGAGCGGAAGGCCCGTGCAGGCCGGTGCGGTCCCGTCCCCGGGCGGCCCCGCCCCGCCGAGGGCCCCGGCCGGGCGTCCGCGTCCCGTCCGGGACCGACTCGGGCACCCTACGCGGACCCGACCCGCGTCCGCCCGCCGTGGCCGGTGAACGGACACGGCGCGGGATCCTTGGGGGGCCCTGAAGAGCACAGCCGGGGTGCCCGCGGGGCCCGTGGACAGGCACCGCCGGAACGCTCGCGGGGCCCCAGAACGGGCACGGCCGGGATGCTCGCCAGGCCCACAGGCACCGGCTGGGATGCTCGCCGGCCCATGGAGAGGCACCGCCGGAATGCTCGCGGGGCCCGAGAAAAGGCACGGCCGGAATGCTCGCCTGGCCCGTGGACAGGCACCGCCAGGATGCTCGCTGGGCCCGTAAACAGACACCCGGAATGCTCGCGGGGCCCGAGAACGGGCCCGGCCGGAATGCTCGCCAGGCCCCTGAACAGGCACCGCCCGGAATGCTCGCCAGGCCCCTGGACAGGCACGGCCCGGGCCGGGCCGTGGCCACGAGGGCCACGGACCCGCACCGGCGGCTGCTCGGATCCGGCGCCGCTCGCGCGGCGCCGGACGGTCGTCCGGTCGGATCCGGGTCAGACCGCGAGCGCCTGCGCGCGGCGCTTCACCTCCGTGCCGCGATTCTCGCTGAGCGCCTGCGCCGGGGTGCCGGGCAGGCTGGGGTCGGGGGTGAAGAGCCACTCCAGCATCTCTTCGTCCTTGAAGCCGTCGTCCCGCAGGAGCGTCAGGGTCCCGGTGAGGCCCTTGACGACCTTGTCCCCGTCGATGAAGGCGGCGGGGACGTGCAGCGCGCGGTTCTCACCGCGGCGTACGGCGATGAGCTGGCCCTCCTTGACCAGCTGTCGCACACGCGTCACCTCGACGCCGAACTGCTCGGCGATGTCGGGGAGGGTGAGCCAGGCGGGGACGAGAGCATCGATCTTTGCGTCAATCTCGGTCACGGTGACAAGCCTGCCATCCGCCACCGACAGTCGGAAACCGACCCGGTCCACCCGGGCGCTCCGGCCCGCCCCGCCCGGGCCCGGCGCTCAGGCCGTGGCCGCCTTCATCGGCCGGGCCGGGTCCGCCAGCAGCACCCGGTTCATCGGCGTGCCCGACTCGATCAGGCGGCGGCCCTGGGCCAGGTCCCGGGGACGGCCCACCGCGAGCAGCGCGACCAGCCGCTCGTCCCGCAGCCAGCACGCCGTCCAGGCCGGGCCGGAGGGGTCGCCCCGCCACAGCAGCGCGTCGGCGGCCGCGTGGTGCCCGGCGTACTGCACGAACCGGCCGAACTGCTCGGACCAGAAGTAGGGCACCGGGTCGTATACCGCGGGCGGCTCGCCCGAGGCCCCGCCGACGATGTTCGCGGCGACCGTGCGCGGCCCCTGCAGGGCGTTGTCCCAGTGGTGCACCAGCAGGCGCTCGCCGTAGCGGCCCGAGGGGAAGGAGGCGCAGTCGCCGACGGCGTACACGTCCGGCACGCGGGTGCGCAGGTGCGCGTCGGCGACGACCTCGCCGTGCGCGCCGAGCTCGACGCCGGACCCGGACAGCCAGGCCGTGGCGGGGCGGGCGCCGATCCCGACGACGACCGCCTCCGCGGGCAGCCGCGAGCCGTCGTCCAGGACCACCGCACCGGGCTCGACCCGCTCCACGCGCGCGTGGGTGCGCAAGGCGGCGCCCGCGTCGGCGTACCAACGGGCCATCGGCGCGGCGACCTCGGCGGGCAGGGCGTCGGCGAGGGGACGGCCGGCGGCCTCCACGACGGTCACCGAGCAGCCCGCCTCGCGCGCGGCCGTGGCGAACTCCGCGCCGATCCAGCCCGCGCCCACGACCACGATCTCGTGCCGGGCGGCCAGCACCGGCCGCAGCCGCTCGGCGTCGTCCAGGGTGCGCAGCAGGTGCACGCCGGGCACGCCCTGCGCGCCGGGCAGCCGGACCGGCTCGGCGCCGGTCGCGATCACCAGGACGTCGTAGGGCACGGGCCCGGTCTCGGTGTCCAGCTCGTGGTCGCCGGGGCGCAGGCCCAGCACCTCGCAGCCGAGGCGCAGTTCGATGCCCAGGGCCTCGAAGTCCACGTCGAAGGCGGAGCCCTCGGCCTTGCCGAGCAGGACCGCCTTGGACAACGGCGGGCGGTCGTAGGGCTGGTGGGGCTCGGCGCCGATGAGGCTCACGGTGCCGGTGAAGCCCTGTTCGCGCAGGGCGACCGCGGTCTGCACCCCGGCCATGCCCGCGCCCGCCACGACCACGCGCCGCGGCGCGGACGGGCCTGGTTCCTGCGTCTGCTCGCTCACCTGATCACCATAGACACCTGACGTTTCGTCAGTCAGTGGCCCTGCGCCGTGACCTGCTCCACAACGCTGGTGCCGCTGCCCTGCCGGGACTCCCACTCCCAGGTCTCCTCCAGCCGCACCCGGCCGTCGGGCAGCTCCACGACCGTCGAGACGCAGTGCCCCGAGGCGGTGGTGCCGTCCCGCCTGAGCTGGACGTAGCGGAAGTCGAGCCTGTCACCTTCCCGGATACCCACGAGATGCCCGCGTACGACGTCCCCGCCCGCGTAGTCGGCCCAGATCTCGCCCTCCCGCTCGTGGTAGCTGAACCGGGTGCGGGTCCCCACCTGGCCGGGTGCCTGGTCGGCGACCGGGGCGAGGACGAGACCGTCGAGGGATCGGGCCATGGGGAAGGCTCCCTTACTGCGGCGTGCGGGATCGGGCTAGGGTGGCCAACGTAGAGCACTCGCGGGAGCCCGGACGCACCGGGCTGAGAGGGAGGCTGGCGGCCTCCGACCGTACGAACCTGATCCGGGTCATGCCGGCGAAGGGAGGGGCTGGACGCCCATGTCGCGCACGTCCACCACGTCAGACGTCCTGGTCGTCGGGGGCGGGATCATCGGCCTGGTCACGGCCTGGCGGGCCGCGCAACGCGGGTTCGCCACGGCCGTGGTGGATCCCGAGCCCGGTGGCGGAGCCGCCCGGGTCGCCGCCGGGATGCTGGCCGCCGTCACCGAACTGCACTACGGCGAGCAGACCCTGCTGGGGCTGAACCTCGCCTCCGCCCGCCGCTACCCGGAGTTCGCGGCCGAGCTGACCGAGCTGACCGGGCACGACCTCGGCTACCGCCGCAGCGGCACCCTGGCCGTGGCCCTCGACGCCGACGACCGCGCGCACCTGCGGGAGCTGCACGCCCTCCAGCAGCAGTCGGGACTGGACTCGCAGTGGCTGTCGGGGCGGGAGTGCCGCCGGCTGGAGCCGATGCTCGCGCCGGGGGTGCGCGGCGGGCTGCGGGTCGACGGCGACCACCAGATCGACCCCCGGCGCCTCGCCGCGGCGCTGCTCGCCGCCTGCGAGCGGGCCGGGGTGGTCCTGCACCGGGCGTGGGCCGAGCGGCTCACCGTGGCACGGGACCGGGCCGCGGGTGTGGTCACCGACGACGGGACCGCGCTGGGCGCGGGGCAGGTGGTGCTGGCCGGGGGCAGCTTCAGCGGCCGGCTCGCGGGCGTCCCGGACGAGGTGCTGCCCCCCGTGCGGCCCGTGAAGGGCCAGGTGGTGCGGCTGACCATGCCGGCGCGGCACGGGCCGTTCCTGAGCCGCACCGTGCGCGCGGTCGTGCGCGGCAGCCACGTCTACCTGGTGCCGCGCGAGAGCGGCGAGCTGGTGATCGGGGCGACCAGCGAGGAGCTGGGCTGGGACACCACCGTCACCGCGGGCGGCGTCTACGAGCTGCTGCGCGACGCCCACGAGCTGGTGCCGGGCATCACCGAACTGCCGCTCACCGAGACCCGCGCCGGGCTGCGCCCCGGATCCCCGGACAACGCCCCGCTGCTCGGCCCGACGGCTCTGGACGGGCTCCTGCTGGCCACCGGACACCACCGCAACGGCGTGCTGCTCACCCCGGTGACCGGCGAGGTCCTGGCGCACGCCCTGGCCACGGGCGAACTGCCCGCCGAGGCCCGCCCCTTCACCCCGGAGCGCTTCCGCGCCGTCACCGCACTCCAGGAGCAGCCCGCGTGAACATCTCCGTCAACGGCGAGTCCCGCCACGTCCGCCCCGGCACGGCCCTCGACACGGTCGTGGAGTCCCTCACGACCTCGCCCTCGGGAGTGGCCGCCGCCCTCAACGAAACCGTCGTCCCGCGCGCGCAGTGGCCCGCCACGCCCCTGTCCGAGGGGGACCGCGTGGAAGTCCTCACCGCCGTCCAAGGAGGCTGACCATGGCCGACGATCCGTTCGTCCTCGCAGGCACGTCCTTCACCTCCCGCCTGATCATGGGGACCGGCGGGGCGCCCAGCCTGGACGTGCTGGAGCGCTCCCTGGTCGCCTCCGGCACCGAGCTGACGACCGTGGCGATGCGCCGGGTGGACGCCTCCGTGCACGGCTCGGTGCTGTCCGTCCTCGACCGGCTCGGCATCCGGGTGCTGCCCAACACGGCGGGCTGTTTCACCGCCGGCGAGGCCGTCCTCACCGCCCGCCTCGCCCGCGAGGCCCTGGGCACGGACCTGATCAAGCTGGAGGTCATCGCCGACGAGCGCACCCTGCTGCCGGACCCGATCGAGCTGCTGGACGCGGCCGAGACGCTGGTGGACGACGGCTTCACGGTGCTGCCGTACACCAACGACGACCCGGTGCTCGCGCGGAAGCTGGAGGACGTGGGCTGTGCGGCGATCATGCCGCTCGGCTCGCCGATCGGGTCGGGGCTGGGCATCCGCAACCCGCACAACTTCGAGCTGATCGTGGAGCACGCGCGTGTGCCGGTGATCCTCGACGCGGGCGCCGGGACGGCCTCGGACGCGGCCCTGGCGATGGAGCTGGGGTGCGCGGGCGTGATGCTGGCCTCGGCGGTGACGCGGGCGCAGGAGCCGGTGCTGATGGCCGGCGCGATGCGGCACGCCGTGGAGGCGGGCCGGCTGGCCCACCGGGCGGGCCGGATCCCGCGGCGGCACTTCGCCCGGGCGTCGTCGCCGGTCGAGGGCGTGGCCGCGCTGGACCCGGAGCGTCCGGCGTTCCGTTAGGTCCGTTGGGCACGTCTTCCCGGGGACACGTCACAGGTCCGCTGCAGTCCCGCCCCGAAGACGGCCGGGAGGCGGGGGCTGTCGGTCACGGCTCGTACACTCGCCTGCGTGGACACGACCCTTCAGGACCCCTTGGTCGGGCAGGTGCTCGACGGCCGGTACCGCATCGACGCGCGGATCGCGGTCGGCGGGATGGCCACGGTCTACCGGGCCGTGGACACCCGGCTCGACCGGGTCCTCGCGCTCAAGGTGATGCACCCCTCGCTCGCGGTCGACGGCTCGTTCGTCGAGCGGTTCATCCGCGAGGCGAAGTCGGTGGCCCGGCTGGCCCACCCGAACGTGGTGCAGGTCTTCGACCAGGGCACCGACGGCGCGTACGTCTACCTCGCGATGGAGTACGTCGCCGGCTGCACCCTGCGGGACGTGCTGCGCGAGCGCGGGGCGCTGCAGCCGCGTGCCGCCCTGGACATCCTGGAGCCGGTGCTGGCCGCCCTGGGAGCCGCCCACCGGGCCGGGTTCGTGCACCGCGACATGAAGCCGGAGAACGTGCTGATCGGGGACGACGGCCGGGTGAAGGTCGCCGACTTCGGCCTGGTCAGGGCCGTCGACACGGTGACCAACACCACCGGCACGGTCCTCGGCACGGTGTCGTACCTCGCTCCCGAGCAGATAGAGAACGGCACCGCGGACCCCCGCGTCGACGTCTACGCGTGCGGCGTGATGCTCTACGAGATGCTCACCGGTGACAAGCCGCACGACGGGGACTCCCCCGCCGTGATCCTCTACAAGCACCTGCACGAGGACGTCCCGCCGCCCTCGGCCGCCGTGCCGGGTCTGGCGTACGAGCTGGACGAGCTGGTCGCCTCGGCGACGGCCCGCTCCGCGGAGGTCCGCCCGTACGACGCGGTGGCCCTGCTCGCGCAGGTCCGCGACGGACGCGCCCGGCTCACCGGCGACCAGCTGGACGCGGTGCCGCCGCAGGCGCTGGCGTCGGACCACGACAACGCCGACGACCGCACGAGCGTGATCCCGCGTGCGCTGACGACACCGCGCCCGGGATCCTCCGGCCGGGACGGCGCGGCGCCCGAGGCGGAGCTGAACCGCACCAGCCGTCTGGCGTCCCCGCCGCCGCTCCCGCCGTCACGGCGCCGGGCGGTGCCGCGCGGCCCGCTGGCGGTCGTCGTGGCCCTGCTGCTCGTGCTGGGCGTGGGCACGGGCGTCTGGTACATCAACTCCGGCCAGTTCACCGAGGTCCCGCCGCTGCTGGCGAAGACCCAGGACCAGGCCGAGGACCGGTTGCGGGACGCCGGGCTGGAGCTGGGCAAGGTCGAGCACGCCCACAGCGACACCGTCGAGCGCGGCCGGATCATCAGCAGCGACCCCAGGACCGGGACGCGCATCCGTGGCAACGACTCGGTGGGCATCACCGTCTCCGACGGCCCCGCCACCGTGCGGGTGCCCGCCCTGGCCGGCCGGAAGCTGGCCGAGGCGCGGTCCCTGCTGAAGGACGACGGGCTGGAGCCCGGCATGGTGACCCGGGAGTTCAGCGAGGACGTGCCGCGTGGCGCGGTCGTCTCCGCCGAGCCGGCGGACGGCACCAAGGTGCGCGCGGGCACGGCGGTGGCGCTCGTCGTCAGCAAGGGCAGCCCCGTCGACGTCCCGGACGTCACCGGCGACGATCTGGCCGACGCCGAGGCGGAGCTGAAGGAGGCCGGCCTCAAGGTGAAGGTCGCCGAGAAGCAGGTCACCTCCTCCGAGTACGACAAGGGCGAGGTCGCCGGACAGAACCCGGGCGCCGGCGGCCGGGCGGCCGAGGGCGACACGGTGACGCTGACGGTCTCCAAGGGGCCCGAGATGATCGAGGTCCCGGACGTGGTGGGCGACAACGTCGACGACGCCACCCGGGAGCTGGAGGAGGCGGGCTTCCAGGTCGACGAGGACCGCGGGCTGCTCGGCCTGTTCGGTGACACCGTCGAGGGGCAGTCCGTCGAGGGCGGCGAGCGTGCGCCCAAGGGTTCGACGATCACGATCGAGATCAGGTGACGGCCGCGGGCGCGGGGCCCGCGGCCGGAGCGGGGCCGCGGGCATGACACCCTGAACGGGTGATTGCTCAGCTGCCCGGCCCGTCCCGCAACCCCGTGGGCGGCCATGTCCCCGTGGCCGGCGGTCTCCACCGTGTCGGCCTGTCGTACGCCCGTGACCTGGCGGCGGAGGCCGTGCAGGTCTTCGTCGCCAACCCCCGCGGCTGGGCCACCCCGGCCGGGAACCCGCAGCAGGACGAGGCGTTCCGCGCGGCCTGCGAGGCCGGCGGGATCCCCGCGTACGTGCACGCCCCCTACCTGATCAACTTCGGCTCGCACACCGAGGCGACCGTCGAGCGGTCCGTGCAGTCGCTGCGGCATTCGCTGCGGCGCGGACGGGCGATCGGCGCGCGGGGCGTGGTGGTCCACACGGGCAGTGCCACCGGCGGCCGGGAGCGGCCGGTGGCGCTGCGGCAGGTCCGGGAGCACCTGCTGCCGCTGCTGGACGAGCTGACCCACGACGACGACCCGTTCCTGCTGCTGGAGTCGACCGCCGGCCAGGGCGCGTCACTGTGCTCGCGGACCTGGGACTTCGGCCCGTACTTCGAGGCGCTGGACGCCCATCCGAAACTGGGTGTCTGCCTGGACACCTGCCACGTGTTCGCCGCCGGGCACGACCTGACCGGCCCCGACGGGATGCACCGGACACTGGACCTGCTGGTGGACACCGTCGGCGAGGGCCGGCTGAAGCTGATCCACGCCAACGACTCCAAGGACGTCGCGGGCGCGCACAAGGACCGGCACGAGAACATCGGCGCCGGCCACATCGGCGAGGACCCGTTCCGCGCGCTGATGACCCACCCGGCGACCGAGGGCGTGCCGCTGGTCATCGAGACGCCGGGCGGCAAGCAGGGGCACGCGGCGGATGTGGAGCGGCTGAAGAAGCTGCGCGACGGCTGACGCAGCCGCGACGGCCTGCGGACGTCCGCCGGCCGTCTCAGAGCCCGGGACCGTCCCCCGGTTCCTCCTGGTAGGAGTAGCGCTGCTCGCGCCAGGGGTCGCCGATGTTGTGGTAGCCGCGCTCCTCCCAGAAGCCGCGCCGGTCGGCGGTCATGTACTCCACGCCGCGCACCCACTTGGGGCCCTTCCAGGCGTAGAGGTGGGGCACGATCAGCCGGACCGGGAAGCCGTGCTCGGCGGTGAGCAGTTCGCCGTCCTTGTGGGTGGCGAACACGCTCTGCTCGGAGGCGAAGTCGGCCAGCCGCAGGTTGGAGCTGAACCCGTACTCGGCCCACACCATCACATGGGTGACGTCGTCGGCGGGCGGTGCGAGGTCGAGGATGGTCCGGGCGGGGATGCCGCCCCACTCGGCCCCCAGCATGCTGAACTTGGTGACGCAGTGCAGGTCGGCCAGCACGGTGGTGTGGGGCAGCGCCGTGAACTCCTCGTGCGTCCAGCAGTGCTTGCCGCCGGCGGCGGTGGCGCCGAAGACCCGGAACTCCCAGCGCTCGGGCCGGAACTTGGGGACGGGGCCGTAGTGCGTGACCGGCCAGCCGCGCTGTACGCGCTGTCCCGGGGGCAGCGCCGGCTGCACCGCTCCTGCCGAATCGCGCCCTTCTCCCGATTCGTGTCCCAGCGGCTGACCCATGACTCCATCCTGACAGACCCGGGGTGATGCCCCTGACCGGGGCCATTCCATACTCGGACGAAATGGACTAAGCATGCCCTAACTTACTAAGTGAACACTTACTGGACGATCTTCGCCCTCAGTGGAATCATGCGGCGCACGTGCCCGTCCCACGCGTGGAAGGAGCCTCTGCGATGCAGGGCGACCCCGAGGTCCTCGAATTTCTCAACGAGCAGCTGACCGGCGAGCTGACGGCGATCAACCAGTACTGGCTGCACTACCGGATCCAGGACAACAAGGGCTGGACCAAGCTCGCCAAGTACACGCGTGAAGAGTCCATCGACGAGATGAAGCACGCGGACAGGATCACCGAGCGGATCCTGATGCTGGACGGCCTGCCCAACTACCAGCGGCTCTTCCACGTACGGGTCGGCCAGACGGTCACCGAGATGTTCCAGGCGGACCGGCAGGTCGAGGTCGAGGCGATCGACCGTCTCAAGCGCGGCATCGAGGTGATGCGCACCAAGGGCGACATCACGTCCGCGAACATCTTCGAGGACATCCTCGCCGACGAGGAGCACCACATCGACTACCTGGACACCCAGCTGGAGCTCATCGAGAAGCTGGGCGAGGCGCTGTACATCGCGCAGCAGATCGAGCAGCCGAGCTGAGCCCGGCCGTCAGGCGGCGTCTTCCAGTTCCGACAGGACCGGTTCGCCGCGGTCGGCCAGGTCGCGGCGCGGGCAGGTGCCCCGGCCGAGGATCGCCTGGATCCGGCGGACGCACGACCCGCAGTCCGTGCCCGCCTTGCAGGCGGAGGCTATCTGGCGGGGCGTGCAGGCGCCGCCGTCCGCGTGCTGCTTGACCTGCTGCTCGGTGATGCCGAAGCAACTGCAGACGTACACGCGGTCCACCTCCCGACGGGATCTGAGTGCCGTCCCCGTGATCGGTGAGGCAAACCTAACCTTACCCGTCGGCCCGGGAGCACGAAAGCAGTGAGGGGCGCGGATCGTGTGATCCGCGCCCCAGTGCTTGCCCCGGTGACGGGCAGGCGGACCGCTACTGGTCCCGGTACATCTCCGCCACGAGGAACGCCAGGTCCAGCGACTGGCTGCGGTTGAGCCGCGGGTCGCAGGCCGTCTCGTAGCGCTGGTGCAGGTCGTCGACGAAGATCTCGTCGCCGCCGCCCACGCACTCGGTCACGTCGTCGCCGGTGAGCTCCACGTGGATGCCGCCCGGGTGGGTGCCGAGCGCCTTGTGGACCTCGAAGAAGCCCTTGACCTCGTCGAGCACGTCGTCGAAACGGCGGGTCTTGTGCCCGGAGGCCGCCTCGAAGGTGTTGCCGTGCATCGGGTCGGTCACCCAGGCGACGGTGGCGCCGGAGGCGGTGACCTTCTCGACCAGCTCGGGGAGCTTGTCGCGGACCTTGTCGGCGCCCATGCGGACGATGAAGGTCAGCCGGCCCGGCTCCCGCTCCGGGTCGAGGCGCTCGATGTACTGCAGCGCGTCCTCGGCCGTCGTGGTCGGGCCCAGCTTGATCCCGATGGGGTTGCGGATCTTCGAGGCGAACTCGATGTGCGCGTGGTCCAGCTGCCGGGTGCGCTCACCGATCCACACCATGTGGCCGGAGACGTCGTACAGCTGCCCCGTGCGCGAGTCGACCCGGGTCAGGGCCGACTCGTAGTCGAGCAGCAGCGCCTCGTGCGAGGCGTAGAACTCGACCGTCTTGAACTCCTCCGGGTCGGCCCCGCAGGCGTGCATGAAGTTGAGCGCCTGGTCGATCTCGCGGGCCAGCTGCTCGTAGCGCTGCCCCGACGGGGACGACCTCACGAAGTCCTGGTTCCAGGCGTGCACCTGGCGCAGGTCGGCGTAGCCACCGGTGGTGAAGGCGCGCACCAGGTTCAGCGTGGAGGCGGAGGCGTGGTACATCCGCTTCAGCCGCTCGGGGTCCGGGACGCGGGCCTCTTCGGTGAAGTCGAAGCCGTTGACGGAGTCACCGCGGTAGGTCGGCAGGGTCACGCCGTCGCGGGTCTCGGTGGGCTTGGAGCGCGGCTTGGAGTACTGGCCGGCGATGCGGCCGACCTTCACCACGGGCACGGACGCCGCGTACGTGAGCACGGCGCCCATCTGCAGCAGGGTCTTGAGCTTGTTGCGGATGTGGTCCGCGGACACCGCGTCGAAGGCCTCGGCGCAGTCGCCGCCCTGGAGGAGGAACGCCTCTCCCTTGGCGACGGACGCCATCCGGGCGCGCAGCTGGTCGCACTCGCCCGCGAAGACGAGCGGCGGATACGACTCGAGGTCCGCGATCACTGCGCGCAGAGCCTCGGTGTCGGGGTACTCGGGCTGCTGCGCCGCGGGCAGGTCTCGCCAGGTGTTGCCAGCAGTCGCGCTGGTCTTAGCGTTCACGGTCACGCACTCAACCCTACGGGGTCGGCACGGGCCTCCCGACCGGTGACCAGCAAATGAGACACGGGGTACACCCCTCGGACGTGGGGTAGGGTGCGGGGCATGTTCGCGCACTCGATCCAGAACTGGTGGTGGACCGCTCATCCGGCGGCCCGCTGACTGCGCGTATCCCAGACTTCGCGAAGGCCGCCCGAGGGGCGGCCTTCGGCGTTCCCGGGGTCCGTTCCTCTCCCTCTGAGTTCTCCGAGAAGGAGCACGGACCATGAATCTGCTCGGCTTGCCGGACGACCCCCGTCCGTTCGCCCTGCTGCGCCGCCGCACCCCGGGCCACGACCACGACCTGGTCGAGGTGCTGATCGGCCCCGTCACCGCCCATGAGCGGCTGGCCGGCCTGCCCGCCGAGAGCCTCGCGCTCGTGCCGTTCCGGCAGATCCGCGAGCGCGGCTTCGACGTCCGCGACGACGGCACACCCCTGCTGGCCCTCACGCCCGAGGAGACGTACACCGTCCCGCTGGCCGAGGCGCTGGAGCAGCTCCCGGCGCACGACGTCCGGGTCCACGACGGGGCCTTCGACGTCGACGACGAGGAGTACGCGCGGATCGTCGGACGGGTGCTGGAGGAGGAGATCGGCCGCGGCGAGGGCGCCAACTTCGTCATCCGGCGGACCTACGAGGGCGAGATCCCCGGGTTCGGCAGGGCGGACGCCCTCGCGCTGTTCCGGCGGCTGCTGGAGGACGAGCGGGGCGCCTACTGGACGTTCGTCGTGCACACCGGAGATCAGAAGGGGCCCGAAGGGCCTTCCGCGGAGGGGCGGCGGTGGGAGACGGGCGGGCGCACCCTGGTCGGGGCCAGTCCCGAGGTGCACGTGCGGATGTCCGGCGGCACGGTCGTCATGAACCCGATCAGCGGCACCTACCGCTATCCCGCCGACGGCCCGACCCCGGAGCACCTGCTGGACTTCCTCGCCGACGGCAAGGAGATCGAGGAGCTGTCGATGGTCGTCGACGAGGAGCTCAAGATGATGTGCACCGTCGGCGACAGGGGCGGGGTGGTGATCGGACCCCGGCTGAAGGAGATGGCACATCTCGCCCACACGGAGTACGAGCTGCGCGGCAGGTCGACGCTGGACGTGCGGGACGTGCTGCGGGAGACCATGTTCGCGGCGACCGTCACCGGCTCGCCGGTGCAGAACGCCTGCCGGGTGATCGAGCGGCACGAGAGCGGCGGGCGCGGGTACTACGCCGGGGCGCTGGCCCTGATCGGCCGGGACGCGGGCGGGGCCCAGACCCTGGACTCCCCCATCCTCATCCGCACGGCCGACATCGACGCGGACGGGCGGCTGCGGGTGCCGGTCGGCGCCACGCTCGTGCGCGGCTCGGACCCGGCGGGCGAGGTCGCGGAGACCCACGCCAAGGCGGCGGGCGTGCTGGCGGCGCTGGGCGTACGTCCCTCGCGGCCGCGGGCGGAGCACTCCGGCGCCCGCCTGGCCGACGACCCGCGCGTGCGGGCCGCGCTGGACGGACGGCGGGCGTCGCTGGCGCCCTTCTGGCTGCGCATGCAGGAGCCCGCGCAGGAGCCGGCCGGGCACGCCCTGGTCGTCGACGGCGAGGACACCTTCACGGCGATGCTCGCGCACGTGCTGCGCTCGGGCGGACTGCGGGTGACCGTGCGGCGGTACGACGAGCCCGGGCTGCGGGAGGCGGTGCTGGGACACGAGGGGCCGGTGGTGCTGGGGCCGGGGCCGGGTGATCCGTCCGACCCCGCGGACCCGAAGATGCGGTCGCTGCGCGCCCTGACCGCCGAGGTGGTCCGCGCCGGGCGGCAGGGCGTGCTCGGCGTCTGCCTCGGGCACGAACTGATCGCGGCCGAGCTGGGGCTGGAGATCGCCCGCAAGGACGTGCCGTACCAGGGGGCGCAGACGCAGATCGAGCTGTTCGGACGGCGCGAGACGGTCGGCTTCTACAACAGCTTCACCGCACGCTGCGACGACGAGGCGGCGGCCGGGCTGGCCGCCCACGGGGTGGAGGTCGCCCGCGCCGCGAACGGGGAGGTGCACGCCCTGCGCGGGCCGGGCTTCGCCGGTGTGCAGTTCCACCCCGAGTCGGTGCTGACGCTGAACGGGGCGCGGATCGTCCGGGACCTGATCGGGCAGCTGCGGGGCACCGGCGCGCCTTCGCGGTGACGCCGGCCGTCGGGGCGCGGACCGTGTGACGGACCGGCCGGGGCCGCGGGGTTCCGGCCGGTGGGGGCCGTCACTCGTCGTCGAGGCCGCGTTCGATGGCGTACCGGACGAGCTCCACGCGGTTGTGCAGCTGGAGCTTGCCCAGGGTGTTCTGGACGTGGTTCTGCACCGTGCGGTGGGAGATGACCAGGCGTTCGGCGATCTGCTTGTAGCTCAGGCCCTTGGCGACCAGGCGCAGCACCTCGGTCTCGCGCTCGGTGAGCCGGGGCGCCTTCGGCTCGTCGGTGTCGGGCGCGGGCGCCGGCTCCGAGGCCAGGCGGCGGTACTCGCCGAGGACCAGACCGGCCAGGCCCGGGGTGAAGACGGGGTCGCCGGCGGCGGTGCGGCGGACCGCGTCCTGGAGGTCCTCGGTGGAGGCCGACTTCAGCAGGTAGCCGGTCGCGCCGGACTTCACCGCCTCCAGCACGTCGGCGTGCTCGCCGCTCGCGGACAGCACCAGCACGCGCAGGGCCGGGTCGGCGGCCACGACCTCCTTGCAGACCTGGACGCCGGGCTTGCCGGGGAGGTTCAGGTCCAGGACGAGGACCTCGGGCGCGGCGGCCCTGGCGCGGCGCACGGCCTGGTCGCCGTCGCCCGCGGTGGCCACCACGTCGAAGCCCGACTCGGCCAGGTCGCGGGCGACGGCGTCGCGCCACATGGGGTGGTCGTCGACCACCATCACCTTGATCGGGTCCCGTCCGTCCCCGGTGCTCGACGTCATCGCCGCTCCGCCTTCCCCCGCGTGTCCGTCACGCTCTTCGGTACCTTCAACTCGACTTCCGTGCCCTGCCCCGGCACCGAGATCAGCTCGGCGCTGCCGCCGAGGTCGCGCAGCCGGCCGCGGATCGACTGGGCGACGCCGAGCCGCCCCTCGCCCTCGGCCTGGGCGAGCCGCCCCTCCGGGATGCCGGGCCCGTCGTCCCGGACGGTGACGATCACCTCGTCGGGTTCGTCCTCGACCAGGATCCAGGCGCGGGCCTCCTCCCCCGCGTGCCGCCGGACGTTGTCCAGCGCGGCTCCGACCGCGGCGGCGACCTCCCGGGCGGCGGCGGGCGCGAGAAGCACGGGAGCGCCGGGCTCGGCGAGGCTCACCGTGGCCCTGGCGTACGGCGCGAGCAGGGCGCGCAGGTCGGCGGGCCCGTCGTCGGGCTCCTCCTCGACGGCCCGGACGAGCGCGCCCTCGGCGGCGTCCTCCGAGACACGGGAGACCGGTACCAGCCCGCCGGAGACGAGGGTGCGCAGCGCGACCTCCTGCTCGCCGGCCATGCGGCCCAGCTCGGCCGCCTCGCCGCCGATCACCGCGCCCCGGCGCTGCACCATCGCCAGCACCTGCAGCACGCTGTCGTGGATGTCCCGGGCGAGGCGCTCGCGTTCGCGGGTGGCGGCCTCGATCTCCAGGGCGCGGGCGAGGGTGCGCTCGGAGGCGCGGGCCACCTCGACGACGTAGCCGATGGCGACGGAGGCGATGCAGACCAGCACGACGTTGTGGACGGTGTCGCGGGCCGGGCTGCCGCGCTCGGCCAGGTTGGCCACGGCCACCAGGGAGGAGGCCAGGGCCGCCCAGCGCCAGCCGCCCTTGATCGCGAAGGCCAGGACGGCGCCCGCCGTCCATATCGACGGCAGCGTCGGGCCGCCGGCCTGGACCCGCTCGTGCGCGTCGGCGACGGGCGTGAGCAGGATGCCGGTGAGGGCGACGGTCAGGTCGGCGGCCAGGAACCCCCGGGTGCAGCGGGCCGCGTTCGCGACCCGGGTCAGCGTGGCCAGGGTCCACCCGGCCAGCACCACGTAGTAGCCGACGGCGATCCAGGGGCGCGGGAACTCGTCGTGGGCGGTGGCGAACAGGCCGATGGCGTACAGCATCGTGAGCACCCGGTAGGCGGTCAGCGCACGCCACAGCGGCTGCTCGACCGACATCCTCATGACACGCTCGCGCCTGGCCATCTCCCCCACCCCCGGCCCGGGCCCCGGCTAGGGCTCGGTGCGCTGCTCCGACTGCTTTTCCTTCTCGGCCTTGGCGAGCGCGGCCCTGGCGGCCTTCCCGGCTTCCTTCTCCGCCTTCGCCGCCTCCGCGAGCTGCCGCTTCATGGCCGTGGCGTACATGTCGACGTACTCCTGGCCGGACAGCTTCATGATCTCGTACATGACCTCGTCGGTCACCGCGCGCAGCACGAACCGGTCGTGTTCCATGCCCTGGTAGCGGCTGAAGTCCAGCGGCTTGCCGATGCGGATGCCGGGCCGCATCAGCTTGGGCATCACCTGGCCGGGCGGCTGGATCTTCTCCGTGTCGATCATGGCGACGGGGACGACGGGCGCGCCGGTCGCGAGCGCCACGCGCGCGAGGCCACCGGGCTTGCCCCGGTACAGCCGCCCGTCGGGCGAGCGCGTGCCCTCGGGGTAGATCCCGAACAGCTCGCCGCGCTCCAGCACCTCGATGCCGCTCCTGATGGCGGCCTCGCCCGCGCCGCGCGCTCCGGAGCGGTCCACGGGCAGCTGTCCGACGCCCTTGAAGAAGGCGGCCGTCAGCCGGCCCTTGACCCCGGGCGTGGTGAAGTACTCGGCCTTCGCGATGAAGGTGACCTTGCGGTCCAGCACCGCGGGCAGGAAGAACGAGTCCGAGAAGGACAGGTGGTTGCTCGCCAGGATCGCGGGGCCCTCGGCGGGAATGTGCTCCAGACCTTCCACCCAGGGCCTGAAGGCGACCTTCAGCGGTCCCCCAACAGCGACCTTCATCGCGCCGTACAACAACCGAGTGCCTCCTGTAGGTATCGGTCAGACCATAACCCGGAGTGCCGTCAAAGGCGCCGACGGCCCTGGTCGGTGTCAGTGCGGTCGCGTACGGTGAAGGTCCCGCGAACGCCGTGCGACCCCTTCCATGACGTTCCGTGACATCAGTGATCGTGTCCGTCCCTTCTCACGACCTGGAGGCCGAAGGTGCCGGTCCTCGCCGGAGCCGAGCCGTTCCACCACGAGGGCGGGGAGGTCGCCGTCCTCCTCTGCCACGGCTTCACCGGATCACCGCAGTCGCTGCGCCCCTGGGCGGAGCACCTCGCCGAGCACGGCATGACCGTCTCCCTGCCGTTGCTGCCCGGGCACGGCACGCGCTGGGAGGACCTGCGGATCACCGGCTGGCAGGACTGGTACGCGGAGGTGGACCGCGCCCTGCGCCTGCTGTGCGAGCGCCGCGAGAAGGTCTTCGTCGCCGGTCTGTCGATGGGCGGCGCCCTGGCCCTGCGGCTGGCCGCCAAGTACGGCGACGCGGTGAGCGGTGTGATGGTCGTCAACCCGGCGAACAAGGTGCACGGGCTGGCCGCGCACGCGCTGCCGGTGGTCCGCCACCTCGTCCCCGCGACCAAGGGCATCGCCAGCGACATCGCCAAGCCGGACGGCAGGGAGCTCGGCTACGACCGGGTGCCGCTGCACGCGGCGCATTCCCTGCGGCAGTTCTTCCGGATCGTCGACGGGGAGCTGCCCCAGGTCACCCAGCCGGTGCTGCTGCTGCACAGCCCGCAGGACCACGTGGTGCCGCCCGCCGACTCGGCCCGCATCCTCGGCCGCATCTCGTCGACGGACGTGCGTGAGGTCCTGCTGGAACAGAGCTACCACGTCGCCACGTTGGACCATGACGCGGACCGGATCCACGAGGAGAGCCTCGCGTTCATCGGCCGGCTCGCGTCCGGCCCCGTCCAGGAGTCCGGTCTCGGCAAGGAAGGGACGACCGCAGGTGGCTGAGAACGACTCCGACCGCGACGGCCGGGAGCCGGACGAGAAGGGCGTCCCGTTCGACGAGGACGCCGCGTGGGCCGCGATCGTCGCCGGGTACGGCGAGGAGCCGCCGGACCCGCCCGGCGCGAAACCCTTCAAGCCGGTGGAGGACCTGGCGCTGCTGGAGGCCGGTACCAACGACGACCGGGTGGACACGGCCGGGGCCGCCGGCGAGGCGGTGAAGCCCGCCGAGCCGGAGGAGACCGACCGGCCCGTGGAGAAGCCGGTCAAGCCGCTGGGCGGCTCGGTCTCCTTCGCGCCCGGCGTCGGCCCGCGCGACTACAGCGTGCAAGAGCCCGCCGAGGAGGACTTCGACGAGGACGACGAGGGCCACTTCGTGCCGCCGGAGCCGCCTCCCCTGCCGACCGCCGACCCCACGGCGAAGTTCGCCTGGCTCGGCGTGCTGGGCGGCCCGGTGCTGCTGCTGCTCGCCGTGCTGCTCGGCTGGGAGATGACCTGGTGGCTGGCCACGCTGGGGATCGGCGGCTTCCTCGGCGGCTTCACGACGCTGGTGACGCGGATGCGCACGGACGACGAGGACGACGACGACCCCGGGCGCGGGGCGGTCGTCTAGACGGCGGGCACCTTGAGGGCGGCCAGGACCGGAAGGTGGTCCGTGGCCGCCCTCAGGTCTGCGTCCGTCACCCCGGGCAGAGCCGACGGCACCCCGCAGCCGAGCACCTCGATGCCATCGGTCGCGAAGATCGCGTCGATGCGCTGGTAGGGGTCGTGGGGGGTCCAGGTGTGCTCACCGCCCCAGGGCGCGGCGGCCCGGCAGTCGGTCAGCCGCCCGGCCAGCCGGCGGAAGGCCGGGCCCTCGGGGCGTTCGTTGAGGTCGCCACCGGCGATCGCGTGCTCCACGCCCATCCCGGCGAGCCGGTCCAGGAGCATGCCGGACTGCGCGTAGCGCTCGTCCTTCTGCAGGGACAGGTGGCAGCTGAGCACGCCCAGGCGGGTGCCGGCGATCCGGACGACGGCGGTGGCGAAGCCGCGGCGGTGCAGTCCGGGGGTGGGGGGCAGCAGGACGTCCTCGGTGCGTTCGACGCCCACCCGCAGCGAGCCGAGGATCGCCGGTCCGGTGGTGGTGGCGCCCCCGGTGACGATCACCAGGTCGCAGGCGCGGGCGAGGCGGGCGAGCTTCTTGCGCCAGCGGAAGAAGCGGGGGGCTTCCTGGAGGAGGACGAGATCGGGCTCGCACGCCCGGATGACGCGGACGAGGGCGTCCGTGTCGTCCCGCAGGGAGCGGATGTTGTAGCCGAGGACCCTGATGACTGCGGAACCGTCGGGTTCCGTACGCGAGTTGGGGAGCAGCGACATGTGATCAATCTACGCCCGGCGGCCCGGGGCGCGAGGACTGTGCGCGCGTGCCGGTGGTTCGTGGCCCGGTCGCGCGGTACCCCCGCGCCCTGGGGCGCGTCCGTGCGGGCGTTCACATGATCGGGTCGGGTTCCCTCGCCAGGTCGGCCGCGCCCACCAGGCCGGCCTTGTTGCCCAGTTCCGCCGCGCGGACCTCGGCCACCGGGCGCCAGTTGCCGCCCACGAGCCAGCGCTTGTAGGACTTGCGGATCGGGCCCAGGACCAGTTCGCCCTCGTCGGACAGACCGCCGCCGACGATGAACGCCGAGGGGTCGAAGAGGGAGGCGAGGTCGGCCAGCCCCGCACCGACCCAGCGGGCCAGTTCGCGGTACGAGTCGACGGCCACGCGGTCGCCCTGCCGGGCGGCCATGGAGATGTGCTTGCCCTCGATCCCGTCGGGCGTGCCGTTGCCGAGCCCGAGCAGGGTCTCGGCGTTCTCCGGGGTGGCGTTGGCGCGCTGCTTGGCGTACCGCACGAGCGCGCGGCCCGAGGCGTACTGCTCCCAGCAGCCCTGCGAGCCACAGCCGCACAGCAGGCCGTCCGGCACCATGCGGATGTGGCCGAACTCGGCGGCCACGCCGAAGTGCCCGCGGCGCAGCTTGTTGCCGATGATGATGCCGCCGCCGAGCCCGGTGCCCAGGGTGATGCAGATGACGTTGCGGTGGCCCTTGCCCGCACCGAACTTGTACTCGCCCCAGGCCGCGGCGTTCGCGTCGTTCTCGACGACCACGGGGAGGCCCACGCGGGCCTCGACCTTCTCCTTGAGCGGCTCGTTGCGCCAGTCGATGTTGGGCGCGAAGTAGACCTCGGAACGCTGCCGGTTGACGTAGCCGGCGGCGCCGATGCCCACGCCGACGATCTCGTGACCGACGTGCGCGCCGTCCACCGCCGAGGCGATGGCGTCCACGATGCCCTCGGGCGTGCCCGGGGTCGGCACCGTGTGGGTCGAGAGGATGTTGCCTTCCTCATCGACCACGCCGGCCGCGATCTTCGTGCCGCCGATGTCGACGCCGATGGTGAGTCCCATGAATCCCTCAGTTTCGGTCGAGCCCCGCTACGGCAACGGTACCCGAGGCCTTGACCCCGGATTCGCGGTCGTCCGCGTGCTGGGCACGGCCCGGCGGCGGCACCCGGAGTGCCGCTCGCCTGCGGAACGCGGGATTCAGTCGAGGTCGATGCGCTCGCCGGGGCCGTCGTCGTCGCCGCGGTCCCGGCGTTCGTCCTGGTCACGCGGGTCGCCCTCGGTGTCGCGGCCGGTCCAGCGCCGCTCCTGGCCCTGTACGGCGGTGCGGTAGGCGGCGAGCAGTTCGCTGCCGGCGGCGGCGAGGTGGTCGAAGACGTCCGGGTTGCGCTCGATGACCGGTTCCACCGCGGACCTGGCCTGCTCGACGACCTGCCGGACGGCCTGCTGGGCCGCCGGGCCCGCGAGTGCGCCGAGCAGCGGGGACTGGACGCCCGACAGCTTGTCCGCGACCGCGTCGACGAGCTTCTTCAGCTCCTCGGCCGCGGAGCCCGGGGGCGTGCCGTGCTGCGTGCGGCGGCGGGCCTTCTCCGCTTCGAGGTCCTCGGCGCACGCCCTCGACCAGGCGTCGGCGTCGAACGCCCGCGCCTCGTCCGCGGCCTCGTCGCGCGCGGCGTCGAACGGGGGCTGCTCTTCGCTCATGACGGACTCCTGACTACGGTTCGTCCCTACGACGTTACCCGAACGGCCGTACCGGGTTCACGGGCCGGACGGGCCGTGTCCGGCCGCACCGGCCGTCTCACCGGGTCCGGGGCCACAGCCCGGGGTCGGGCGCGAAGCGGATGCGCAGCTCGCCCTCGCGCAGGGCGGCCCCGTCGACCGTGCAGCGGCGCAGGGCGGAGGGCAGGGGGACGATCCTGCGGAAGACGCCCGCCGTGACCACGAGTTCGTCACCGCGCCGGACCAGGTCCAGCTCCTCGCGTACGGCGCCGGGCAGGGGAAGGTGCCAGACCAGCACGCCGTCCTCGGCGAGCCGGTCGGTCACGGGCCAGTCGACGGCGGGAACAGCGCCGCCGGCACCCGGGGCACCGAGCGCTGCGAGGTCGTCGGCGCCGCGCGGGTCGCGGCCGAGGTGCGCGACGGTGCGGACGTCGTGGACCTGCCGCCACTCCTCCAGCGTCTTGCGCTGCTGGGCGACCGGGCCGGCCAGCCAGGTGTCGGGCGACGCCTCGGGCAGGACGCGGTTGGCGACGACGGCGTCGGTGCGCAGTCCGCGCAGGGCGAGTCCGAGGCCGGCGGTGCGCAGGGCGTCGGAGCCGGCCGGGCCGGGCTCGGCGACCAGGCGCACGACGGTCTCCCGGTCGGCGAGGACGGCCTCGACCGCGGCCAGTTCCGTGTCCCAGCGGGCCGCCGTCTCGTAGAGCCACTCGGCGGGCATGGGGACGCCGGCCAGGCGGCCGAGGACGGGGCGCAGGGCGCGTGCTGCCCGCCGCTCGGGCGGCACAAGGCGGCGCAGGTAGCGGCGGAGTTCCTCGGGCAGCGCGAGCAGGGCGAGGGCCTGCGGGGCCGGCGGCAGGTCGACGACGAGGAGGTCGTACGCCTCGCCGAGCGCCGCGTCGCGCAGGGCGCGCAGCAGGGCGAGTTCCTCCGCGCCGGGCAGCGGGGTGAGTTCCTCGGGGTCGAGGCGTGCGGCGCCGAGGAGGTCGAGGGCGGAGGTGGCGCGGTCCTGGAGGGCGGTGAGGTCCCGGCGGAAGTCCCGGGCCGGGTCGGGGCGCCGGACGGTGAGGTGCGGGGCGGCTTCGACGGGGGCCGGTCCGGTCGGCACGCCGAGCGCGGCACCGAGGGTGTCGGTGCGGTCGCTGCCGAGGAGGAGGGTGCGGGTGCCCCCGGCCGCCGCGGCCAGGGCGGTCGCGGCCGCGAGGGTGCTACGACCGCTGCCGCCGGGGCCGGTGATCAGGAGGGTGCGCATGGGGCTGAACGCTACCGGCCGCGGCCGGCGAGCCGGGCGTGGCCGCGGGGCCCTCGCCCACCGCAGGGGCGCGGGGCCGTGCGCCCGACGGTTCCACCGCGAGGCCGCGAGTAGCCCACGCCGGGCTGCTGCGGAGGTCCCGCGGCGATCAGTCGGATGCGAGGCTGCTCCATCATCTGCCTCCGGCCCGGGGCAGTGCCGGGCCCGTCGCGGAAGTCCCCGCGGCGATCAGGCAGCCGCGACCGGCTTGCACGGCCCCCGCCGGCCCGGGCCCGTGCCGGACCCCCGGCTCCGCCACGCCGGCGCGAGCCGCCACGGCCGGGCCGCGGGCGGACCCGTCGTGGAAGTCCCCGCGGCGATCAGGCGGATCGCGGCGATCAGGCGGATTCGACGCGCTTCTTCAGCCCCGCCAGCGCGCGGTCGATGATGACCTTCTCGGCCTTGCGCTTGATCATGCCGAGCATGGGGATCTTGACGTCGACGGTCAGCGCGTACGTGACCTCCGTGCCGCCCGTCCCCGCCGGCTTCAGCAGGTAGGTGCCGTCGAGCGAACGCAGCATCTGGGACTTCACCAGCGTCCAGGACACCTCGTTGTCACCGGTCCAGGTGTAGGCGAGGACCTGGTCGTCCTTGATCGCGCCCGCGTCCATGACGAGGCGGACCTGCTCGGCGCGGCCCTGCGCGTCGGACTTGAGGACCTCCGCCTCCTTCACCTCACCGGTCCAGTCCGGGTAGCGGCCGAAGTCGGCGATGACCGCCATGACGTCGGCCGGGGCCGCCTCGATGGTGATGCTCGAGCTGGTGTGTTCCGCCATCGCCGTGGCTCCTCCAGATGCGGGCCGGTATGGATCGTGGTGCGCACGTGTGTGCAGCGTGAAGGCTACCGCGCACGGGACCGCCCGATCTCATCCGACCTGGGGCGTCCTCACCACTGCAGCGCCCAGGGCGTGCCGGTCCCCGCGAAGTGCCCGACGTTCACACATTCGGTTGCCCCGATCCGCATCCGCCGCACCAGCGGCTGGTGCACGTGTCCGAAGAGGGAGTAGCGCGGCCGGGTGCGGCGGATGGCGTCGAGCAGGGCCCGGCTGCCGCGTTCGAAGCGGCGCGCGACGGTGTCGTAGACCAGTTCCGGGACCTCCGGCGGGATGTGCGTGCAGAGCACGTCGACCTCGCCCACGGCCTCGATCTTCGCGGCGTACTCCTCGTCGCTGATCTCGTAGGGCGTACGCATCGGGGTGCGCAGCCCGCCGCCGACGAAGCCGAAGACCCACCCGCCTATCTCCACGCGCTGCCCGTCCAGGACGGTCGTGCCGGGACCGGCGTACTCCGGCCACAGGGACGGGATGTCGACGTTGCCGTAGGTCGCGTACGTAGGGGTGGGGAACGCGGCGAACATCTCGGCGTACTGCTTGCGCACCGCCTGCTCGATCACCGTCGCGCGGTCCTCGCCGACGCCGGCCCACAGGCGGGCGCCGAACGCGCGGGCCTCCTCGAAGCGCCGGGCGGTGCGCAGGGCGACGATGCGGTCGGCGTTCTCCACGCCGAACAGGTCCGGGAAGATGCCGCGCGAGTGGTCGGCGTAGTCGAGGAAGAGCACGAGGTCGCCCAGGCAGATCAGGGCGTCGGCGCCGTCGCCGGCCCGGGCCAGGTCGCGTGCGTTGCCGTGCACGTCGCTGACCACGTGCACGCGGGTGCTGGGGCGTCCGGCTGGTGTGGGTGCCATGACGATCAAGGGTAGGTCGCGCGCTGCGCTTGTGAACAGTGGCGGTCCTACCTGCGGTTACTGGCCAGTCGTTTTCGCTGTGGACTACTGTGCGCGAAGGAACGCCCGACCGTGTGACGCAGCGAACATCTCGATGGGACCCCCTGTCGGAGAAGCCATACCGGCGGGTAACGTCCGGGCAGTCCAGTCGTGCTCTGCATTTCAACAAGTGAATGCCTGAGTACCTGCCCGAGCCTTGGACCGCACCGTCGCAGCACACACCGTCGTGGCGCCGGTGCCCTATGAGGAGCAGCAGTCTTGCGCGAGTTCAGCCTTCCGGCTTTGTACGAGGTCCCTGCGGACGGAAATCTGACCGACATCGTCCGCAGAAACGCCGCGCAGCACCCCGACGTCGCCGTGATCGCCCGCAAGGCCGGCGGCACCTGGCAGGACGTCACGGCCACCGCGTTCCTCGCCGAAGTGCACCGGGCGGCCAAGGGGCTCATCGCCGCCGGGGTGCAGCCGGGCGACCGGGTGGGCCTGATGTCGCGCACCCGCTACGAGTGGACGCTGCTGGACTTCGCCATCTGGAGCGCGGGCGCGGTGACCGTCCCGGTGTACGAGACCAGCTCGCCGGAGCAGGTGGAGTGGATCCTGGGCGACTCGGGCGCGACCGCCTGTGTCGTGGAGAGCGACGCCCACACCGCCGCCGTCGAGTCGGTGCGCGACCGGCTGCCGGCGCTCAAGCACGTGTGGCAGATCGAGGGCGGCGGCGTCGACGAACTGGGCCGGCTCGGCCAGGACGTCACGGACCGGACGGTGGAGGAGCGCAGCTCCCTCGCCCGGGCCGACGACCCGGCGACGATCGTCTACACCTCGGGCACCACCGGCCGCCCCAAGGGCTGTGTGCTGACCCACCGCAGCTTCTTCGCCGAGTGCGGCAACATCGTGGAGCGGCTGCGTCCGCTGTTCCGCACGGGCGAGTGCTCGGTGCTGCTCTTCCTGCCGCTCGCGCACGTCTTCGGCCGGCTGGTGCAGATCGCGCCCATGATGGCGCCGATCAAGCTCGGCTGCGTGCCGGACATCAAGAACCTCACCGACGAGCTGGCCGCGTTCCGCCCGACGCTGATCCTCGGTGTGCCGCGCGTCTTCGAGAAGGTCTACAACTCGGCGCGCGCCAAGGCGCAGGCCGACGGCAAGGGAAAGATCTTCGACAAGGCCGCCGACACGGCGATCGCCTACAGCAGGGCGCTGGACACCCCCTCGGGTCCGTCCTTCGGCCTGAAGATCAAGTACAAGGCGTTCGACAAGCTCGTCTACAGCAAGCTGCGCGCGGTCCTCGGCGGCCGGGGCGAGTTCGCCATCTCCGGCGGAGCCCCGCTCGGCGAGCGGCTCGGGCACTTCTTCCGCGGCATCGGCTTCACGGTCCTGGAGGGCTACGGCCTGACCGAGTCGTGCGCGGCCACCGCGTTCAACCCCTGGGACCGGCAGAAGATCGGCACGGTCGGGCAGCCGCTGCCCGGCTCGGTGGTCCGCATCGCCGACGACGGCGAGGTGCTGCTGCACGGCGAGCACCTGTTCAAGGAGTACTGGAACAACCCCGGCGCGACCGCCGAGGCGCTGGCCGACGGCTGGTTCCACACCGGTGACATCGGCACGCTCGACGAGGACGGCTACCTCCGGATCACCGGCCGCAAGAAGGAGATCATCGTCACCGCGGGCGGCAAGAACGTCGCCCCGGCCGTGATCGAGGACCGCATCCGGGCGCACGCCCTGGTCGCGGAGTGCATGGTGGTGGGCGACGGACGGCCGTTCGTGGGCGCCCTGGTCACCATCGACGAGGAGTTCCTGGGCCGTTGGTGCAGCGACCACGGCAAGCCGGCCGGTTCCACGGCGGCGTCGCTGGGCGAGGACCCGGACCTGCTGGCCGCGATCCAGGCGGCGATCGACGACGGCAACGCCGCGGTGTCCAAGGCGGAGTCGGTGCGCAAGTTCCGCGTCCTGTCGCACCAGTTCACGGAGGAGTCGGGCCACCTGACGCCCTCGCTGAAGCTGAAGCGGAACGTGGTGGCGAAGGACTACGCGCACGAGATCGAGGCGATCTACGCCAAGTGACGCCGGGCACCCGCGGGACGGGCACCCTCTACAGCAGCTGCTCGAGGTGCTCCGCCAGCAGGTCCCAGCGCCACTTCTCCTCGACCCACTCCCGGCCCCGCTCGCCCATCCGGCGGCGCAGCTCCGCGTCGCCGAGGAGGGTGGTGATCCGGTCGGCCGCGTCCTCGGCGGAGCCGCCGCGCACCACCCAGCCGGTCTCGCCGTCGAGGACCGCGTCCGGGGCCCCGCCCGAGTCCCCGGCCACCACCGGCAGGCCCGTCGCCGAGGCCTCCAGGTAGACGATGCCGAGGCCCTCCACGTCGAGGCCGCCGCGCCGGGTCCGGCAGGGCATGGCGAAGACGTCGCCGGCGCCGTAGTGCGCGGGCAGCTCGGACCAGGGGACCGAGCCGGTGAAGCGGACCGACGCGGCGACGCCCGTCTCGTGGGCCAGCCGGCGCAGGTCCTTCTCGTAGGGCCCGCCGCCGACGATCAGCAGCACGGTGTCCGGCTCGGCCGCCAGGATGCGCGGCATGGCCCGGATCAGGGTGTCCTGCCCCTTGCGCCGCACCAGCCGGGAGACGCAGACCACCACGGGCCGGTCCGTCAGGCCCAGCCGGGCGCGCACCTCGTCGCCGCCCGAGCCGGGGTGGAAGGTCTTCTCGTCGACGCCCGGCGGCAGTTGCACCATGCGCGCGGCGGCCTGCGGCGTCAGCGCGGTCGCGATCCGCGAGCGGGTGTACTCGCCGAGGTAGGTCAGCGTGTCCGTGGCGTCGCCGATGCGGCGCAGCAGCTGCCGGGCGGCGGGCAGCTGGGCCCAGCCGGCCTCGTGCCCGTGCGTGGTGGCCACCAGCCGCTCGGCGCCCGCCTCGCGCAGGGCCGGGGCCATCAGGCCGAGCGGGGCGGCCGCGCCGAACCACACCGACGTGCACCCGTGCTCGCGCAGCAGTCCCACGGCCCGGCGGGTCGCCCCCGGCGTCGGCAGCAGCATGGTCGTCCGGTCGCGTACGACGGTGAAGGGCTGCTCGGCGTCGAAGGCGCGGGTCGCCTCGATCCCCTCGCTGCCGCGCTTCCACGTCGAGGCGTAGACGACCAGCTGCTGCGGATCCAGCCGCAGCGCCATGTTGTGCAGGAACGCCTGGATGCCACCGGGCCGGGGCGGGAAGTCGTTGGTCACGATCAGGGTCTTGCGCACGCCGCAGACCCTACCGAACGGCCCCGCGGGCCCCCGCGCGGCGGCGGGTGTGGCACGCTCACAGGCGGCGGCCCCATCATGGCCCCATCGACGCGGCAGCCGAACGGACAGGGATCACGTGGAGACGACGAGCACGAGGCGGTCCCTGGCATGGCTGCCGGTGATCTGGTGTCTCACGAGGACGCTGCTGCTGCTGTGGGTGCTGAAGGTGTACGTCTTCCCCGGCCCGGACGTCACCAGCGACGTGCACGTGATCTACCAGGGCTGGTACGACGTGCTGCGCGGCGGAACGTTCCCGCTGGAGGACGTCACCTGGCAGTACCCGCCGGCCGCCGCCCTGGCGATCCTCTCCCCCGGCCTGCTGCCCTTCCTCGACTACGCCACGGCGTTCTTCGTCCTGGTCTGCGTCACCGACCTGCTCGTCCTGGCGCTGCTGGCGTACGCCGGGCGCCGCCCGGGCCGGTCCCCGCGCGGTGCCTGGGTGTGGGTCGTCGGCGTCCCGCTGCTGGGCCCCACCGTCTACGCCCGCTACGACGTGATGGTCACCGCGGTCGCGGTGGCCGCCCTGCTCGCGGGCGTCCGGCACCCGAGGACGCTCGGCGTGCTGGCGGCCTTCGGCGCGCTGCTGAAGGTGTGGCCGGCGATGCTGCTGCTGGCCGCGCGCCGCCGCAGCGCCTGGGTGTCGGCCCTGGGCACCGGTCTGCTGGTGTCGGCGCTGTTCCTGCTGACCATACCGGGGCCGTTCGCGTTCCTGACCTTCCAGCGGGACCGGGGCACGGAGGTGGAGTCGCTGGGCGCGCTGGTCTTCCACGTCGCCCGGCACTTCGGCTGGCAGGGCGAGATCAAGCTGAACTACGGCTCCATCGAGTTCCTCGGCCCGTACGTGAGCGAGGTGAGCACGGGGGCGCTGTTCTTCACCGGGGCGGCCTTCGGCTGGCTGGTGCTGTGGCGGCTGCTGGCCCGGCGCTTCGAGGAGCACACCCTCGCCGACGCGGCCTTCGTGGCCGTGCTGATGTTCACCACCACGAGCCGGGTGATCAGCCCGCAGTACATGGTGTGGCTGGTCGGTCTGGCGGCGGTGTGCCTGTGCTTCCCGGGCAGCCGGATGCGCCTGCCCGTGACGCTGGTGCTGGTGGCGTGTTTCGTGACGGTGCTGGAGTTCCCGCTGTACTTCGCCGACGTGGTGGCGAGCAACGGCCTCGGGCTGACCCTGCTGTTCCTGCGCAACGGCCTGCTGGTGGCCGCCACGCTGGTCGCGGCGCGCGTCCTGTGGCGCGCGACGGTCCCGGGGGCGGCTTCCGCCCGGGTGCCCGCCGGTTCCGCCCGCGGCGACCGCGACCGGTCCGGGGTGTCCGGCGAGCCGGAGCCCGCCGGTGCGCGCCGTGCGGCGGGCGACCTGCTCCCGCCCGGTCAGCCCAGCTGATCCCGCAGGTACGCCCGCCACTCACGGGTGAACGCCTGCGGCGTCGTGCCCAGGACGTCGCGCATCGCCCCCTCCACCGCCCCCTCCCGTGTCCCGTGCTCCCCCACGGCCCGGTAGAAGGCGCGCAGCCGGGCCTCGCCCCAGCGGCCCGCGATCATCAGGCACGCCGTCCAGCCGCTCTCGTAGGACCGGGCCAGCCGGCCCGCGTCACCCGTGAAGCCGAAGTCCTCGTCCGACGGGAGTCCGGCCGGGACCTCGCCCCGGCGCACCGCCCGGGACAGCTCCGGGGCGGCCTCGGCGGGGGCGCGGCCCGCCGCGCGGTAGCCGACCCAGTCGGCATACCCCTCGGAGAGCCACAGGGGTGTCGCGGCGCCGGTGTGGGCGCGGGTGGCGACGTGCGTGGTCTCGTGGGTGACGACGACCTGCTCCCCGGGGCCGCCGAGGAGGGCGAACGCCTCCGGGTTGACGATGATCCGGTCGGCCGGGGACCGGCCGGAAGCGCCGGTCTCCCCGGTGGTGACCGCCGCGATGCCCCGGTACGAGGAGGCGGGCGAGCCCAGCAGGCCCGCCATGCCCGTCAGCGAGTCGGGCACCAGGAGGACGACCCGGCCGCTCCAGTCCGCGCCCCAGGCGTCCGTCACGGCCGGCACCGCGCGGTCGGCCAGTCCGGCGAAGTCGCGCAGCGCGCCGGCGGACTGCCCGACACCCAGGACCAGACTGCGCTCGCCCCGGACCAGCCGCACGGTCCCCTGGTCCCAGAGCTGCTGCGCGGCCTTCTCGGCGGGCCGCTCGGCGTCCACGGTCCAGTCCCCGTCGGCGTCCCGGCTCAGCCGCAGGGTGCGCCGGGCGGTGACCGGCGCCCGGTCGTACCCGGCGAGGCGGTAGCGCAGCTCGGCGTCGGCGGTGGCCGTGCCGCCCGTGCGGCGCAGCTCGGTCACGCGGTACGACCAGGCGGTCAGGGGCACGGCGCGCAGCCGGCCGAAGTCGACTCCCTTGCCGGTGCGGGCGTAGGCCCGTGCGTCACGGTCCAGGACGGCCGCGGCCCGGCGGTCCAGCAGCCGCTGGACGTCGATGGTGGTGCTGTCGGCGGTGGACGGCCCGCCGCAGCCGGCCAGGGCCACGAGCAGCAGGACGAGCACCAGCACCGCGGACCCCGACCTTCGACCAGCCACCTCCCGATCGTACGGGCGCCCGGCCGGTCCGGTCAGACCCTGGTGACCGAGGAGACCGGCATCATCCCGACCGGGTCGTAGCGCACGGGCGCTCCCGGGTAGGGCGCGTGGATGACCTGGCCGTTGCCCATGTACATCCCGACGTGGCTGGCGTCGGACCGGTAGACGACCAGGTCGCCGGGGCGCGCCTCGGACAGCGGAACCTGCCGCCCCGCGAAGCGCTGGGCCTGCGAGGTGCGCGGCAGGGCCACCCCGGCCTGCGCGTACGACCACTGCATCAGGCCCGAGCAGTCGAAGCCGGTGGGCCCGTTGGCGCCCCAGACGTAGGGCTTGCCGAGGGCGCTGCGGGCGGCGGCTACGGCGGCGGCCCCGCGACCCGAGGCGGCGGCGCCGGGGGCGGGCAGGTCGGTGCGGCCGGCGCGGGAGGCCCGGTCGTAGGCCTCTCGTTCGCCGTCGGACAGGGAGTTGAGCAGCCGCCGGGCGGTGACGAGCTTGTGCTCGACGGTCCTCTTGTGGGTGGCGACGGCCTTGCGGCTGCGCTCCAGTTCGCGGAGCTTGTCCGCCGTCTCCTCACGGTCCTGGGCGAGTTCGCGCAAGGCGCCCTGCAACTCCTTCAGTTCACGGGCCTGGTGGGCGGTGAGGCGGTCGAGCCGGGCGGCCCGGTCGAGGTAGTCGTCCGGGTCGTCGGAGAACAGCAGCTCGACGGCGGGGTCGACACCGCCCGAGCGGTACTGGGCTCCGGCCAGTGAACCTAGCGATTCGCGCAGGGAGTTGACGCGCTGCTGCTGGCGGGCGATCCGGTCCCGGGCGGTGCCGACCTCCTCACGCAGGGCGTCGGCGCGCTCGTCGGCCTCGTTGTAGGCCTCGGTCGCCCGCTCCGCCTGCTCGAAGAGGCGGTCCACCGTGGCCCGGGTGTCGTCGTGCGGTGCGGCGGCGGCCGGGACGGTGCTCAGTGCGGCGGCCGCCACGGACAGCAGGCCGAACGCGGCACCGGCGCCCCGGTCGGGCCGGGACGGTGCAAGGCGGCGATGGGACCCCACGGGAAGCCGCTCTCCTTCCGCTGGCGGAATGAACGCGGCAGACAGTAGCCCCGCGGCGGGTGACCGCCAACGACCGTCCGGGGGTACGCGGCGCGACGCCCCGCCGCTGACGCAGGTCACCGGCGGGGCGCGGGCTCACTCGGGGCTGTCGGGATTCCCCCGAACGGCGGACGTGATCTCCCGGTCCGGGGGAAGCCGGACCGGTTCCGGCGGTCCGGGTGTCAGACCCGGACGCCGAACATGAAGGGGCCGCCGATGGTGTTCATCGACTCGTAGCGGACGACCGTGCCGGTGCGGGGGGCGTGGATGATCTGCCCGTTGCCGGCGTAGAGGCCGACGTGGTGCAGGTCGTTGAAGAAGAACACCAGGTCGCCGACCTTGAGCTGGCTGACCGAGTAGATCTTGGTGCCGGCCCCGGTCTGCGCCTCGGACGTGCGCGGGATCTGCACGCCGGCGGCCGCGTAGGCCCGGGAGGTGAGGCCGGAGCAGTCGAAGGAGCTCATGCCGGTGGCACCGTAGACGTAGGGCTTGCCGAGCTGGCTCTGGGCGAAGGCGAACGCGGCGGCGGCGCGGCCCGAGCCGGGCGGCACGTCGACGTCGAGGGCGTCGCGCTCGCTGGCGCGGGTGGCGCGGGTCTCCTCGGCGGCCAGCGCGGCCTTCTCGGCGGCGCTGAGGCTGTTGAGCAGCTTCTGCGCGGCGGCGAGCTTGCCCTGGACTTCCGTCTTCTTCTTGCCCAGTTCGGTCCGGGTGGAGGCGAGGTCCTTGAGCTTCTCGGCGGCCTCGGCGCGTTCCTGGGCCAGTTCGCGCTGCTTGTCCTGGACCTTCTTCAGCGCCTCGACCTGCTGGCTGCTCAACTGGTCGAGCGTGGAGGCCTTGTCGAGGTAGTCGTCCGGGTCCGCGGAGAGGAACAGCTGGACGGACGGGTCGATCGTGCCGGTGCGGTACTGGGAGGCGGCGGCGAGGCCGAGGCTGTCGCGCAGCTCGTTGAGCTCCTCCTGGCCGCGGGCGACGCTGTCCTGGATGGTGGAGATCTCCTTCTGGAGCTTCTCCTGCCTCTCCTTGGCGCCGTTGTACTTCTCGGTGGCCTTCTCGGCCTCCTCGTAGAGCTTGTCGACCTTGGTCTTGACCTCGTCCTTGCTCGGCTTCTCACTGGGGGCCGCGTTGGCGGCCTGCGAGCTGAAGGCGACGGCAGCGGCGGCGGCGGTGGTCAGCACGGTCACACGTGCGCGGCTGGGCTGCTTCGGACGACGGTGGGACGCCACGGGTGAAAAGCTCCTTCTGGCCCCTCCGCCGTCTCTCCCGATGAGTGATCACCCGAGCGGAGGTTGGGGCCGACCCTAGTGACCTTCCTGTGATCAGTTCAAATCCTCAGATGAAAATTCGCGTCACGGTAAGCCATCTTTTCCCCTGGACTCACAGGCGGTGAGACGCACTTGACGCACCGTGGCCCACAGCCCTCACCAATCCGGGCATCACGCCCGGACGTTGCGCATGGGGGCGTACGCCCTACAGGCTCACGAAAGGCGCTTGAGGAGCATCGCCGAGGCCACCGGCCGCGCACCGGCGCGGGCGACCCCGTCGGCCACCTCCCGGTCGGTGGAGGCCACGATGACGGGGCGGCCCGGGGGTTCGGCGCGCACCAGCTGCCGGATCAGCTCGTCGGCGGTGACGCCCGGCTTCGAGAACAGCACCCGCACCCCGCGCGGCGGCGCGAGCAGCACCGGTGCGGCCAGCTCGGCTCCGTCGAAGACGCAGGTCACCTCGGCGCCGCTCTGCGCGGCCAGTTGGGAGAGCTGCCCGAGCAGCCTGAGACGCTGCTTCTCCAGCGGCATCTGCGGATAACCCGTTTTGGTGACGTTGTACCCGTCGACGACGAGATGCGCCTGCGGCAGCGCGAGCAGCTGGTCGAGGACCTGGGGGTCGTTCTCCGACAGGGCGCGGGCGGCGATGTCCTTGGGCGTCATCCGGCCCGGCTCGACCGCGTCCACCGTCTCGGCGGGGCGGACCGACACCGGCGGCAGGGCCAGCTCGCGGCGCAGCCCCTGGGTGGCGTCCAGCAGGGTGTCCAGCAGCAGCCGCACCCGCATGTCCTCCACGCTGCGGCCCTCGCGCGCGGCCCGCCGGGCGGCCTCCAGGGCCGCCTCGGTCTCGCCGAGCCGCGCCTTCAGCCGCCGGGTCTCGCTCTCGGCGGCGGAGACCTGGGCGTGCCCCTCGGCGCGCACGGCCTCGATCTCGCCGTGCGCCTTGCGCAGGGCGGCCTCGCCGCGCTTGACGTCGCTGAGGGCGGCGCGCAGCTTGCGGTGCAGCGCCTCGCTCTCCTTCTTGGCCGTCTCCAGCTCCGCGCGCAGCCGCTCGGTCTCGGTCCGGGTCGCCTCCCGGGCCCGGTCGAGTTCGGCGCGCAGCCGCGCCAGCTCGGCCCGGCTCTCCTCGTCGGCCCGTTCGGCGTCGGCCCGCTGGGCCTCCTCGCCGGCGGCCGCGACCAGCTTCACCCAGCCGGGCGGACGCAGTACGTAGGCCGCGGCCGCCACGTCGAGCGGGTCCGCGGCCGGGGGCGGGGAGCCGGAGTCGAGGGCGCCGGTGAGCTCCGGCTGGGTCTCTCTGAGCTTCTCCCCGATACGCTGGCGGAACAGCGGGTCGGTCTCCAGCGCCGAGGCCATGGCGTTGCCGGCGAACTTGGCCCGCCGGTTGGGGGCGAAACGGGCGTACTGCCGCAGCTGGGCGGGCAGCTCGCCGACGGTCAGCGAGCCGAAGCCGTCGGAGACGATCTGCACGACCCTGCGGCGCACGCCGTCGGGCAGCGGACGGTCGAGCACCTCGGCGGCGCCGTCGCCCGGCTCCCCGCCCGTGGTCTCCACCATCCGTCACACCCCAATGCTGTGCGCGCCCTGCTCCTCTCAGGAGCCGGCGCCCGGCCTGTCCACGAGTTCCACCTGGTCCACCGCGTTGCACCAGCGGCAGCGCACCGACTCGATGGTCTCACTGAGCACCTCGCGCTCCTCGACCTTCGGCTCTCCGGCCAGGTCGAGGTGGACGTACTCGACGACCTTCGACGAGCGGGTGACGTCGAACCGCGTGAGGTTGCCGCAGAGGGTGCAGCGCCAGCGCGTCCCGGCGGTCGGCAGGGGAACCGTCATCGTGACCTGTTCTCTTTCCTATAGTGTCCGTGACGCCACCGGCATCCCCGGTGCGTGTGGCTCGTAACCCTACGGCCTGGCGGATGCCCACCGCCCACGTGTCCACGGCGGCGAGGCGGTCTGTCCGACTGCGTCCCCTTACGTCATGCTCTGTAGCCATGATCCGCAAGTGGAGCGCGTCGTTCGTCCGGGCCGGCAGAGCGGCCCGGGGGTCGTCGGCACCGGTGACGTACTCACTGATCGCCCTGTGCTGCCTGGCCTTCCTGGCCGGGCCCGGTTCGGGCCTGAATCCGGCGTACGGCACGGGCGACGAGCTGCTGGCGGCGCAGCGGGCCTACTTCCGCCGCTGGGGGGTGATCCCCGCGGAGCTGTTCGACGGCTCCGCGCACACCGGCGGCTCGGTGCTCACCCCCGTGACCGCGCTGTTCGTCCACGGCAGCTGGGTGCACCTGCTCGGCAACATGCTCTTCCTCTACGTCTTCGGGGCGATGACCGAGGAACGGATGGGCCGCGTGCAGTTCCTGCTGTTCTACGCCGGCTGCGGCTGCCTGGCCCTGCTGGGCTACGCCGTCGCCAACGCGGACTCGGGGCAGTCCCTGGTCGGGGCCTCGGGGGCGATCTCCGCCGTCCTCGGCGCGTTCCTGTACCTGTTCCCGCGGGCGCGGGTGACCAGTCTCCTGCCGTTCCTGTTCTTCCTGCCGGTGCGGTTCCCGGCGTGGGTCGTACTGCCGTTCTGGGCGGCCCTGCAGTGGCTGGCGGCGGGGCGCGCCTCGGACGGGCCCGGGGTGGCCTACCTGGCCCACCTGATCGGGTTCGGGCTGGGTTTCGGCTACGCGTCCGTCCGCTACGGCCGCCCGACCGGCCCTACTAGAGTGAGGACCGCCCCTGCTCCGGCCCCCGAGGGAGAGAACCAGCCGTGATCACCGCGATCGTCCTCATCAAGACCAGCGTGGACCGGATCCCCGAGATCGCTGAGTCGATCGCGGCGCTGGAGAACGTCAGCGAGGTCTTCTCCGTCACCGGCACCTACGACCTGATCGCGATGGTCCGGGTGAGCCGGCACGAGGACCTGGCCGAGGTCATCCCCGGCCGGATCAGCAAGATCCCCGGTGTGGAGGGCACGGACACGCACGTGGCGTTCCGCACCTACTCGCAGCACGACCTGGAGGCCGCGTTCTCCATCGGCCTGGACGCGTAGGGACGGCGGCTCAGGCGGAGGTGTCCGGCACGCAACGGCCGTCCTCCGTGCGGTAGTTCCACTTCGCCCCGTCGGTCACCAGCTCCCGCACGGCCCGCACGAACCTCTCCACGTGCTCGTCCGGCGTGCCCGCGCCGAAGCTCACCCGGATGGCGTTGAGCGCCTTCTCGCCGGGCGCCGCCTCCGGCGCTCCGCACGCGCCCTGCTGCTGCGGGTCGCCGCCGAGCAGCGTGCGCACCAGCGGGTGGGCGCAGAACAGCCCGTCGCGGACGCCGATGCCGTACTCGGCGGAGAGCGCGGCGGCGAAGTGGGAGCTGTTCCAGCCGTCCACGACGAAGGAGATCACGCCGACACGCGGCGCGTCGTCGCCGAAGAGGGACAGGACCCGGACCTCGGGCACCTCGGCGAGCCCCGCGCGCACCCGGTCGATCAGGTGCTGCTCGCGGGCGACCAGCGTGTCGAACCCGGCCTCGGTGAGGGTCTTGCAGGCGGAGGCGATGGAGTAGGCGCCGATGACGTTCGGGGAGCCGGCCTCGTGGCGGGCGGCGCTGTCGTGCCACTCCACGTCGACGCCGCCGTCCTCCCGGCGCGTGACCGTGCGCGAGGCGCCGCCGCCCGCGAGGTACGGCTCGGCCGCGCGCAGCCAGTCGGACCGGCCTGCGAGCACGCCGGAGCCGAAGGGCGCGTACAGCTTGTGCCCGGAGAAGGCGACCCAGTCGACGTCGAGGTCCGCGACGGAGACGGGGTGGTGCGGGGCCAGCTGGGCGGCGTCGAGCACGATCCGGGCGCCGTGGGCGTGCGCGGCCGCCGCGAGCTCCCGCACGGGCCACAGCTCACCGGTGACGTTGGAGGCACCGGTGACGCACACCAGGGCCGGACCGTGGGGGTCCCGGTCGGCCAGGGCCCGCTCCAGGGTCTCGACGGCCTCGACGTGGCTCCTCGGGGCGTCGAGGCAGGTGACGTGGGCGTCGCGCCAGGGCAGCAGGGAGGCGTGGTGCTCGGTCTCGAAGACGAAGACCCGGCAGTCCTCCGGCAGGGCGGCGGCGAGGAGGTTGAGGGAGTCGGTGGTGGACCGGGTGAACACCACCTGGTCGCCGTCCCGGCAGCCGAGGAACTCCGCGACCGTGCGGCGGGCGTTCTCGAAGAGGTCGGTGGACAGCTGGGACAGGTACCCGGCGCCCCGGTGGACACTGCCGTAGTAGGGCGCGTAGGCGGCGACGTCGTCCCAGACCCGCTGGAGCGCCGGGGCGCTGGCCGCGTAGTCGAGCGCGGCGTAGGTGACCTCTCCGCCGGTCACCAGCGGCACGGTGACATCCCGCCCCAGAACGGGCAGCGGGGCACAAACGGACTGTTCGGCGGCAACGGTGGAGACGGACATGGTGAACTCCCGTGAGATCAGGCGGGACCACCCGCGGGCCCGGAGGGCTGCCGACGGGGGGTGAGGAAAGAAAGAGGGATGCGGAGGCGGGGCTCTGCGGCCCTATCGCATTCGCTGACTCACGGAGAACTCCTCGACGACCAGGACCCCTGGCCCCACACTTGTCAAAAGCGTGCGAGGGGTCCGCGCTTGCCGCAGACCTCGCTGCCTGCGGCCCGGTCTTCACCCGGGGCACCCCGCCACGGACGGAGGGTTGCCGGACAGTCGGCCGGGGCCTCATGACTGTCACTCATGACCTGTTCAGGAACGTACGCGAAGAGATCGGCGCCCCGCAACCCGAGTCCGGATCGCGGGACGCCCTCGTCGCAGCCGCTAGGTCGTGTCCGCAAAGTCCCGCCTGCCCCGCGACGCCTGGCACGCACTCTCGCCGCACCGGACGAAGCCCCAAGTACGATCCAGTACGAGGGACTCCGCCCGGCACGCCGAGAGCACGCACCAGACGCCGCGGGGCCCGCCCTCCGGGCGAACGACGGGACTTTGCGGACACGACCTAGGCGTTGGTCGCGGCCACCCAGCGCTCCAGGGTCCGCTTGGCCGCCCCGGAGTCGATCGACTCCGCCGCCTTCGCCATGCCGGCGCCGATCTGCTCGGCCAGCGTCCCCGTGCCCGGCTCCAGCGCCACCAGGGCCGCCGCCGAGTTGAGCAGGACGGCGTCCCGCACCGGGCCCGTCTCGCCGTCCAGGAGGCGACGGGCGACCTCGGCGTTGTAGGAGGCGTCCGCGCCGCGCAGCGCCTCGACCGGGACCAGCTCCAGACCCACGTCACGCGGGTCGAAGGCCTCCTCGGTCACCGTGCCGTCCCGGACGGTCCAGACCCGGGAGGTGGACGTGGTGGTCAGCTCGTCGAGGCCGTCGTCGCCGCGGAAGACCAGGGACGAGTGACCGCGCCCGGCGAACACGCCCGCGACGATCGGCGCCATGCGCGGGTCGGCCACGCCCACCGCCTGGGCGCGGACCTTGGCGGGGTTGGTCAGCGGGCCCAGGACGTTGAAGATCGTCCGGATGCCCAACTGGCCGCGGGCCGCACCCGCGTAGCGCATCGAGGGGTGGAACTTCGCCGCGAAGCAGAAGGTGATGCCCGCCTCCTCGGCCACGCCGGCCACCCGGTGCGTCGGCAGTTCCAGGTTGACGCCGAGCTTCTCCAGGACGTCCGAGGCCCCGGACGCCGAGGAGGCGGCCCGGTTGCCGTGCTTGACGACCTTGGCGCCCGTGCCGGCGATGACGATGGCCGACATCGTGGAGATGTTGACGGTCTTCGCACCGTCGCCGCCCGTGCCGACGATGTCGACGGCCGGTCCGGGCACCTCGATCACGTTGGCGTGCGCGTACATCGCCCGGACGAACCCGGAGATCTCCTCGACGGTCTCACCCTTGGCGCGCAGCGCGACCACGAAACCGGCGATCTGCGCGTCCGTGGCCTCGCCGCGCATGATCAGGTCCATCGCCCACGCGGTGTCGTCGGCGGTCAGGTCCCGGCCCTGAAGCAGGCCGTTCAGCAGCAGGGGCCAGGAGCGGGCCGCCGCGGTGTCGCCTCCGGCGGGGGTCACAGCGCTCATAAGCCGCTCCAGGGTCAGATGTCCCGCACTGCGGGACGGAATGTCTCGACGCGTCCACCCTATCCAGCCCCGGACAGGGCGAAGGGCCCCGTCCGTACACCGGACGAGGCCCTTCGGTGGCGTGGCGAAGCAGTGATCAGTGGTGGCCGTGGCCGCTCGTGATCTCCCGGTACTCCTCGACGGTGGGCTTGGCGATCTGGGAACCGTCGCCGTAGTAGGCGTCGCTGAGCTTGGCGCGCAGCTTCTCGGAACCCTTCACCTTGCGCTCGACGCCGTTCTCGTCGACCGTCGGGCCGATCTCGGCCGGCTGGTACTGCTCGTGCGCCGTGAGCGTGTACATCTGCTCCTGGCTGAGCGGCTCGTGCACCTCGATGAACTCACCGTGCGGCAGGCGCTTGATGATGCCCGACTCGCGGCCGTGCAGCACCTTCTCCTTGTCCCGGCGCTGCAGGCCGAGGCAGATGCGCTTGGTGACGACGAAGGCGACGACCGGGCCGAGGAAGAACCCGATCCGGACGAACCAGGTGACCGCGTTGATCGACAGGTGGAAGTGGGTCGCGACGATGTCGTTGCCACCGCCGATCAGCATGATCACGTAGCCGGTGACCCAGGCGACACCCACGGCCGTGCGGGTCGGGGCGTTGCGCGGGCGGTCCAGGATGTGGTGCTCGCGCTTGTCCCCGGTGATCCACGACTCGATGAACGGGTACAGGGCGATGATCGCGAGGAACAGGCCGAAGAGGACCAGCGGGATGAACACGCCAAGGACGAGCGTGTGACCCCAGAAGTTGATCTCCCAGCCCGGCATGGCGCGGACCAGACCCTCGGCGAAGCCCATGTACCAGTCGGGCTGGGCACCGGTCGACACCTGGTCGGGACGGTAGGGGCCCAGGACCCAGATCGGGTTGACGGTCGCGATGCCGGCGATGGCCGCGATGACACCGAAGACCAGGAAGAAGAAGCCTCCGGCCTTGGCCATGTAGACCGGCAGCAGTGGCATGCCGACGACGTTCTTGTTGGTCCGTCCGGGACCCGCGAACTGCGTGTGCTTGTGGTAGAAGACCAGGATCAGGTGGCCGACCACGAGCCCGAGCATGATGCCCGGCAGCAGCAGGATGTGGATCGAGTAGAACCGGGCGACGAAGTCGGTTCCCGGGAACTCCCCGCCGAACAGGAACATCGAGATGTACGTGCCCACGATCGGCACGGACAGGATCGCGCCCTGCGTGAAGCGGACACCGGTGCCGGAGAGCAGGTCGTCCGGGAGCGAGTAGCCGGTGAAACCGGTGAACATGCCGAGGACGAACAGCAGGAAGCCGAACAGCCAGTTGATCTCGCGCGGCTTGCGGAACGCGCCGGTGAAGAAGACGCGCATCATGTGCACGAACATGCCGGCGAGGAAGATGATCGCCGCCCAGTGGTGGATCTGCCGGATCAGCAGACCGCCGCGGACGTCGAAGCTGATGTCCAGCGTGGAGGCGAACGCCTCCGACATCAGCTGCCCCTGGAGCGGGACGTAACTGCCGTGGTACTCCACCTCGTTCATCGACGGGTGGAAGAACAGTGTCAGGTACACACCCGTCAGGATGATGATGATGAAGCTGTAGAGGCAGATCTCACCGAGCATGAAGGACCAGTGGTCCGGGAAGATCTTGCGCATGTTGGCCTTGGCCAGGGAGTAGATCCCCAGGCGGCCGTCGGCCCAGTCGGCGACCCGCTCTCCGGCGGGTGCCTTGCGGCGGTCGTCCTTGTTACTCATCCGCGCTCCCAGAAGGCAGGACCGACGGGCTCTTCGAAGTCGCCGAGCGCCTCGAGGTAGCCCTCGTCGTTCACGCCGATGCGCAGCTGCGGCAGGGCGTGACCGGCGGGACCGAAGATCACTCGGGCACCGTCGGACAGGTCGAAGGTGGACTGGTGGCAGGGGCAGAGCACGTGGTGCGTCTGCTGCTCGTACAGGGAGATCGGGCAGCCCACGTGGGTGCAGATCTTCGAGTACGCGACGATGCCCTCGTGCGACCACTCGAGCTCGCGCTTGTCCTTGATGTTGTCCGGCTGGATCCGGACGATCATCAGGGCGGCCTTGGCGATCTCGTTCTGGAAGTCGTGGTCGTGCTCCTCCAGGCCCTCGGGCTTGGCGAAGGTCAGCGAACCGACCGCGACGTCGGAGGGACGCAGCGGCTCGTTGGTGTTCATGTTGACGAGCAGCTTGCCCTTGGACCACAGGGTGTGGCGGAGCTTCTCGCCGGGCAGCGGGCCGAGGTCGCGCAGCAGCACGACACCGGAGAGCGGGACCAGCGTCAGCGCGCCGAGCATGGTGTTGCGGATCAGCTTGCGACGGCCGAGCGCGGACTCCTTGGCGCCCTGCTTGAAATCGGCGAAGACCTTCTCGCGGACTTCGGGCGCCGCCTCGATCGGGTGACGCTCGTCGGCGATCTCCACGTCCGACATCAGGGTGCGGGCCCAGTGGACGGCGCCCGCGCCGATGCAGAACAGCGCGATGCCGAGCGTGACGCCCAGCGCGAAGTTCAGCGCGCTGATGTGGCCCAGCGGGAAGATGTAGACCGACTTGTCGACCGGGATCGCCACGAACGCAGCGATGAAGGCGATGGTGGCCAGCATCGACACCGTGAACATCAGGGCGACCGAGCGCTCGGACCGCTTGGCGGCCTGCTCGTCGATGTCCTGGATCCGGTGCTCGTGGGGCGGCAGGCCCGGGTCGGCGAACGGGTGCTTGTCGTCCGCGACGCTCACCACGCCGTGCTCGTCGTGTCCTGCGGACTGCGCGGCGGGCAGGTTCTCTTCTGGAATGTCTTGGCTACTCATGACTTCTTGGCCTTTGCGGTCCGGGCGGCGACCCATACGGCGACGGCGATCAGTCCGCCGAGACCGAAGATCCAGCCGAACAGACCCTCGCTGACCGGCCCGAGACCGCCCAGCTCGAGGCCGCCGGGGCTCTCGGTCTTCTCGCTGTTGACCGCGTCGAGGTACGCGATGATGTCCTTCTTGTTCTTCTCCGTCAGCGTGGTGTCGGGGAAGGACGGCATGTTCTGCGGGCCGGTCTGCATGGCCTCGTAGATGTGCTTCGGGGTGACGCCCTCGAGGGTCGGCGCGTACTTGCCGTGCGTGAGCGCGCCGCCCTTGCCGGTGAAGTTGTGGCACTGCGCGCAGTTGGTGCGGAACAGTTCACCGCCCTTGGCGATGTCGGCACCCTCGGGGCCGTACTGCTCCTCCGTCGGAACGGACGGACCGGCGCCCAGCGAGGCGATGTACGCCGCGAGCTGGTCGATCTCGGCCTGCGAGTAGATGTTCTTCTTCTCCGGGACCTGGGGGCCCTGGGAGGTGGCGGCCGGCATACGGCCCGTGCCCACCTGGAAGTCGACGGCCGCGGCGCCCACACCCACCAGGCTCGGCCCGTCGGAGGTGCCCTGACCGCCGGTGCCGTGGCAACTGGCGCAGCCGACGGCGTAGAGCTTCTTGCCCTCCTCGATGGTGAGGGACTGGGCGGTTTCGTCGGCCTGCGCCTTGTCCGCGGGTGCGAACACGGCGTACAGCCCCCCGGTGCATGCCAGCGCGAGGAGTAGGACCACGAGCGCCGCCAACGGGTGGCGTCGTCGTGCGGAGAGCTTTTTCACGGATTACCCCGGTGTCAGGATCTTCTGCGTCGATGCTTCTGGGATGCGCGCTTCGTCGAGCACGCGCGGTTGGGGGCCCTGCTACTTGATCATGTAGATCGTGGCGAAGAGGCCGATCCAGACGACATCGACGAAGTGCCAGTAGTAGGACACGACGATCGCAGCGGTCGCCTGCTCGTGGGTGAACCTCCGGGCCGCGTAGGTCCGGCCCAGGACCAGCAGGAAGGCGATGAGACCGCCTGTCACGTGCAGGCCGTGGAAACCGGTGGTCAGGTAGAACACCGAGCCGTACGGGTCGGAGGACAGGGACAGGCCCGCCTCCTTGACCAGCTCCGTGTACTCGAAGACCTGACCGCCGATGAAGATCGCACCCATCACGAAGGTGACGATGAACCACATCCGCAGCTTCTTCACGTCACCGCGCTCGGCGGCGAAGACGCCGAGCTGGCAGGTGAGCGAGGAGAGCACCAGGATCGTGGTGTTCGTCGCCGAGAACGGGAAGTTGAGATGGCTCGCCATCTCCTTCCAGTGATCGGGACCCGTCACCGATCGCAGGGTGAAGTACATCGCGAAGAGGGCCGCGAAGAACATCAGCTCGGAACTCAGCCAGATGATGGTTCCGACGCTGGTGAGGTTCGGCCGGTTGACCGACGGGTGCGCGTGCCCGGTTTCTACTGTCGTTGCTGTCGCCACGACCGACATTATGTCGGTCGCTTATCCCGCCCTCACTCCGGGGGGTGCCGTTCGGAGTGTCTAACCCGTTCGTACCGGTGTTGACGTGGTGTTCAAGGGAGTAGCATCCGGCCCAACGGGCCTGTCCTTACGACGCTGACGTCACGGAGGAACAATGCAGCCGACCGCCACGGTGCTGGTCTACAGCGACGACTCCCACACCCGCGAGCAGGTACGGCTCGCCACGGGACGGCGGCCGGCACCCGACGTGCCCGTCGTGGAGTTCGTGGAGTGCGCGACCCCCGCGGCGGTGGTGAAGGAACTGGACAAGGGCGGGATCGACGTCTGCGTCCTGGACGGCGAGGCCGTGCCCATGGGCGGCATGGGCGTCTGCCGGCAGATCAAGGACGAGGTCTTCGACTGCCCGCCGGTGCTGCTGCTGATCGGCCGGCCGCAGGACGCGTGGCTGGCGACGTGGAGCCGCGCGGAGGCGGCGGTGACGCTGCCGGTGGATCCGGTCGAGTTCGCCTCCGCGCTGGCTTCCCTGCTGCGGGAGAAGGCCGCTCTCAAGGCCTAGGAGCCCGGGGAGCCTGTGCGGGCCGCTCACACGCTCTGCGGCGTCAGGCGGGCCGTGTCGGCCTGTGCGGCCCCGTCGGACGTGCCGCCCACCAGCGCGCTGCCGGTGCGCCACTTCGCCCAGTCGAGGTTCCAGTCGCCGAAGCCGTTGCCGAACGGGGCCATCGTGTCACCGCCGGAGTTGACGACCTCGACGATGTCGCCCTCGCGGACGGTGTCGTAGAACCAGGCGGCGTTCTCGGTGCTCATGCCGGTGCAGCCGTGGCTGACGTTGGCGAAGCCCTGGGAGCCGACCGACCAGGGGGCGGCGTGGACGTACTCGCCGCTGTTGGTGACCCGGACCGAGTGGTGGACGATCAGGTCGTAGAAGTCCGAGGCGCCGATGCTGGCGCTGGTCATGCGGACGGTGCCCTCCTTGGCGAGGACGACCTTGACGCCGTTGCGGGTGTCGTAGCCGGGCATGCCCGTGGTGACGGGTATCTCGCGGATGACCTCGTCGTTCTTGTAGACGGTCATCCGGTGGGCCGCGGCGTCCGTGACGGCCACCAGCTTGTCGCCGGTGGTGAGGGTCAGCGGCTTGGCCTTGCCGCCCCACATGCGGTCGCCGACCTTGATGCCCTCCAGGTTGCTGCGGACCTGGACGGTGGCCTGGGCCGGCCAGTAGTCCTTGGGGCGGTAGTGGAGCTTCTTGTCGTCCACCCAGTGCCAGGCGCCCTCGGTGGCGGGCGTGGAGGTGACCTTGAGGGCGCGCTCCACGACGGCCCGCTGGGCGGGGTCCTTCACGGGCTGGCTCAGCTCGGCCGTGACGGGCTGGCCGACGCCGTACGTGCCCTTCTTCGGGCCGAACGCGACGTCCAGGCGCTTCTTGACGGTGGGCTTTCCGGTGTCGAAGGTGATGACCTTGCGGCCGGGCTCCCCGTCCTCGTTCTCGGTGCTCACCCGGACCGTGTAGCCGGCGTCGGCGGCCAGCGGGGAGGTGCTGTGCCAGCGGCGCCCGTCGGCGGCGAGTTCGCCCGCCACGTAGCGCCCTGAGGCGTCGTAGGCCGTGACGTCGGTGATGCGTCCGTCGGAGTCCTCGGCGACCACTTCGAGGGGCTTGTCCGGGTCGGCCTTCCTGTTCCCCTCGGTGGGGGCGTTGAAGGAGATCTGGTCCGCCGCGTCGTAGGGGCGGGCGGAGAGCGGGTCGCCGTCCGAGCCGCAGGCGGTGACGCCCGCGCAGAGGGCTATCACCAGCAGCGTGCAGCTGACGACGGGGCGGGAGTTCGCTGTGTGGCTCATGACCTCACGCTAGGAAGCGGCGTCAATCGCGGCACGCCGGATGACTCGTACGAGTGACACGCATTGCGGTGGACGGCGGACACGACAACAGGGGCCCGGACACTCCTCTCGGAGTGTCCGGGCCCCTGCGGCGCTCGTGTGTCCTACTGGGTGCGGTTCTCACCGCGGTAGTACTCGAAGACCCAGCCCCAGACGGCGATCAGGATGACCGGCAGCGAGAAGTACATCAGCCACCAGCCGATGGCGACCGCCAGGAAGGCGAGGGCGCCGCCGATGCCCAGGAAGAGCGGCTGCCAGCTGTGCGGGCTGAAGAACCCGACCTCGCCGGCGTCGTCCGCGACGTCCGCCTCCTTGTCGTCCTGCGCGCCGACGTCCACCCGCTTGGCCGTGAAGCCGAGGTAGAAGCCGATCATGATCGCGAGGCCGAAGGCCAGGAAGAGGGCCGTGGTGCCGGCCGGCTCCTTCGACCACACGCCATAGACGATCGCCATGACGAGGATGAAGACGCTCAGCCACATGAACATCTTGCCCTGGATCTTCACTTGCCGGCCTCCTTGCCGCCAGCGAGGGCCTTGTCGCCGTGGCCCACGTTCTCGAGCTGGTCGAGAGCTGCGATCTCCGGGTGGTGCAGGTCGAACGCCGGGGATTCGCTGCGGATCCGCGGCATGGTGATGAAGTTGTGCCGCGGCGGCGGGCAGGAGGTGGCCCACTCCAGGGAGCGCCCGTAGCCCCACGGGTCGTCGACGCCGACGGGCTTGCCGTACTTGGCGGTCTTCCAGACGTTGTAGAGGAACGGCAGGATCGACATGCCGAGCAGGAACGAGCTGATCGTCGAGATCGTGTTCAGCGCGGTGAAGCCGTCGGCCGCCAGGTAGTCGGCGTACCGGCGCGGCATGCCCTCGGCACCCAGCCAGTGCTGGACCAGGAACGTGCCGTGGAAGCCGATGAACAGCGTCCAGAAGGTGATCTTGCCCAGGCGCTCGTCCAGCATCTTGCCGGTCCACTTCGGCCACCAGAAGTGGAAGCCGGAGAACATCGCGAACACCACGGTGCCGAAGACGACGTAGTGGAAGTGGGCCACCACGAAGTACGAGTCGGAGACGTGGAAGTCCATCGGCGGCGAGGCCAGGATGACACCGGTCAGACCACCGAAGGTGAAGGTGATCAGGAAGCCGGTCGCCCAGAGCATCGGCGTCTCGAAGGACAGCGAGCCCTTCCACATGGTGCCGATCCAGTTGAAGAACTTCACGCCGGTGGGGACGGCGATGAGGAACGTCATGAAGGAGAAGAACGGCAGCAGCACACCACCGG